>NZ_JAWOSZ010000015.1:0-109059 GCF_033338615.1 Vibrio sp. Vb1980
AGTTAGTAGCTTGTTTATCGGTAAGGTGGCGCAACTGTTCCCACAACTCTTCAATCAGTGCGTTTGCTTCGTTAAGGGGTCTGAAGCCCAATGGAACGAAAACGTACTATAAGGACTTCCTCCCGATGTCAATGGGTGCTCTGAACGCAATCACAATGAAGATTAAGATGCAGTACTATAAGCGGTCATACTGGAATATTCTGTTCCGGACCAAAATGAAAGACGCTCGCAAGAACCTCATACGCTAATCGGATATTTAACATCCTAACGTTTTCTCAGGCACCTCTTGCGGGGTCTTAACCCTTATCATATTTGCGTTGTCATCATTGGTGGTAAGAGATTTATTTAGGTTGAATAACAATTTTCGAATGATTCACCATAGTGAAGTATTGCCCAACAGTGTCGTGCATTTTTTGCAGCTAAAGCAATAGCGGCTCGCCAGTAACCACGGCGATCTTTGACATCACAGACCCACTTACTGAGCGGATCGTCTTTTCGTCCGGCGCTAGCCATCATTGAACGCGCCCCCTGCACAAGCAGACTACGAATATAGTTGTCACCAGCTTTAGTAATTCGCCCTAATTTTGGTTTCCCTCCGCTGCTGTATTGAGAAGGCGTTAAACCCAACCAGGCCGCCAATTGACGGCCATTACGAAACTCTTTTCCGTCAGAGATCGCTGATACTAGAGCACTGGCTGTCATAGGTCCAACCCCCTTTAGTTGCATCAATAGTCGGCATCGTTCATCTTGCTCTGCCGTCTCTTTAATCAGTCGGTCGAACTTTAAAAGCCTGCGCTCAATGTTGTCTATATGAAGAAATAATTCATCCATGCAAGTTGCGGCTAAGGTTGGAAGGTGAACCTTCATGCTCTCGAACTCGTTACGCAATCGCTCCGGTGATAAAGGAGCAATCACACCAAACTCAGCGAGCAAACCACGAATGCGGTTGCATACTGCCGTCCTTTCTTCATTTAGGCCCTGCCTAGCTCGGTGCAAACATTGAATCGATTGCTGCTCTTCTGACTTGATGCTAACAAATCGCATATGAGGACGTTGAACTGCTTCACAGATAGCTTGAGCATCAGCAGCATCATTTTTCCCTGCTTTGCCAGACAGTCGATAAGGAGAGACAAACTTAGGAGCGATGAGGCGAACTTCGTGGCCGACATTTTTGAATAATCGGGCCCAAAAATGAGCGCTGCTACATGCTTCCATTCCAATCAGACACGGTGGCATATTGGCTACCGTTTCTAACAGCTTGGCCCGACTTACTTTGGGTTTGCATAAAATGGTATTGCCTTTGTGGTCAACACCATGCAATGCGAACACATTTTTTGCTAGGTCGATACCTAATACAGTCACAGCCATGTTGTTATCTCCGTATGAAATGGTGAATTTATCATCTCAGAACTAACGGCTGAGTGATAGGGAGGAAGTCCATTCCATACGCTAAGCTTCTTACCCCGCTGAACGCTCACTTGCCAACTTTTTAGCAACCCGTATTACTGTACGACCTGAAACATTGGTAAGTTTGGCGGTATCACTGATACTCAGCTTGTTGACTACTCGTAGCTGATAGATTTTTTCGTGTAGTTCTGAATCGGCTTGCCGCCCTCTGTATTTCCCTTCCTCTTTGGCTTTCTTAATTCCTTCAGCCTGACGGCGGCGGCGATCTTGGTAATCTTTTCTCGCGATAGCAGCTAGCATATCCATCATCATGCTATTTATAGATTTGATCATGGGGTTTTGCGCCCATTTCAGCGAAAAGTCCAATGTGAGCCCTCAGCCTTTTATTTATAAGGGCTGAGGGCTACGGCATATTTTCTTTCTTAGCCCTATAAAATACGAACATATGACAAAATCGCTTGGTGTTCACAAGATTTCTGAACCATTTTTGAGAAGGTTTTGGACAGAAGCAATTTAGAGTATGGGTTTTAACGTGCGAAATTTGGATTAGAAAAAGTATCTTGAAACCTTAAACGTTTGTATGGGTTTGTACTATCTCACTATGTATAAGCCGATTGTAAGTAACCTCATAAGCACTAGTATAATAATCAATTATTGACTGATCGCCGCCTTGTTTCTGATATAAGTCGATATACCGAAACAGCCCGTTGGACGCATTTAGAGCTTGTAACCATATTTCATTATCTTGAAACAAAGAACCATCGGGTTGGCGTCGTAACTTGGGACTCTCTTTAAGTACTGACAAGTGATATTCCCAGTCTAGTGAATCACTTTTTAAAAGAGTGCTTAATGGAAGTTCTTTCAACCCTGCATACTCTCCTCCCATATCGTACGTCCAATGCCATGGCTCATCACAAGTTACAACCATCTCATACAAACCTTTAAGATCTTTCTCATAAGCTCGAATAGCGATTAGCGTCTCAGAGCTAATTTGTTGATTTTTAACAAATTTTAAATTCTCTAGACCTGCACGAAACGCCAAAAACGCAAACAAAGGACCAAGAACGCCGCCAATATAACTACCAAAGCTTCCCCAGTCACTCTGCTCATTTGAGAGACCTGAGTGAAACTTTATAAAAAAAGCACCTAGACTTATACCTGTAATAAAAACAGCAACAATAGTTGCTATATTATCTCGAATTAGATTATTCAAATTATTCCCCAAAAACCTAGCCGCATTAAGGTGAGCAACGCTACCGCCAAACCTAAACCATTGCACCTTAAACACATAAGCTGAATCAAACCCAAAATGCCACGCGTTGCGAATCACTCTTAAACAGTTTGTTAGCTCGCTGACTTACGTTTTTCGTCCCAAGTTTCAAGCACAAACATCGCTATTGTATGCGCAGAGTTAATTGCCAAACGAGCATGACGAGGTTTTAATTTATACATAATTCGACCCTCACCGTGCGCTGAACTGGCATGTGTGCGAAATGCTCCAATACCGTCAACAATTGACAGAATGCCTGATAACACTCTTTTTAAGTCATCATCTTGAAGTAATTTAGGATCGAAACCTAAATCACCACGCACAACTTTCCAAACGTTTTGTAGATCTTGCTTTTGAGGTTGTGCTAATTGCTCATCAGCAATATAGACCTTAAATATGGATTCCAAAATGTTGCAAGCTGCTGACACGGATTCTCTAGGCTCAGAGTTTACATTTGCTAGCGCTCTTGTAAATTCAGCTTCAATTGAGGGAATGTCTCTACCTTTAATTAAGTCAGACAAGGAGCGACTTGGAGCTGAACTACCATCAGATACAATACCGCCATTAATGTAAGTTAGATTGCACTGCGCAAGAATTGACTCAAGCTTTTCTTTGAATTCCTTTTTATGATTTGTAACGTTAGTTCCCCACAGGAAGACCTCTTCCTCTTCTTGCTTTGGTAACTCCATATACGTTTCAATCAACTTACCAAGGACTTTTAGTGGTTCGCCTGATTCTTTGTTAATTCGTCTTAGCCACGCTTGAACTTTAACGGGTTTAGAACCTTCAGGCGGTTCACCTGGAGCATCAGCATATAAGAAAAGGTTATCGAGACTTGCATGAGTTTCGAGTGCAGATAAATTGTCTGATAAAACCGCTATTACGGGCGCGGGAATGTCTTTTCTCATATTGCCTCTTAATTAAAAATTGATGATTGTGAGCTAACTCTCTGTTAAGGGGTGAGCAACGCAATGCTAAAGCCGCCGCACACCACCTTAATCACTTAAACCAACGCATAGTAAAAATGCCACGCGTTGCGAATCCCTCTCGAACAGTTGGTTAAAGGTCACTTTTCCACGTATTGCTTAGACTCTTCACAAATCCAGCTATAGTGTTCTGGATTACTACTATAGCGGTAGTTATCGAGATAAAACTTTAACCTTTCAACTTTACCTAACTTATCCCTGTCAATGGCTGAAATAACTAAACCTCTTGAGATATTGTACTGTTTTTCATCTAACTTCTTAACATGAGATAGCGTTTGTGAAACTACGCCAAATGACTCAATCATCCGAGAGTTGTTTCTGTAAAACTCCGAACATGATAAGTACACATTTTCACCTCTCAAATAGGATTGATATGCTTGATCTTCTACTTCCGTGAGATGCTTTTCATTTGCGAGGGAGCTAATTAAATTATCTAACGATATTTTATGCTCGGATATTACTCTATCCAGCTTTGACTGCTTGCTTGACTCAATCACCTGCAAACCTAGAAACAGTATTGAAACAAGAGTAAATATAGGAGTTAGAATCCCACTGATATACGTACCAAAATTCGCAAAGTCTTGTGTTGTTGCATATTGATATAAATCATGAAATTTGAAAAAGTACGGAGCAATAGTAAGAATCACCGTTATCAGTAAAATGACTATCAACGTTCTAAGATGTTTCATTTATTCTCCTGACCTTTAACAGTGTCTTTTTAACAGACATTGTCTTCATAAAATACAGACGTCATAGCAGCAACATGCTGTTCTATAGGTCTTATTCTTCCTTCCACTCAAAAATTGCTGAACATGTCTGTATAATTATAAGTGCTCAACTAGACTCATAATCTGCCATTAGGATAAATAGGTCAATAACTGACTTAAGAACGTGGTCAGGAATCTTGAGCTAAGCAGTTTTGGGGCAGGAGTTAGTTAGATCAATATATCTGTATCAATATATCTGTATCAATATATCTGTATCGTGCGATGACGTCCTGGCAAATCCACCTAACTGCAATCACCGCGACGAATCACGTAGGGCTCTTTAATTAGAATACTTAAACTCCAAATGATCGAGATAGTGATAGTTTAGCGAGTCTGTGAGATCTTGAAGTTGAACTCGTTGTTATGCACTTCTAAATACTTTTCGAATCGGTCACGATGCTGTTCACTGATCTCTTCAGAACAAAGCTCCTCACCACCTTGAATTCCCAAACCTTTTAACAGTGAAGTATCAAGGTTGGGTGATAACTTAGATATGTACTTCGAGCCCTTCTTTGTGAAGGTTAGCAGGTGCGCGTCAAAGAGTTTATCAATATGAGCACAGAGTAGAATACCATTTGCCCCATCAATCCTCTGCTCATCACTTTCGCATTTAGACCAAGGCACTATATGAGATGCAATTAATATCTCGCGCACCGGTGTAAGGGTTAACGCACAGCTCTCACCATTACCCCAAACGTTGATGACGTTTTGTCTAAATTGCCCTTGTCCAACACGAGAAAGTACTAAGCTTTCGCGCTCAGTCTTATTTGTAGTAGTACCGAATATACCATCGATGTCTTGTGCTACGTTGGGTAAAGGCATTTTAGAGTGCTTTGCTTTATGGTTACCAACCGCATAGTAATCACCGCCAACAATATCTAGAGACATGTCAGAGACTTCTTCAATATACTCTTTTATCTTGGCGCTGCCTGTATCTGCGTAACCGTCGTTATCTTCATCCCATATTATTGGGAATGTTCTTAATGAATAACCTTCATTCTCTACTAGTTTTATATACTCAAGAGCTTCGCCAAATGCATTAACCCTACGCCCTTCGTTATTGAACTCCCAGGCCATTGAAAAAATCAACGCTCTGTTTCCGTTTGTATTGACATCCCACGCACCAAAATATACTTCCTTTTTTTCGTGATTCACAAAGGCCCAGCCATACCGAGCGTTGCGATTAGTTGCGCCGTAGGATTCCATAAATTTTTTTCGTGACATTATCTACCTTACTTAGTAGTTAGTTTTTATTTGTGTAAATATAAATGTTTGATTAGGTTAATAGGCGCTAGTTCTTAACTTTTGACCAGCATTACTTTTTGCATATAAAAGTTAACAGAAAATCTATGCTCATACTTTGGTTCATCACTTGTTTCGGTGACAAGGCGTTGTTGCCGAGGTCAGCCCCAACACGTTTTGGGGCACTTATAAGTGTTACGAAGTGAATTTGAGAGTGACTTCCTGAAAAGCCAACTATTCGAAAGGTTTTGAACTTTACTGTCTACCGACAGTTGTTGATCACTGGCATAAAATATTGATCGATTGGGATGGAAGTTAAGGGGACAACTGTATTATTGAAAGTATTCAGTAAAGCATTACACCCCTTGCAACTCCTAGGTAGATAAGCGATTGACTCCCACTGCCTGTGTGCAATACTAGATATATTAAACATTTTAAAAAAGTTTCACGGTATGAGCAAAAAGATAGCGGGAGTCAGCATCCCACCAGAATTACCAGCCGATTTCAGTAAAGTTGCCTCTCTAATTCGCAAACTAGATCCAATTAAATACGGATTTGATAGCAGCGGTAATTACTTGCATTGGAACGACTTTCAGTACCGTTCAAAAGAGTTTAAAGGCGATCAAAAGGGTTACGCTTGGCATGCCCTAAAAATTAGACGTGGCCTTAACGACATTTCGCTTGTTGATGAAAACGGCAATCCGTTCCAACTTAGCGCCGCCAGTCTCGATGCGAAGCTATTCCACATCGACAAACAGCTCAAACTAGAAGATTTACCGCTATCTGCGCAAGATAAAAAGGCACACCTAGTGAAAAGCGTGAAGATGGAAGAAGCCATTAGCAGCGCCCAATTGGAAGGAGCGGCCACAACGCGCAAAGTGGCCAAGGAAATGCTTGAAACGGAACGTGAGCCTAAAGATGACTCCGAACGGATGATTATCAATAACTGGCGTTTGATCATGATGGCCGATGAACTTAAGGATGTAGAGCTCACACCAGAATTGATTGGCGGGTTTAATGGCATCGCCACCGATGGAGTGTTAGAGAATGAGCACGTTGCTGGCCAATACAGAACGGATGCAGTCATGGTTAGAGACGTGGCCACTGGCGATATTATTCATGAAGCGCCAGAACATGAGCACGTTTTGAAGCTCATCGAGCAACTATGTGACTTCGCCAACACCGACCATACCACCAGCCCCAATTTTATTAACCCAATCGTTAAGGCTTGTATTCTGCACTTCATGATTGGCTACATTCACCCATTTATGGACGGCAACGGGAGAACGGCTAGGGCGCTTTTCTACTGGTTCATCCTTAAGCATGGCTATGAGAACTTTAAGTACGTCTCGATCTCTGCGCCACTTAAGAGCGCGCCAACCAAGTACGTTAGAAGTTACGTTTACACCGAAACGGACGACAACGACTTAACGCACTTTGTGGACTACCAGCTAACGGTCATCATCAATGCGATTGAGCGCTTTAACGAGTACATCAAATCTAAGATTGAAGATACGAGAGAGGTGCGCGAGCTGCTAGACGACTCCAAGCTTAAGGGCGTATTGAAACTGCCACACATTGTGATTCTGGCCAAGGGATTAGAAACAGCCGGACGTGTCTTTTCAGTTAAGGAAATTCAGTCTGATTTTGACGTGTCTCATACCGCTGCGCGCAAGTATCTTGAAAGGCTGGTGGAGCTGAAGTTATTGTTCAAATCAAAGGATGGCAACGAGAATACCTACATTGCACCAGCCGACTTGAAACAGAGACTAACCAAAGCTTAAGAGCATCAAAAAAGCCGCCAAACTGGCGGCCTTTTTGTAGGGAATAGAATAGGACAGGTTGGCGATTAGAAATCTACCCAGTTGTATTGCAGTGTGATAGCTGGCTTAACAAGTGCTGCTGTATCTTCTGTTGATAGGTCGATCACGTCTGAGCGCACTTTTACGTGCTCTAAGCGGAATCGATGCGACTTAGCGCCCTTACCTTTAGTCGATTCTGGCGTAGACTCGATAACGACCGTGACCATTTTCTTTTCACGAACGATCTCACGTAGCATATCTAGCACTGTACCAGTGATAGTTTCTACACACGTCACCGCGATTTCGCCTTTGTTCTCAAGCGCACCATTTTGGATGTAGCCCAAGCCCATTTGACCAAAATCTTCTACGTCTGCACGTCCCATTGCAGGAAACTGAGTTGAACGAACCAAAACGCTGATATTTGGGTATTCTTCGATTTTCATCTCGAACTCTGTACCCATCATCTTTTCGCCAGCTTGGACGTTCTTAGTGAATTTCTGTTTCAAGAAATTCATATCGCCTTTTGCGTTAAATGCTCCGGCCATAATTACACCTATTCTATTGGAAGTGGTTAGGAATCTGTGACTGATTAATCATTTGCTTAGGAGCGGCGGTAATAGTTACCGTGTTGTAAGCGAAATTCCCGTCTCGCGTCTTAGGTGCGTTAATGTCATAACTCACCTCGCTAATTCGCATAGGTAGATTGAGCGCTTTGCCAATCTTGAATCGCGCATCACTTGGAACACGGCCACCAAGGCCATCGGAACTGACTGGAACAGTATTTTGCAGCTCGGGACTTATCATCTGAGCCAGGTATTTAATGGGATCATTAACCTCTGATTTGGCATTGGTGAACGCGACAAATTTCAGCGTTGCTGTGATTTCTGGCGGTTCGTTTCCTTGCCAAACTTGCTGACTGTTCCATAGTGTTTTACTCGTCTTATCCGACACGGTTTGCGCGACTGAGGACGTTTTATCTAGGGCATTGATGTTACCCACGGAATCGCCCTCAAACGGCGCTTCCCATATCGCTCTAAAGGCAAGCTGACACTCATTAGTCATGTAACCAATGACCGTAACCTCTTGACCGCCTATGACTTGTGTAATGGCGCATTTATTGTGGATAGACACGCCATCATCATTAGGTACGCCGACAATTACAGCCATTGCTTACCCTTACTTGTCCATACCGCGAGAATCGCGCATGCGGTTAGACTTTTTGCGAGCTGCTTTAGCCGCTGAGCTGTGAGCTTTCGCGCGCGCTTTCTTAAGTGCTGCTTTTTGTGCTGCACTCATACGGCGCTTACGGCGATTCGTTTTGATGTAAGTTACCTTGCCATCACGGATCACTTTCTTAAGCGCTTCAAGCATCATGGATTCACGAACGGCGAACTCTGCAATCGCTTCGTCTGAGTCCACGTTGTCTAGGCCACGCTCTAGGGATTCAAAGATGCGATCTGCTGCTTCTGGATCTTCCAGTGCTTCTAGCATGTCGCCCTCTTTTGGCTGGCCAACTTGAGCAATGAACTCGCTAGCCGCTTCTTGTAGCGATTCGTATAGTGCTGCTTGGCCATCGGTTAGCTCGGTATCGTCATCGCCACCAGCCATGCCAAATAGCATTGCGTCTAGGTTGTCGATTGAGCTGTCACCACCGTTAACCCACTGAACACAAGCCGCTGCTGCGTCTTGGCGAGCCATGATGTTTGATGCACGGTTGATTGACTCAAGAAGTTGGTCTTCTGTTACAGACTCAAAAAATGCAGTTTCAGTTTGTTCCTGCTCGGCCACTTGTGGCATCACAAATGGGCGAGCAAGAACAGAACCCTCAGAAAACATTGATTTCATTCTATTCTTGCTCTTTGTTGATTAACGGATTAGTACAGGTTCACCAAGGATTCGACGCGCTGAGCCAGTTGGACAGAACGACCAAGTGACTTTCCAGTAGTCGATTTCGACTTGCTTAACTTCCAACGTCCAAGCGTTCTCGCCGTCTTGTGCTGGATTACGAGGTGTCACTAGCGCACCAACGGCTTCATAGCCTTCAAGGATGCTGGCCATACCGTCAGTTAGACCCTCAAGCGTTGCACCGTCAGGTTGGTGTTTTAGGCGATTACCTAGTGCGTAGAAGTCGCGTGAGATAGCGTCAGCAATAGACACGACTTGCTCAAAACGTAGGTAATTTTCAGCCGCAGATGACGTTAGAGAGTCATCAATGAACAGGTTGCCGTTTTCGTCTGTGCCTAGTTTGTTTAGACGTGCCTTGTACATTTCTTGGTAGTTAGGCTCGCCAGCACCTTGGATTGGTTTTAGGCCAGTACGTTGGATAACAGCACGTTCAACACCTGCTGGTGTGTAGTGCCAACCGCCGACCGGAGAGGTCTTAGCAACGCCAAGCGCTTTAGCTGCAAAGCCGATACCCGAGCCGCCCCATACCGCCATGTTGCCGTAGAAACGACACTTAGCTTGGTAAGGGATATGCACGAATGAAGCGCGATGGTTGTTGAAGTTCAGACCTTTTTTGAACTCCAATGCCGCTTCGTGCGTTAGGCGAGGAGCAACATCGAAGTAGCCAGAAATGCGTTTGTCTTTACAGATTTGCGCAAGGTCAGTGATTACCGCAGTGTCGTAGCAGCCCAAACCACAAACGTAGTTAAAGCTGTAAACGGTAGTGCGTAGTGCTTTCACTGCTTTCTGGTAATCGTCAGCCGTAATGTCGCTAATATTGCCGTTGGTCGCGCCAGTGAATTTGGTTTTCGCAATTGCAGTAACTTCGCGTTTCGCTACTTCTGCATCGATGCGACAAGTTAGGTACTGCGAACGTTCTTCAAGAACAGTCTCGATAAACGCAGCGCTACCCATTTGATCTACTGCTGTAGGCTCTAGGGATACAACCCATTCTTCTAGCACTACAGAGCCACCAGCCGCCTGTTCTTCCTCTAGGGTAAGAGTGAACATGCCAGCGCCGTAAGTCGCTTCGTCTGCTTTCGCAAGCGTGATAGAGCGGTTATCGGATTGCGCACCGTCTTTGATAGCGATCGCTAAAAATTCGCCATCTTCAAGTGACAGGTCAGCCGAGTAGTTGATCGCTTCGTTAGTGATTGTCACTTCGTCTGCTGGTTTGGTTAGCTTGATAGCTGGATAGGTTGCCGTTTTTGGTACGACACGAACCACAAGGCCATTACCGCCGCGCAAGGCTTCATCAAGAACGCGCATGCCGTCAGCCAATTTGCCAAGGCTTGAGTGGTAAGGCTTACCTAGCTTGTCTAGGAAGTTAGCCGCCGTTACCGGAATCACTTCGAACGGCTTACCTTTTTTAGACACAATCACACCGCCAAACACTAGCTGGTTAGAGCCAGTGCCTTGCTTAGTTGTCGAGTCAGCGTTAATTGGCGAAACCGCAACTTGTGAGACGTTATCCATTGAAAATTCAATCTTACTCATTATCTGTCTCTTTCAGCGTTAGATCCTGTGCTGCAAGCTGGTCTACAATTTCTTGCAAACCCGCTTGAGCAATACCTTTCACCGCAATCACGTTGTCTTTCGTCATTTCGGTTAGTTGCTCAACCGTTGTCACACCGTGGTTAATCAGTGCTTTTTCAACGCTTGCACTAAGCTCAAGCGCGGATAGCGCTGTGCCGTTATCGCTGGTGGCTGTGTCTGGTTGCTTTTGAACTTCTGGTAAAACCGTTGGCTCAAGGCGAACCGAAACGAGGCCGTTTGGATAGGCCGCTTCCACTTCGTGTTTGAAGCGGTTCACGTTGAAAACTGAGAGAGGGAAATCTTTGGCCAGTGGCGGCATAACGCGACCCTGTACCGTGATTTCCTTTGGTGTGTGGTTGGTGATTAAAACGATCGTTTCTTTCATCGAATCCCCCAAGAGCGGCAGCCCGTAAGACTGCCGCTTACTTGCCTTATGCCGCTGCTTCTACAGGAGCTTCATCGATAAGTTTCACGCGGTAGAAGTAGTCTTCTCCGTCGAATGGATGGATTTCGCCGTAGGCCAGTTCGTATAGCGTGTTAGACGCTACTAGACCTTTACCGATTGGATGCGTGTACATGGTTGCTGCGATTGCATCACCTGCTACGTAGCCCGCTTCTGAGTGAGAAGAACCGCGACCGTAACAAAGCATGTCGTTCGTACCGATCACTACCGGACACTCGAACACTTTCCACATGCCGAACAACTTGCCTGCGTAGTGGATAGCGTTTTTCTGTTGGTAGTTAGCCGGAGCTACGAAATATGGAGCACCTAGTGACTTAAGGATTGTTGACGCGCCAGTACCAGCAAAGATACCTGTCATGCCAGTTGTGCGAGTCGCTTGTAGGATCTTCGTAGAAACGTTTAGAAGAACTTCGTTTAGACGTTCACGATGTAGACGCCAATCTTCACCAGCCGATACGTAGATATTGAATGTTTCTTCGCGCGTACAAGCAAAGTCCATATCTACTAGGTGGCGAGTCGCTTTTTCCGATGCCAATGTGTTGCGCATGTGGCTCATCTGTAGAGATTTCAGATCTTGGCCAAACTCGCGTTGCATTGTGAACATCGCTTGAATAGTCGCGTCTGCTGCGATTGCGTTTTGACGTGGGCGCAGTATACGAGAGTCCATATCATGGTCGATCGTTGGGATAAGGTCAGGGCGTCTTTCAATGTCTACTTCGAACTCGATGTGCAGAACGGTCCCTGCTGGTAGGGCTGATGTTGGAGTCACGGTAACTTTGCCCTTTGCATGGTCTATCTGACAGTTAATAACCATACCGTTGTGAGTACCTGTCATTATTTGACTACCGTTGCTGTCTAGGTCGCGAGCCACACGTTTATGGTTAATAAATAGGGAAACAGATGTCTTAGTGAATGGGATCTCAAACTTGGTGTGTTTTAGGTCAGTCTTAGAGTCAAACACATGAGTTGTCTTAGTGCCGTCTGGTTGCTGTTCATCGACAAACTTGTAACGCTGACGCATAGACGAGTATTGGCCAACCGTTGCTTGGTCGATTTCAGTCCCCGCTGCGAAGTCACCAAAATTTGAGCCAGTGCGGCGGTAAACTTTGAAGATCTCAACTTCGTTCGCACCTGCTGGGATCATGGTTACAGCGTCAAGTGTTGCTGTCTCAAGGAGAACAGGAAGCACTAGGCCAACCATCTTCGCACGAATTTCAACACCCTCAGATGTTGATAGAGATTGACCGATAGACTCAAGCATCATTGCGCCTGTTGAGCCGTCACGCTTTGCGCCGTCTAGTGTCATCATGTTACGCATAGTTGCGTGAGCAGATGCCATTAGCTCATCGCTAGGTAGGTGGCCGTAAGTATTTTCGTATTCACGCACCGCAGACTGCATGCCTGATACGATGCTAATCGCTGTTTCTTGAGACACTGACTCGAACATAGGCTCATTCGCAATGGCTGACAAAATAGCCGCGCCACGAGAATTGTCGTCAGTTAGAAATATGCCTGTTTGTGAATCGAATTGGGATTCGATACACAGATTGCGCATTGCTTGTGCGCCTAAATGGATCGCCTCAATGCGCTTGTTGAAGTTAGAACGTTTATCTGCCATGTAAATAAACCTTAGTTATTTATTTGGTGCGTTCGGAATGATTAAGCCGCAGGAAAGCGGTAAAAATTCGCTCAATTTCGGATAGTAATTAAGATTTATTGCGAAAAAAATAGGGGTAAAGTTTCGTTTAAATTATTGTTATATAATGAATCTATTTCTTTTTGTGCGCTTTTGTGGGAATGGTAACGACAGGGGATTTCTATGTCGTTGATCGTGTGTTTTTGTTGAGAGAAAAGGGGATAGGAAAGGGCATCTAAAAAAAATTTAAAAAATTTTCAGTTGTTATAGGGTTCCTGCCAAAAAGCCGAACACGTTGCTTAGTAGCTCTTGTGTGTCAGTCTCTATGCTTGGAAGCTCAACCCCATAGAAAACGGCCAAAAAGTCACGAACAATGAGTTGATAAACGACCACCAGCGCGATGCTCCACATCATAGCGGCGCGTCCAGTACGCACCAATGTGTTAGAGCTGGCCGCTTCAAGCTCTGCCAGTTTGTAGGCAAACTCTTTGCGTTCTTCGTCACTGGTAAACACACGATCACCAAACTCGGTCAGTTCGTGGATAATGCCACCTACTTTCTCGCTGGTGGCGCTCTTAAATAGACTACTTGTAAACACTTTTGCTAGTCCCATCATTAGTTGCTCTCTTTAATGTGTTCTGCGAACGCTTCTGCCAGTGCTACGGCTAGCTTTTCGCGCAGTTCCAATCCCTTTTGTAACGACTCGTCGTTAGACAAAAAGAACGGCTCCAAAATCACGGCTGGCATTTTGGTTTTCATCAAGAAACGCCAACCGCGAGTATCAGTACCAGTGTTCGAGATAGGCTTAAGGCCACGATCACGCTGTCCGATAAGTCCAGCCACCGCTTTTTGTAGGCGCTGAGCAAGTGCTTGACTCTTGTCCGACTTATGCCAATGCAATGTCTCTGAGCCTTGAACGTCCTTATTGGCCACGCTGTTACAATGTAACTCGATGGCGTAGTTAGCGCCCGAACCGTTCACGTCATCGATCATGCGTGAGTAGGTATCTCGATACATGATCACTGGAAGAATGTCGCGCTTATGCAGTTCGGCAGCCAATAAGCTGGCTAGGGGATGGTTGTATGTGTATTCATTAATTCCGAATGATTTATTGTATGCGCCACCATCTTTGAAGCTATGACCAACAATAATACAGACTTTTTTCATTTTCGGATTTCCAAACTCAAGTTAACTAACATAGGGTTAGGGATTGACTCTGTTCGGAATAGGAAATATATTATTTAGGTCAGCTCGTTGTCCTAGTCGAGCTGCGGTCATTGACACTGGATGAGTGTTTTAACTTCATTCAACTTTACAAGCCTGTAATTTAGCTTCTGCACTTGCCGCGAACCATCTCACTGTCGCGGCTTTTTTTTGCCTGTCGCATAGAAAAAAACCAGCGCGAACGCTGGCTTTACTTGGATTATGGTCGGTTTTGAACTGGCTCTATCTTGTTTGATTTAAAGTAATCAATAATAGGGCTTACTCGATACGGCTCTACATGGAAGCTGGCCATTACCTGATCGTTGCGCATCAAGTAAAACTGATTTCCGTTGTATCGTACCGCATCAAATATCACGTTCATCCGGCATCCATCGTACATGTACTCGCCATCGACGCTAAGGCTTTTGCGTACCACAAAGGATAGGCGCGCTTTGGTGGATTTAAGCTCGTTTCGAGCTCTAAATAGGTTAATTGCCAGTACGATGATAAGCGACATTAATCCGCATAGTTCATATGCGTTTAAATAAACTGAATAACTCATTTTGTCTTTTTCTAGTGCGAATAGGAAAGGGATTAGCAACAAAAGCATTCTACAGTCTAAATACCTGTTCTGTCGCGTCTTTGATGCTCGTTTTTTTCGTCTGGTTGCTACAAATGGTAAACGAAATCGCCTTAGTGAAGTAGTCCAGCGCTAAAGTACGTTCCTCTTTTGACGCAATGATCATTGCCTCAATCACTTTGCTTGAGCTGGCCACACCACCAGCAAGGGGAGCCATTACCTCATTTAGTGCATCGGCCTTGTTGGCCAGTTCTGGCGGCAAGACTGGCGGCGGTAAGGTTGCACCACCATCTGAGCCACTACCGCCCGTTAGTGGCGCTGGTGGCGTTAACGCACCATTGATTTGCGTCATTAGGGACACGGCTTTATCAACATGGCCAGAAAGACCGTCGATCACTGCCTCAAGCGCTTTCAGTTCTTCCTTGCTGGTAATTGGCAAGATACTCGGAGCGGGTACGTTGTCCTCTGTGCCATCTACCTTGTGTTTGACGTTCACACCAATAGACACTTGTTCGAGGTCGGTTGGGTCGGTGATCAACACTAGGTGCTCATTCCATTGCGTTAACGTGGCCACGGTCGCGCTCACTGAGTCATTTAAGCCCTTAAGCGTTGCGACTAGCTTTGATGCGCCTTGGTAGTCCTCAATATCCTCGCTCACGCAGCCTGATAGCTTCTCTGACAAGCTTTCACACTTCACCTTAAGGGATTTGCCTCGGGTAAGGTTCTCCGCTTCCTTGAGGCCGCCTAAGTCTAAAAACTGGCGAAACTGCTCGATTTGCTCTTGTGTGTCTAACATCAAATTGCCTCAATCAATCGTCATCAAGTCGTTACCGTTCACCAGCGTAGCGCCACACCCAAGGGCATCGCCTACCACGGCGACCGGAACGCCATTAACAGTAAGTTTTGAACTACCAGTAATAACGCCAACGTGCGGCGGGTTATCTGGTTTTACGTGCATGACGGATATATCACCCGTACCTAATACATTGATTCCATTCACGGTCAGTAGTGGCCGACCAGTAACAAAAACACCTGGACTAAAGCCACCATGACCACTATCTACACTCCCTACAATTCCTACGGCTGGCATAGTGCATTACCCTAATGTAAATGGAGCTGCGGCAGCTTTAACAGCGAACTGGCCACCAGCGTCGATATTGACGTTACCACTCGCTTTAATGGTCACTTCATTGCCCTCTAGGTTGGCTTTACCGGACGCTTTAACGGTCGCATTACCACCCGCCTCGATGTTTGCATCGCCTTTCACTTTGATAGTTAGTGCGCCACCGACTTGCTCCAATGTGTTCCCTGTTGAGCTGCGAAACGCATTGCCCTCGACGTGGATAACACATTGGCCATCTGGTGTGATTTCAATGGCCGTGCCGCTTTGGGTATGCGTTACTGAGTAGCCGCCTTGATGCGTGATGAGCTCGCGCAAACCAAATCGCACAAAGAGCGCATCTTTGCGGTCATAGGCTGGTGGCTCGGGTTCACCCTCGGCTCGTTTAGGCTGATAGGCTTCGCCGTTCACCTCGCTTGGTAGGTACGATTCGTAGTTAGGCG
The DNA here is from genome assembly GCF_033338615.1 of Vibrio sp. Vb1980. Taxonomy (NCBI): domain Bacteria; kingdom Pseudomonadati; phylum Pseudomonadota; class Gammaproteobacteria; order Vibrionales; family Vibrionaceae; genus Vibrio; species Vibrio sp. Vb1980. The sequence goes on from NZ_JAWOSZ010000015.1 coordinate 16,399, forward strand.
CGTAGTAAAGCGATCCGGTAATACGGGGATAACGGGTATCGCCATTGCGAGGAAAATCCACCCAAACCAGATCGCCTTTTTCCACTGGCACGACTTGGCCACAACTCGGTTTTGCACCTAATGGCAGTAGAAACTCGGCAAAGGGGAGATCTTTATCGGGGATAGCATCCCAATAGCCAAGCAAGCGAACGGATACCATGTACAAGCCTTTCGGATGGACAGGATTAACCACCTCGGCCTGATAGCTACCAAACAAGCGGTTAGTGACGTTGGTGCGTGTTCTGTTCTCTGACGAATCACTCATAGATTTCGCACTCCTAACTCGATACGACACTGATACCGGTTCCCACGTTGGCAATGGGCGACACGGTTCATGATTTGTTTCTCTGGCATGGATTCATCCAGCTCGGTAGCGGGTAGCCGTTTATGGAATAGCACTGAGCACACCGAAAGAGGCATAAAGGCGGTATTTCCGGTGAGCTCCACATCCAAAATAGGGATGATGGCCATGTGTTGATTATTCAGCGCCTTGGCTTGTGGAACGCTAACCATAACCATAGCGCCCGAACGTTTACCGCCTTGGAAGCCCTCGACGGTATCCCAAGAGGCATAGTTACGGTTAAGAACGCGCTCAAACAGGGCTTCCTCTCCGATAATGGAGTAGTTCGCAATGCTGTGCTCTGCTTCCTCTGGATTCGACTGTTCCAGCTTGAATTGCTCGCTCATATCCATGTTCTTGAGCGACTTAAAGTGCATAACACCACGGCAGATAAACGCCGCTGAGCCGTAATCTCTGGCCATTGTTCGAATTAGGCGAGACTTAGTGCCACCAGCGTTTAAATGGTACGTAGCGCCACGTTCAAAGCTGTCACATTCGATTTTTAGGTCGGGTAATAGCTCGGCCAGAATGTCTCTAGGCTGCATTTCGACAAAGAATCGAGGCGTTGTGACTGGCTCTTTAAGTAGGTGCGCATCCTTTTGGAACGCTTGAACCGTTAGCATGCCGTCAGCGCTGGTGGACTTGGCCACAATGAATTTTTCAATCCAAACCTGATCGCCTCGCTCGTTCACATCGGCCATCGTGACCTCGATCTCTGAACCGCGCTTAATCCCGTAGTCATCCCGATAAACGGCAGCCTGATCCATGATTTCCATTACCAGCTTATTGCCGTCCATCGAAGCGCACTCAATGTAGGTAAACGAGTGAACGTCCTCGATGGTGATGTCATTTCCGTTGGTGACAACTTTTTGGGCGAGAAAGTATTCTTTTTTACTCAATGACTCGACCTCCCACACCAATCGCGCCCTGACGGACAGTGATCGACTCGGCCTCATAAACCTCTGCAATCACTTCAAAAGAGATTGAGGAAGCAAACAGGCGAGTATTTTCATGGTCTACTTCGGCGGGTTCGGTCATCGCATCTTTACGGTCACGTATCTCGATGCTGATTTCCATTTCAGCACCAGCAAGCATGGTTTTCGCTCTGAATACATGCTTACGCTTGCCCTTGGTATGACGTAGCCAAACCATTAAACCTAGCGCTAGGCGGCTAAGGGTAGACTGGTTCCAAGCTAGGGCATTAATGCGGTAGGTAAGCGCGACAAAGGACTTATTAATCACGGCATAAGGTTGGCCTTGTTCATTGGCCAGTTCGCCATAGTCAGCAATATCGACGTACTCCCCGCCATCAACAAACCCAATCACCGGATCGCGCGTGATGTAGCAAACAGGTAAAAGCTCATTACGGTTTGCTTTCACCTTGTCGCCCAATTTTGCCGTTAACTTAGATAGGAATGACACTGGATCGTTAAAGTTGCCGTAGTAAATCTTTCTCGACTTATCACGGCCAACAAAGCGAGAAAACTCACTGTTCTCTCGCCGTTTAGTGTCAGTCACAACTAAGGAATCAAGCACGTTCTGGAAAAAGGCAGCCACCGCACGATCAATGTCGGTTAGCTCTGTGTGTTCCACCTTGCCATCGAATGTCACTACATCGCATGGGATTTCAAAGAACGCATCGTCCAGTTGCATGATTAGTCCTCCAAATCGTCCAGCTCGTAATACTTACGGCCTTTCACGATAGTGATGCACTTATCGCTTCGGTGTAAGGTCACATCGAACTTGTGGAAGTTGCTCGTTAGGATAGGGAGGTAAGCCGATACTGGCTCATTGCGTTGGTAGCCGTCTCGCGTTTTGCGGCCTTTACCGGATCGGTTGCCCTCATAGATTTGAATGACCGCGCAATCAAAATCAATCTTGGCCATGTCTGCGATCGCTGCATCGAGATCTTTGCACACGTTAAGTACGTTCGCGCATAACATGACGCAAAAACGGCGTTTTGAGCTGTCAATTTCGGCAATATTGTTCACTACGCCTTTCGCTTTCGAGTTCGGGTCATAGTGAGTGACCGTCATGATCTGCTTGTGGTAGTTAGTGAGGTATTCTTCTGTTAGGTCGGGAAACTTACCGCAACCAAAGTTAAGAATGTTGTTCGCGTATGACCAGTTAGGTGCAAGTCTGCTAAGGCGCTTGGCACTGGCTGGCACTTGCTTTCGGCTAGTCTGTAATGTCATGCCCACTCCAAAATTGGAGCGGCGCTTTAAGGATGGGGTTGACTAGGGCTGATTTGAGCGCAAATTATACACCTCGACGCGATTAACCCTAAATAATCAAAATGGCGCATATAAATGTAATGCGCATCAAATACATCTTGTGAACTCTCAAGCCAATTGCGTTGCGTTTGATGTTTAAGGTGCATGCGGCGGCATTCGGTAATGCGTTGCTCACACCTTAACAGGACGTTATATGCCAGTAATCAGAAAGTCGATGGCAGAGATGATCTCGTCTCTAAAAGTGCTTAGATCGTTTACAGGCTCTCTTAGAATTTTGGTTGGTACACTTGCCATTTGATGAGTCAGAATTACGAAGTCACCTTCATCAATATGGATTACCGGACATAGATGACTGGGCGCTTTTTTCTCTAACAACTCAGTAGGCGTTAGCGGAATAACTAATCGAGTGTTCAATGTATCAAGCAGTTCACTTTGAACGTCAACAAAGTATGGATATGCGGTTGAAGTGCTCTTATCGTTGTTTTTGTATAGCAAAAATTGCGGCATTAGAATACTCGGTAAGAATCAGAAAATAGTCCGTGGTTTTCAGTTAGCTCGTTGCAAGCATTAATGGCATCAGCATTTTGCTCTAACCATTCAGCTTTCAGGCGTTGACTCACTTCTTTCTCAAGTGCCTTTTCCATTGTTGCTGAAAGATTAATATTTAAGCGCTTAGCCTCAGCAAGTAACTCACTATTTAAGCTTAAGTTTGTAGCTTTCTTGGGTGCTTGCGTACTATATGCGTTTCTCATAACAGTAACCTATGCGTATTGTGTGTGCGCATAAATTATAGGCACAGTACAAGCATATAACAAGGTGCTTAAGATGGGGTCAAGCCTACTCCAAAATTGGAGCGGCGCTTTAAGGATGGGTTGGAATAGGGCTGATATTAACGTTAAAGCTCGATCACTTCACCGTCTTGTAAGTTTTCTTCCGGTTCTGGTAAGAAATCTTCCTCCTGCTCTGGCTTCGGTTCTGGCTCAATCGAACTATCCGGTAATTCCGGTAAGTTCGCTGGTGGCTGGTTAAAATCACGCATTGGTATGCAGATATAAATCACGCCCACGTTCGCCGTGCCATAGCCAACGGCCTTGTGTACGTACCACCACACGGTTCGTAATCCCTCGGCGGTTTCTTCATCCCATTCCAGTACACTACCGATAGGCACATGGTGCGAAGCAATACGCAGCATTAGCGGCTCTAAGGACTCGCCAAGGTTTTCGTCGCCATCATCCATCATGAAAAAGTTCTCTTGCTCATCTGGACAATCCAACACGGCCACCAGCTCGGGATCGCTATAAGTAAGCGTGTCTTGGTTGGTTTCTAGCTCTAATACTGACTCGCTTTGGTAGTTATCATCCGTTGGTGCCGATTCTGGCTCAACAGGGCGATACAGGGACGCTTCAAAGTGATCAGGTGATAGTTTGATAGCCTTAATCCAATCCTCCCTTAAAACGCGATTAAAGGGCTCATGGCCTTGGTATCGAACCTTTCTTACTACAGGTTTAACTACGTCACTCACTTGATGATTCTCTCTAATCTGCTTGGTGTTACGTTCATCAATTTTGCGAAGTCGGCTAGCGCTTCACCCTTAGTCTTTCCTTGCAGCTTGTAGCCGTCATGGAAGTTCTGGAAGCCGACCTTAATCATATCGATATAACCTTTCTTCTCGTTGGACTCCTTACGCAGTTTGCGCGCTTGGCGCTTGATGGTTTCGCTTTCCCGTTTCTGTTTGGCGATCTGTTTTTCCATTGCTTTCTGAGCGCGTAGGTATTTCGCGTGTTCTCGCGTAGCGGCGGCCTTATCCACCACCGTTTTACGGTTACGTGCGGCAGCTTTCTTCTCGCGTTCGTTGAGCAAGTACGTTTTGTTATCTGAGCCAAAACCAACACGGCGCGCTTGCTGCTTCATTTGGTTGGCCAAGATGCGTTGCCATGCCAGCGATTGCAGCATGGTTGTTGCTTTCAAAACGTGTTTACATGCCACACCGGACAATTCAGGGTTTCGGATTTTCGGGAACGCAAACTCTTTAGGCGGCGCTATGCAGTAGTTACCCATAGTGGCCAAGTATCGATACCAATACTGGTGACGGCCACAGTCGCAATCAAAGGAAATACGGCCAGCACACGCCAGTTGCACCGCTTGGTTGTAATCTCCATTAGGCGGTTCGTGTAGTAGTTCATCCCACTGCTCAAAACGCACCTTTACTCGGTGTTCCTCATGTTTCGATACGCTTGAGGCTCGGACACGAATAAGCGCGATATTGTTCTTAATACCGATTAACGTGGCCTTGTGAATGCCTGTACCGTCATCGACACGGTTGTTTGCACGGTCTACGTCGATTTGACGCGAGTTCTTCACCAAAAAGGCATAGGTGATACCCGCTGTCTTGCTGTCATAGACCTCTTTGTGTCGCTGGCGAGCCTTGTCGAACTTGATCAGGTCTTCTTTGGTAAACCGTTGCCCTTTAGCCTTTTCGCCTAGCGCCTTTAACGCCTTGTTGGTTGGTTTGGTCAGCGTTGAGGCGGTCAGCGTTCGCTTGGCATTGCGGCGGTTTTTCTTTTGCGCCTGTTCAATCTTGTTGAATAGCTGGTTGAACTGCTTTTCATTGAGGCCAAGGCTGGCAAATGAGCCGTTATCCCGTTTTTCCGCTTCAAACTTCTTCGGCATAGGTTACAGCCCCATTTCGTCCATGAATTGACGCATAGAGCGGCGCACCCACGCTGCTGGTGGTAGTTTGATAGTTTGGCCAACGGGTAGCGGATTCATTGGATCGTCTACGTCACAAACCAGACTCACTAGCCAATCAAGCTCAACCGTGCCATAGGCGCGATAAGAGGCCAGATCGGCACGGTAGGTTTCATCAAGTCGAATGGTGTACTCAAACAGCTCGGTATTGCCCGAACGGTTGACGTATTCCATGACGATGGCAAAGAAATGTGCCCGTAGAATATCGTCCTCGATGTTCTCTGCTGAGAGGCGGGATAACTTACTCATTATTACCTCCCATACGATACTTACCGTCTGCGATTAGCCCCGTTTTAGCCTTAAACAGTCCAAACGCGCGCGAGGCCATTTCTGGCTCTTTCTTGGGCTTGCGTAACATGCCAAACAAGCTCTTAAGCGTTACCGTGTCGCTAAGGCTGTCTTGTGTGGCCGCATAGACCACAAACATAAGCGCGTAGGTATCAGGGCGCAGTTCTGACCAGTCGATGTTGTACATTGGCTTGCCATCCGTTCCCCGTACTTCTTCCACGATGGACGGCGACACTTCATAGCGGCCACCAGCATTAGGCGGGTAGGTGATAGAATTTAGGGATGAGAGATAGTTATAGGCTTCCATTGCCGACACAATGATCGGTCTGCCTTTTGCGTCCGGCTCGGATAAGCGAACGGCGCGCCCATACTTCGCAAAATAGGGCGTAACCTCGTCCACCAGCACAATAAAACCGCCTTTTTTGAGCTTTTCTAGCTTCTTAGGCAAGGTAAGTTTGAGGCTCATTAGAGAGCGCTCTAATTGCTGGCATTCGATGATATGGAGTTGGCCATCATCCACACCAGCAAGCATAATCCGTGGCTGGCCGGATGATAGAGTAAGTACAGCTATGCGCTTTCGTGCCATGTTGTGACCTCTAAGCGCGCTTTTTAAGATGGGGAATCTTGGTCAGTTTAACACCATTAACCAAGCTTTTTAGCCTCGTTAATGGTGTTTATATTAATTAATGTTCGGAATGCTTGGGATAAATATTTTCCAGTAGTTCAAGTGACAATCCCGCCAGCTTATAGACCTTAAACAACAGTTCTATCTCTGTACCGTTGTAGATCTTCCATTGCGCTTTACCGCCGTATTTCCCTTTCGCATGGAGCGGTATCATATCTGGATATTGCTCGCGCTTTTCTGCTTCCAGTAGTGTGTCGTGGTGATAACAACACAAGGGTAATACATACGCATGCGCCCGTTCTCCAACACGGCCAAACACATGATGTAAGGAAATCACCGGATTCTCTCGGCCATGCAGCCAACACGCGATACATGGTAAGCGGCCAATGGCATCCATAATGCGCCTTTCCTCTGCCGTTGGCGTTCGGCCTTTCAATCCCTTACTGGCGATCTTTTTGGTTGGTTTCTTCACTACAGGCTTTGCTTTTTGGCGCTCGATGCGCTGTTGCTGTTTGTCACGCTGCTTTTTCTGATATTCGGGATCATTTAAGCGCTCGATTTGGCGCTGGCGCTGACGCTCTTGTTGTTGTAATTGCTTTTTGAAGCGCTTCTCCCGTTCCTCGGGGTCATTCATCTTGGCGATTTGCTTTGCGCGCGCCCGTTCCATTGATTGTTTTTGCTTCTCTCGTCGTCTTTGAAGTTTCTCTGCTATTGTCAAAGCCATTAAAAACACCTACTATTTGTTTGCTCTTGTTTCACATTTGCTGGTGGAACATGAAAAGGCTGGTAACTCGAATTTGCTGATTCGAACTGTTTGCTAAGGCCAGCCGCAAAAAAACCGCGTTTATTCGCGGTTTTTTTGTACCTATCAAAAGTAACTCTCAATCAAAACCCGATGGTATGGCTTGCCGTCATCGTTACGCATCAGTTGCCCCAAACTGACGATCTTCATGAGCTTGCCCTCGTAGTCCCAAGGCTGATTTCGAGTTAAACACTCTTTGGCTCGTTTAAGCGCTGGCGAGCCAACTAAAAGATAAACGGCTTTGCGAGGTTTCACGCAGCATTCTCCGTAGCAATGTTTGAGGAAGTGATCATAGACAGTGAACGTTCGGCAAACTTAAGCTCTGCTTTGCGCATATCAATGTCGCGCTCTACATGCAGTGTGAAGTTGTCACAGAACACGCCTTTCTCTTTCTGGTGCGCGTTCAGCTTCTCTTTAAGTTGAGTGATTTCTTGATTGAGTTTTTCAATGTACGACTTGAAGTAAGTCTCGCTGCCGATTTCCAGCATCACCGATGCAGGACTACGAATGATAGACAGGTCATCGCATGTAGATTCGTTGCGTAAAAGGTTAAGAACACGCTCGCCATCTTGAGTTAAGCTGTAATTCTTGCGGTCTGGTTTACCGTCTTGCGCTTCAATTTCGTGTGACACTAAACCCTTTTCGGTCATGCGACCGAGTTCGCGGTAAACTTGCTGGTGGCTAGCTTGCCATGCGCCAGATTCAGGCATTGTTCGGTTTGTTAGGTCATAGCCTGTTTGTGTTCTCTGTTCAAGAATTGCTAGAAGTAGATTACCCAAAGTCATAGTTAGTTACCTTTTGTTATTGATGCCAAATTTCACCCGTATCCTCGTCAATAAATCCATGACATAGATACTCTCTACTTGTTGAGTAATGCGTAAGTCTTCCCTTTAACGCCTTTTTGTTGCGGTTGTGCCAGTGCTCGTATCCGGCAGTAAACGCATATTGGTTGTTGTTGTAGTCTGCATAATGCAGATCTGAGCCGTTGCGAGCCTCACTCACTCCCGCCGACCAGCTTGCTAGAAAATCGTCACGCTCATTGAGTTTGATAGCTTGTCGCTCATCATCATGCACCCCAAGTAACGTGATAATTCCTAGCCCTTGCATGCGGTCAATGACGGTCGTATCGAAATAGCCGATGTAGATTTCATCGTGCGGGATAAACTCTACTTGTAGTGGCATTTCGTAGACCGTTCCATCTAGCGGTAGAGCTTCCATAAGCTCTATGAGTAGGCTCAACTGGTTTTTTGGAATTGCCATTGGCCAGTGCCTTGTCTAGTTGTTTAACCACATCTGCACACATGGAAAAGCGAGGCATTTCATTTCGTATCGCTTTTTCGTCTGCGCCCTCAATAAAGGCTTTCGCCTCATCTGCACTCCCTAACACCCAACTCACACACACGTTTGCTACCGCGCCAGCGTTGCGGCTAATGGCCATCGATACTGTTGCTCCGTGGTTAGACAGGGCAATAGTGCCTTTGCTGGTATTGAACGTTTTTATGGTCATTTTCTACAAATGATTAAGTGTGTTCGGAATGATGGGTGAGACTACCATATCAAAATTAAGATATGCAATAGCTAATTTACCCCTTAACATCAAAAAAATATATATTGATATAAAGTTGCGTGTTCGGAATAAAAAGTTGTTGCCATAATCCAAAGATGGGATTGGATTACGCCACAAGCAAACAGTTGGAGCCGTTTAAGAAATGAATCTAATTCACGGGTTTTGCAGCACTAATCCACTAATTAACCCTGATATGGTGCTAATGCAGAGAGGTACATACGCCAACCAGCTAAAACGACTTTTCACTGACAGCAAACTACGTGTCGGTCATCTTTATGAGATGAAAACGACAGCAAGTAGCAGTGTTAAGTTTTGGGATTCACTCTCTGCTTATTTTGATGAGATTACTTACAAAGCAAAAGAAAGCTACACGGAGATTGATTCTCAATATCAATTTTTAACCTATCTAGCTGATGCGGTTTACTTGATTGAAAAAAAGGGCATTGATTGGGATGTCTCCATCCAGTCATTGATTTTGGACGATGACCAAACGCAAGAAACCCACGATCAACAGCTACGCAATATTAGCCACCTTCTGAAGATGACAAAGATGTACGCAGAACAGTTTTAACGATGCTGACGATCTACCCATTGGACGAATTTATTAAGGCAAATTTCCGAAGCAATTCGGAGTTTGCCAGGATACATGGCGTTGTTACTGACCAGCTCAAAGAGTGGCAAGAATGCTGCAAATTGGCTCGGGATATTCGTGACGTTCGCCACCTAGTGAACGTTAACGACATTGACCCTATGAAGATGACCCAAGCGCTATGTGATGAAGTGTTGGCGGTGATTGCCAAGCTACCACGAAAAGCAAACGGCTATTAACTTTCCATTGGCTGCCAGTTAGCTGGTGGCCATCCCTATCCTGATTTACGGCCACTTTAGATGAACGCCAACGGATAGATGCAGTTATAAACTCTGGTGTATTATGCACACCCTAACTACCCAAAAGATATACAGAAATGACGCCCTACAAAACTAAACTTGCTTCGCTTTTACTGTTAGTGCCAGCTTTGGCAATGGCTAAGACTGACGTTATCGATATACCCGCAGAACAGAACCGCTCATCGTCTTACAGCTGGAAGATAGATGAGGATACGACATTGACTATATCTCGATACTGCGCCCCTGAATGGGATAAGCTCCGTATTTTCGCATCTTACAAGGAAAGCAACTGCGACAACAGCGCCTATGTTCGTAGCACTATGGCAGATGACTCAAGAACGCGCTTTGGCCATAGCTATACCGTTACGATTAGCTATGGAGAAACGAGTGCCAAGTCTAACAATTATTGGAATACGTATAGTCGTAGAGAAAAGGAGACGTTTGTTCGCTCGCTATCTCAAGAGTCCGATCCTGTTGTTAAGGTGAGTGGGTATGGTCAAATATCCGATGACAAGCTAATTAAACTGGATGGCCTTAAACAAGTTAAGGTTCCAAAAGGTCTGATTGAGAGCGACCCAACATATTCAATTGTTAAGTCCGTTCGTTTGGTTGGATACCGTGATGCCTACAACGCTATTCATGATGGCGCGAAAGCCGAGTTCAATGTTAGGTATGATGCTCAGAACCAAAGAAATGCTCTAATACTGATTATGGTTGTCATAGCGGTTCTTGGTGGAAGCTATGTGACTTGGAAGTACGTATTAAAGCCAAGTGCGAATAAGCTAAGTGAAAAGCGCAAAGAAGTGGCTGATAAGCTTGAGAAAAGCAAGGTTAGAAGAATTGCCAAAGAAGAAGCGATTCGACAGACCGTTCGTACCACAATCGAAAACGACAATGCTGCGATTACTGCACTAAAGGCTCAGATTAAAGAAGCTCTTGATAACAATGACGCTAAGACAGCAAAAATTCTGATGGAAGCGTTAGATGAGGTGGAAAACAGTTAACCATTAAGCCACCAGCACGGTGGCTTTTTTGTGTCTAATTGGTAGTATAGGCACAATTGTATACATGGATAGAGAGCAGAGAGTTCGATGAGCATTTATGAGTTCACCTTGAATATCGGCAATATCAATATCACAAACGATAACGACCTACTTGATGTATCGCGCAAACTGTATGAGGGCGCTTGCTCTGACGCTGCGGTTATGTCTGTTGATGAAATGCTATATATCGAATTTGAGCGAGAGGCAGATTCCTTTGCTCAAGCTGTAACACAAGCAATCAAGGATGTGGAGTCGGTAGATGGCTACAACTTGCAGGTTATCTCTATTGAGGGCGACCTTGTGAGTTTGGGCGAAGCTGCGGAGTTCACCGGAGTTAAGAAAAGCACACTAGCAAAATACAAAAAGGGCACATTTGGCGGCGGCGGCTTCCCTGTGCCAGTACGCAAAGCTTCAAAGAAAGATCCTCTTTGGAGGCTTAGCGACATAGCAGATTGGCTATACCAAAAGGGCAAAGTTACTAGCGAGCTAGTAGAACGCGCTCGTATGATGGATGTAATTAACCATCACCTAGAAACCAGATTGATGAAGAATAGCGATAAGTACGCAAACCTACTCATCAATATCTAAACTAACCTAATAATACCCATAAAGTAATAAAGTCTCAGTTGCCACCAGCGTATCGCTGGTGGCTTTTTTTTATGGTTGAAGCTAAAATGCCACTAATTGCTTAAAAAGAGGATTGATGATTGAAAGAGTTTGATGTTGCACTGGTGGCCAAGTTCCAAGGCGACATGAACGCAGACACGCTTTGCGAGCTATCTAATGCGCTGTTTGAGGTTGGTGCTAATGATTGCACTGTATCGGCATCTGGCAGCGAAATTCGTATCGAGTTCGACCGAGAAGCTGACTCATACAGTGAAGCCGTTCAAAGCGCAATGCAGCAAGCTAATCAGGTTAGCGGCCTTACCGCGCTCAGTGTGGCCAATAGCCAATAACGAGGTTGATCTTATGACGACTCAATTAAAAGAGTTTGACGCATCCGACTACCTAACCGACCAACAGACTATCCAAGCCTATCTCGATGAAGCAGCAAGCACTGGCGAACCCGAGATAATTGCAGATGCCTTAGCCGCTATCGCCAAGGCCAAAGGCATGGATAACACCTTACAGCCACCTAATGACCCATCTTTATCCTCGCTTATCTCGCTGGCGAACGTGTTAGGCGTATCAATTAAGTTAGGTATTAACGGGGAATAATATATTCCACTTGTTCGGTCTAACCGAACTACTCATTGGCTATCCTGTTCGGAATTTATTCAATTTAGTTTCATTTCTCTATAGAACTGAAACTAACCCACCAAATTTTGATTTTTAAGGCACTTTTGACCAGTGCTGGACACTTTTTTTCAACTATTTTTGCTTGGCCATTGACGCGCGTATTTCGATTTTCTAACTTTAGATTAAAGAAAGAAAAGCATGATAACTATATCAAGTCTTATCGCGCTGGCCATTGCGGTTTATAAGTTGGCCACATCAGAACGCATTGAAAGAATTAAACTTTCTATCGAAGCATTCAAAACCTCTAAAGAACTAGTTAGTGACCTGACCAAGTTAACCAAACAACTGCGAAAGCTAGTGTTATACGTGGATCTTGGCCTGTTCCTAATGGTTCTAAGTGACTACGCCGAGTTAATAATCCCAATCGTGGTCAACTTACCAACCTAACCCACACGGCGCGCCTTAATGGTGCGCCTTTTTTGGCTCAAAAATAGACAGAAATTTACAAAATGATCATATTTTATATCTCTTTATGATAAATGTGTTCGGAATTTAAAATTGAAGTGGTATATTAATTTCGTTCCTAATCCCTTTGTAGTTAAAGGGGATGTTTAGAAACGGGAGTTACCTAATGATTGTCTATAAAGTTGGACGTTACACATTTTCTGCTGACCTACGCCGATACTCCAAACAAGTCGGCCAAGAGGGCAACTACACACTAGGCTTTTGCACGGTCGAGTACCTACCTAAAGGCAACAGCCTTTACCATCCAGAGCCGAAGTTAATCGACAGCAACAAACCATATGACATTATTGAGTTTGACCCTAAAGCCAAGATCAACGGCAGCCTGGCAATTCAGTGCGAACCTGATAAGCACAACGCAACACAAGCCGAGGAAATTAGCTGGATTGCTATTCAAATTGACGCACCAGATGGCGACTTAGACGGACTCATCCGAAGAATCGCAGCGGAGGGCGGCGTAGAGCTTAATGAGCAAATCTTGAATCAAACCCGAGAATACATATACATGTGCTACTCAACGCCAACTCAAAGCGATCCTGCAACGGTTGGCGCGCTTATTCGCAACACATCAACCCTTAAGGCCGACTTCTATTACAAAACCCGTATCGAGTCGCTAGCGAAGCATTTCAACACCACCAGCCGACAAGCGGAATGGTTGGTGTTTATCGATAACGGTTCAAAGATGGCTAAACGTGACGATGGCTGGCACCCAACATTACTCGACCTAGACGAACCCGCTACAGAGAAAGAGCTTAATGAGCTGGTGGACGCTGGCGCAATCGCCTTTGATGCAGAGAGCAACACGTACACCAATACCGAAAAAACAACCTTAGCACTGAGAGAGAACTACCTGTAAGAGAGCATCACCGTGAATAAGCAAATAAAAATTTACGTACTGACGACCATGAACAAGGAAAGAGTTGAGTTCATGAAACAGTTACTTAAGGACGTTAACTTTGAATTTGTGGAATCACTAGGCACGGAAGCCTTAAAGGAACTAGAAGCGAAATACGCCCGTAAATCGCTGCGCTATAGAAAGAAAGCGTTAATGCTTGGCGAGTTCGGCGCATTCAAAACACACGCTATGGCTTGGGAACGCATTGCCAAATCTGGTGAGGCGGGGATCATCATCGAGGATAGCGCTGATTTCGTTCGTGACGCATCGATATTGCTAAGCGACGAAGTACGCAACCAAATCAACAATTGCGGCCTCGTTTCCTTTACCGACTACGAGTTCAAGCTGCATCCAGATAGACCAACGCTGTTTAGCGATATTCCATTGCGAAAGGCGTTTCCAATTCGCTGCTATGGCATAACTCCGCGTCGAGCCAACGCATTACTATCGATGCTCAACAAAACGGGCATGGTTTTACCTGTAGACCGCTGGATGGGTACGCCTAAGCTATCCGGCCTGTTTGGGTTTGTCAGCAATATTGGCGTAGCCATAAGACGCAGCAACGCAACTAGCATAGCGAACGTGAGGCGAGGCAAAGCGTCTTTTAATCCGCTTAATCTGATATTCAGAGCAATCAACAAAATCAAGTACCAATACTAACGGAAAGCTTCAAAGACCAATTATGTTAATCAATGGCATTGAAGTTACACGCGCATTGATCATCCGAAAGCCGCGGATTCACCTTATCCTCGCTGGCTTAAAGGTTTGGGAAATGCGCTCTACCAAAACCAAAATCCGAGGCACCATTGCCCTAATTGAACAGGGCACTGGTTTAATCGTTGGCCTAGCGAACTTAACCGACTCTTTAGAGCCTCTATCGCATGCAAAATTGATAGCCAACTTTGATAAACACAAGGTGGACTATGACGCTATGCCTGAGCTGGCTAAATGGCGTTACCCTTGGATTTTGGAGGACGTACAGCGCATTGAACCAATCCCTTATGAGCACAAGGTAAGCGCTGTAATTTGGGTAAATATCTAGGAGTAATCAAATGGCTCGCTGGTGGAAGAAATGCAAATACACGATCGAGTGCAAAGGCTATGTGTTTGAGTACGACACAGCCGAGGAACTAGGACGAATGGTAGCTAAATCTGGCTGCGGTATGGAAAACACTTTCGACCCTAACACCGTGGAATTTGACCAGTTCTATGACAGCTACGCGACAACTAAGGAAGAAATGGCCAAGGCGGCCAAAATAGCAAGAAATGGCGAAGTGTCGGTCGCTCTACTTTAAAATCCAAGCGCCACCAGTGGCACTATGCTGGTGGTCATATCAATAACTAATCAGTGACAAGGTAAACAATGAAGAAAACCAAATTACTCTTATCGTTGGCTATGTTATTTCCTACGTTAGGCAATGCAGCAGATATAAACCCACTTACTTGGGAGCGCAAGAATGCAATGATCATAGCTGCATCGGCAGACTTAAACATAACAGCTAATGTAGGCGAGCATGACTTGGCTTTTGGTCGCGCCGAGGATTGTTTTGATTTCGACGATGTGGACATGAAATTGGAGATTAACGGCAGACTGGTAAACATGATTAAGTCATGCCCTAGTGCGCGGGTAGCGGTTTACGCACCCAAAACAAAAGCGGGCAAAGAATACCTACTAAACATATTTAAATCAGAAAAACCATTTGAGATTCTAGGTAGTCAATTTACGGCCACCAAATTCAATAAGAGGTATAAAGAGTTATTAGAAATGACCTCAAACGCACTATAAGCCAAATAGCAAAACACCGCCCATCGAGGCGGTGTTATTTTTTTAACTTCACACTTAACGGTAGTGACTCTCCGATATTTGCAATTATTACACCTATAACCCTGATTCAACAACTACTTTTACCCGCCAATTGCTGTTAATGTGTAGCTCAAACAACGCCACCAGCAAGGAAAACAACGTGAACGACAAGATTGATTTGGACAAGGTGCTCGACAAGCTAACCAGCATGACACCTGACCGCCTAGAAAAAGTCATGGACAAGTTCAACCTAGCCCAAGAAAGACAACGGGCAGCCCAAGAAGATAGAGAGGCCAAGGAATCAGGCATCGAGCGCATTACTCTGTTCTTTGCTGGTGGCCATAAGGCACTACTGGTGAAGCCTAACCCATTAACAGGAACATGGCTGCTGAATCTATACGGAGCTGGCACAGTTACCGCGCCGCAGGATGTGAACGTAGAATTTGAGGTAACAGACCACTTTACTGAGCTGTTTCGTTTCTCGATGACGTTCAATGGATTTACCTATTGGCACGACCTTGTTGATGAGCAAATGGCGCAAGAATTGGCCGCGTTCCTTAACGTACCGCTACAAGTACAATAGTTAAGATTAAAATAGACCCAAAACGACAAGAAAATACCGCTCTGCTTGCGCTGGTGGCGATTTCTCACAGTGACGTGAGCAATGGGCGCACCATGACCTCAAAAACGCTTAAATCGCGTCTGACAGCGCGCAGTAGAAATGAAAAAAGCGCCTAAAAAGGCGCTCTTTCAAACGGAAAAACAAATCTGGTTTGGTCTTTATGTGAGATTATCCTGTTCACTGACTAGGGGAGTCACCTCCGACACTAACGCCCTCTCAAAGAGTTCCAGTTGCGTTAGCAAGCCAATTATTACAAAAGAGTCGTCTTGGTGCGACTCTTTTTAGTATTTATATGGCTTGTTGGTTTTACGGTGATAGACGGTCACATCACCGTTCTTCACTTCGTCTCGCGCCACCAGCGACTCGCGTACAAACTCATAAGGCAAATCTTGGTTTTCTTCCATCATCTTCCCTATATTCGCCCAATGCTCGATTTGTTCTGCCACACTGCGGTTAGCTGCATTAGCCTGAGCCGAAGCGACCAATTGGCTATCTAGATTTACAGTCGTCGTCACTTAAACTCGCCTCCATTCGTCAAAGGTGCGCCAATTATCTTGCGGTTTAACTGGTGCATCAATTGGTTAAACACTGATTTCCCGCGACATATCTGTCAAGTGAATTATTGTGTGACCATTAACATGAATTTCAATTAATTAAGTTCGTGCTGTTGCATATTCATCATCAACTGATAACAATACTCATTTGCAATTGTAATCAGTGATTTAATATATATCTATAGAAGGAAAAGTAAGTGTTAAAGCAAATTTGTGTTGTTTTGTTTTTAATATTGTTCGCAGGTACTACCCAAGCAGGAAAACAGTTTTTTGAACCTAATGGGCCATTATGTAATGTAGCTCCATTAGGCTGGAAAGATCGTAAAAACCATGTCGCAAGAGGTTATGAATATTGTGTTGTAGGAACCGCGTATCAGAAAGTGGTAAACCTTATGCAAACGCCAATTTACGTATCTGTTTTAGGCCCAAATAAAGGAAAGGTCTTTAAGATAGAAGGGCAGAGTATCTTTGAATCATTTGGAATTTCATCGACGGTATTTCTGTTAACTGAGACTGATGGAGCGTTCTATCGCACGAGCAATGCATTGGTAGTGGGTAGCGAGAGGAATGGGAAAGAAACCAAACGTAATTATCAAACTAACCTCTCAAACTTGCCTCAAGTAAAGGGGAAGGAAGTGCCGCCATTTAGGGTTAAAGAAATAACATTTGAGTCTTCTATTTATATGGGAGGGATTCTTGATGACTTTGGCTCTAAATACAATCAAAGAGCTTGGGGAACCGTTTTGCCAGCAATTATAGGTGGTGCTGGAGCTGGTGGATTAGGCGCGTGGGATGCAGACAAAGCATGTGGTGGTGACATCGTGAGAGGGATGTTTATTGGTGGTGTGACCGCTGGATTAGGCGCAACTATATTCGCAACTGGCGCGGGAGCCATTGTAACGCCAATTGCAATGGCGGCCGTCAACAAATCGCTGACAGCAGCTTGCTCCCAGTGTCACAAAAGTACCTGCGAAACCGACAGTGGTAGGCACTAATGCACGTACAATTCTTGCTTGCCTGTTTGATTGTAGTAATACAGTTTATTTGCCTACGTCATAATGACTACTTTAAGAAAAGAGCGTGGTTGTTCTTATATTTGGCGATAGTCCTAATAATGTTTTCATTAGCTCGCTTAGATACAACATTACAAGCTTTGGTATGTTGCGCTTTAATTTCCTTGTTTGAACTGCCTTGGCTTAAGAGGAAGTTAAGCGCAAGGTTTGATGTTTCGTTTTCTGTATTAAATGGCTTCTATTTGATTTTTTTGATAAACAATTATTTGCCTACCTTCACGAAGTGATTTGCTCCTTGACCTTAAATCTCGTCAGACAGTGCGAATGAAAAGCTAGCAAAGCCATAAAACAAAAGAGTCGCACTAAGGCGACTATTTTTAGTTACACATAAATTCGTTGGGATACGTTACCCGAGCCAGTGTTAATGACTTAGGTTTAATAATTGGGCAATGGTTATGGGAAAAAATATGGAAGAGATTGCCGAAACTCAAGTTGATATTGCTGAAGAGCGAGTAGAAGTGATTTCAGAAGCTGTATCTTACGCTCCATTAGTAAATGCTTTGACAGTTGCTGACCTAGCAAAAGACATGGCAAATGGAGATGTATGGCAAGATGATTCCGCTTCACTCATTGGTGGGAAAATGTCTGATATAATACTTGCGAGAGCCTTCGGTAAAACCTTTGGCCAAGATACTCTTGACATATTGAAAGCATTCGCAGGTAAGCATGCTGATGATTACTCTGCAAGTGCTGTAAGTCAGAAACTAGACTGCCTAGGTTAGGCAATTATAACTAACATATATGAACGTACGAAAGATACTACTTTTTTTTACATTTATATTTTTCATTCTTTTTCTCATTAGAAATGAATTTTCTGATATTTTCTTATATCTAGCGATAATTTGTTGGTCTATTGAAATTATATATTGTTGGCATAATGGGTTATCAATGCATATTACGACATTAATTGAAATAGATACTCAGTATAAATTGCTCCGATTATGCTTGGTTTTGATAGTCTCTATTGCTCTACTGAAATCTTTGATTAGTATTTTTGGATACATATTGTAAGGCGTCCAACCTGTGCCTAAGACGTATGATACTCAAGCTAAAGATTACCGACAAAATCAGCGAGCAAAAACAAAGTCACCGCATGAAATAGAGGTTTGGTTTAATCTGGATGACAATCTGTTACTGTTCGACTCAAGGTCTAGCCAGGCTCTAACTCTGTTATGCCCCATTTTAATTTAGGACAAGAAATCTAACTTTCCCGCATCCCCATGTTTGACCAAATTTTACTAATGATTCAATATGTCGCTGATAGAGTCAGGTTGTCAACCTGTATCTGGCTGGTTGGCAGGTTAAAAATACACTTAGATCCTAGGAGAAGGCATGAAATTTCAAAGGTTCAATAATTCAATGTTAGATCTAGAGCATTAAGTCAGTGGCAAATATATCTATAGGGCGCTTTGATAATCTCACTAATTTTCAGTTTGAGAAGAACTCTCACAAGATACGCTTGTGGTCTCAGCCCCCGAAGGCTTTGAGCCTTAAAGTTTTTACGCCGATTTCTACCGATGGTGAAAGAGTTTGCTTTGATGGTAAGTTCTTTTCAATAGAAGAATTCTCTATTTTTATCAGAGATATAAATATCAATGAGTTAATGGTTCTCACAAATAAAGAAAAGCTTTTACTATTGGAGCAAGGTTTCACTGATGCTTTTGATATAAACGTATTAGAATCAAATTTCCCATTTTTTTCCAACATCAAGTTCAGCCCGAACCTGCCTCAAAGCTTAGAGAAACTAGAAAGTTGTTTGAAAAAAGTTCGTCAGCTTAACATTCGTGGTCATTCCGTTGGCCAACAAACTGTCAACGAAGGAATGCACAAAGTTGAAAGGAAAGTCCGTCATAAAAATACTCTCGACTCCAATTTCTTCTTTGCCAACTTAAGTGGGTATCAAGAAGTATTCAAACTTCGAGAGGAACGCCAGGACAGAACGGTGATTTCTCTAGACTATAACTCAATGTATGCTAGTTGCATGGAAGGAGATTTTTTAGATCCCGAGCATTTAGAGCACAGAAGATTTAATCAAAATCTAAGTAAACTATCCCTTCCTAAAGGGTTCTATCGTGTAGTATTGTCAAAGCCGACAACAGAGTATATAAGTAACTTTCACCCTTTTAAGTATTCTTGTTTTCAACGCTCATTTTCATTCAAATTGAAAAACCAAGACAAAGTTGAAGTTTTTCTATTTGATGAAGAGATTGATTATTATAAGCGTCATTTCAAAGACGTACATGTATTGGACGGAATAGTATCTAAGCAAATAATCAAACACCCACTTTTCAATTACGCATCAAAGCTATACTCAAGGCGTTTAAAGGCATTAAAAAATAAAAACAAAACACTAGCCTCACTACTAAAACTCAAGCTTGCTATGCTTCATGGTTCTACAAATAAAGCTAACTCTAAGAGCCGTATATTTTCAGATTACGATGAACTTAAAAGCTTCATAGAAAGAGAGTTCTTTATTTCCAGTCTAAGTTACTGTTCAAAAAAAGATTTTTTGGAAATATTAAATGATAGTAACTACTTTTCAATCAAACCTTCGGGCGGAAAAATTGTTCTCACGTATCGTGACTATAGAAATGCGAGTAACCTTTTTAGCCTTTCAGCGAGGATTTTGGCTAATGCTCGTTTGAAAATGACCCAGACGATAGAGTTGCTCAATAAATTTGAAGGGCTTGAGATTTGTTATGTAAATATTGACTCTGTGCATATATCAATACCTCGAAATCGACAAAGAGATTTTTTCGAGTATATGGGGGATATGATATCTGAAAAAATGGGAGACTTAAAAGTACAATCCATAGCAGATAAGGGTTATTGGTTGGACATTGGTCGGTATTGGTTGATAGAAAACCGTTCGGTTAAGCAATTTGCCAATACTGGATTTAATCCACTAGGCAATTCTAACCCGTTTATAAGAAAAAATAAAAAGTTGGTCAGATTTAAGAGCCATATTTTTGATTTCTGTAAGCCATATTATTCTAGCATAGAAAGCTCATTTTCTTTTAAAAAGCACTTATTAGGTGAGCAAGTGATAGGAACACAAAACTATAATAGATTTAGCTATGAAGACATTTCAACACTAGAAAAAATGTTGAATACTGAGCAAACAGAAGTCTTGAGGTCGCTACAAAAAAAAAGTGTTACTTTTAATCGTATTAGTAGCTTATATGGGGGTGTTGTAGAGTAGGATATCAGGCTGCTTAAAGTAAACTTTAAATCGTCTTTGGTTTCATATACACTACGATAGTAGCTGGCACGTAGCCTAAATATTGGGCTTGCTACCGAGTAGTGCTTCGCGCGGGAGCTTCGCTCCAACGATTTTTGTCAAAAGACAAATGCTAATGGGCTAGCGTGCCAGCCCAATTTACTCTTTAAGTCCAAATTTTTGAGTGTTAATCACACATAAAATGGTGACTAAAAACCCAAGCAAACTTCAACTATATCGATGATATATTCAATAACATTTTTGCCTCTATCAACCGACTCTAGTCTTTTCAAACCTTTACCAACCTCAGCATATGCATAGTAATCAAGTG
The DNA here is from genome assembly GCF_033338615.1 of Vibrio sp. Vb1980. Taxonomy (NCBI): domain Bacteria; kingdom Pseudomonadati; phylum Pseudomonadota; class Gammaproteobacteria; order Vibrionales; family Vibrionaceae; genus Vibrio; species Vibrio sp. Vb1980. The sequence continues at coordinate 37,233 of NZ_JAWOSZ010000015.1, forward strand.
TGTGTAAGTGCCTCGCCTTCCAACGAGGAATATACTTTTTTCCATTAGGCATTGTAGCGTGCTCAAGAGGCATTGACATTTCGTAAGCAAATGCCTGCATGGTCTTCTCGCGAACTTCGAGCTGGTAAGATGGGCTTTTACTAATGTAATCATTAATCAATAGAGACAAGCGGCATGCAGATAGTAGTTGCCGAGTATCTTCCGAATTAATTGGTAAGTTAAGTTGTTTGTTATTTGCTTCTTTGTCAATAATGTCAAAAATGCATCTTCGCAAGTCCGCTACTCTAGAGTACGCTGTATCTTTCGCTTGATTCTCTGAAAGTTTTATTGCCAAACTATCGATCGTGCTTTGTTCAAAAAAGTCTAACGGAAAGCCTACAGTATTTCGGAAATACTCACCGACTAGAAGTTGTATAGCATCTTTTTGTGTTACTACATCAGCATAGGGTGCTGGCAATGCTTCGATTCTTATATATCTTTTTATAAGTTTTTGTTTGTGCTCCCTTAAAAGGAATTTGCGTCCTTGTAGCAGAACTTTCTCATTATCCTCAAATCTCGAAAGGTGCTTGGTGAGCTTGAGTCTTAACCGATGCTTCTCGAGTTGGTCTTCCTGTAAAGCAGCTTCCCGAGCATCCTCTTCCTCTTGAGAAACAATAGCATCGACGTTGCAGTACATACCATCAAACGCATAGTGGTATCCCGCTGGATCACTTCCATAAGCCATGATTGATTAAGTTCTCTTGGAAACAAATAGTGGAGTTAGAGTAACATCAGATACAGCTATAGTGTAGAAGATTATCCTATAACGACAGAGTGCATTATTGCTAGTCTGGTATGCTCATCACTTCCACTATGCTATGTGCTCACCATCGCAAAGTTGTTTGTCTGGTTCGTCTATCAGTACCAATTTTATCATACAGATTCGAGCCATCATTGCCAGGCAACAAGTTAAGTAACTTTCAATACCTTTAGTTATCCATAATTTACTAATTTAGCAAAACCACTGAAACGTTTATGTCCAAAACCTTCTCAAAAATGGTTCAGAAATCTTGTGAACACCAAGCGATTTTGTCGTATGCTCGTATTTCAGAGGGCTAAGAAAGAAAAGGAGGAGTGACGATGCCATACAAGCAAGTCACTTTACCACCGATGCACGCCTAGTCCATTTGTTCGGAAAAGCTAGACGCATTAAATTCGCCCGTCGGTCAAATGGTGACCGTGTTGAATGAGAACAGCGAGAAAATAGTTACCAGAGAAGATTTTGATATGCTCTTAGAACAAATTGATGTGCGGGAAAAAGCATCTTCATGACACTTTAATTTACATTAATATCTGCCACGAAGGCTGGGCAAGCAACATTGAGATAAGTGTGTCATAACCATTTTTGAAATAGTTAGTGCCCCAAGAATCCCTTATTTTCTTGACGGCTCCCATTACCGTTCTTTATCTTCAAGCCAATAATTTAAATGAAAATGATTATCACTCATTTTTAAAACTTTAGTTTGATTTTATATAAATTGAATTGTTTATGTAATTGGTTTTATATGTTGACATCTTGTCAGCATATGGAGCTTTAGGGTGGGGTCTTACAAAAAATACGTTGGAATTTTATTCGTTTTATCAATGTGTAGCTTTAACAGTTACGCCGGAGCAGACGCTTTTAATAATGAGCTTTGTAATTTATCTCATGCCGGCTGGAAGAACGATAAGAACTTGAGTGCGGCTGGGTATGAGTATTGTGTAACCGGGACTGTATTTGACCAAGTTATTAACCTAACTCAATCCCCTATTTACGTTTCCACACAAAAGGGGAAGGTGAAAAAGGTACAGGGCGAAAGCAAATTTAAATTAGCCTTCTCTCGCCGTGTACATTTCCTTTCACAAGAGAACGTCCGGTTCTATAGAATATTCACAAAGTTGGTGATCTCTGACGATAATTCTGCAAACTCAGCAAAAGAAAGGTATAAATCCTTGATGCAGAACATTTCATTTGACTCTGGTGAGGCAGTGCTGCCATTTCGAGTAAAAACCATCGGCTACGAAGCTCCAATTTTTATTGGATCGTTCAATGAGAAATTTTCACAAAAAGGTTTGCAGTTAGCGAGCTCATCCCCAATGGCAGTGGGACCAGGGGTAATCATAGGAACTGGAGCAGCAACAGGGTCTGGCAACGCATGGGATAGCGATAAAGCATGTGGAGGTGACATTGTAAGAGGTGGCATTGTTGGGGGATTAACGGCAACTGCTGGCTTGGCTTTAGCATTACCAGGAGGCGTGGGATTCATTGTTGCAGCTGCGGCTACATGGGCTGTAAATCGCTCATTAACAGGCATATGCGCTTCATGCCACGTTTCGTACTGTGACAATACTGAAGAAAGCAAACACGGTATAGGAGGAGGTAGTGGAAGATTTTAACTTAACGAGTGCGACTCTTATCACTATCATTTTGTTCGTTAACTTCTTCTTAACAAGAAAGCAAAAGCACCTTGATGGGTTCTATTTGAATGCCTACATACTGGTGATGGCAATAGCGCTAACAAATTTCGACATTATCACTATCGCACAACTGCTTGGTGCAAGTTTGGTATTTTTGATTGCTAGTTACGAACCGATAAGAACGAAACTCCCACTGCAGGGAAAGCCGTTATTCATAACGCAAAATGGTATATACATAGCGCTACTCTTAAGTAGTTGCATCGGTTGATGTCGAGTATGTGTTCTGTAAAGACAACTTGCCTCGCCAAGTGCGAGGCTTTTTATTGCGGCTTTCGAAGCCGGTAGGATGGCTCTAATTGTGGGTCATGCATTAGCCTCAACGTATAAACTCTACGCACCATATTAGAATAGAGCTTTTTCCTGAAAATGAACGACTTTTCCTTCTTTGATGTTCAGCAACTACTTACTTTTCAACAAGTCGCCCTCTCTAAAGTAAAATTCTTCCCTATTATGGTCAATACAAGCAAAGCTCTTCCCCTTTTTGAATTAACTTTTAAGTGATGCGGATTGGTAGTTTCTTGAGTCAAAAGCACTATCTAGTTGTTGGGCTTTTCGCTGAAACGGGCGCCCCCTCCAAAAAACCGCCGCTCGCTTGCTGTTGAGCAACGATATTGAGCTGGTGGCCATGTTCCACCAGCCGTTTGAACTCACATAATTTAATCGGTGTAATCTGTGCCATGATGCAAACTCGTCGTTTTTGTATGTTTAAAACGTCAAATTTTACATTATGAGTAGACTATAACCATAGATTTTATAGTTACAAGGCGTGTTCGGAATATATATAGACGATAGCAAAACTATTTAAGTCGTACGCTGCTGACCTTTTCAATGTGTAACAATACTTCCATCACATCACTGTGAGCTTTGAGTAACTTTCTCTTAGCAAGAGTCCATGCCGCCAATTTCCCATGAGCGCTCACACTTACCTTAATGAAATGCTCGCGCTTCTGGTCGTTCTCATCGTACTTGGTGTACCGCGCCACATAGTATTGCTTACCATCAATGGTAGTTAACCGTGGATCGAGACTTTTCGGCAATCGCGCCAGTAAGTTGAATTGCTTGCGAACGCGATCCCAACAACGCCCCCATAGTTCCTTGCCGATTTGGTTGCGTATTTTGGTTGCCTTGCGTAGTCCTTTCTTTTCACCAATGCGAACAAACCCGACAGAACGACGAATATAACCACCCTCCGGCTTAGGTACACTAACGGCGTAGCAAGTCTTTTTCTTGGTGATAAATCGATAGCCTGTGTTAGATACGAAATAAGCATAAGCGTTACGACACTCTGACACTCTATAACCCTCAAAAAAACAAAACATGCGATTCCTTTCGGTTGGATTTAACTGGCCATTGCTGCCCTTTCTTGGCCAAATGAACAACGTTACAGCGTAACTATGTTTTTTATATTCCTAATTAATGCGACAGATTTATAGTCTTTAGGTCATCATAGCTGCAACCAAGCACTAGCTTGATTGCCTTTTTACTGAATCCTTGCTTCATTAATTCTCTTACCTTTGGCTTGAGTTCATTCGGAATCGGGGTTCGGGAAAGTTCCTGTTGTCGAAGCTTAAATTCGTTCACTCGCAAGTTCGCGTTCATCAGAGCTTTACACATAATTTCCCCTCCCTTTATTCTGCCTTTGGTTTTAATGAAATGCCTGTTGTGTACTCTTTCGCTTCATCGTGGAACGTTCTTAAGTAGTGGTCAGTCACGGCAACACTAGAATGACCAAGCGCGTCCTTAATCACTTTCAAAGAGGCTTTCTTTTCAAGCAGTAGCATGGCGTACATTTTTCGCATCGAGTGTGTTGATAGCTGGTATGGCAACCTCAACTCCATTGCTATGCGCTTATACGCTCGGTTGATGTACTGGATGCTGATCGCATTGCCCTTTTTGGCCAAGTGGTGATTGGATTGAAACATCAACTCATTATGGCCATTGTGTAGGTAGATACGCTTAATAAGTTCTTCCAGTTCGGCGTTAACGTGGATGGTGATTCGGGCGGCTTCTTTAGCGGCCTTTTCACTCTTACCTCGGGTCATACGACCTTTAAAGCCTTTTGACTGCACAATGGTAAATGACGACCTAATCACGCTATTTATCATCACATCGCTGAATTTTAGCTTCGAAATGTCGCAATAACGTAAACCTGTACGCACCTCCATTTCAATCATCATCGAGATAAGCGGGTTTATGTCATCCATTAAACGGATGATTTTTTCCAATTCGTCTAAGTCACGCGCAGGGAAAGCAGCCATTAGATCAACTCCACTTCATTAGCATTAACCGTCTTAAACTCACCACCAACGAACACCTGAATTTGCAGGGTTCGAGATAGCAAGCCAAAGCCCAAGAACAAGCCGAGCTCCCCATCGACACACACAAAATCGTGGTGAACAGGTAGGCGGCCAAAGTGGTTAATCATCTTGGTTTGTGCTTGAACACTTTGAGGCTCTTTAATGGTATTGATAGCAAAGCGAAGCTGAGAGCGAATCTTTAGGGCATTGGCACCTTTTCGCGCCTTGCTGATCGTGCCTTGCACACAAGGCAAGCCGTAGAAGTTGCGAATGACAGCGGCGGCTTGCTCTTGGCCTCCACACTCATTAATTAGCTCATCCAGAGAGATAAGAATAAGGTCATGATTACGCTCTTGGATGGCACTGCGTTTGCTCGCCCATTCATCCGAAAGCGACACCAATTCATTTTTTTTAAACATTTTTGCTGATCCTTTTTTGGCAAAACGCCAGTGTTTGCTCGGAACACAATATATTCCAAAGGAATATCTTTTGCAACCATGTTCGGAATACTTCTATTGAAAGTACAAAGAGTTCCAAAAGCGGGCGATTAATCAACTTTTGATAAATAACGCAATAGTGCTCAAAACACCACCAGCAATAAGCCATTTTTTATCAATATTCCTGTGGAATATTTAGGTTCATTCACACAAAATGCCAGGATTAGAAAGCAATCTTAAATATTTGATAAGCTATTGTTTTTATTGGGTTTTATGTCTTTTTGCGTCGATAACCAACGACAAAACATTGGTTAAGTTAGTTTCAGTTCTAGACAGAACTGAAACTAAAAGAGGTTTTTTTGAAACTCGCCACGACAATTACCCGTCTGTGGCAATATAATGACGGTGTTACGGCGTCACGCGACACGAACAAACATGCATATCCTCAATTATTATGCGGTATAGGTCACGTTCTCAAAACCTAGCTGCTAGTAACGATATGTTTGCATTATTTTGCATATCTAGACAATCAAAGATCACAGTCTCATAATACTCCGCGAACATCAGCTCGGTTGGCGAGAATCCCCTAAACTCTTTCCAAATCAGAGCTATATACGTATTGGCTATCCAGTCAATTGGCTTAAGAGATATAGATATGCACTGCACGTTGAATCAATTAATTCCACTCGAAATACTAGATAGATGTGACCTGTCCCTAGATGTATTTAGCAGCTCGTTCCTCGATGACGCGACCGACATTTGCATGATGCATCTTATCCAATCGCATCCGAACGCACTATGCAATTTATCTATTAATCGTGATGACGTATTAAACTTCGTTCGAGATCACTTCTCCGCTTAAAAAGCAACACTTATAACGTTCTTCTGTTCGTTTTTTATTTAATTCCGAACACAAAAACGGTATGCTACACATCAAGGATAAAGGTAGGGTTTTTCGTTACTCGCATACGCTCAGGGATGGAGTGTAACCTTTATCCTCCAATGTAATTTGGAGCAACCGTTCACCATGATTAATAAAAAAAATACTGAAATTAAAGATTTAAAAGCTATTGATATAGAAACACTTAATCAATTACTTGCAAATAAACAAACGGCAGATGCGCGCCTAAAACGTGCCTTGAAGCACCGCGCGACTTTTTCCGAACAAATAGATGGCAAGGAAGATAGTGGACTATTCAATGATCGCATCGTAGCTGTAGTAAAACGTGGTAATCCTACCACTCGTTTACTTGAGTATATTGAGGCCGCGAAATCAGCCAATAAAGAGCTTTTAGAGCGCGCACCTCAATACTTCAACAGCTCATCTAACTCATTTAAAGAGACGACCGTAATTGAGAACGTCCGTCGCGTTAACATCACAATTAATAAAGCAGCTAGCAGCCAGAAAGTCACTGGTGCACGTCTAGCCAAAAGACTTGAAGCATACCTACGCGACCTCGACCGTAAACTCTCCTACGATCTTCCAGAAGATGAGAAAGAACAGCTCACTAACAATAAAAACACTGCATTGAATGAATTGAAATACTTCAAAGACAATGCAGACGTTGAGTTTAGAAAGCGCGGTCAAGAACACAATGATATTGTCGCTATTATCCATACCTATGATGGCAACAATGGTGGCATTTCTCGCGTAGCTAAAAAGGTTCACGTTAACGCTGGTGGCCTTGTTCTAATTAGGCATCGCTCTTGTAAAGATCACGATGTGCTAATCACGAACAATACCACTGAGGGACGCTCGATATTCGATGAAGCGAATGCTTTTAAGTCGGTACTGTACCCTAACGCTAATATGTATATAGAAAGCGAAGTTGACGCTATTCGTGAAGCCAGAAAAGAGCTTAGAAGCAAGAACGAAAGCAAAGCACGTTCGCAGTTCGATGGATTAGTGAACTAAGGTTTTAAGCTAAATTATTGTTGTTCCGCTTTGATTGGTGATTTGGTGGCGATATTTAACGGTATCGCCACCTTTTCATATTACTTTTATATGTTGGCGCCAACGGAATTAAGCATCGTCCGATTCAAGCGCTTCCAGTACCCATTGTTCTACGGAACTGCGAGACTCTAGCATGCTCTCTGTTACTTCCATTTCGTGCGGCACATAATCTACCAATTGAGAAAAGCAGTATGTATCCCAACGGTCAGGTGATGGGATGTTCATTTTCTCTTTCATCATCGGTTTTGGCATCATTACCCATTGGCCTGACTCGTTGATTGCACAAGGTATTTTACTGCCTTGTTCTGCCGTCTTGACGTTCTTATCTATCTGCATGCGGCCTTGGTTTATCGCATCCCGAGCCATAACATTGGCATACGCACGCTGGTTAAAGAAACGCTGCTTATCGCTGGTGGAGTGCATCTTCTTACCCCAACGAATGCGCTGTACGCGCCGTCCGTAGCGTTCTAAGCAAGTCGCCGTGTCATAACCTACACCGTCACTATCCACTGCTATCGTGATGTTTGGGTACAAGTCCTCACTACACTCTGCATGGATAATGTCAGCGAACCGAACCGGATCGACCGTGCTTGGTTGTTCAAGCAATTTCACGCTCTTAACGATGCGCTCCATGCGTTGACCCCAAACCTTGCAGATATTGAGTATCGAGCGGTCACGACCATTACCCACGTCCACCAGCGCAGCCCAACCCCAACCATCGGGCATATCGAGGTTGAGCCTTGCGCTTTTGTCCAGTGCATCCCGACTAAGCAGCATGCCAGCAATGGAACTTGGGAACTCCCCACGTACTTTAATCAGGTATTCCGGTGCCTCTCGACCGCCATACTCCAATCGCTTATCGAGGATAAATTCCACGGTTACGAACGGAGATTCCTCGGAGTTAAGCCGGATGGCTCGCCATCGACCACTAGGCTCGGCTAATCGGTGATGCGTATCGTAGAAATAGCCGCTAGGGCGCGTTGGCTGGCTCAATAACAGCATTCGGTTATCTTTCTCGGTCAATGCACCCGCTAACACACCAAAAGCCTTATCAGAGACGCCTGACGCCTCATCGACAATAACAAACAAGTGTTTAGCGTGTTCACCCGCTAGCGCTTCCTCGTTACCAATACGGCACGATTTAGCACTGGTTTGCCAGATACCTTTTGCTGAGTTTTCAAAAAAGGCTGTCTCGGTAATGGTGAAGTATTGCTGTAACCAACCATGCTTTTGTAAGAGCGTGTTCCAGTTGGATTTTAGGTACTTCCATACACCGATTTGTACCTGTCTCGCGTTGTTCGCCACCAGCACAACACGCGCATTGGGGAAGCAGAGCATGAAAGCAATGATCATGATACTGGTCATGTCTGACTTGCCTGTACCGTGGCCAGAGCTGACAGTCGTTCGCGCACCAATACGCTGAGCACTATCAATGATTTTGCGCTGCTGCCAGCTCGGCTTCTTACCGACTAGCTCAACAGCGAGGCGTTTCCAGTCATAGCGATACCGCTTAACTAGGGCAGGGTAACGGGGATCTTGTGTTACGCTCTTTATTCGTCTAGCCACCAAGTACCTCGAAGCTGTCTACATCGTCAAACCCCGACACTCCCTCGTTATCGAGGTCATCATAGGCTTGCTCTTTAGCGGCTTCGTTTTGTATTTGGGATGGGGATAGGGTAGGTTCTACGCCGTTCTCTAGGTCTTCGGCTTCTTTGATTCGTCGGTTTACTTCTTCTTTGCGCGCAGGTAGCCAGTTATCTTGCTGCTCAATCTGCTCTAACGTGTAGTCATCAAACAGCTCATCCAGCTCTTGCTCACTGATACCAGTGTCGTCTACTTCTGGTTCTAGGTTCGCTAGCTCTACCTTAGCTTCATGCAATAGCGTTGCTGGTGGACGTGCGCCTAACTTCTCGATTTGCTGACACGTCTCTAAGGCTGTCCAGTTGTTCTTAGTGCGCAGAGAAAGCATTTCTATTACTAGGCTGGTTTCTTCCGCTGGCAGTAAGTGTGGCATCATCAATTCAGCGTATTCCTGTTTACGCAAATCGATGTAGCGCTTGGCCTCTTGTTTGGCCATCGTGGAAATACTCAATTCCAGTTCACGCAATCTGGTGCCATAGCCAAAGATGAGACGGTCACGCATGGCGTTTATGTCTACTGGCTGGTTTTCGTCATCGAGCGGAATGTCTCCGCTTTCTTCCATTTCATCGATCTCTTTAAGGCGTTTAGCTAACGTCTCATTCATTCGGTAATACTGCGAACGGGCAATAATCAGTTCGTTGCAAACCGAAAGCGGATCGGTATCCATGAGAATATCCATGATTTCGCCAGTAATACCCGCACTACGGGCATAACCACCATGCACAACAGGGCGACCCACTTGAGCACTGGAATACTGCGAAAGTCCCTCAACTGATCGCGGGTTGCGCAGTGATCCAATACCCCCTGTTTTCGCGCGATCGCCTTGCGCACTTTGCGCTTGCGCAGTTGCCCCCGCTTCTTTGGACTTTGATTTATCAGCCCTTTTTTTCTTCTTGTCGTTTTTCGCTTCTTGAAATTTCGCTAATTGCTCATCGTAAAGATCAAATAATCGATCAAACTCGGGCAGCGATCGCATGGAATTAAACTGGCGGCGCAATGTCGCACCGTTCACCCCTTTATCTTTCGCAAAAGCGGCCATCGTGAGCGTTGGGTTTTGAGCGCCACGCACGAGAAATTCTTTCAAAAGGGAATGCCAGTCATTGCCTTGACTGGTCTTTTTTGCTTTGATTTTTGGCATAACGGACGGTTGGAACTTGCCGCCCGTTTTGGCTGGCCGTTTTATATATCGCTTAGCGGTGCCGTACTTCAATCCGTTGGCTTCGCAATACTCGGCCAGCGTCAAAGTCGGCTGCTTCTCTAACTGCTCCCAAAACTGCTGTTGGTGAGCCTGATAGTCAATCTTGCCGGACACGGTTAAACCCCATAAACTTTGTTACGTTCGGAATAATACATAGTTTAAACAGGTAACAACAATACGAACGAGGCAACTTAAAACAATCATTTGATTGTCAATAAGGTTTTAAATGCAAAAATTTATAACGCGACATTAAATAGTATTTACAGTAACGATTTTCTGCATATAATCATGGCCTGCTAGTGAGTAACGCTACTCATGTACAATTGATTCTGCGGCACGATATAGTAATTGGCTGCGTTATCTCACTAGCCACCTTTCCCCCATACCCAAGACAACGCGCTACGTGACGAAAGGAATACCCCCTTGAAAGCACCCGAGCGCATCAAATTCAGACACAAAGCCAAAACCAAAGCACGACAAGCCATGTTTAGAACCCGCCAACGGGAAAAGGGATTAGCGCTACTTCAAGTGCGAATTTCACGCCTTGCTCACACAAAAGCATGCGAACAATGCGAACAGAACGGGATTACCCTGACCGAGCTGTATCAGTTGGCCATCAACAACACCGATCCAAACCAACTACCAGAAAAGCACCCCGAAATAATCGAGGGCGACCTAGTAGGGACACGCCAAATCAGTCCTTGGATTGACCCCGAAGTTGCAAAGACGTTTGAGAAATTGGCCACCAACTACCGCAATCGAACCATAGCGATGAGTGCTATCGTCTATGCGTATTGCGCTCGATGCGAAGCTGAATGAACCGAACAGGACACGCTTGGGGCGCACTGTGCTTTGCGCCCGTTCCTCTCGCCTTAATGGCAGACACAACACCACTACATTCAATCCTGGCATTTCTTGGTTGCTTAAGCGGTTCGAGCGCACCGGACTGGCTTGAATTTGACAGAATCCCGCACCGAACTTACACCCACATCCTTTCGATATGGCTCGCTGTAACGGCTTATGGCTATCATTTGGCAATAGGGGAGACATTCGTACTCATTGAGGCGTTAAAAGCCACCAGCACGATTCTAGGTGCGATTCTGTGTGGATTTGGATGCGGTTGTGTGTCGCATTGGCTTGGGGATGTGTTAAACCGCCAGCCAGTGCCGATTTTTACCCCATTTGATAGGTACTGTTTGAATCTATTCGCTTCGGGGAACCACCAGCGAATCACATGCGTATTCATTTTCTCGGTAGCATGTATTTTAGTTGGCTTTTTACGACCTTTTAATTCCGAATAGACTTTTTAAAAATGGCATTTTTTACATAAAAAAAGGCCACGTTTTACCGTGGCCTTTTGATTTTGAGGAGTTGTCAATAACAGGTAATTCAATAACCAATCAATTGGCCATCTATATTTTGGAGTATCCACGTCCATTTTCTTGCGAGTGAGGTAAATATAGGACACTCAAAACGCCTTTTCAATAGATTAAAACGCGACACATAAAAAAAGAGCCAGTATTTCTACCAGCTCTTTAACTCTCTTTTGCAAACCTTCTTTGAATCACTCGCCGAAGCTGTACGCTTCACACGAAAACAAGGCAATTATATTGATACTTACCTCGAAAAATCAAGAAAAAAGCGCCAATGGAATAACCAAAGGCGCTTGAGCACAGTTGTCTAAGATTTTTAAAGGAAAACACAGCCGCCACTATGGAAACCATGTAATTTACCCAAATATAAAATTATACGTTCGGAATGATAATTTAACACACCCCAAACTCTAGGCATTACTACAGCACTCGGTTGAACTGCTCCACTGCATCAACAACCTGTCTCGCTCCATTTTGTATCTCATTCATAACTACACCCGCACTTTCTGATAATTCGAGTGTGTCGAGCGCTTCCTGTTGGCATTTTGCAATCAGCTTAACTGCGTTGTCCGTTCGCTGTAAGTTTTCACTTACCATTGTGACAATTTCATCGGTGGTTACATTGGTTCTTGTAGCAAGCTGTCTGACTTCATCAGCAACAACGGCAAAGCCTCTACCATGATCGCCTGCGCGTGCTGCTTCTATCGCCGCATTCAACGCAAGTAGGTTAGTCTGGTCAGCTATACTACTAATGCTATTTACTAGCTCGCTGATACGTGCTGAATGAGCTTTTAATTCATCAATTGCAGTGTTTGCTTCGCGCATTTGCTCCGACAGTATTTTCATCTTATCGAGTGTAGATCTTATCACTTGCTGCCCTTGCTGTGTTTGTATCCCCGTCTCTTGGGAAACATCATTAGCCAACTGTGCAGCCTGCGCCATTTTCTGCTCTTGCATTACCTGTTGAGTAATCTCCGTAGCGAACTTAACGACCTTATACAACTCACCTCTATCATTATGGATAGGGTTATATGAAGCTTCCAACCATACGGGGTCACCGTAACGATTGAGCCACTTGAATCGCTCAGAAACGAAGTGATCAGCAGCTAACCGCTGCCAAAATTGGCGGTAAGACTCAGAGTCAGCTTCCTCTTGTTCACAGAACATACGATGGTGCTTTCCTACTACCTGCTCAAGAGAGTAGCCCATTATTTTTAGGAAATTCTCGTTCGCCTTTAAGACATGACCATCTAATGTGAACTCAATCACTGACATAGAGCGACTTATGGCGTTCAGCATATCTACTTGCTCATGAGATGACTTAATTGTTCGTGTAAGTTCTGTCGCAAATACAAAAATACTCTCCACATTTTCATGCTCATCCCAAATAGGTTGGATCACCGCTCTCAGCCACGACTCCTCACCATTACCTTTAAGAACCTGTAATGCGCCATTCCAAAACGCTTTATCTTGAACAGCTCGTCTCATCCTATGAAAGTGCTCTGTACCTCGCGCGTTAGGTGGCACTAATTCTGAAATGCACTTATTTAAAACATCAGCATCATTTAACAGCATTTGTTGCTGTAAATTAGTATTTATTGAAGTAATACAACCTTTGCCATCGAGTGTTAAACAAAGCATTTCCTCATTTAAGCTGCTATGGATCTGTTGCAGGCTATGTAAATCCTACTTTAATCTTTGGTTTTCTTTCTGAAGCGATTTGTTGAAAAACATGACTCTCTCGTTTAATTAGCTTCAACGCTAATTCACATTTTATTCTTTGTATTCTCATTACCTTAATAAGCACGAACGTATTCAAAATTCCATTGCATACCAGCCCACATCTAGTTAATAGCGTGAGCTTATCAGGTTATTTTTTCTACGGCACTCATTGTGGGCAGTATACTTAATTATCCTAATGACCCAAGCGATTTTGCTTCCAGGCTGACCTTTACAAACAAGCTTGTTGCTGAAATTGGCACCTCTCTACTTACTTTTCATGCTTTGAGTAACATTATGTATTCTCTGCACTTCGATTGGTGCAACAATAGATAAGTGATAGCATTGCCTAATATCTCAACCGAAACAATTAAGGATTTAGCATGGACGACGCACAGTTTGAGCTAGGGAAAAAGGATGGTTACTCAGCTGGAACGCTTGTATCAGGGCTTGCTATGAGCGAAAAACCTCAGAGTTATGCTGTAGGTTATATTGCTGGATATGCATCGTACGTAGCTAGCATGGAGCATGGAATAAAGAGAGCAGCATACGAGTCAGGAAAGCTTGCTTTTAGATACCGTGTTCCTAGGGATATTATCAAGGCCATTGTCCTCGATGACATTCTAAAGACTACAGATAATGCCACTTATGAATGGTTCGAGAATGGTGTAGAGGCAGAGCTCGAAGACTTCGATAAAGATTAACCCTATACCGAAGACCAAAGGGCTGACCCTCTTTCGAAGATCAACCCTTTGCCCTCTTTGGGAGCCTGTAGGTTTTACCCTACAACGCTTGCACAACCTTATTAAACAAGCGCACCGTATAGGAAGTCGTATCCGTCACTGCCCTATGGGAACAATACTAAACTCATTCCGAACACATCACAATATTAGTTTGCATTTCATTTTGTGATTTTTACCCATTTAAAGATAGTTTCTGTCGCTTTTTGCTGGTGGCTTTCTTGAGTGTTTCATAGTAGCCAATCTTTATCAAAAACAAGTACCAGAGCGCATTAAGAGTCGTGATTTGCCAAAACTGTAGTTCAGCAAACCAGAATCGCTTTTTCAGATGCTTGATGGCCATGTAGGCTAACCATTGGTGTTTAAATCTAAGTACCGTCACTAGGCGCGCTTTCTTCACCTTAAGCGTGAATACATAGGCTCTTGTCTTTCCTGTCTTACTCATTGCTTGCTTTCCCCTCTAACTGGTATCGAAGCGGAGCAGTAAGCCATCCCCAACGTTTATGTCGCCATATGTCGCTAATCGTGGACTGGTGTACGCCGTATTCCTCGGCTAACGTGTGTTGGCATACCTGTTTAGTGAATAACAGCTCATAGATGCGTAGAACTTCACTAGGGGATAACTTGGATGCGCAGTTCTTTCCTCGGCGGTCTACGTTGTCCTTTACGGCCTTTTCAGCGGGTACACCAGCCTTAAGGCGTCTTAGCACTCTGCGGTAACTGGTATCGGTAGCGGCGCATAGCTGTCTTGCGGTCATTACCTTGCCTTGGTAGGTCACAAGGTGCTTGGTAGCCTCGGCCAGTAGTTCCTCTCCGGTTCGTAGTCCTTTGTGATACGCGCGATAAAGGGAAGTCATTGGATAGCCAGTTAACTGAGCGAGACGGTACACGCTCATCGATTGACCCTGATATTGAACACTCATAGTAGCTCACTCCCTTAAGCCACTTTAGCGATTTGCTCATAGATATCAGTAAGGTGCGTTCTGCCTACCTTACGGTTAAAGCGCATGGATGGTGTTTGTAGACCTTTCTCGGTAAAGAGCACTAATGCACTGCCGAAGTTCACACCTTGCTTTTTGGTGTGTCCATCTGTCTCATAGAACGGGTAACGACCATCCGGCTTGTAAATCATCGTGGCGTAGCCCTCAACCAAGTCCAGCCACCACGTTGTGAGTTCTTCATGTGGTAACAGCATCATGCCGTCACGGCCTTTTCTGGCTTGTTCTAGCGCCTTTTCCAGAAACTCAAACTTAAGGTCAAACGGAGGATTGCACCACCAGCCATCTTCCCATTCGCCTTGTAGGCCATCGAACCCAACACAAACAGGGTTTAGGAGCTGAGCGGCCTTGTGTTTTGGCTTAAGGCTTGGGAATCCACTCGGCTGTTCGTTAATCCAGTCAGGAGCCACGTAGAAGCGGTTCACCTTGGCGGTTTGTGGCTCGGCGGCCACGTCTAAAACAAACTCTTTTCCGGTATCACGTCGAAAGAGGAATTGAGCATCAAAGAAACAGTCCCAACGAGTCGCCCATTTGTTCTTTGCGCCCTCGACGGTCTTACTTTTGACTAGGTGCGCCATTCTCTGACTTCTCCCCACTCTTGGCCGCTACCGTAATGCGCTCGATGCGTTCTGCGTCCAAATCAATCTTCACTCGCTCTATCTTTGGATAGACCACCAATCCATAAAAGCTGTATGTGCCAATACCGACAACAGCCACCAGCGCTAACACAATGGTTATGGCCAGTAGTCGAACAGAGCCGATAAAGACACGCAGCCCAATTGCCTTGCTATCATTCATGGACGCGTACCATGCCCTTGTAAGCAGAGAACAATACGCTGTGCTCGTTTTTGACACCTAAGCGCTCTTTCGTCGCCGGATTAATGGTTGTGCGTTCACGCTCTATGTGACGGAAACGGCCAAAGCCTCGAATTTGCACCTCACGGCCTTTCGCAATCTCAACCAGAATGTGATTGATCATTGCATCCAGACAATCGCCCACCAGCTCTGCATCATCACCAGTAAGCTTTAAGCCAAGGCGTTTAGAAATGTTTCTTTCAATGTCAGTTCGGTTTAAGCGTGTGCTCATTAATGTGCCCCCTTGATCTCGTTTACCTTGTTTGCCAGCTCATCGCGGAATACATCCGATGCACTAAAAGTCAGCTTGTCTCGCGCAGCTACAATCGCTGGTGCTCCCGTTTTTGGATTACGGCCAGCTCGCGCTTTCTTAAGGCGAGGTGCGAACGTACCGAAACCACTAAGCAATACAGCATTGCCCTCAATCATGGTTTGAGTTGAGATTTCTTCGATAAAGGCATCAAAAACCAGCTCGCATTCTTCACGTAATGCGCCCGTTTCTTTTTTCATTGCTGAGATCAGTTCGTGCTTACCTACGGCTTTTTGTTTAGACACGCTAAGTCCTCTTGAATATCTTTCAGATAAATTCCGTGCTGTTGGCCTAGAAGATTGATGGCGTAAAGCACCAGTTCTTCTCGACTGCTACAGCCAAGTTCTATTTGGAGTCGCCTAATTTGCTCTCGTTGTGTCGCGCTGGCGCGATAGTATTGACGTTTAATGTCGAACCTAGCCATTTTGGCCAGATGACGATTCCAGCGCTGTTGAGGCGTCAAGGCGTCTTTTTTGGGTTTACGTCCTGCCATGCGACGATTATAACCATTCCGAACACGCCGTAAATATTCCGAACACAATTTCTGTTTTTAATACAAAAAAATACCGCCCATATAGGCGGTATTTGTGGAAAGATGATCAAGGATTTGATTAAGCTCGTTTGAACTCCGAAAAGTGGCTGCGCATGCCATCACGAACTTTGAGAGGCGTTTTGCGCAGCTTGGCGCGTGTCGCTGTGTCGTATAAGTATTGTTCCCATTCCCAATAGGACATATCACGTAGTCGGCCTACTGGCTCACCAACACTATTCATGAATATGTAGGTGTTCTTGGCTTGGCCGTTCGGGATTGAGTTGCCATTACCATCCAATATCTCAAAGACACCTCTCGCACCGACAAACGTCACGGTCAGACCATATTGCGCCGCTGTAGCATCAATCATTGCGCTAGTCAGATAAACATTCTCGCCAAAGATTTTAGTACGGAGGATTTCACGACGATATTTCTTAATGTCTCGAACCCATTCGAAGATGACGCAGCGAGTATGTGGTGTTCGAATATTGGTTTTCACTTTGATTAGACCAGCATCGAATAGCATTCTAATCACTCGATAGTTGATCTTCTCTCTTGGTGCAATTGTGTCGCCAGTAGCATCGTAGTCACAAATATGACCACCAGTAAGCCAACGATACGCTTGAGCGCTACCAAATTCCCCTGCGGGGGCATAGCTTAGCAACAACTTGTCATAGTAAAGGTAATCGCATAGGAAGTTACGGACTACCTTTGTTGCTTCTAACACGTCTAAATCAACTGGCTTTTGGCCAATGCTGTGATATTCACTCGCTAACATGAGAAAACTAAGCCCTTTTTATATACTTATGCGGCCAGTCTAGTTTTGTTATCAAATGTTGGCAATTGGAGATAGCTATTAATTTGACAAATGCACTCATCAAACCCCTTGGCCACAACCACGTAATACCCTAGATTTTGGAACATTTTTATCTTTTCCTGTTGTTCCTTACTTGGGCGACCTTTTTCCGTTTTTACCTCCAAAAAGAACCCGTGATACCCCCCTCTCGGGATAGGAAAAAATATATCTGGCACACCTTTCTTTTGTCCCTCATAGCTCATCATCGAAGCCGCTTTAGGTGTTCGATAGCCACCGTTCGGGATTGAGAAAACCAGTGGGTAAATGTCCTTGTACTGCGTCTCTAACGTGTAGAACAAACGCACCTGTAACCAGTGTTCGGCCAGTTTCGTGTCGTTAAACTCTTTCGGGCGCTTAATCCCTTGTGCAAGGCGCGTTTTGTGTGGTGAATCCAGTTCCACTTTCTTCTGTGTTGCAGCGCGCGCAACGTCATTGTCTTTCTCAAGAATACGGATAAGCCAAGCTGGTAGTTCCGACTTATCCACCAGCGCGGTATTAGGGACGTTTATCGATACCGGATTGATGATGTGATTAACAGAACGGTTAATCTCGTTAAGTGCTGCATCGATATTGAAGTCGCCACCGTGGCCAGCTTTCACGCCTTTGCTTTTCCACTTCTTGCGCTTAGCGACTTGGTTTGCGAGGAAAGAGTGATCGAATCGTGGTGCCTTGGCCATAACTAGATAAGCCCTTGTGTTACTAAAATCTCTTGTTCCTTACGGCGGTTAAAGTAGGCAAATACCTCGTCCTTGGTGAATTGCTTAGCTACCACTTTGCGGCGGCCACCTTGCGAGAAAACACGCTTAGCAATGTCCTCAGATAGCGTCCAACAAAGTGCGGTTTCGATTTCGGATTCGTCATTGATAGCTCGGTAGGCCGTGATCACCTTGGGTAGCTTGGCGAACGCCTTGCGCTCTGACGATTTCATCACCTTGTGCTTGTTGCGTCTCGGGCACGTAAACAGGGACGACCACACACATTGATGTTGGTGCGAGCCTTGCGCTTTCCATAGCGTTCCTAGCGTGTCCCAATAGGTTGAGTCGTCTTGGATAGCTGGCGCACTGCGAACAAAGAAATCGAGCTGATAACACTCAGGAATGGATAACAAACGGGAAATGATATTGGAGTCGTTAACGTTAGCCACTTTGTACCTCTTTTTTGCCGCCTCACACTGCTTGGCAAGGCGGCCTAACGTTATGATCTTTCGATTAGTGTATTGTGCTTACTTCGGGGTTATGTACTTTGCGAGCTTTTGAGCGCATCGATTCCAGCACCATCGCTATCAGCTCAATTGGGGATGGCTGCCCCTCAAGGCTTGCGTTTTTCGATTTTAAAATGTCATTTTCAGCTCTTAGCACCTTGGCCACTTGCTTGTTACATTGATTGGCCAGCTCGCTAGCAATGTTTCCCATTTGTTGACGCGCATCCTCACGGCTCTCACAAGGCTTACTCAATACTTCGGAGCACTTTTGAGAGAATGTCATCAAACGCTCGTCAGCCAATACACTATTAAAGAGCTTTGGAAAGCTCTTAAGCACTGAATCTGGCGCGCCCGACATTCGTTCATCAAGCTTGCGCCTCACCGATTCACGAACATTTCTTAAATGGTCAAAATAAAAACTTGGACTTAAGTGAACACGCTTGTTTTCCTCGTCAAATTTAAAAGACAGCCCTTTAACAAGTCTTGTTCCGCAATGTTGCTCAGTCATTGTTTTACTCACTCTTAAAAAATACGTGTTTATACTCAGGTTTGATTGGTTGTAAGCCCTCTACAGACTCCACTCGGTCGCACTCTCGAAAGAACGACAAGATAGGGCAATACGATGAATTGATACCTCTCGTTACCTTGCACACCTCTTGGAATACCAAGGCGCTCTCATACTGCTCTGTCGAGCAAGCCGTAAAGAACATCGGATTGACCACCAGCGAGCCGCTAGAATCGGTTTGTGCCGCAGAACTGTTAGCAACAATCATTGGCACGGTCATCATTAAAGCAGCATTCGCCGCCGTGCTTGTTGTGCTGGTGGATGCTTTGATTGGCGTTGCCGGACGAACAGGCGCAGGAGCAACACGAACTGGCATAGGTGCAACTCGAACAGGGGTTACTACTGGCGCTGAATGCGCTTGAAAAGCGGCCAGCAAGGCCGCCGCTAGTGTAAATTTTCTCAGCATCAGTGAATAGTCTCCCCATCAGCTACAACTCGTTGAACGTTCTTAACTTCTACGGTTGAATCCGGCTTGGTTTCCACTTTCAGCATGTCAAGCATATCCATAACAAGGCTAAGCATCTGCTTAGTTTCTTCTGACGTACCACCAAGGCGATCATCTGCCGATTTAATGTTGTCTTTGAGCTCGTTCGTCAGGTAATCGCAAGCTTGTTGAGATAGGTTCGTTAACACCAAAGGCAAGTGCATTTCGGGATCAAATTCTTCCTCCCCCTTGTACACATATTCCAATTCATTAGCGGCACTCATCGCCAATTGGAATAGCTTGCTGTCCATCAGTAGCGTTTCAGCAATCTTGGTCGCCACTCCCACGACTACTTGAGGCGGTACTGCATCTTTGTCGTTCTCGTCATACTCGTACACCTTGCTTACGTGCATTGGAATTGCTTGAAGAACCACATCACGCACAGCGCGGTAATGGTCGTAATAATAGGGAGCCATCAAAACCACTCCGCCTGTTTCGGGATTAAAACCGACCATCATTGTGTTAACTTCGCAGGATGTTTCGAACTGTTCTTGAGTGTTCATGCTCATGCCTCTCGCTTTCTGGCTTAAACAATTTATTAGGGGTAGGAAAAGCAAGGGAGCGTATCCCTTGCGGGTTTAAATTCTTCTCAGTATTTGTGGCTTTGGTGCGCCAAGTGTGGGTATTCCTTTTCCAGCATGTACCCTTTGCTGCATTTCTCGCATCGATGCGCAAACTCATTATCGACGCGCACCTTACCTAATCGAACTACATTGCCTTTACACTGCTCGTCATCGCATTGGTACGTCACTAGCACGGCTGAAAATGGCTTGTATGTCTCGCTCACTTACGCTTACCTCGTTTCTGGTTACGTTTAGGCTTGCTTGGTTTCTTTGGTGAATCTGGAATACGGCCACCAGCGGAATGCAGCGCGTACTCTGTATTGAATCGTTTGTTGATGCGCTTAATTAGGCTTACGCTGCGTGGTGCAAGCTCTTTCGCACGTTCAATGTGTGTTAGCGCTCGGTTTAGCTCATGTTGAGGCACGTAATCACTTAAGCGCTGCGCAATCTCTACTAGGTTCACTTGGGTACACCAATCCAAATCGAGGACTTTGGCCACACTCACGACTTTCTTTGTGCGCTTAACTGCACGGTCTAAAGCTCGCTCAATTTGGTCTACTGGCACTTGCTTAGCGGCCTCGGTAAATTCTTCCCAATACTCTTGTGGCAGTACGCGCGATTCGTGTAGCAGCTTAGACATACATAGGGAACCATCTTCACCAATGTAAGCCGTGTGGCCAGCTCCGGTATGCGTGTTCATTAGGTAAATCAGACCAAAACGCTGATCCGGTTTGCCTGGACCCTCTTGAGGCTGAATCGCTGTCGCCTTGCAAAGCATGTAGGCTTGCCAGTTACCGCCTTTCCAAACGGATTTAAGATCGTGGTATTGAACCGCTTCACCTAGATATAGGTTGTCGTTGCGCAGTTCTTCGTTTTCGTGAGCAATGATCGCTGCGTAGGCCAACACCTCATCAATGTTGTGCATCACGTAGTGATAGTTCTCGTCAGCGTTCTTCAATCCCTCGCTCATGCTGTTGATTTGCTCGGTTTGAGTCGCCACCAGCTCACTTAGCATTTCGATGTGCTCTTTGCTCTTGGTGAGCTCTGATTCAGTGGCCTTGTATGCCTCATCCAATGTCGCGTTCTTAGCGGCGGTTGCTTTGCGTTTATCCTCGGCAATGCGTAGTTGCTCTTGAACACTCTCAAGTTGCTGATTAAGCGATTCCAGTTCACCAGATGATGCCACTTGGTTAGCCAATGCAGCGGCTACCTTGTTCTCCACCAGCTTAGGAATGCCGTCCAGTTCTTGTTGAGCGTGACGCAACTCAGTGGTAAGGCGTTTGATCTCTGCTTCTAGGCGTTGGTTGTCCTTACCTAGACGCTCGTTTTCTTCGCGTAGCTCGGCTGCGATCTGCTCGGCCTCATTACGCTTTTTACGCATCACCTCAGTACCAGCCATTGCGCGGTCACGCGCTGCAAGGATTTCGGTACGTTCATCAAGCATTGCCTGATATTTTTGCTTTAGCGCCTCGTCGGCCTTGGCCGTGCGTTGGGATAGTTTGAATTGCAAGTCATCGATGATGTGCTGCATCAAACCAACAAGCGGGATCTCAAATTCTTTGATTTCAATTGGCGAATTTTCAGGAAGTCCCCACGGAAGCTCTACAGTAAAAACATCGCTCATAGGAAAATTTCTCTACTACTCAAAAATTGGGATAAGGGAATAGGGTTAAAGTTTTCTTATTCTTGGTTAGCAAAGCGCTCAAGGCGTTCTTCTAAGTCATCCAGCCAAACCAGTATTTCGCTACCTTTGTGAACGTAGTCGAGATCACTTTCTTGGATTAGATTGGCCACCTCTCGCGAACACCCGTTTACCTCTGCCGCGATTGCGCGGTTACTGAAATAGAAAGCATTCGGTGTGTCAGTAAAGTCCGTTTCGCCTGTCGCTTCGCGCATTTCCATAAGCGCTTTAGTGGTCATTCGACGCAGTACAATCAGTAAGTCGTCTTGAGTTGCTAACGCTAAATTTTGTTTACTCATGGTTTAAGCCGCCACGTAACTCAACATCTTGTAGTGACGAAATTCGTTCTGGAACGGTATGTCATCGTCAAAGTCCATTGGTGGCTCGCTGTATTGCTGTTGAGGTTGCTCCCAACCACCCTGTTGCTGTGGTGAATGCTGTGGTTGTTGAGGTTGACCCCAACCGCCTTGTTGTTGCTGGCCACCAGCTCGGTTATTGCCAAGCATTTGCATCACGCCATTAAAGCCTTGAACTACTACCTCTGTGCTGTAACGGTCTTGGCCTTGCTGGTCTTTCCATTTGCGAGTCTGCAATTGACCCTCGATGTAAACTTGTGACCCTTTGCGTAGGAACTCCCCCGCTACTTCGGCCAACTTGCCGAACAACACCACTCGATGCCACTCGGTTTTTTCTCGGTTCTCCCCTGTCGCTTTATCGCGCCAAGTTTCGGATGTAGCGACCGTGATATTCGCTACTGCGCCGCCATTTGGTAGGTATCGGATTTCGGGGTCTGACCCCAAGTTACCAACCAGAATGACCTTGTTAATGCCTCTTGAAGCCATTCGTTATTCTCCGGTATCTCTCTTTACCGCTTTGTCTCTGTTAGAAATCGCATCACCAAAGAACAAATAACCCACGTCTGTACTTGTGTAGACCGCTATCAGTTCTAGGTTTTGCACCCTTGGGTTCACCTCGCCATTCTCGATTTTTCGATAAGTGTCTGGTGATAACCCGATTAACCTGCTCATTTCGAGTATGGTTAAATCTGCATGCCGTCTCGCTCGCTTGATTCGCGCTGCACGTTGCTGTCGATATTCAAGCGATTGGATTCGAGCGGCCTGTTTAGTCTTTGCGTCTCGCATTTTCATAGAAGCTCTCCACTTCACTTGCTAGTCGTTCTTCCTCGGTTGTGGTCGCCTTAATCAAGGCAACGCGATATTCATGTAACCGATTCTTTGACCAATCGAGGCAGAGCTTTTGCCACTTGATAACGGCAACCGGATCGGAAAGGTCGTAACCCGTCCCAAAACAGCTACAGCACTCCCACTTGCTAAATAACGACTTGGTGTAACCAGTGCCATTGCAAGTCGGGCAGCGATCCGGCTTGTCATCCAATGTCACATCGGCATCTTGTAACCGGTTCGCCAGAGCTTCGCGTTCGTCCGTAAGCTCTATGCCCTCGAATGTATCCAGGATTGATGGTGAGCTTTTGTCTCGCTCTCTTTGCCGTTGTTCCAGTTGAGATCGCTTAATTTCAGAAATTTCCTCACTCATCTTCCATTCCGAACACATCAATTTTATTCGGAGTATAAACCCACTTAAAAAACAATGCAAAAAGTATTGATACAAAAACCGAAACGATGTATTTTTGTCTCAGCAAACAGGCAAACAGACTCATATGAGGAATCAGAAAATGTCAGAAAACAACAGCAAAAAAGTTCACGACCAAATCCAAGCAGACGTTAAAGAGTACATGACCAACACCTCGAACAGCGTCTTAGACTTCGCTTTGGCCAATGCAATTAAGAGCGGTCAGAACAACCTAAATGAATTGTGTAAAATGTGGAGAATCCCAGTAGACAAGCTACTTAGCAAGTTAAACACTTCTCTTTTCAAAGTGGATGATGATAAAATCCACCTCGCATAGACGGATACGTTTAGCTATCGGGATAAGAGTAATGGAAAGCTTCGGGGAAACTCGAAGCTTTTTTTTGCCTCAATACTTAATCCGAACGTTCAAGAATTTAAGGCATAAAAAAAGCACCTACTCATAGAGCAAGTGCTTACCATTCGGAATACTACCAAAACACCACTAGCAACAAAAAAACAAAAAACCAACCAAATTAAACAACAATACTGTCGCTTTATAAAATCAAAATAGAAATTAGAAAGCATCAATCGAGAAAGATAGTTTGAACTGATTCATCAAGAAACCTCGTCCGTAAGGTTCTATTAGCACGCATTCCATTTAAAATAGCGGTATAGTGAAAAACAGACGCCTTACGTGACCATGACGCCAGATCGTTTAGCGTCTTATCGACGTCAAATAGTTGAGTTTAATACTGTCAACACTTAGGCTATTTGGAAGAAAAAACACTGTAAAAATAGTAGCTAAACCTATACTTTTGGCCCAATTAGTTTGTACGGAGAAGCATTTTAATTTTTTACAGGATAAGATGGCTTAACAGCAATACATTGAATGCGCTAACCCACCTGCTGGAAGCGGCAACTTTCTTTTGAGGTTGGCATCAAGCAGAAAGGAAAAATGAACATGAATTATTGGATAAAAATCTTGCTCATATCCCGATTCATGTAGAGAAATGAATATTTTTCAAAGCGTCCCTTTATGAGAGGGGAATTATCTGATAACAATGGGACATAAGGACTTGGGAGTTTTCATGCGCCTAAACCTGAAAGAGATAACCAACTCGTTTGGGCGTTTGCAAAATTAGCAAAAAGTCTGGAATACTAGGCACAGCAAGACGTGGAACAAAACGTTCCCCAATAACCTTGATTGTGTGAAGAATATAAAAAAAGGCTGGATTCGAAGAACCCAACCTTTAATTAATTTGGAGGTAATTATGTAATCACCAACCAAGCTCGAAGCAGCTAGAAAGCTTCACTTCGTGCATACGGGCAATCAATGGTGGCCGCCATTAAAAAACCCTTGTGCGTTGTCTTTAACCATAAGCCTTTGGAGAGGTAGATATGGTCAAGTTAGTTGATCTCTTGATTGCTTTAATCAAGTTAGTCACAGCTATAGTGCAAGCACTATTCGGCTAGACAACGTTGTCGCTCTAGAAGTACATTGTTGCTTCTAGAGCACACTTACAACTATCCAATAATTAATATTTCCTGTCAATTCGTGTTTTTGTCAAGAACTCACACAAATGCGATCGCAATTCGGTTCTGCCTGCCAAATTTACCTTTCATCGTCCATCTATCAGTTAGATTGAAAATTGACCTACCACTATTAGTTATAACACGCAGTTGTCTATAGCCAGGATCATTCACTCATCTAAACAACAAAAACTTGTTGTGTATGTGGGAAACTGTGTAAATCTTTGATTTTCCAGTTATCCACATACGCTATAAAGATCTATATTTAACTATATCAATCTATGAAAACTATAGAACTATAAGATCTATAGTAACCGTAACGTATTGATTTTAATTGGTTTTAACTCGTCTAAAGATCTTTTTTTAGGTCTTTAAGTAACAAGATCTAGGTTTAATTGATCATTTATTAGGTGTTTGTGATCTTCTTACAGGCTTTAGTGCTACATAATCTAGGTGAAAGTGATCATATATCAGGTGATTGGATAACAGATTTTAGGTGTTTCTGCTCTTGAATGACATATTTTAGGTGTGTGAGATGGTTGTATAGGAGTCTTGTCCGGTTTTTTCTACTTTCGAGTCAATGATCACGTCGAGTTCACTCCCATATACCTAAAATGTGTCACATAGCTCATTTCAACCTAGAAAATGTCATCTATCGAGCCCTTGACCTAAAACTTGTTAGCTATCAGTAATCGTGTGTATCGGTTAGTTCTGAAAGGGTATCTATCTTTTCCATTAACGACTCTAATTCATGCATTCCATCATCATGCTTTTGTTGCTCTTTTTCTGAGTGTCGCTTTGACAAGCTAGCTTCAACTTTAAGAGCGTGGTCTTCTTTACCCACATAGCGGTACGCGATGGCAAGTGATTCTAGTTCAGACTCGGTGAGTCTGACTTGGTTTTGAAGCCTTTTCAATTCAAGTTGTCTAATTGTCTTAAGAGCATCGTGTTGATTTAACTCATCAATTGAACCTAGTTTAACCCACCGGAAGAGAAACTTGATTCCAGTAATGGTTCTACCTTTCTTTACAACCTCAAACCCCTTATCACCTTGGCTACTTTCTAAAAATAAAAGTTCTTTGCTAATCTGAGGGTGTTCAGAAAGTTCTTTAATACTTTCCCTGATACAACGTTTCATAAATACGCTGTTGTTTTTGAAGGAACTTTTATCTTTCTTCAGCTTCCCTGATTCGTCCAAAAGCCCAAATATTCCTTTCAGTTCACTAAGCTTTTGCGCATGCATTTCAAAGCCCTTGTCTTTGAAGCGACTAAGCAGTTCGTACAAGCGCTTAGAATACTCCTTTTTTACCTCAAAGAAATTGCGAGTATTAATCAGAGCAAACCCTTGATTATATTCAATATACTCAGGTTTGAGCATATCGTTAGGAACCATCGTAAGTATGCCGTGTTTATAAGCGATATGTTTAAAAAGAGGTCTATAGTCGAATTCAATATCACCTTTCGGGGTTTCCACCTTTATCCCGATTTTTCGACTAGCTAGGCGGTTCGCTACTGGACTTAAGTTGCTACCGATATGTTTAGACTCAACACCTAACCACTCTGATAATTGATGTGAAGTAAACTCATAGTGTGGTGTTTTCTGCTCCCAATCACTTGGTTTCATATGTGCAATCATCAACGCAAACATATCTGCTTCCCTAGCGGATAGATCTTGACGACTAAAGACCAGTTGATGGCCTTTTTTGATATGTTTCGGGAGGTTATCGCTTACCGCAGGGTAGAAATATTCTTCATCACTCATGCAAATGCACATCCATAAATAACAAGATTTAGGTAATTATGACACATTTTAGGTCACGCATGTATAGAAATACTCACATCAAGCAGTGATTACAGATACCTGACTTGTACTCGCCCGACTGCGTCACGATAGTATTCAACTAAGCCTTGAGACTCTTTCTCGGAAATGGTGTTCATGTACTCTGCTAACATGGTGGCTGTATCACGAACCTTGTTCACGCTAGCTTTCACGGCGCTTGCAGCCTTGTTGTGCCAGCTAGCAATCACAAACTTAAGGTATGACACGAACTTAGGCGCTAAAGGCTGTTGGTGCTTGTTGTACAGCTTGATAACACGACGAGCTCCACTAGCTGATAGGCGGCCTTGCTTAGCTGCTAGTTGAAGTTGTTTTACTTCGTCAGCGTCACGTTTGAAGATCTTCAAAAACCAAGAATCAGACGGGACACCGTTATTAATTTTATTTTTACTCTCTGTAGAGAGATCTTTTGTATTTATAGTGCCATTTTTGTTTTTGTCTGATTGCTCGCAAGCCTTGTCAGCACTGGCCTCAAGAGGTTTTTCCACAGAAGCCCCCCCTGAGTGCCGTTTTTGTCTATTAAAACGCTTTTGTGCAGCTTGTAGCGCGTACTTGTATGCGCCAGCGAACATTTCTTGGATGGCGTCTACGCATAGAGTGATGTGACGTAGATTCTGACCTGTTGCATTGTTTGGCTTCTGTTCTCGGACAATTAAGTTCAAGTCTTCTGCTGTTTTCAGTTGTTTTTTGAGAGTGTCAAAAGTGGTTGGACGACAATCATAGCGATCGCAGTTCTCGTTGTATACCTGTACCAATCGAGTAGTTGATGCAAAGCAGGTATGGCCATGCTTAAGAATATGGCTTGAGATAGTTTCTAGTAGGCAAGCAAGTTTACGTTGTGCCGACGGTTTATTGGTTTTGATATTGGAGGCTTGGGTTCTGAATCCTGACTTCCAGTAGCAAGGATGCAGTAAAAGCGGTGTGTTTTGCATAAAATTTGATCAAAAGAAAGGCGTAAAAATTTGCCACCGATCTCTTTGAACGTTATACTTACACCTGCTTTAGTGTGGTGTAATTTGTGTTAACGTTCGCTGAGATTGATGCTCAATCTAAACTGTTAAACTAATTACTAACCATTTGAGGCATTAGTCGCCAACTAAATGTCTCGCCTGATTAGGCTTCGGTCTAATTCATTACGGCATAATGACTTTCCTTAAGTTCGTTTGTCGTGACGCTTTAAGTTTGCCGCTTAAAGCTCGATTTCAGTAAGAAAGCCCGCTCGCCAAAGCGGGCTTTTTTATTTTCTGTTGCCCGAAATCGAATCACTTTCTCTCTATCACGGTATCGCCATGATCTAATTACAGAAAAACTCCCCTATTATTGATCGTAAATGGTTGATCAAATAAATCCCTATATTAAAGCGATTCCGAACAAGAGGTGTTACCATCTGGCGCTAGAGTTTACCAAAAATTTTATCTATTTAAACTCCTTTTGGATATGATAATATTCCGAACACGCTGAATTTTGTGGATAACTCTGTGATGAAATTTACTCCCCCACCAAGTGCTGAACAGCAATTAGAAACTCAAGTTAACCAATTAAAACAACAATTTAAGCGCCGTCAGTTCCCGAAAAAGAACGCACCAGCGCTACCGTTGGATTTGTTAGTAACAATCTCAGGTTGCACCTTTGGTTTGCATAGCCAAAAAGACGGTAGACTCGTTCTAAAGGCCGATAAGGCGATTAACTTTGATAAGGGTGTCAATGTGTTGCGCTCAGTGTCGTATATTGCTGGCGCGCGAGATAGCGTATCTATCGCTGGTTGGGACTGGCGACCAATGCACTTCAAGAAAGATAAACTCTACTTGCGTCCTGTCGCGCCTAGTGATTTATAAAATTCCGAATTGGCCACCAGAATTTTCGATTTAATTGAGTGTTTCTTGTACTTGATTACTAATCGCTGGTGGCGCTTTTTAATTGATCAACTTATTGGAATTTTCGTGATGAAGATCCGAAGTTGACGAATTGCTGTTTAATTTGAGGCGCAACACTCACTTTTTGCTCTACTGGAACGTAGCTATTTGTCGGTAAAGTTGCCATTTTTCGGGAACCTAGCGACTCAAACATGGCTCGCACCACTTGATGATCTTCCTTGGTGGCCATGTTGGCGATCGCTTTGCGCTGCGCATCGGTTACATAGATAGGTAAAGAGTCCACAACATCAAGCAGCATCGAGGTTGCCTTAGCGTTTTGCTCTACCTTTTCACGCAACTCTGCATTCACGCTTTCTAGGTACATAAGCTGGTTAGTAAGATCACCGACTAGCTCAACATTGGTCTGTTGAGTCATGTTCGCGTAGATATTACGCGCGGATTCCTCATCAAAACCTTGTTCCTGTAGCGATTCGAGGATCATTTGCTTGCTGTTCGCACTTTCCATCATCATGGCCGGATGGTCTAGGCTGATATAGTTCGGCTGCAACACGTAGTCCATACCGTGATATGAAGTCGTGATCGATGCCTCGCGTGTATCTTGGCCACCAGTCGCCCAACTCCAACCACCAGCACGGCTATTGTGCAAACCTAAAGCGATACGGCCTGTATCGGTATCTAAAAACTCTTGAGTGTGTTCAACAATACCGTCATCTGAACAGGTGATAGAGACTGTGCGGTTAGATGGCACGTTTTCTACCACAACCGGACGACCATTAATCATGATCACCTCAGTTTCACCGATTGAGAGCTTATTAGCGCGTTGGCGGGATTGATGGCCATAGTAACCATACGCTTCGCCTAGTCGTAGTAGCTCTTGAGTTCGTGGGCTGTTGATCATCGCTTGCACGGCTTTGATGATGTAATTGCGCTTGTTGGCGCTAAGCTTGCGACCGTCATTGAATAGGCTGAAACGGTCGGATACTTGTTTAAGTGCTTTTGCTGTCACTTTCTTTTCTCCATTAATGGCTTTGGATTTCGGTTAGTAGGTCGAGAACTACGTCTCTAACGAATCGTTCTGCTTCGCTTTGGTCAGTCATGCCAATGGATTCCATCATTTTGTCGTTCTTGGCCACTTGAGCCGCGAGCTCGGAAATGACTTCATTGGCCAGCTCGGAATCGAGGCCAACAACGGACGTGTAAAGATGGTTTTTGAGTTTCGGAGACTTGCCGATTGGGGATTGCTCGATAAGGTCAAGCACCGTAGTCAGCATGGTTGCGTAGTTCGCTTGCGACTCCATTGCTGCCGACTTCTCTTGCTCGATAGCAGTGTTGAGAGAGTTAAATCGGATCTCGAATGGCATATCGTTGTCATTCCACACCTTGCCGTCTCGGTAGATGGTGTGAATGTCGATAGCGCGCTTAACGAACGCGACCACGGCTGCGCGGATTTGGTTGGCGCGTAGTGCAGATTGAATCGATGTGCGGAAGAAGCCGCCCTCGCCTAGTCCACCAGAAAGAAGATCACCAAACCCAAGCATGGATGGGTCTACGCCAAGCGTTCCGGCTAAGCGTTTAAGGTGAAACATAATGTCTTCGATGTGGGAGATATTCGGGTCAGTGGTAAAGGTATCGATCTGCAAGCCACCTTTAGCGCCGCCCATAAATGGCAATAGCGTGTTGATGACGGTTGGAATGAAACCTAGCTTGCGGGAACGGTCTACCACCTCTTGACGGTCTTGCTTCATCTGGTCAGCGACCATGTTGATGTATTCCGCAGCTCCGGCCGCATCTAAGCCGTCAGTGTTTACCGCTACCATGCGATCGATAAGTGAAGCATTCACACGACTTGCGCCGAGCGCTGCAATGGACTGGCGAAGCATCGACCAAGCCTCAAAACAGGTCAGAAGAATGGATGTGCCATAGTTCTGCGTCTCGATTGGCATGCGTGAATACGCATCGTCATAAAGTGAGTAGCGCTGGCCAGTGTAGTTAACTGGCGGCATATCCATATCTGGTCGCCAGATTGGCATCTTTAGTGGGATGAGCGCCCAAGGCTCGGCAAGGCGTACCTGTTCGCCGTTCGCTCGGGTTTGTAGATATTCCGCAGTAAATCCCGCTAGCTCGCCCGAACGTTCGTACTCACGAATTTGGTTTGGCAACGTGTAGTAGTTGGCCTCAAAGTGAGTAATACCCACGCCCTCTTTCGTGTATGGGCGAACATAGTTAACCCCATAAACCAGCGTTGAATACGTCCAGTTCATCAGGTTTTCGTTGATTGGAGTTAGCAGCTCTCGGTTAAGACGGCCTACGTACTCGGCGTACTTCTCATCGGTTGGATGAAGATACACAGCCATGCCATTGTCGTTTGATACCGAAAGAGCGTGACCAAGGTGCAGATTGAGCGCGGCATCAATCGTGCTGTCCTCGGCCATTTCCTTGAGTATCGGATATAGCATGAAGCGATCTTTCGGCAGCTTGTGCAGAAAAAAGCGGTCTGAGCTTTTTCGACCGTCATTGGTCAGAGCGCCGTTGCTTTCATCTAATTGGTGTTCGCGATCGTGGAATGGCGATCCCGTGTATCCAGCGCCAGATTCAAAACTTATCCCACTCTCTTTATCGTCATTCTCGTTAAAGAAAGGGAACGCTTGTTTTAAAGCTGCCGCTAGCCCAATTGATGCCTTGTTTTGCGACATGTGCGACCTCGGTAATTTGAGGCGCTTTTTACAGGGATGGGGATGATCTTGGATGATAGCGCATCGCGTCAATGTGACCAATACGCTAATAAATCATTGATTTTCTATGCGTTAATTTTTTTTAGTCAAAGTTCAATTGCTTGCCTTTGAATCTTGGTTACTCACCAAAAACACTAATTTTTATTCTTGATGATAATAACCGTGTTCGGAATAATTCTCTCGTCCCTAAAAATCTACTTCCTTAGATATTTTAGATTATTCATTAACTTAAATTGATATTGATAGTGGCGTTTTTTTGGGATGGGGAATAGGAAAGGAAAAAGTCGGGCGAAAGCTCGACTTTTTTTTTGGCTTTTATCCAAAGAATAAAAGGCACGTTCAATGAACACTGATTTAACCCGCAGTATTGAACAGGCGACAACAATCGATGAACTGGTACGCCAGTTTGAAGCCTTGCTCGCTGTCGATATTAGCGACACTCCAAAAGGCCACCAGCGCCTTAAGGCTAACCAACTAGCCAAAGATATTCTCGCCAAGTACAACGGCGACTACTCCAACGTTTCACCCGAAGATAAAGCAGCTCTGCGCGACTACACAGGTTTTGGCGGTATCGGTGGCTCCACCAACGAATACTACACGCCCAAATGGCTGGCGAGCGCGACTTGGGATGCAGTTCGCTCCTATGGCTTTACTGGCGGTAGCGTACTTGAACCAAGTTCGGGCGTGGGCGTATTTAGCGAAACCAAACCTAAAGGCACCCTGACTACATCCGTAGAAATGGATCAGACCTCAGCGGCCATCAACCAAATTCTTCACCCCGAAGACCATGTAATCCAATCGGCATTCGAAGCGGTAGCAACTAATCCTGGCATTGGCGACTTTGACCTAGTGATCGGCAACCCGCCTTATGGTGTTCGAGACGCTAGCGCGATGAAAGACAAAGCGTACAAAGACATTAAGTACGCTGATCAGTATTTCGTTTCTCGTTCTATCGATAAAGCGAAAGCTGGTGGCTTGATTGCCCTAGTGCTGCCAACTCGTATTTGTGATGCAAAAAACCTTGAGAAGTGGCGTACACAACTCGCGCTTAAAGCGGAGTTTTTGGGCGCGCACCGACTACCAACGGGCACGTTCTCTGATACGGGCGTAGTGACTGACCTTGTTATCTGGCGAAAATACAGCGACCAAGCGAAAGCACTGATTGATAGTGCCGACCGCGACACGCTGATTGAATCTAACGTACTTTGGGACACTTGGCTCAAAGGTAAGTGGTTCGAGCGCGAGGGTAAGAAATTCATCAACGGCGAACAGACTGTTGAGGGCGTAGGTAAGTTTGCGCGCAAAGTCGTGAAGCGTGGCAACCGTTCTAACGATGATATTAAAGAGTCGTTAATGCGCCGCTTTGACAGTCGCATTGATTGGATGTTACTCGATGAAGCGGTTAGCGAGCCAGTGAGCGCGAAATACTCCGATGGAGACACGATTTTCCGCAATGGCCAGCAGTACGAAATGATTGATGGCGAATGGGAGCTATCTGAAAGCAATGCGAAAACAGGCGTTATCAGTAAGGCGACCTATGGCGTAGATAACACCGATGAGATCGGTTCTATCACCTACTCTACTGAATCGATGCTTAAGCTATCGGCCAGCCAAGCGCTCAAGCTTTTCGAAGATTACGGTTACTTGTGTCATGACGACTTTAAAGCCCTAATGCGCGAGATTGCCAAGCTGCCAAAAGCAAGCCAAGAACACGCTTACAAAGGCATTCTACTTGGCATGAAAGTTCAAACACTTGCAACGCTGGTTGCTGGTGGCCGAACCACAGCCAATAGCGACTTGGCCAACATGGCAATGGGCGCGGAGGACTTCCAGACCGAACAATATCGCGTGAAGTTAAGCGGCGAAGTGTTAGAGCTGAACGCATTAATGGGCGGCTCTAAGGTATCGAAGAAAGCGCTAAGCAACTTAAGCGAGAAGTACGTCTCTGCATGGAATTACTACCACTCATCGATCGATTCTAAGGGCAAACTGTCTGACCTACTCAAAGGCGACCTTAAGCGTGAGCTGACCGTTCAATACAGTTCGTCTCGCATTGGTGACGTGTTCCATCTATGTGACCGTGAACTAGGCATAACCACACTGACACTGCATGACGTTCGCACGTATTACACCGCAAGCGGTATCGATGCGATGAGCGATGAGCAGTTGCTTGATTACCTAGCGAACATGGATGAGGTAGCCGTAAACCCTGACGGCACGGTGACGGCATTCCATAAAGCGACAACTGGCCTAGTCGGTAAGCGCATGGATCAGCTGACCGCACAATTAGTATCGACCACCAGCGATACCGTGAAAGCTAACATCATGCGCCAAATTCAAGCCATCGAATCTAAGCGAAACAAGATCTCGATTGCCGATGTGAAGATGAAGCTTACCGATAAGTGGATTCCTAAAAACATCATGCTTGAGTTCCTGCATGACCGTGGCTACACAGAATTTATCTTGGGCGACTTTACCGAGGATAAGGACGGCTTTGAGGATTTCGTACAAAGCGAATCCGGCCAATACCTTACTGGCTACCGTTGGCGTGATGGCGAATGGATTGATGGCCTAACTCGTAATGGCGTGAAAGGTAAAGCAGCGAACAGCGATGAGCGATTTGAGCGTCAAATTGAATCGTACATCAACTATGGTGCGGTTCGTGGCGGTAGTAAGAACGAAGATAAATCACTTATCCGTGAACAAATGCGCCGCCTCGATGATGAGTTTTCTACATGGATTGCATCATCTGACCATTCAGAATACTTGGAACAGGTTTACAACAATACGTTTAACGGTTGGATTAAGCCGGAGTTTGATGACTCACCACTAACGCTAAATGGCGTATCTGGTGCGATTGAGTTCCTACCTTACCAAAACTCAACGATTCGCCGTCACAGTGCAGACGGTAACGGCATTATTGCCTTTGGTACTGGCTTGGGTAAAACGCTCACTGGCCTTGGCCTCGTGCAGCATAACCTAGAAACCAAACGCGCCAACCGTGTGGCCATCGTTGTTCCTAAATCCGTGTTAGAGAACTGGTTCTATGAGTCCGACCTGTTCTTTGGTGAAAGCAATCTATCTGACAAGGTATTTATCGGCCTTGAAGTTCACAAAGACGATGACGGAAAAATCATTCGGGAACCGGTATTAGATGAAACGGGCGAACCGAAGTTAGACAAGAAAGGCGATCCTATCTTGCGCGCCAAACTGACCGTAGACACAAACGGCAAGCGCGTAGCAGAGCAGCTCCACCAGCTTACACAGTCAAACGCTCGCATCGTGGTAATGACAAAAGACGTGTACAACCGCATTCCATTGAAGCCGGACACGATTTCGGCCAATGTGCTTGAAATGCGCGATGCTGGTTTAATTGCTGGTTCAAGCAAGCTAGTTAAGGAAGCGGAAAGCCACACAGATCAAGCGAAGAACGCGCGCTTTGAAGCGAAATATGCTGACGATGGTACGGCCAAAAACGAAGAACTACCGTACTTTGAGGACTTGCTATTCGATTCGGTTATGGTCGATGAGGCGCATGATTTCCGCAACTCGTACAAGGGCGGCTCATACCGAAACAATCTGGCATTCTTGCCTAGCCAAGCGCAAGCCGATCGCGCTATCGATATGCAGCTTAAGAACAACGTCATTAAGGCTCGCAATGACGGTCGAGGTGTTTACTTCCTAACAGCTACGCCAACCGTAAACAGCCCTGTTGATATGTTCAATATGCTGTCCCACATCATTCCGGCAGACACGTTTGCCAAGATGGGGATCTTTGACAGCGACGACTTTATCCGCATGTTTGGTAAGACTGGCGAAGCGCTGGTTACTAAGATTTCGGGCGAAGTTGAACAGCGTGAAGCCCTACTTGGATTCCAAAACCTAGACGCACTTCGAAACATCGTTAACCGCTACATGACGATCGAGGATGCTAAATCCGTTGGTGCCAACGTTCACATTCCTGACCTGATTAGCCAGCAAAGCGTTGTCCAAATGAATAGCGAACAGGAAGCGCTATATGAGGAACTACGCCAGCGCGCTGACGCAATCAGTAATCCAGACAAAGACGAAAACCAAGAGATTGTCGAGCAATACCCTAACGACACGGTTTTCGGCCTAATCCGTAAAATGGACAAGGTAAGTACAGACCTTGATTTGTACTATGAGCGTGTTACCTACCGATTCGCCAAGGACAGCAAGAAAGAGGTAGAGGCGGCAGTAGCTAAGCTACCAAATACCGTCACGGTCGCTTTTGAGGATGTGGCACCAGACGGCACGGTTAAGTTAAGCAAAATCCAAGTTAAGGTTGATAAGAGCGTTAAGGTCGAGGGCGATCACTGCGTGGTTCAGCTCCACCAGCAACTTGATGACCGATTCACAAACATTTGTGACAAGGCCAAGTTGAAATTTACGCACCCTGTCTCCCCTAAGTACGCCAAGTTCCTTGAGAGCGCCCGCGAGATTTATCTGGCTGGCGGTAAGCAGCTTGTCTTTACCGAAGAAAAAACACAGCACAAGAAAGTCGCGCGAATCATTGCGGATTTTGTTGGTTGTAAGCTGTCTGAAATCGGTATTTTGAACAGCGATACCGTTGCGGGTAAGAAAGGCTCTAAAGCGACTGAGGACGATGAGGAAGCGGGTTTGGAAGCAATGGCCAATGCTTACAACACCTCGAAATACAAGTTCATGATCCTCAATAAAAAAGGCGAAGTCGGCATCAACTTGCATCATGGCACAACCGATATTCACCACTTAACGCTACCTTGGACTCCAATGAGTATCACACAGCGTAATGGCCGTGGCGCGCGTGTTGGCTCTAAACAAAACAGCGTGAACGTTCACTACTACACGTCGAAAGGCTCATTCGATGATTTCCGCTTGGCCACAATCCAACGCAAAGCCACTTGGATTGAGACAATGTTCAAAGGTGATGAAAAGTACATTGCGAACGCCGATGCAGACGCAGCCGACGAAACTGCAATCATGCTGGCAGCGAATCCAGAAGAAGCGAAAGCCCGTATCGAAGCGGCTAAGCGTCAAGCTGAGCGCAAGCGCAAATTAGAGGAACGCCGACTAGCAAGTATTAACGTTAGCAAGTACATCAAAGCCACCCAAATGCTTGCTTTGGATGTGAGTGCGGTTGAGGGCGAGCTGGCCGAACTACGCGAGAAGTTAGAGCCACTACGCAAAGAGGTGGAAGAAGATCGCCTACGTGCAGAGGGCGAGAAGCGCGGCAGTTGGCAGCACAAAAACTACCAACGCACCAAAGGCAGACTGTTTGCGCTAGAAAGCCAAATTAAAACCTATGAGGCAGCGATCAAAAACCGCGACAAAGCGAGCGATACCATCAAGAAATTGAAACCAGCAATGGAGCTGGCCATCAATGACGGTGTGTTAAAGGATTACCCTGACTTCCTAACTCATCCAGAGTTGTACATTGTTCGCAATGGCGTGATTGTGCGTAATGGTTACACCTACAAAGCCGAAGTTAAGAGCCGTTCTTGGAGCGCCGAGTACGATTCGAAAGCAACAATCATGATCACCAACTTCGACCGTAAATCTGGCACGGTGGACGGCTTTATTACTGAAATGGACGGCGAACCAGCGTCACGCAACTATGTCGATCTACCTGTTGAGCGCATTATTGAAATTGCGCCAGTGAATCAGGATAGAGCTGCGCTAGAAGCAAAAGCGCTCCAAGGTGTACCACTAAGTGAAGTCGCTCATACGTTTGACCGTGAGACGTTCTTTGAATTGGTCGCAGAAAAGAAAATGAAAGCCTACGGTAACAGCCGCCGCTGTTTGGTGCGCAATGCTGACGGCTCATTCTCTACCCCGTGGGGATTGGATGTTGAACCAGACCAAACGCTGATTTATCCAGATGCGAGCGATAAAGCGATCGTGAAAGCCCTACTCGACCAAGTAACCAAGCAATTGGAAGATAAAGGTCGCGTGATGCTGGAACACGACATTCTAAGTTTCTTTATCGGTAGCGATTGGGACAAACAGGCGATGGAAAACGGCAACCAAGTGAGCGAACAGGAAGTTGTTGAACTGGTGACACTTGAGATCAAAGCATTCGAGGAAAAATACCCTGAGCTTTATCAAGAAGCGCTACTGAAAGCGGAGACGACTTACAAAACGTCTATCACTTTCCTTAAAGAGCTAGATAACCATCTAAGCAATTTGAAATGGACAGGTTACACCAACGCACACGAAGCGCGCCGCCTATCGGCTAGTGAGTTCACTCGTTACACCGATATTCTGACCGAACGCTCTAGCGAATACCGCACAGAGCTGGAAGATAAGCTATTCGCTGACTTCACTAAGCTGGTGGCTAACGACCCTGACCGTGCGAAACGTCTATCACAGATCGCGTACTGGATGACGCAATACAAACCAACGACCGATACTCACCTACTGAAAAAGGTCGATGCGATTTACGGCGAAAACTCACAAGAAACCATGCTTAAGGTATGTGCTGACCTACACGCTATTGGCGAACGTGAGTTCCTATCCGGTGATGGCCTAATCTTCTCGGATGACTGGTCATTGAATCGCATGAAAGGTGCGTATGGTTCGCTATTCACTTACCGCAGCGCACAGCGTGAGGAATTTATCGAGAAGTACCTAAATGCGGATAAGCTGGAAAAGGCCGAGGTTAAAGTGACCGAAACGCAGAAAGTGAAAATCGATAATATCTCTGCCATTAACGTAGAGAGCATCGAGAAGTTTAGCGAACTAATGTCAGGCATTGGCATCGACGTTAAAATGGTGACTTCACCAATTAGTTGGAAGCCTAAGCGCGGTCGCAACCGAAAAGAGATTGTTGTAGAGCCATACGAGCGCATTGGTTTGATGGACAACAATGGCCTTAAAGGTTCGCTTAAAGTGATGTTCGCTGGTGACAAGGAAGCTAAGGCCGAGTACGGCGCTGACTTCGCATCAAACGCAAGCAGTGAATTTAATGGCGGCTGGTGGTTTATCTCTGCGAAAGCGGATTTGGAATTGCTAGCGAAATCGCTATTAACCATTCACAACACAATGGCCGAAGCTGCCTAACTCAAATTTTCGCATGCGAAAAGTTCTCGCATGCGAAAACTTTTTGGAGACAACAATGATTACCCAAGTGAAATTGCCTACCGTTGAAGATCTACAGCCCTTACTCGATGAGGCGCTAGAAACAGCGCAAAGCAAAGAAGCATTTATCCAAGCTCAAGTAGATGGCATTTACAAAACACTTAAAGCCAATCCGCTCATGTACCGTCACTATGGCGCTTATTGGTGGGCGGTTAAATCGCTCATGGCCAAGCATGGTTATGACCTTGGCAGCGATTCAGAAGTGATCACAGAGCAACACTTCAATTTCGAAGACCCTGCGATTTTGTTGTGTGCTGCGTGGGCGTACCAGCAAGAGCAAGTTGATAAAGGCTACTGGCAAGCGAACCTACATACCTACTACGTCGATGATGAAGAATTTGAATATTCTATCGAGGACGTAAATCTCGAAGCGTGGAGTGTTAACAGCAAATCGATGCGTTAAGTTTTCGCATGCGAAAACTTTTTCTCATATGCCCGTCATTTTTGGCGGGTATTTTTTTGCATGGAATTTGGTAAGAAGTTCTCGCATGCGAAAACTATACGGAATGGGATGTTTTAAAGTTCTCGCATGCGAAAACTTTTGAGATAGAAAAAATAAACCCCGCCACTGAACAAATGGCGGGGATTGCACGTTGAACAGATAAGCTTTGATGCAATCAATCCTACCCCTAATAGTTTTGTTGCCGCCTATCTGTAATTTAATGTATATGAAATAATTTTCATATACAACAGGTTTTCAATATTTTTTATTAAAAACAATGAATTATGCAACTAGGTGCTTTTCCCTTCTTATGCCTGTTGACGCTGCTCTTTGTAACCTAGTTAAGTAATAGAATTGTCAAAAAGTTTTCGCATGCGAAAACACATGGAATCAATCTCACAATTTATCTAATGTTCTCGCATGCGAAAACTTGTGCAATCGGTTCTGTTTGTTACTTTTTTTTCTTGTGCTGTTGCTACTGGCAACGTATAGTGTGTGTCTGTTGCCAGTGACAACAATCGAGAGGCATTGATATGGCATCCAAGGAACGATGCGAAAGATTAAATCAATTAGTCCAAAAGGCAGGAAGTACCAGAAAAGCCAAGCAGCTCATTGATGGCGTTAAGGGTGTAAGCCCTTGCCACACTGCTATTTACAAAGCAATGCACGGCGGCGGTACAACTGATTACGTAGTTCAGTGCTATATCGAGGATCTTGAGGTAGCACTGAGCAAACCAAAACAGCAAACAAATTCCACCAGCAAAGGAAATTAATTAATGAGCATTATCATGGCGATTGCCAACCAAAAAGGCGGCGTTGGTAAAACAACTTGTACTTACAACTTTGGCATTAGCATCGCTAACCAAGGCAACAAATGTCTATTCCTGGACTTTGACCCACAAAACAACTTAGGCGGCTCAATCGCACCGGAAATGGTCGAGAATCCAGAGTACACATCTGCGAGCTGCCTACACAACGCTTACAACCTTTTTGAAAATCCAGTAAAGGCTAAACCTTTCGAAGTCAGCGAAAACGTACACGTTATTGGCGGCGATAAGCGCATGGGTAACATTACTCAATCACAAATCTTAAACGTGGCTGAGTCTATCGACCTTATCAAAGACGACTACGACTATATCTTTATCGACTGTCCACCAGCGGCGAACGCGCTACAGCATGCAGCGCTACTTGTGGCCAGTAAGCTACTTATCATTAGCCAAGCGCAAAAAATGTCGATCAAAGGCGTTAATGAGCTGGTTAAGACCTCGCGCCAAATCCGTCGAATGAACCCTGACTTGGAAGTATTAGGCATTGTCCTAAACCTTATCGAAGCCAACATTACAAACGACCAGCGCGAACAGGAAGCGGAACTTCGTAAAGAGTACGGCAACCTAGTTTTTGAAAACAAACTGATTAAAACAACGCGCGTAAGTGAAGCTCTAAACCAAGGCAAAGCACTGATTGAAACCAACCCTAAAGCGGCTGAGAAATTCGGCTTTACAGCGGTTTGTGAGGAAC
Organism: Vibrio sp. Vb1980; assembly: GCF_033338615.1. NCBI lineage: Bacteria > Pseudomonadati > Pseudomonadota > Gammaproteobacteria > Vibrionales > Vibrionaceae > Vibrio > Vibrio sp. Vb1980. The sequence continues at coordinate 77,796 of NZ_JAWOSZ010000015.1, forward strand.
TTTGCAAGCGCATGGTAGAGGTGACAGCATGACCAAAAGCTTAAGAGATCGAATCAAGCTTAGCGACCTAGATAATCTCTTGGATGAATCAGCGGTAGAAATCCGCGATGCAGCGAAAGTGCTGGCTATCCCTAAAGACTCTTTGTATTCAGTTGAGCAAGTACGTGAAGAATTTAACGATGAGTCACTACTTGAATTGTGCGAAAGCCTAGAAGAAAACGGCCAAATTCAACCTGTCGTTGTTTACCCGTTCGATGGCAAGGGATACAAAATCCAAGAGGGTGAACGTCGTTGGCGCGCCGCTATGTTGAGCGACAAGCTGACTCACGTTGAATGTATTGTCCGTGAAAAGGGCGATATTTTTGGCCAGCTCATTGAAAACATCCAGCGTGAAGATTTAACGCCAATCGAATTAGGTAAGGCGTTTGACCAAGCTAAGAAAAAGCACAATCTGGATAACCGTGGCTTGGCTAAGCGCCTTGGCAAATCAGACGGCTACATTTCGAAATACCTAAATGTACTTAAAGCCCCTGACTTTGTTTTGGAAGCATTCCAAAAAGGGATTATTGGTGATGTGGAGTCCATCAACGAACTACGCAAAGCAACCATCGATAACTCTGATCGCGTTCGTGAAGCACTGGAAAGCGGCGAGAAGCTAACACGCCAAGATTGTGTAAAACTGCGCACTGGCGAGCTAGATAGCAAGGTGGAAGTTGCACCTCAACCTAGCAAACCAGAGAAAGCAGAAAAGACCGATAAGACACCAGTAAGCAAAAAGCCTACGGCAAACCAAAAGCCTACCAGCATTTGTGTGATGGTTAATGACCGTCATGGTTTGGTGTTCGCATCTGGTAAGCATAGCGACAAGCTAACGGTACTGTTTGATGATGGCGAACTTGAGCAAGTGCCAGTTGGTGAAGCTCAATTAGTTGGGTATCGTGTGTAAAGTTCTCGCATGCGAAAACTTTTAAAGCGGGTGGCTAATTAGCTGCCCGTTTTTCGTTAGGACGTAATACCCGCCGTCACGGTAGACACCAACCACATAGTGATCGAGCGGCACGTCTTGCCAGCCAAATAGCCCTAGTTCGTCATCGCAATAAGCGACGATATTCACCAGCTTTACCTTTTGGAGATGCAGTAGATAGATATTATCTAGCGCCCCTTTAAATGGTCTGTAGATATACTCGCCATCTTTCCTTAAAGCGGGGATCTCATTCCCTGCGACTGAATGGCCATCGGCAACGCCGTCTTCGTTTATGTCGATTAGCCCGTAGTGATAACGATGCCTGATAGTAAACATCCCCTACTCCCAAATGCAAAAACGCCAGATTTGACAATTAAATCTGGCGTTTTTGTGTCTATAAAGGTTGTATAGGCAATATATGCCAAGAACTATTTTATAGCATGCCTCGAAGCGTTTGCAAGTTCGTCCAGTTGCACACTAGACTCGAACATAAAGCCTGTTTGTACCCCCTCGTTTTCTAGCTCTTGATTTACACGCCCAAGAATATCAATAAGCGATGCACCGCCGCCGCCAAACATATCCCCGAGCGCTTGGCCTTGGTGAAGCAGCTCACTATTGATTGCCTCGGCCATTGCCTTGAATGCCAGTGTCATGCGTTTTGCGCTTCGGTTGTTAGCAGCAATGAATCTCGCCAGCGCATCGGCCTCGGGATCGTTGTCGCCAAACAAACCGGACTGAGCTAATAGCTCATCGATGTGCTGACCGGAATCTTTGGCCTGTCTTACTAGCTCGGTTGCTTGCACCAGTGAGTCAAGTGCTGACTTAGCGAGGTCAGGTTGTGAGGCGTTAATTTCCACGGCTTCTGCCAGCGTTCCAGACGTGTTTTTATGCACCTCTCCGCTAAGGTATTGCATCTCAACAAACGCGCTTGCTGCGCCGTTTAGCGCGCTCAAAATGTTGCGAATTTCGGGATCGGCTTCCTCGGCTACCAGCTTCACCAACTTCTCGTTTTTGTACGCCTTGGCAAACACGGCATTTTGCATGCGCTCAATCAGTTGCTTGGTTGGTCGGCCATCTTCGGTAAGTAGTCCGGCGGTTGAGTTATCCCCAATTTCAGTTAAGAAACCGTTTATAAATCCTTGGTTAGACTTGGCCAAAAGGTTGCCTGTTTCGCTCGGTTGGAAAAGGGCAATCATGCGGTCATCGATGCGCTCTGCGTCAACCCAAGCTGTCTCGGCTGCGCTCATTTGTTGCAAGTCAGAGAGGTTGGAATCTCGGGCAAACTTAGCACGGTTAACTTGGGTAACACGTTCTCGAACCAACACTGGCTCGCGCATGCTCTCAACTTTCTCCGGTGATAGGTCGAAGCGCTCCGCATTGTCGATTAGGAACTGGCGGTACTTATCAGCCTTACCCTCTCGATACGCCTTGATGATAGCGATGGTTCGACCGTTCCCCGACTCCACCACATTATCTGCACCGACAACCGGTGCGCCGTGGCTAGATAGTCCAGAATCGGTTAATTGTTGTGGACGCAAATCGTTGGCCATCTTTGAGATCTGCAATTTTGAGGATACGCGAGTACGGTCGCGCGGTTGCAGTTCTTGCGGGAAGTTCGGATTGATTCGACCGTCTAAGTCGTTCGATGGAATAAGGTCGCTGGCTTCCACGACTTTAAAGCCTGTTTCCACTTCGTCGCCTTTTGCTGTCACAACGTAGCTGGTGCGACCTAGCTTGGGTTTTGGATTGTCTGTTGCGTACAGTTGAACAATCTCGGCTAGGTCATTGATGTTTTTCGCCTCTTTGATTTCGGCGCTAATTGATGTGAGTTGGTTCAATTTGACCGCTCCGGTTGGAGTGGCGAGTTTTCGCATGCGAAAACTTTTGGGACAGGGAAAAGGATTAAAGGCTCTTAAGCAATGCGAAAAGCGCCTTGGCGTAGTTATGACGTTCGCTGGCTGCTAGTGCAAGGTTTAAAGATTGCTTGTAGTAATAGTCTGCTCGGATTTTAGTGAAAACATTCATCGTTTTTTCTCAAGTTCTCTGAAAAGTTTTCGCATGCGAAAATTATATCGAACGAGATTCTTTAAAGTTCTCGCATGCGAAAACTTAAGCGGCCAGTTTGTCAGGATTGTGCTCGAACCATTCAATCGCTTTTTGCTTGATGCTATCTAGCTCCAAGCCCTCTGAGTGAACGTCTCGCATTACATCAACAAACAACGATGGCTTGGCTGTATTAAACTCCCCCGCAAGGAATCTCGCAACCAGTTCGCTTTGTTCAACTGGACGTTCGCCATTGTCGCGCTCATTCTGCTCAATGTGCTTAGTGATGGTCTTGATAGCCTTGCTACGGTCAGCGCGCGACCAGCTACCAAACCCACCATTTTTCTTGGCTGAGCCCGCATCGTTTTTCCAGTAGTCCAAACCTCGCGCAATATGCCCTTTGTAGCCAAACTGGAAGTTTTCGCCATCCTTGTACACAACGTAGTTATCGCCCTTTTCAACCATTTGGTAGTTAGGGAAAAACGCCATTTCGTATTCGTACCAGTTAGGCAGAAGTAGCACTTCATTGAGCTTTTCAATCTTATCGGAGCGGCCTAACTTGGAAAATTCTTCTACCGATATTGGCTCATCCGAACTTGATACCGGTTCCTGCTCAACCTTTTGGTTAGCGCCTGTCAGTCTATTAAGAATTTCCACCAGCTCACGGTTCTTTTTGATGCGTTCACCAATCGATAGCTGGCCACTCTTAAGCTCTTTCAACAAACCCGCAGCATCGCGGTTGAGCATCATTTTTTCTCTTAAGCTTAACACTTGATTCTCTCCGGTTTAGGCCGCCGATGTGGCGGCCTTGGTTGTGATTAGATTTGCGCTTGGATCATGCTGGTGATGTTGCTTAGAGCGGCATCCATCAACGCTTCGTTCTCTGCTATTTGGTCGTTAGCTTCGAAGTGGGCGTAAGCCTGTTCTAGTGCGGTTTGGAACTCATCAACCAATTCCGGCGTAGGTTCACCAGTGAAATCTCGGATTTCCTTTAGTTTCTCTACATGTTCCATTTCTTCGTTATTGCCCTCTGTTTCAGATTGAGGCGCCTCACTACTTAGATTGAACGCTTTCACTAATAGCGCTTCCATTTCCGCTGTATCGTCAAATTCACCGATCAAGTCGTTGCCTTGGTATAACGCGAACTTGTACTCGCCATCTTTAGCGATCGGATAAATGTCAGCGTGGCTTTCATTTAACCATGAACGGGCGATTAGCGGAGCGTACACGTTCGCTGGCACTGAGCCATTTACTGATTGGATGTCTGCCGCAACACTTGGTTGTACCAATGCGCCTTTTTCGTTGTAGTAGGTATCCGCAGATTGCCAGTCCTTAATCGTCTCAAGTTGAGCTTTCGCTTTTTCGCTTAAGTCGGTCGCTAGAATGTCGAATAGAACGTCTAGGCTGTAAGTGAGTCCGTCCTCATCTTTCGCATTAATCGACTTCACTCGGCCTGTTGGGAAAGTCACTTCCTGCTTACCAAGTTTTAGCTCTAGGTTGGTAAAGGCTTCTAGCTGCTCAAGCGCTTTCGCTTCTTCTTCATCTAGGCTTTCACGGAATGAGGTAACGTCTAATACGTCATCCTTTGCCTGTTCGCCTTGCTGGTGCATTTCAGTTAGAGACGCGAGCTCTACCACTTTGCGCTCTTTACCAAAATCAAAGTCCACGGTTAGGCGGCCACCAAAGAAATTGCGATCGTGGTAATCGGTCATCGTGTCGCTGTTGTTGTAGTCGTATTGGCCTACATAAGCGTTAACGAACTCGATCAGCTGATCTACTGCTTCGGTATAACGGCTCATACCGTGTGGCGCTGGCGAGTTAGGGTTATCAATCTCGAACTGTAGATAAGCTGGATTGTAGAGCATGACGTTTCTTGGCAAGTCAGTCAGCGTTAGGTCTAGTGTGCCGTAGCGAGGCTTGCGTACTGAGATTTTAACGTCATTACTGATCTTGCCAGCTTTCTTAAGCTGAGCGATAAAGGCGCGGATTCGCTTAGCGATTTCACCCGTATCTCGAATGCCCTCGCTCTCATAGATTGAGCCAAATGAATATTGAGTTGGGTCTAGTGCGAGAAGTTGTTTTTCTTCCTCGGATGCACCCTTGCTCACTTCATCTGCTGTGTCAGATTCTACGGCGTTCTTAGCACCCAATAGCTCAAGCAGTTTGTTAGCACCGTCAACCGTTAGGTAGCTGCGAGAATTGGTGTTAGCGATAAAGCGTAGCTCTTTACCCTTGTTCGACTTCGCAGAGAAGAAACTGTAGCCAAATGTATTTTCCATTTGGTTCTCTTGTTCTTCGGTTAGCGCAATATCGTTAATCTTGCCGTCAGCGTCCACCTTAGCCAGTAGCTTGTCGGCGTTATCGCGTAGTGTTGGGCGCGAGTGAAGCGAACCCGAGCCGTTAATGGCCAGCGTTGAATACAATGATTCAAAGCCGTTGATTGTGGTGAACATAGCCGGACTGACAGGCTCAAGTGGTGCGCTGTATTCCGTCTCTGCAATTTGCTCAAGCGTTTTGCCGTCCTTAAGCATGTTAAAGATTGCAATAGTGCTTTCTTTCACTGCTTGGTCGTTTAGTTGAGTCGCTTTTTGCTGCGCTGCTGCGCCCTCTAGGCCAGTTTCTAGCACCTTGCCTGTGTACGTATCGATAACGCTAAAGTCAGCTTGGCCAGTAGTGCCTACTGGTGCGTAGCGCTTCTCGCGTGTCGCCTTGAATTGGCCTTTATGGTTCAAGTCAGGCAATGCAGCAAGGCTAGGGAAGCCACGGCTTTCGTATTCCGCTTCGATAGCTTTTGTGTACCACAATGGCATGACTGAGTTATGGATAGCGCGCGCCATCTGTTCATTGTCGATCTGCTCATCGTTATCCAAGAATCTAAAACCATGAATTGCCAGGATGTCTTGGTTGGTAACACTCGCCATTGCGTAGTGCTGAGCAAAGAGCTCATCTGAACTTAGTTCGGATAGGTCAGGGTAACTACCGTCATCGATCGCCTTAATGAAGCGCTCAACTTTTTGGTAGTCCTCGCCTTGGTCTGCCATTGCTGGAATGACGGTTTCACCTTTTGCCTTGGTGTAAGCTACGTCACCCTCATGGTAAACCGTAGTCGCGCTAAACGCTTTTTCTACGTCATCCAGTGCCAACGCTTCGCCGTTCTCAAACTTCTCGTATAGGTCGCCACGTAGCGCGCGTAGGTCGAACATTTTCGCCGTTGCACTAAAGAATCCGTCACGGTAGTTCAAGATAGCTTGCAGTAGGTCAGCACGTTTCGCACGGCGGTTAAATGGGATGCGATGAGCCGTTAGGAAATCAGTGATCTCTTTGCGGTTCTTAAATTGCGCTTCCAATGACGCTAGGGTTTCACCTTGTAGTGATTCCACTAGGTGCGCTTGTTCTGAAATGCGCTTAGCTTGGTCATCCACTTTCTCGCCACGTTTTAGCGTTTTACCAGTACCTAGCGTTAGGTCAGCCAGCATAACAAGACGTTTGCGATCGCTTGGGCTCACTGACTGCATATCCTTAAGTTTGGATAGGGCAGTTTCTTGGAAGCGCATGCGGCCTTGCGTGTGTTCTGCTTGGCGCTGTAATTCAGCATCGCTTTGAACCAGCATTAGGTCTTCGGCAATCTCTTGAATCATTTCCGGTGTCACAAGGTCAATCGATGCGCTCCATAGCTTGTACGCTTTTGGATTTTCCTTGCGGTTCTTCATTTCCGGCTGCTGGCGTAGCTGCTTAGCGAACGCTGCTTTGAAGCCCACTTGTTTTAGGGTATCGAGCGTAGACTGAGGAATTTCATCAACGCCTTTGTCCTCAACCCATTGGTCTAGCGCTTCGGCTGCGATGCGCTCCGCTTCCTCTAGGTCGCCCTCAACCATGCCAAATAGCGGCTCTAGGTCAAAGTTGCTTACTAGCTCTGGTGGCAGTTTTTGGTCATAAGCGATCGCGCCGTGGCGAATGCCATTACCAGCGTCAGCGAATTGCTCTTGAGCCGATTCTGGATCGAGGTACTTAACCACTTGATGTTGTGGCGGCGTTGTACCCAAGCCATAAGGGCGTAGACGTAGGCCATACCAGAATAGGTTAGCTGTGGTTTCGTCTTTGTCTTGGTCGTTCGCGTTTGGCTCGTCGTTCTCAATTGGTTGCGGTTCTTCGTTGCTGTCATCGGTATCTTGAAGCAACTTAGATTCACGGTCGTAGTCAGCCAGAATAAGCGATTTAGCCGCTTCCCAACCTTGTAGATCGTCGCCACCAGCAAGCGGTGAACCCTCGCCGTAAGTGACAGCCAAGGTTTGGTTATCGCGCGCGTGGATCATGTACTGGCCAAAGCTATCATCGTCGTTCGCGTCAGGCGATTCGAAGTAGACAAACGGCTCGCTATCTTCGCCTTTATCCATCTTCCAGCCCTTAGCAATGGTCTTGCGGCCAATAAGAGCCAATAGCCATTCTTTGCGCTCGATATTCGCTTTTCGCTCGCGTTCTTCGTCTGACAACTGAGGAAAATCGTTTTCAATTGAATCACGGATGTATTCTTTAGCCTCGGCAAGCTCTGATACCGTCATAGCGCCTTTATCGAGCTCATAAATCGCATCATTGATGTACGACTCTGAATACGTGCTAGGAACGTTTTGATTTGCTGCACCTGCAAACTCTAATGAGTCTTTAAACTCTTGGCTTAGCTGCTTAACAAAGGCATCGAGATCGCCATTGAAAGCGCGTTCAATGATGAAGTCGCGTTTCTCTTGCTTAGTCCATGAAGCGTCCCATTGCTCGATCACTTGAGACGGACTGCCACCAGCGTCCACATTGGTCGCTGCTGTATTTGCTGCTGGCTTGATAGCAGCAAGCTGTTTGCGTAGTTCTTCTTGGATTTCGTTTTGCGTAGCAATCTGAGTTTTTAGGCGTTTCTCTTTCTTGGCCAGCTCATCAAGTTTCTGTTCCAAGTCTGTTGTTTCTTCGCCTAGCTGAGCGGCTTGCTCATCGAGCTCTTGTGCCTTTTGTTGCGCTTCTTCCAATGCTTTCTTGTCAGCGTCTTTCTTCGCCTTAGCGGCGACAAACTTCTCGCTGTTGTTTTCAAGCAATTGCGCTAGCTTGTTGGTCACTTCCTTAAGGGATAAATCCATGTTGCCCTTTGGCGCGACTACGTGAGTAATGTCGCGTGAGTTCATTAGGAAGCGGAACGCAATTAGCGTGTCGTCTGGATTGATTTTTAGCGGATCGTTATCCGGCGCATGGAACGCAATAGAAATGCTCTGGCCATCCGAAAATGGGATTTTCACCATTTGGACAGCGACCGCACCAGATTTGCGCGGTTTACCCACTTCTACAGCTTCTACCGATAGCGTAGGCGTTTTACGTTCCAAGTGCTTACCAAATTGCTGAGCACGAAACTCAAGCTTTGACGCTTTCGATTTGAACGCCTCTAGCATCATTTGAGGCACTGGTTTGCACTGGTATAGGTAAGTGTTCTCCAAATCCTCAAGCGATAGTGCTTCTAGGATTTGGTCGGCGTTTTCACCTTGCAGTACCGCTTCGATTTGCTCCGGTGTTAGCGTTTTAGCTAGATGGTCGATGCGATCCACAATCTTGATTTGATTTTGACTGGTAAACATCATGCTTTGGCCGCCTCTAATTGCGCTTCAAGTTCCTTGGTTTCTTGCTTCTCTTGCTCTAATGCAGCTTCAAGATCGGCTACACGGCGTTGGTCTTCTTCCAATTTCGTGCGAACGCTGTCCCGAGCGGCTAGGGCGTTGGTGTAATTGGATTGTGCAACCTGCTCGGCTGCCTTGGCTTCTTCCAATCGCTTAGCAATAGAACGTGTGGCTGGTTGAATGTCTGAGGTGTCTTTAACGGCCTGTGCCGCTTTGCGAGCTACTTGCTTGTCAAACTTGCTTTGGTTGCGCTCCATTAGGCGAACCATTTCACGCGCAAGCTCGCGTTCGTTCTTCACGCTTGGGATAGGCTGTTTCGTGTTGTTCAGTGTCATTTGGTAAATGTCACCCTCATCACCAATAAACAGCGTCATGGACTGGCCATTATCAAAGAACAGTTTGGCGCGTTTTACTGTCTCGCCGTCTCGTCTCGTTTTCTTGTTCGAGGCTTCTACGTCTGTAACAGTCGCACCCGCTTGTTTTAACGCAGTGGTCAGACTCTTAAGGCCGCGTTCGGTCACGTTGTCAAAATCGACCACCACATAGTTGTGCGACTGGTCTAGTGCAAACTTGCTGTTGTTACGCAATTTCAAATTCCTCTGAATATGTCGTACAGGTAGGGAAGATTTTGTATAGCGGATTGATTAGGGAACAGGAGCGCTCAATCTTCACGTCCAGAATCCACTCGCCGTGTAGCTTTTCCCCTGCTTCACGTTCAAGCAATTTGCGGTCGAACGTTAGGTATTCGCTGTTATTTCCGGCGTGTGAAAAGTCGAGTTTACGTGTGCGAGTAATGACGGCTTTTGGTCGTTTCTTACTTCGCAACGAATAGGTTAATGTCCCATTCGTAATAGCTCGGTTAGATTGATAACCAAGAACGAATCGAATCACTTCGGGATCGTCCATCTGGTTTGCATGCAGTATTTTTACTGCGTTTCGTTTAAGCAAAAATCGGTCAGCAATGGCTAGGCCAATCACTGCAAATTCCATCATTTGCTTTGCCCTCCGGTATTAAAGAATCTCGCTAACGTGTGGCTAGCTAGTTTGCGGATAAAGTTAATTGAGTCTGCTCCGTTGTTTGACGCGATGAGGACAAGCGCGCTGGTGTAACCAGACTCCACACCCTCACTGTCACACAAGTAAGCGACTATCAAACCGACCACCAACGCCAGCGTTAGCTCGGTTAAAAAGTCAAGGAATCCACCAGCCAAACGTTGCTCGCGTATGCCTTGGAGATATGACCCAACACCACTGAGGACGGATAGAGCCAGAACGCTAATAGCAAAGCTCTCACCAACAACTGATACTGGCATTAAATCCCCCTTTTATATGTGTCTTGCAAAGTGTATTCGGAATGATGGCGATTGCTCAATAGACGGGCGTTACTTACTTTTTAAAGGCTATAAAATAGGGCTCGTTTAGGGGAAAAAGAGATTTATCAACGGTCTACATAAAGAAAAACCTCTCACCCAACGAGTGAGTGAGAGGCCAATCCAACCGTTTTGTCGCGCGGCAACGCGAGCAAAACATTCCACGAGGAAGCAATGAGGTGAAATCTATATTTGAGAGATTTGGATTATATCCAATTTCGTTTTCGCATCAATATGCGCCAATGTTCTCGCATGCGAAAACTATATCGAACGGGATTCTTTAAAGTTCTCGCATGCGAAAATTTTACGGGAAGGAGTGTTTTAAAGTTCTCGCATGCGAAAACTTTTGCAAGAAAAAAGGGACAGCATTGTGTCCCTTTGGCTGATGGTTATGGCTTGATGTAGCGAATTGTAAAATGGCCACCTCCTACTATTATTTCACCACCTACAGAAATGAACCTCACCGTGTCATTTACGTTAAGGTGGCCTACCCATTTAGCGGTTGGAGTTGCCAATGCGTTATCCCTAGCAGTACAACTATTGGTAATTTTCGTCGCGTTGTTAACTTGGATGCGAGCTGAAACAGTGTCGTCCTGACCTGTAGCACGCACTCGTCTATAGTCAGTAAATTCGATGTAATATGTGCCAGCTTTTACAACCTTAAATCCTGTTGTTGGGTTAACCCAAGTCATTAGCGATGCAGACTCCGTTGTGCGTCCAGCCCAGTTGCGAGCATGCCAAGTAACATGACCTTGTAGCACACCAGATGTCGTGTTTGATGGATCGTTGCCCACCATAATATCGCCAACGGGCGCTGTTGGAATACTGTTAAACTTAGCGTCTACATAGTCTTTACGTGTTAATGAATGAGCTGCCGAGCTTTGAGGCGAACCCGCATACACATTACCGCCATATACCTCTACGTAGTTGCTTCTACGGTTAGTGTAGAATCTAATTCGACCATCAGAGTTTGTAAGAATCTGAATACCAGCACGAATGTTAGTTCCATCGTAGTAAGAGGCAAAAGCCCAATGAGCACCTGTACTGTCAGGCTTGTTGACACTGAAAGCGGCTACTCCATTACCACCCCAAGTACCGTCGTAAAAGCTAGGCGCAACACGAGCCACCCTTGCACTGGCAGACCAAGAGCCCGCAGTAAACTCACCATCAGTACGAACCAATGAGCTACCGAAAAAGACACCAGAAGTAAACTTAGCTAAGTCATTGATGCGAAGCCAGTTGCCGTCTGTATTACGAAATGCAGCTCGCCCACCTAATGAAATGCTCTGATTGAGCATTACATCAATCCCTTTAGCAAAGGTGAACGCGGAGTAAGAATAAAAGCCGCTTGCGGCCTCAGTCTCCATGTGACAGTAGGATGTGTTGCGTGAGCCAATCCAAGTTTTCTTTGCAGAGTAATTGAGCTCTAAACCCTTTCCATCAACAGAGTTAATTGCACCTAAGTCTTTATTGTAAGACGTATAGCTAGTGACCATTCGCCCTTTGACAATACCCGCTGGTTGAGTTGCACCTTTGTTACTAACGTAAGGCGTAATGGTGTGACTACACATGTATCGAATTAGGATGTTCGTACTGTAGGCACTACGTGTTTTTACATAGATAGCGTAATTATCACCGCTAGTATTCACCCAACCAAACTCACTAAATGGCAAGCCGCTAGGATGGTCTGTAATAACCTGACCATTTAGACCTTTAGGGCTTCCGTTACTGGCTCGCAGAATCATTTGGTGTCGTGACGACTGATAGTGCAAGTCAGTGTTAAAGCCAGCACCACCAAAGAACTCAATAACCGCAGTAGAGCTTGATTGAGGCATCGTTACATTGGCAACCAAGCACCAAGAGTTGTCACTACCTAAAGAGGTGCGCACAACCTCTGTACGGTTGAATGCCTCGGTAACTACCTTGCTACCTGATACTTCTATAGGCACATTACTGACTACTTTGCTCTTATTTAGGGTTAGGTATGCGGGCGTTGAGTTGTGCGCACCACCTACACCAATTTTTACCTCGGCTTTTGCGTCGGTTGAGCCGTTAGTTAGATACATAATTTGGCGATTACCAATCAAACCGTAACCATCCATTTTTACATGGTCGGTTGATGGAACCGTATTACCAGCTCTAGTACCTTGCACTTCAACGCTACGGTTGGAAGATACCGACTCTGTTGTGCTTAGTGAGCCGTATAGCGTTGTTTCACCACCTTTGCGGATCTTCAATCGACTTGAAACGTCACTCTCCACAACCTCAAAGGTGCCATCGGTTTTCGTTTCTATATGGAATCGCTTACCTGTATGGCCTAAGTGAAGTTGTGAGACGTTACTTGCGCCCTCATCGATGAGTAGGCCGCCAGTTAATGTACCACCTGCAAGTTTCAGGTAGCGGCCATCGGCTTGCGCTTGAGTCATCTTCGACGCTGCAAGGTCATACGCTTTCTTAACTGCACCTGCCGCCGCAAATTTCACGTCACTGGCATCGTTAATCGCCGCCGTGAATGCGTAGTTAGGTACGTTGGATAAGCCAACTTGAGCTTTTGTTACCTTGTGTGGGTTTGATGTGTCGGATTTGTGTTGAGCGATATTGGTTGTAATGGCCGCTACCGCATCTTCTTGATCCATTAACGCATCACCTAGCTCTTTGATTGTATCTAGCGCTTCTGCTGGCGCACCACCAATCAAAGTGCTGATACGGTCGTCGGTGTGCTTGTTCGCGTTTGTCTCTGCTTGCTCCGCTCGGTCATAAGCAGCGTTACCGCGATTTAAACCCTCAACGCCTTTGTCGTATGCCTGTTTAACAGCACCAGCGGTCGCAAGTTTGCTATTGGACGTGTCCGATACCGAGCTGGTGGCCGGATAGTTCGGTACGTTACCTAAGCCTACTTGTGCCTTTGTGACTCCGTGCGGGTTTGTTTTCTTGCTAGCATGCTCATCAACTTTCGTAGCGATTTCTTCACGAATTTTGCGAGCCGGACTACCACCAACTTGAGTCAATTTTTTTAATGCCATTCAGAAATATGCCTTTCTCAATTCATTGACTAGCAACTCCTACAAAGCGCCGGAGCCACGTTGTTAGTGGGGAAAGTAGGAAAGGAAAGGGCATGGCTTATTTGAAGCCGATAACAGTCACAATGTCGCCAGCTTGTAGCTGTTCACCGAACGTAATTGTGTTGCCAGATAGACTCCATACACCTGCGTTTTGCATTACACCGCATACGCTTAGAACAAGAACGGCAGAGATAGTACCTGCGGGTAGAGTGACGGTAGTTGATGCCGCTTCTAGTGTAATATCGACAGTGCGGATCGCGTCTTTGATTGTTGCGGCTACGCTTGATTTGGTCGCGTATTTACCGTCAGATTCCGCTTTGGTGTATGACGCGCCGCTAGCAGCAAGGCCGCTACGTGCTTCTGAAATGATTTGCGCTTTTGTTGAGTTCTCAAGTTTCGCAGCGTTAGCGGCAGTTTCGCCAGCGCCTAGCGCGCCCACGTCTTCTGCTGTTAGCTCGATGTTTTGGCTTAGCGCGTGACCGTTGATAGTGCGAGTCTTTGGTACTGCATTCAATACGCGAGAGTCGTTACCCTCCATTACTGTGCCAGCGGCATTACCAAAGTTTTTGTTGAACGCTGTGTTTTTGCTAAACGCTGGCTCTGCACCTACGTCTGTAGCTTCAAGCACTACGTTACCGCGCTGGCCGTTAACAGATGAAACCGCATCTGTTGGCGTTAACAGTTCTTGCCAGTTCGCTAGTGTGCTTGCTGGTTGGCGCATAAGAACGAATGATTTACGCAGATCCGAACGGATTGCCATATCACCCTCTTGCGCTGTCAGAGCAAGCATTTCCGCTTCTGATTTAACAGGGAACGTTTCTTTGATAGCGATAGCTGGCAATTGGCCTTGTGGGATCTTACCTGTGCTATCTAGCGTAGCCACGCCCTCTGCAACGCCTTTCTTGTTGTTAGGGATGTAGTCGTGCGTGTGGCTTGCTGGCGCTGCGCCCACATCTGAGTGAGTCAGAGTCACATCACCTGTTAGTGGCTTGTTATTGATAGTGCGAGAGGTAGGGACAAGGTTCGCGCGCGCTTCACTAACAACTTGAGCTTTAGTTTTGCCCTCAAGTTTTGATGCGTCTGCCGCGCGAGCGCCTACTGGCAATGCGCCAACGTCTTGTGCTGTTAAGTCAGAAACTAGACGGTTAATGCGAGTTAATTTGTTTTGTGTAGCCATAAAAGATCCAATTTATTTGTTAGTTAAAAAGGGCATTTATGGGGAATAGGGTTAGGGGAATTTGAAAACTGATTAGCCGACCAAGGTGATCTCCGTTCCTGCTGCAATTTCGTCAACAAACTGGATAACACCAGTGTCCGGCACAATGGTGTAAGCAAAGTCTTTCGATTGCTGCACACCTTGTAGGAACACAAGCTTAATCGCTCGCTCTGCAAATGCTGGCGGGATAGCGAATGTGTTCGAGGTATTAGGGAAGTGGCTATGGAATACTTCCATAGGCGAGCCAGTAGCGCCGCTATTGATGATGGATTCAAGCTTATCGATGTACTCTTGAAGCTCGGCAATGATCGTGCTTGATGTTGCCGATGGCGAACCAAGCGTAATCACCACTTCATCACCCGCCTCAAGTGGCTCGGCCACTTCGACTTCGTTCGTGTCTTTGAGGAACTGCCAAGCGCTGCCTTTGGTCTGCACAATGCCTTGAATAGACATTGCATCCACTTCTGGCACTTCATAAGGCAATGCGATTCTTGTCTCGCCACCAGCCGCAATATATGGCCAATGCTCAACCGTTTTGTTGTAGGCTGCGACCGCTTTATCGTGGACTAACTTGATCGCTTTTGCCGTGGCATACAGCTGATCGCTATCTACGTTAATCTCACTGGTTGCCGCCCAGTTGTTTACCAATCCAAGGCCAACTTGTTCTTTGGTTACGTGGTGCGGGTTTTCACGGTCTGCGTAGTGCGCTTTAGCCTCGGCGCGCATCGCATATTGATTGTGTGGGTCTGGATGTGAAATGTGCCCTTCGAGGTCATAGCCGCCTTGCTTGCGGTCATCAAAGTTAAGGTGTTCGCTTTCCAGTTGGCTAGCGGTATCCGGCACGGTGACACGGCACAAAATCAAATGATGATCTTCGACCGATTCCAGTGGCAGTACCTTAATTTCTGACGCTTCAATGTCGGACGCTAAATCGACTTGCTTTGTCTTTACGCCGAACTTATAGAACGCTTCGAGCACCACGTATGACGTAGCACCCGCCGGAATTTCCACATCAATATCGTGTTGCTGGCGAACAGTTAGGATGTAGTCGTCACGCTCAACCAGCGCCACGCCAAATTCTTCACCACTGCTCACACGCAGTTTCATTCCACCAGCCGGAGCACATTCAAAACCACGGAAAATACCAGCGCGAACGATGCCGTAAAATTTGCGGTTTAAGCTGTTACTGGCCAGTGGTTCTAGGTACTGCGTATCGGTGATAAGCGGTAGCGCTTGCCAGTCCGTTAGCAGTGGCGGAATGATGATTGTTTCTTCGAAGTTTGGGCGACTCATTATGCACCAACCTGCGCCACTCTAGCGCTATCCGTGCGAGCCGTGTTGATCACGATTTCAATCGATAGGCCACGGTCTGAGTAAATCCAAACTGGTTGCGTGACAGCCACCAGAATTAGGCCGCCACTTGCATCTTTCACGCCCACGCAAGAGAACTGGTGTTGTTCATCTTCTGCTAGCGTACCCGCTGGCAAGTTTGCCGTGATCACGATGTTGCCATTCACATAGGCATAGTTGGCCTTAGAACGGTAAAACACGTTTTCAATGGTTTTCTTGTCCAGTGGAATAGGCATGCAGCTAGGCTTGCCCTCAATTTCTTGGATAAGGTCAAAACCCCATTCAAGATCGCCAAATTGGAAATAAGGCTCAGTACCATTGGTAGGCAACGACGACAAGGCGCGTTCGTCGTAATAACGGTTAAGCAGTTCACACTGCGATAGGACTACTTTTTGTGTAAGCACCTTTACGACCTCGTATAAGTCGTGGCGCTTTAATGGGACGGGGAATAGGAATAGGGATTAATAGTACCGTCTATCAATGGAGATCGCATCCAAGGGGATAGCATCCATTCGAGGTGTACCATACATCGGGCTAACTGGACGTTCTTCCTGTGTCGTCGTTCCAGTCCGAACAAAGTCCTGTTTATAGCTTGGTGTTGATTCTATATCGGTCGCCACCTGTTTTCCAACCGTAACATGGTCGGAATAGTGGGGAATTTCCACCATATCCATGACTTCGAACTCGATTGAGTACAATTGGCCATCTAAAACGATGCGTAGCGGGATAAGTGGATGTACCACTCGTCTGATTTTTGCTTCGAACGCTCGAATGGCTTCCTCGGTGATACCGCCCTCTCCTGCAATGTCATTCAAAGGGATTCGAATCGCGCCGCGACTGGTCAGGAAAAAGTCGCTCGGGTTTAGTCCGTTTTGCAGTTCTAACTCTGACTCGGGAACTAAGAACGTGCCGTATGGGAATCGCTCTTGGTCTACTGGTGCGTAGATTCGTTCCCACTTCACACGTAGCCCTTTAAACTCACGCGCGAGCGTAGAGATAAGCGGGTAGATGGTCTTTTTAAAGTGGATTTCGTCCTTACGCTGCATCACAACGTGCGGCAAGTCCTCATCGGCCACTTCGCCTAGTGGGAAGATTTTTCGCAGCTCTCTAATATCTTCTAGCAGCGACTCTTTATCCATTTCGTACAGAGACGAACGTGCCTTAAGCTTTTCAATGTATGACTCTACGTGGGTTTCAATTGACTCTGCGATCGCGCTTGCTAAATCTACCCAAGCGGTTTCCTTTTGACGCGCCTTGGTTAGCTGGCCAGATAGCCATTTTCTAAAGTCTCCAAATGCCATATTTTCGCCTTGTTGGTCTGAAAGTTTTCGCATGCGAAAACTATACAGGATAGTGTTTCCTAAAGTTCTCGCATGCGAAAACATCCGTGTTTTCCATGCTCCGTGCGAAAAAGTTCTCGCATGCGAAAACTTTTATAGTGAGTAGTCGTAATTCAGTTGAATTGTTGACGTGCTCACATTCAAGTAGTGGTAAGTATCGATAGGGATACGGTCAAGAATACCGACTACCTCAACCTCAAATTCCTTAATGCCTAATGTCGCGTTGAGGTCTTGGATCACATCCCAAATCTGGTTCTTGGTAATACGCTCATTACGGCTCGCTTGCTTACCAAATTTCGCATCCAACGCATCGGCCAATACCTTTGTCGCCCATTCTGGATTTGAGTTTGGGTAAAGCTTGCCTTTGACCGTCACCGTAAATGGCACGTCCTTGCGCTCCACCAGCTTATAGCGCTCGTTATAGCCCTCACGGCCAGCGAATAGATCTTGGATTTCCTTATTCAAAATCTCATCGGTTTTATCGGCAGAGTAAGCGCAAATAAAGATCGTGTTGATGTTGCGAACGTCAGGTTTTCCAGTGAGTTTTTCCTGCTCCGCTTCGCCCCAAATAGACAACCAAGTAACACCCGAAACATTACGCTTAACAAAGGTCATGTAATCCGAGTCCCACGCAATCTGCTCGTCATAGATTGGCGAGTAAAGGGCGTTGTTTCGGATAGATTCAATATCCTCTGGCTCTGCACCACCGATAATGCTGGTGGCCGTTTTAATGGCGAGCTGGTCTTTATAGGCGCTTTGAATACCCATATCGATGAGCTCTAAAGGCTGCGCATCGAGTAGGGTAGTTACACCATTAGTCAGCCATAGCTCAAACTCAATCACATCGCCCGTAGCTGGCGCGCGACCGTTATTGTTGTTACCAAAACGAACGCCTAGCTGGTCGGTTGGCTTGTAATATTCCATGTAGGCTTTGGATTTGCCGTCCGTATTACGAAACTTAAAGACGTGCTCCCACACTTCACCGTTCACGCGCACAATGATGTTATGAATGCGCTTAGTCAGCTCTTGTGGGAACGCAACGGCTAACCAGTTATGCCCCTCATCGACCGTGTAGGTCATCTTGGACACTTCGAACTGTTGAACCTCTACAGACGCGCTTTCCTGTGGCATGAGATCGATGGCTTCCATTAGCGTGTAGCGTAATTGGTTGCCAGCAACGCATTGGCTGTATTTCGGCAAGGTAACGCGCTTAGTTCCGGTATTGGTCACTAGCGCACGGCCTTTCGATGGCGCTGCTTTTCGACCTACATAGCCCTCAGTTTCAGCACCCGCCAAAATGGAGGTGCGTTTAGTGGCTAACGTCAAATAAGACTCTTGTAATGCACGGCTACTGATCGCTGCCACACGTTCAACAATCTTGGCCACAAACAAGCAAAGGTAGTCAACGAACTGCGAACCAATATGACGCGACCACCAGCTTGAACCAGCAATCGCCTCGTTAAAGGTCTTTTTGACTTCTTCTAACTTACTCAAAACGTAATACCTCTTTCCAACGTTTGACCGTTCACAACGATCGTCAATTTGTAGGCATCGATACCGCTGACGTTTGGCTCTACGGCAATGCCGTGAACCACTGCGCCTTTCACGTCAATTGGGAGGGTTAATAGGATTGAGTTTTCGATAGCTGCTGCTGTGGTTTCGTTTACTGGTTCATGCTTGTATGTTCCTAATCTGTTGCCCCATTGCGGAGCGCCCCAAACTTGGCCTTGAGGTGTATCGAGCCATTCAGAGACGCGCGCAACGATCGCGTGTTTCTCATCGGCTACTTTTACACCGTCAATATCGACCCGTAGTAAGTAATCAATTTCTTGGCTCATCTATTACTCCATATCAGCGCTTTGACGCTGTAACGAACGGTCATCAAAGTTGAGAGGAATAGAGCCGCTAGCCTTAGTGGCTGACGCTGACTTGTCTTTGCTTGAGCTGCCGCTAGGCGCTGCAAAGATAGTGGTCGGTTTGTTGTTATCACTGCCGCTAACCGCGCGCCCAATGGCATCCAGTGAATGTTTGCTAAGTTCCACGGTTTGAGGCTTGCCGCTCTCTTTGAGGTCTTTCATTGCTGCCTGTGCTTGCAGCTCGCTAACTCGCTCATTGCGTTGAATGGATGATTGAGTCGCAACCGTCTTATTCGAGGTGTTTTCGGTGTCCACTTTCACCATGGATTGAGTGTCCGTTTTCTGGTTACTTAGCTCGGTATTGATGGATGATTCATGGCTGGCTGTGGTCACGCTGTTGGTTTGCGTGTTGTTTGCAGCCTTGGTTAGTGCGGCTACGGCCTCAGCCTCTTTACGGCGTTTGATCTCCGCATCGACGGCGGCCACTTGTTCAGCTTTCTTATCTGGCGAGTAAACTTGGCCAAGCTCGGGATGCTCGACCATACCGGACATATCCATGCCTGTTTCATTAGCCACTTGCACACGTTTGTCCTGGCTAATGTGTTTTTCTCTTTTTACAGCTAAGTAAGCTTCTTTGTAGCTAATGCCTTGCTCGCTGGCCTTATGCGATACCTCTTGAGAGGTCACTTGAATTGAGTTTTTTGCATCAAGCTCGCGCATGCTTCTCTCATCACCGGACGCTTGAGCCGTGTGGTAGGCTTCGGCGCTCTTGAGGTGTTCTTCTTTCTCTGGTTGAGCTTTCTCAGCCTTAGAATCCTTAGCCTCTTTGTCGTCCTCAACCTCACCGCCAAATAGCTTGTAAATGCTTTTGGCCATATCGCCAGAATCAAAGGTTAATGCTTCCTTAGCGCCATCCAAACCGAACGCCCCAAGCGCCGAACCAAGCAAACCAGCACCGCCACTGACTAGGCCACCCAAATCGAGCACGTTCGCCAATGCCATTGAGCTTTTCTGGCCAGTTGTCGCCTCTTGGCCATCTTTGAGGTTGAACGTCTCTTTCTGCTTGTCTTGGTCTGTAAATCCGCTAAACGCATCGTAGGCCATTAAGGCCGGAGCAAGGAAAGGGATCGCCTTGCCAGCAACAGAGCCGATTTTAGACATACCTTTAAAGGCAGCTCCCGCCATCGATACGCCCTTGCTGGCCACGTTTGAGGCTTTGCTGCCAATGCCTGACATAACCGATTTAACTCGGCCACGCTTACCGCCAACTTTACGACCATTGCGGCGTTCAAACATATCGCCAGCCAAGTCAAATAAACCACCTTGGCCATCGTTCCCCGCTGCTTTGGTTGCCGAAATCAGATCATCGAGCTTGTCTAGCACATCATCAAACTGGCGTTCACGATCAGCACTCGACTCATGGAGCACTTCAAGCATGTTTGCTCGGTAGCTCTGATCTTTGGTGCTCGTTAGCTCACTGGCCTTGCTTATCCGGCTAGAATCGCCCCTAGCAAGATTGACAGGATCGTTACCCCTAGCACCATCACGGTTAGGTCGATCACTAGGCGTAATTTGCGTTGAATGGCTTGTCTCGAACGAATCTTTTGTCGCTGATAGTTGTTCATGGCTAACTGTCTCTATGGCTGTGACGGCCTGACTGTCTGCCTCTGGCGCTTGTTTGCCTCGGGTAAAGAGTCGGCCTAGTTTCGATTCTTTTAGCTTGTCCTTGGTTGAGGTGGCTTTTTCAGTCACATCATCCAATGCTTCTTTAGCGTCTTGCCCCAAGTGATAAAGCTCTTTAGCGGAGTAGAAGAACGAACCACCAGCCGCAGCGCCAGCCGCATCGGTCGCGTCGTTTTCTTCCTGTAGGAACTCTTTCACGTTATTGATGGCCAGTTGCTTAAGGCTGGTGGCCACCTTGGCAAAAACGTTCTGGCTTTCCTTTTCCGTGTCGGTTTGCTTTTCAATTTGGCGCTCTAATGCGGTTTGCTGTGCGTTCTTGTAAGCCGATTGCTCTTGCTTACTCGCATAGCGACCATCGGAGCGTCGAAGCTTGCCGTTAGCGTCTTCCCAATAGCCCTCAAACTCTGCCAGTGCGTCAGAGACAGCCTTTTCTAACTTCTCTGGCACATCATCAAGGATTGAAGTATCCAAACGTTCAGAATTGAATTCTGGCGCTTCTACACTCACGACAACGGGCGCTTGTTTTACTTGCTCGCGCGCGTCCTCGCTTTTCAGCGTGTCAGCAATCGACTTTACGCCACTTACAGAGCTGCTTTGCTCGATCGCTTTGGCGTCCGGCTTAGCTTGTGTTTCTGCTGGCTGACTAGGCGCAAATGACAACTCAATTTCACCTGTACGCTTGGTCTTGGTTGCACTTGGTTTAGGTGTGCCGCTTGATTGTTGTGTTAATCCTTTTTGTGGATTAATGCTCGGAATGGTAGAGACGTTAAGAGAGGCATTGGAAACGCCCTTAGTTACCGCCTTTTCGATGCCCTTTGTATCCACTGCAAGGACGGCCTTTTGTTGGCTCGTTGGTAGAGTCTTGCCATCGAGTTTGCGACTAATCTCAGATAGCACGGTCAGCTCTTTGTCACTGGCTCGTTTCACTGCATCAACAACCAGTGAAAGATCAACCTCTGTTTGGTTTCTGTCCATTTTTCACCTTGTCTTGGAGCGCTTTATCTAGGCTTATGGCCATCGTTTGAGGTGTTTTGAATACCGCATCGATAGGCTGGCCACCGTAGATCGTTAAGTTCTCAATCAGTACGTTCCAACCAACGTAATCAAAACGTTGTAATGAAGTCGTTATGCCGAAAGGGTAAGAGCAACGTTCGAGTTGCTTCACCTCCTTGCTCGATAACTTTCTGACACTGCGGAATGGTGGCGACTAGGTAGTAACGCCCCTCGTCGTACTTGGTGAGCAATCCGTGACGCGCATTGCGTAGGCACTTTTCAACCTTGGCAAAGGCCACACGAAATTCCGTGTTGAGGTACATCGATTTCAATAGGTCGATTTTCCACACTAGGGCATCGTCTTGGTCTTTGGGTTGATCTTCGAACGTTAGGCAGTAGGCCAGCTCAGTGAGCGCCATGTGATTCGCTTGCTGCTTCCATTCAGCGCTGTCCGGTTCGTACTGGTCGCGCTCATTGCGAATGTTCTCAAGTTGCTCCGCTTCGTAACCGGTTAGTGGTTTCACGTTCGCTAGGTATGACTTGCCTTTCACGCTTAAGGTGATCTCTTGTTTTGGCAATCCATTGAGCGCTTTGGCCGATTCCATTAGCTCGCCCATATTGAGGTCGAGATAGTGAGTTTTTTTGCAGTGCTCGCACTTATAGCTAAAGGGAATAGTGCCTAGCTCGCTGGTGGACATAAAAATCCACCACAATGCTGCGCGGCGATCTTCACCAGTCCATAGGCCGCTATCACTCATAGGGCGCTTACTGGTGTCTTGCATGTGGTTCAGATAGCGAGTTGTGTTGGCTTCCTCTTGGTACTCGTTGAGGTCGCAGAACAATAGAGCGTCTTCCACGGTTGGGACTCGAAACTCAATCACTTCTGAAATGTTACTTGGTAGTGGAAATGATGGAATGCGCATTACAGTACCTTGTTACCTACAGACATAAATTTTTGGAGAATGAGCGGGAATGACTGGATCTGGTTGCCGTTTTCGCGTGAAAACATCACGTTGCCAATCTTGGTAGGAAAGACTTGATAGCTCTTATAGAGTGACTTTTTGCCGTCCTCATTGAGCGTGAATATGTTGATTTTGAACACGTACTCTTTGGGGATGTTGAGTGTGCCGTCTTGGTTTCTGACTTTCTTGATTCGGCTTTCAAACCATTTAGAAACAGTCAGGTTTTGGTCATCACGAACCGTTAGCGTGATTTCGCCAACGCTGCTGTATGTAGGCAGCGCAATCGAGCCAGAACCGACTTGGAATGAATCCGCATCGATAGAGCCAGCACCAAAATCAATATCCTTTACGTAAATATCAAAGTCCGTTGGCGCGTCCGGCGAGTCGATTTCTACCGCCCATTGCCAGCCTTGCAGCCACGGCTTATTCATAAAGTTATTGGTCGCGCGTTTGGCGAGCTGCATGTATGGATTCATGGCCGCCTCGCTTAGAGCAACGATACTGGTGGAACAATGGCACGGTTCGCGCGCATTGAGTTTTCAATCTCGGCTTTACGTGCGGCTAAGTCAGGTTCGGCAGCAATATCGGTCACATCCAACTTGCCAGCTATGGCAATACGGCGTTGACGCTCTGCGTTCGGGATAGTGATCAGCAATTCCAGATAGTCGCCAAGCAAGCTAATGCACGGCGTTGGAAGCTGGAACGAATCAAACGGCTCATTGAGTACGTTTTGCATGTACATCAATGTCAGTGGGAATGTTTCTGCGCCTGTTAATTTCAGTTCAAGAACGTTGCCCCAAACCTCGCTACGCACATAACGGCCACGGTCATCTTTGACCACCAGCCTTGCAGCAAAGTCGGACGGTAATTCAAACTGATTGCTATCGGCTAAGTCGCTTTGTTGGATGCGGATTTTAGTGGTAAATCCGGCAATCTCTTGGTACTTGGTCAGCGCTTTACGCAGTAGGCTTAACAGCGCCTTTTCGTCGTCGTGGAGCAAGATAGGGAATCTCGCTTTCACGTCTTCGAGTAGTTCAATCGGTGTCATGGCCGCTCCGGTAGTGGCGGCGCATTTTGAGATAGGGGATAGGCTTGGTGAATCTTAACTCAAACCAATAGTGCTCGCGATTTAAACTTTGTTATTGTCGATGGACAACAAAGACCGAAACTCATTTTTGGACAGAAATCAGCTAGAGCATCTACTTAAATTAGCAATTCATAAATTACTTTTTGTATGGCAAAGTGAGTTTGGGAGAGCTAGCGCTTCGGTTAAGATAGCGCTAGCTAAAAGGATTGCCTCAAGATTAGGCTTTGGCTTGATGCGCACAACGAGCAAAAGGTTAAAGAGTACAACGACAACCTTAAGCGCAAGAGAGAATTGATGGCTGAATCCCAAAATACTCTGCAAGATGACGCCCTCACGAAGAAAACAATACTAGGCGGATGGAAAGACCGCTGTAACGGGCGCGGCGGATGGGCTGGCAGTATGTATTTTCACGAAAACGGAAAGGCGAGCTGGAACATGCAAGGCAGTGGAAACTTCGAAGGAGAATACTCTATCAAGGATGGCATTATCTCATTCGTTTGGTATAAAAATTTCAAGAAACAAAAACCTGTTCAGTGGAGAATCAATTTCTTGACCGAGGATGATCTTGAGATTGAAAGGAGTAGGTTGGTTTGCACCGCAAAACGAGAAGATAATGAAAATATTGACTAAAGCTAAGATAGGCGAAAGCTCACCCATAAGTGAGCTTTCGATGCAATCAGTGTTGTCTTGGCTTACGGTATTTCTACAAGATATGTATTGAATAGCTTTTTTGATCGACTGTGGGGAGTTATCCACATTAGTCCATATAATCTGAATCATACTTTTATAACCAAAATTTTAACGCGTAATGGGACACAGGCTTTTCAGAAGAAAAGCCTGTAACAGTTCCTGCCTGTCAGCAGTCTGTTTTCTCAGAAAGCCTCAGAGCGTCTTCTAGCTCAACGCCAAGGTATCGAATTGTGTTATCTAGCTTCGAATGTCCAAGTAAGATCTGTACGGCCCTGATGTTTTTCGTTCTGGCATAGATTAAAGTAGCTTTAGTACGGCGCATGGAATGAGTGCCGTAATAGTCAGCATTCAATCCCAGTTTTTCAGCCCAGTTTCTGATAATAGAACGGTAAAATGAGTAGCTGATAGGTAGCCCAGATCGTCGGCTGCTCGGGAATAGAAAACTGCTTGCCTCTAGGGATGCTGCAAAAACCCACCTGCTAATACTTTGCTGCGTTCTCGGAGTAATCTCATAGTGGACATCGGTGCCCGTTTTTTGCTGAATGCACTGAACCCTCTCATAGATAACTCCTTGCGAAGAAACATCGTAAACATGTAGCTTTAGCAAATCACTCGCTCTTAACTTGCTATCTATCGCTAGGTTCAGTAGTGCAAGCTTCATTAGATCGTTTTCAATCTCCAGCCTAGTTCTAATCCGCCAGATCTCTTCAAGCTTAAATGGCCTTTTGATGCCGCTGCATTTACCAGAAGATAACTTTCTCATGATGACCTCCTCCTAGTGTTTTTGGTCAACATAAAGTTTGGCAACCACATTTAGTAAGGTCAGGAAAAGCAGAAACGTCCCTGGACAGAACCTTCTTAGAGTAACCACTTAAATTAGAAAAATACGGATAAAGTTCGGTATTTAAAAGCCCCTTAATAGAACGCCCAGTCTCACTGGAGTAGATCACCTTGCTTTGCTTCCACTTTTTTCATTCATCAATGCAGAAAGCGCATGAACCTCGGCTAATTAACGGTTTGTTGCTTAATTCAATAGAACTAAGCAACAAACCCTTGTGAAAGTTAAGACTTTATGATTACAATAGAACAGCATCAAAGTGCTTATGTGTGTTGAAATGATGGATTTACTCGTACGAATGGATGAAGTGAAGTTCAATGAGCTTATTAATTCGATTGAAATTATGTCTCAAGAGCAAATAAAACAATTACAAAAAAAGATATTTACAAAAAAAAAGATAGTACCGAAAGATACTTTATCTGATGAAGAGTTACTACTACTTAATGAGATATTTGATAAACATTAGGTGTAGGTCGTTATTATCAATTTTGTAATATAGAAAACATTAAACAAAGTAAGTAGGTTTATGTGTAAACATGGCATTTATTATCAACGCAGAAAGCGGTCTGTTATAGAAAGAATCTTAGGTATTAAAGAAGTATACGTATGTTCAAACTGCGGGTATATCCTTAAGATAAGATAATTGGATTAAGCCAATTCATCCTCACTAAGGCGTCTCTTTATCGGGTGCCTTTCTTTTGCTGGGGTTAAGGTTTACACGGCTTTGTTGCTTAAATCGATGGAACTAAATCAAAAAGATACGATCTGATCGGCTACACCCATCAAGCATCGTAGCCTCATGCCTAAACCTCGTTACAAAACAACTAACTGGAAGCAGTACAACAAAGCCTTAATCAACCGTGGTTCTCTGACCTTTTGGATTGATGAGGAAGCGATAGCCGAGTGGAAGCAAAACAAACAAGGCAAGCGTGGTAGACCTCGCCGATTCAGCGACTTAGCCATTACTACCGCTCTGATGGTGAAACGCGTTTTCTCTATGCCATTGAGAGCGCTGCAAGGTTTTTTAGAGTCCGTATTTAAGCTGGCTAACATCCCGCTTGTTTGCCCACACTACACCTGTATAAGCCGCCGAGCTAAGGAAGTTGAGGTTTCATTTAAAACCAAAACCAGAGGTGCGATACAACATCTGGCAATTGATGCCACTGGCCTCAAGGTTTATGGCGAAGGTGAATGGAAGGTCAAGAAGCATGGAACTGATGGGAAGCGAAGAGTCTGGCGTAAGCTGCATATCGCGGTAGATACAAGCACCCACGAAATAGTCGCAGCAGAGCTGAGCTTATCTAACGTCACTGATGCCGAAGTGCTCCCCAACTTACTCAAGCAGACACGTCGTAAAATCATTGAGATATCAGGCGATGGCGCTTATGACACAAGGAATTGCCATGATGCCATACGGATCAAGCGAGCGGTTCCGCTCATCCCGCCAAGAGAAGGAGCAGCCTTCTGGGAGCAAGGGCATCCTCGTAACTTAGCGGTAGGTTGCCAGAAGCTCTACGGCTCCAACAAGAAGTGGAAAAAGCGGTATGGCTATCATAAGCGCTCTCTGTCAGAGACCGCAATGTACCGAGTAAAACAGTTGCTAGGTGGGAAATTAAGTCTAAGAAATTATAATGCTCAGGTTGGCGAGACTTACGCTATGATCAAAGCGCTGAACAAGCTTACAGGGCTTGGTATGCCTGAAACTCGGTATGTTGTTTAAGAACTGATCAACATGGGGCTACCATGTCTTCTCACCGAATTAAGCAACATATATGGACGCACCTCAGGATGCAATGGCTAATTGAATGATACGGTCGCTAACATATATCCGACGTCTTTCTAGGTCGATAATAAACCTGCGCCATGATGTAATCCGCCCCTCACTGTCTTTTCAAAGCCTCGGTTTCAATAACCATGTTGCGTTATCAGAGTGTAGTAAGGATGGTTCACCGTTTATTCATCAGCTATTGCAAACTCAGTTGCTTCTCTAGGATAACTCCTTAGAACTTGCTATTTTTTATCAAACAGGCTTAAAGGCCTGATTAATATCGTATTCACTATTTTTCATCAAGATGTGCCATGCTACCCGACCGAGCTTGTTTGCAAGAGCGACAATCGCTTTTGCTTTGCCTCGGCGTGCAATGAGTCCTCTCAACCATGCTCCCATAGAATCCACTTTGTTAGCTCCACACCGAACCACTGCGCGAGCGCCGTGAATAAGTAATGCTCTTAATTCGCGATTACCATTCTTCGATAGAGAGCCGAGACAACTTTTTCCACCTGTACTATTTTGTTTTGGAACCAGGCCACACCATGCTGAGAACTGGCGACCATTTTGGAATTGGTGTCCAGTACCTACCTCACTAATCAGTGCCGCTGTCAAAATCGGACCAAAACCAGGAATATTCCGAATAGCCTCATACCTTGGATTTTGCTGACTCAACATGGTGACACTTTGGGTCATTTCATCTATCTCTTCGCTAAGGCTGACAAAGTCACAGTATAAAGTTTGCAGTAAGTTCCTCATTACTGGGGAAAGATCATTCTCTGCATCTTCAAGAGCTATCGGTAAATGACTTCGCAAAGCTTTAATAGACAAAGGGAAAACCACTCCGTATTCAGCGGCGAGTCCTCTGATCTGGTTCGACAAGGCAGTTCTGTTCTCCACCAAGCGTTTACGGACATTGCGTATTGCTTTGAGGTCTTGTTGCTCAACAGACTTAACAGGAACAAAATGAATATCAGGCCTAGAAAATGCTTCGCAAATTGCTCTCGCATCATTAGCATCGTTCTTTTGTCGCCCAACAAATGGCTTTACGTGCTGAGCTGGGATAAGAGCTACGCTATGTCCCAGCTCTTGAAATATTCTGCCCCAATGATGCGAAGTTGCGCATGACTCCATCGCAATAGCCGTTTTCTCAGGTAATTGACGGACTGTATCAAGAAGCTTGTCACGCTTTACCTTTCGGTTTGACAAGATTTGTCCATCAGAACTCAACACGCATACTTGAAAGAGGTTTTTGGCTATATCGATACCGACAACTTTAATAGACATGATGATTACTCCTGCTCTTACTGGTTGCACCATTAGTTTGGTACAACGGTGCTAGAAGGGAAGTGCGTCCATCACATCAAAACCGGTGCAGATCTGCTGGGTCATCAACTAAGATACTGAACAGAGCCGAACACAGATGTTCTAGATTAATTAGTTTCACACTTGGAAAATCCCACTAACTTTGTCTAAGTTTAAAAGAAAAATGGATTTTTTGTTTATGACTCCAAGAGCCACCTGTGCTTTGTATGTAATCTCAATCTCGTGCTTAACCTCAGTTTCAGCGCAAACTGTTTTAGAGGTTTCCAGTACAGATTTTTATGAAAGTTATGCAGATAACGTAAAAGTTAGTGGTTCAGTTTTAGCTGCCTCATATGTCCCTGGCAGCTTTAGCCACGCATCTCCAGAGCAGCTATACTTGTATATTCCTTCACACAAACCTCTTGTGCATATTGTACTTACGAGCATAGACGGGAAGTATAGTGCAGATGCCGCTATAAAGCTGAATAAAAATCAAACTGGCTGGATTCAGATAAAACTGCCCACCGCATATAAAAAAGAGTATTTAAAGTATTTACCTGATCAACTTGCTGTATTTGTTTTTGTTGATAGTGAAGACATGTTTGGAGATTATATACAGGAGGTATTTCCCAGTTCATGGGGCGCACCTACATCTAATGCAATTCATTTTTCAATGAACAGTGGGGGGGGAAACCCAAATATCACATTTAAAAACCAAAGTGGTAAAGTTATTACTCTTGATTGTCGGATGATAAAAGCCAAATATACCCGGGCGTTTAACCATATTTGTGACCTAGGCAATTACACAATTGGTCCGGGAACAATTATCACTTTTAGTCCTGAATATAATAGCAGTGGCAAAGACTATATAATTTGGACATCAAGTGAGTGAAGAAAATTTGTTTTCTATTGATGTCAATAAGCTGCTATCAAAACTAAACACCGAAAACCTAGTTACACCTACAGTAACTCTGTTAGTCATCGCGGTAACCGCTGCGATAACGTTCTTTGTCATATTATTTCATGCGATTATTACTAAACTAGACTCCAATACAGAATACTCAATACATGTCTCGACACAAGTAGTAGGTTATAAGCCAAACGATTCATCTGTCCCAAATGCAACTCTTCCTGAATTTAGATTACTTAAAGGTTATTCTGATTGCCCCGGCCTAAACAAAGGAAAATGGTATAACCAAGGAGAGCTGACCTTTTACAAAAACAGTAGCGTGACTCTCCGGTTAAAAACATTAAACCTCATTCAGATCAATATTGAGCCGGAACCAGAAAGCACACGACTAGCACAGTTAATTACACGCAAAGGCAGGTGTGTTATTCAAGAAAAATTTACTGTGGATATCAAGCTCACAAAAAGTTCCCCTGATTTCATAGCAATTCTCGTTGGCGATGTCACATTAGGAAAAACATTGAGTTACGATACACGCTCAATGCCAGCATTCTTGGCAAATGGTGAAATTGAAGTAAAGGATTCAAGTTTTTGGTTCGAAGATCCAATTTCGTTACCCTCTATTTCTCTTAGTACTGGAGATACTGTGTTAATTCCATCCGATAATAAAAGTGCAGCGACTGGCTTATTGACAGTTAGCTTTAACGAAAAGGAAATGAAAGGTGTTTTCAATAAAAAAGGAGGGGAGGTACGTATCATTAAGCCATTTTCATCTAATGAAGGTAGCCCTATAAGTATCAGCTTCTTCGAAAGATTATACAGTGACAATGCGCTAACCATTGCTCTTAGTATTAGTTTTATCGTTATTCAAGTTGTGATGTTTATGATTACAACATTGATCAGACTAACCTATATACCTAGAAATACAGACGACTTACAGGTTCAGGACGCTACCACCATAGCTGAAATTAATTCTGATAAAAAGGTGCCTAATAATGAGACTGATGACTAATTATCTTGTAGCTTTAATTTTATCTGGATTCACAAGTTTAAGTTTAGCATCGGATGCTTTTGTAAAAACTCCACATCAAGAAGGCCAGGGAATACTAAGGCCAATTGGTGAAAGCTGTTTTCTTTACACTCCCTCCCATGTTGTAACACTTGCTCAAGGTATATTGATAGAAACACGTTTACGAAAAAAACTTAAAGGCGAGTTAATCAACACGTATCCACAAGATTTAGCTCTGGTGAAATTAAAAGACGTATCGGCATGCGAAGAAAGTAGCTGGAATGGCGGAGGAGAGCGAGTTGAAGCAATCTTGGGCGTCATAACAAGCGGTAAGTTAAATTACAAACACCAGCAAGGCCGCCTAGAAGTATTTGATATTGAAATAACCAATAAAGCTGTTGATACAACTTTTAATATCAAACTAAAAAACGGCAAAAAGTTTAGGCAAGGTATGAGCGGGTCAATTATCACCGTGGGCGATTACCCTATAGGCATGTTGGTATCAGTAGAGGGAAACACAGGAACTGTCTTAAGAATGGACATGATGGCGGATATATCTCGAAGAGTCATTCTCAGATATGCCACGGATTTGGAAAAAATTAAAATGGGTGACTTGTCAAAAGATGAGAGCTCTGATGAAAGTAAAGTGCCTTACCCTCCCTCAACTAAACCTGCTAAGAAAATGAAACAAAACAATAAGTCAGCAAACCTTTCTTTCGAGGGGCGTTTATCAGATGGGGAGACGAAAGACTATAAATTACTTGCCAGAGGCAATACCGCCTATCGGATCATCAGTGAGCCTCAACGTGATAATATGAAGTACGAATTGCAGCTGCTTGACGATGCTGGAAATAAGCTATTCAATACCGTTAATTGGTCTGAAAGAAAGCTCGATTGGGGCATTGGTGTTCGCGCCCCAGGAGAATATACGCTACGCGTTTACGGACTGAGTCGCGCCGGAAAATACCACTTCAAAGTCAATACTATCGCCACACCAGAAGAATTGACCTCTTCTAGTAATATTATCGGTGTCAATGACAGCATCGCCGGATATATGTCCAATGGCACTTTTGCTGAATATAAATTACTTGCCAGGGGCAATACCGCCTATCGGATCATCAGTGAGCCTCAACGTGATAATATGAAGTACGAATTGCAGCTGCTTGACGATGC
>NZ_JAWOSZ010000015.1:109159-110030 GCF_033338615.1 Vibrio sp. Vb1980
GAAAGAAAGCTCGATTGGGGCATTGGTGTTCGCGCCCCAGGAGAATATACGCTACGCGTTTACGGACTGAGTCGCGCTGGAAGATATCATTTAATACTCACTCAAGATAATTAATATACATTCTATTGCAACTGGTGCTCATGCCAAACAGATGGCATATTTTGAGAATTTATAAGGTGTGAAAGGGATTACTTTTAGTAGGGCAAATACATGGAGCCTCTGTAGTATAGAGTACTGACTCTAAACGATTTTGGGGCAAAAGCTTGCTACAGCAAAAGACAAACTATGACAAAAAGCGTCGAAAAGTTTCGAACTTTATTGTTACTTCTTGCTTTGAGTTGGCCTATTGAGTGAAATTGAGTTTTGATCTTTATTGTCAGTTCTTTGCTATAGTGTCACGTAGCAATCTGCCCCGCGTAACAGAAAAGTTTCAATCTTTGTTGTTCAGCGACATGAGTAATAAGGCTATTAAGCTTAATGAAGCCAATCAAAGGTTGACAGAGCTAATTAATGAGTTGCAGGAGCGTGAGCGTGAATATGACAAAGCTCTTGAGCATTCTGCAAACTATTTAGGTAACGATGAGCGTATAGAGCAGGGTAGGGACGCAAGGGCTCAGGCTTTATTAGAGAGCGTTTCAGTAAGTGTTCACCAAGCCCCTATTGACAGAAAAAGTGTGACACTCAGCACTTGATCCATTCTTGGCTATTGAGTGATCATTCCAGTGCTTCATCCTGTTTGTTATGAGCAGAAAGAAAGCCCCTAAATATCAAGAGGAACCGCCCGTAGCCTCTGACCTTAACGAAGCAAACGCACTGATTGAAGAGTTGTGGGAACAGTTGCGCCACCTTACCGATAAACAAGCTACTAACT
>NZ_JAWOSZ010000016.1:0-103868 GCF_033338615.1 Vibrio sp. Vb1980
TCTTTTCGATAACCGTTGCAGCACAATGGATTATTGATAATTAATCTAACTTCATGTCTAAGTAATAACCAAGGTTATGGCGCTGACATCTCAAGGTGAGGCGATTACCTTGGTGGAAACCGCGAATGGCGACGGCAGCTTTACCTATGTGGCGACCGCTGACGGTAATCCTGTCTTCACGTTGAATGTCGCAACAGATGGTACGTACGACTTTACGCTGCAAGGCCCGATTGACCATGCCGCTAACAGCGACAGCCTGACGATTGATTTCCCAATTATTGCCACCGATTTTGATGGTGATACGACCACGGCAACCATTCCAGTCACCATTACGGATGATGCGCCAATCATCGATAATGTTGTGCCTCTGGCTGTAGACGAAGATGATTTATCAGGTATTGGCTCAGACCAAAGTGACGCTGTGTTTGTTGAAGGCGCGTTCACCACTACCCAAGGTTCAGACCGTGTAGTGAGCTACCAACTTGATTCAACGGCTGATCCTGTCGCAGGTTTAACTTCTCACGGTGAGCCTGTTACTTTGGTAGAGAATGCGAATGCTGATGGCAGCTTCACTTACGTGGCTACCGCGGATGGCAATCCGGTCTTCACCATGAATGTTAATGCTGATGGCACATACAATTTCCGTCTTGAAGGGCCGGTTGATCATGCGTTAAACAGCGATGAATTAGTTCTTAACTTCCCAATCATTGCAACAGACTTTGATGGCGATACGACGACTGCGACCATTCCAGTCACGATTACTGATGACGTTCCAACCATCGATAACGTTGTCCCACTAACAGTAGACGAAGATGACCTTGCCTCAATAGGCTCAGACCAGAACGATGATGCGTTTATGTCGGGCTCTTTCACCACAACTGAAGGCTCGGACAGTGTTGTTAAATACCAGCTTGATGCAACAGCAGATCCAGTAGCAGGGTTGACCTCTCATGGTGAGCCTGTCGTGCTTACTGAAACTGCTAACGGCGACGGTAGTTTTACTTACACAGCCACAGCAGATGGCAATGCCGTATTTGAATTGGTTGTGAAGCCAGATGGCAGCTACACCTTTACTCTGCAAGGTCCACTAGACCATGCGGTGAACAGCGACAGCCTGCAAATCGACTTCCCGATTATCGCAACAGACTTTGATGGCGACACCTCATCGGAGACGTTACCTGTCACTATCGTTGATGATAAGCCAACCATCACTGACGTAGATGCCATCACGGTTGATGAAGATGACTTAACGACGATTGGCTCTGACGGCTCTGACCCAATTTCCATTGATGGCAACTTCACTACAACGCAAGGCTCTGATGGGGTAGTGAGTTACCAATTGGATGCTTCTGCAACGCCAGTTGATGGCCTAACATCGCAAGGTGTGGCAGTGACGCTGACTGAAACTGCAAACGGTGATGGTAGCTACACTTATGAAGCGACAGCAGGAACTGAAGCCGTATTTACGCTGACCATTAATACGGATGGTTCATACAACTTCACGCTGCAAGGTCCAATCGACCATGCGACGGGTAGTGATGAGCTGACGCTGAACTTCCCAATCATCGCGACGGACTTTGATGGTGATACCACCACAGAAATGATCCCAGTCACCATTGTGGATGATAAGCCGACCATTACCGATGTCGATGCGATTACCGTTGATGAAGATGACCTAGGCACGATTGGTTCAGATCAGACTGGCCCGATTTCAATCGATGGCAACTTCACTACCACACAAGGCTCTGACCGAGTAGTGAGCTATCAGCTTGACGCGTCTGCAACACCAGTGGCTGGCCTTACATCACAAGGCGTGGCAGTCACACTGACGGAAACCGCAAATGGTGATGGCAGCTTTACTTACGAGGCGACAGCGGGTACTGAAGCGGTCTTTACTCTGATAGTGAATACTGATGGTAGTTACAACTTCACGCTTGAAGGTCCAATCGACCACGCAGTAGATAGTGATGAGTTGACACTGAACTTCCCAATCATCGCAACAGACTTTGATGGCGATACCTCTGCTGAGACAATTCCTGTCAAGATCGTTGATGACAAGCCGACACTTGGTGGAATCGAAGCAACAAGTGTGCAAACGGTTGATGAGGACGATATCCCAACAATCGGATCTGATGGTACACAGTCGAACAGCATTGCCGGTAACTTCATCGCGACTGATGGTTCTGATGGCATTGTCGAGTACAGCGTTTCTGACCTAACGACGCCAGTACAAGGCCTGACCTCTGGTGGTCAATCTCTGGTTATGGTTGAAGTATCAAACGCAGGTGGCGTTTCAGTTTACGAAGCTCGTATTGATGGCACGACGACACCAGTATTCCGTGTAACCCTCGATGCCTCTGATGACAGCTACACGTTCGATTTGCTCGCTCGTCTCGATCATCCAAATGCTGATGGCCAGAATGAACTGATCATAAATTTACCGATAAACGCGACTGACTTTGATGGAGACGTGTCGAACAACATCACCTTACCAATTACGGTTGTGGATGATGTTCCGACCATTAATGGTTTGCTAGCAGGCAGCGAACAAACCGTTGATGAAGATGACCTACCAGCAGGTACGGATGCTGCAAGTGCAGAAGATACTGTTATTTCAGGTACTTTTGATATCACCGAAGGTGCTGACCAAGTTGCTTCTATTCAGCTGAGTGACCTGACCACGCCAGTTGCGTCACTGACTTCAGATGGTGACGCTATCACCTTAGTTCTGTCTTCTAGCGCAAACGGCGTGAACGTATACCAAGGTGTCGCTGGCAATCCTGCTGAAGTGGTGTTCGAACTGACGTTGGATGCAACGAACAACACCTACGAGTTCGATTTACAGAAGCCGCTTGATCATCCAGATGGTAATCAGCAAAACGAGATTGTTATTAACCTCCCTGTGACGGCGACAGATAATGATGGTGATACTTCACCAGCCTTCACATTGCCAATTACCGTTGTGGACGATGTTCCAGTTGTTACCAATATTGAAAGTCTACGTGTCGACGAAGATGACTTACCTCTTGGTTCTGATGGCACTAAAGAGCCGTTAACGGTATCAGGTGAATTCGAAGTCACTAGCGCAGATGGTATTGATGCTTTCGAATTGGATCTGAGCTCAAATCCTATCCCGAATCTGAAATCGGGTGGAGAAGAGGTAACACTTTCTCAAGACGTTGGTGCTTCAACTGCTGACGCGCTTGTTTACGTGGGACAAACTCCGGGTGGAGTGACGGTCTTCACGTTGACACTTCATCAAGATGGTAAATACGACTTTGAGTTATCTGGTCAGTTAGATCACGCGGTTAACTCTGATGAGATTTTGTTGAATCTACCTGTGAAGATCACGGATGGCGACAACGATACCATCACTGCGACCTTGCCAGTGACCATCGTAGATGACAAACCAACCATTGATGCTATTAGCTCTGGTAGTACCTTGTCTGTGGATGAGGATGATATTCCAAGCCAAGGTTCGGACGACACGCCAGAATCCAATATCATTGGTGGCAACTTTGACGTTACTGATGGTGCCGATTCTATCGTTAGCTTCCAGTTGGATAGTTTAACATCGCCTGTTTCTGGCCTTACTTCAGGTGGTCAACCGCTTGAGTTGGTTGAGTTTTCAAATTCAAACGGTGTGATTGAGTACCGAGCTTATGTACAAGGTACGACGGACACCGTCTTTAAACTGACGCTAAATGGTTCAGCAGACAGTTATGAATTTGAACTGTTGGGTGCACTTGATCATCCTGCGGGTAACGATGAAAACTCGTTAGTCATCAACTTCCCAGTCAACGCGACTGATTTTGATGGCGATGTTTCAAATAATATCACCTTGCCGATCACAGTGGTGGACGATGTTCCTGCGATTGTGAAAGTGACAGACTCTAGCCAACAAACCGTTGATGAAGATGATCTTGCCGGTGGCTCTGACACGACAAGTAATGATTCTACGGTATTGAACGGTGGATTTGAGGTCGTTGCTGGTGCAGACAAGATTGTCAGCTACCAAGTTTCAGACCTCGATGCAGCCGTGTCTGGTTTAACGTCGAATGGCAGCAGCATCGAGTTGAATCTAGTAAGCACGAATGGTGGAGTAACCAGTTACGAAGCGGTTATTACTGGCACATCAACTAAGATCTTCACGCTGTCTCTTGATGCGAATAATGACAGCTACCAATTTGAGCTGTTGGGACCAATCGACCATGACGCTGTTCAAGGTGAAAACAACCTTGTCATTGATATTCCAATTACAGTAACAGACTTTGATGGTGACACGTCATCATCACTGAATCTTCCAATTACCGTAGTTGATGACATTCCCGAAATTAAATCAGCAGATGCTTTGGCTGTTGATGAGGATGACCTTGCCAACGGCTCTCAGGCAACCAACAAAGACAGCCTAGAAGCAACGGGCAATTTCGATACGGTGGAAGGGGCAGATACCGTTGTCTCTTATCAGCTGGATCTTACTTCTAACCCGATACCAGGAGTAACTTCAGGTGGTTTTGCGGTGACGTTAGTTCAAACCGCGGTAAGCAACAACAACTTTACTTATCAAGGTCAAACACCTGATGGTAACTCAGTGTTCACACTAGTTTTGAACGCTGACGGCTCTTACAAGTTTACGCTTGAGGGTGCGCTAGATCACTCAACTCAAGGCGAAGATACACTCATACTTGATCTCCCAGTCTTTGCGACCGATGTCGATGGTGATACGGCAGGTATTAACTTACCAGTGACGATTACCGATGATGTTCCAACCTTGCACGATGCATCTATTTCGCGTGTTGAGGGGCAAGGCAGCCGCACGGTTCGTTTATTCCGAGACCCTGTAGAGGGGGATGATGACCTTGGTGCTGACGGCGCACAAGTGACTTCATTCTCGGCTGATGATTCAGGCATTTACTTTAAGCAAAATGGTGTTGATTCTGATTCTGTCGATTTGAACGGCAGCGACCAAGTCGTATTTGTTCACAAGGTTCTTGACGGAGTGGATACTGAAATCGGTCGTTTGGTTGTTCGAACCGATGGCAGTGTGTCATTCCGTCCGAATGACGACCTTGACCATACCGAAACCGACTCGATTGATTTCACCATCAACGTTGTTGCAACCGATGGTGATGGCGATATCGCAGATGCCGATGTGGATATCTCGATAAGAGACCGCAATGCGCAAATTGACACGTCTACCGTTACTGCGTTCGAAGACCAAGGGCGTGATGGTGTCGTTGTGGGCGTTGACTCTGCAAATACTCAGGACAACTTGTCGACGCTGGATGTTAGCCCTGCGAAAGTCGACTTGGTTATCAATTTACACGATATCGACCGTAACGAGAGCTTAGGTGACATCACTATTCGAGATGCTGATACTCACAACGGTACGTTCTACTACAGAGACGGCAGTGGCAACTACATTGAATTAACATCTGTGGGCAATACGGTTGTTCTCGACGCATCAAATGTTGAGCAGTCATTCAATGGTGAGCTTGTCTCGTTAGATAACTTGTACTTCGTACCAGATCGTCATACATCAACCGATGCTTCTGGTATCGATCCTCGTATCCGCGTGGAAATTCTTAACAATGGTACGCCAGATCATACGATTAATGGTCGTTTAGACATTGAAGTTGCTGCCGTCGCAGATATTGCAACGTGGACGGCAAGCAGCGAATTTAACTACTCGGTTGATGAAGATGGAAACAATGTCGCACTTAACATCACGGCTGAAACCCAAGACACTAGTAACCCAGAAGGCATTGTGTACGAGCTTGTCTTTACACAAGGAGAAGGTAACGCAGAGTTAGTCTATTCAGATGGTAGTGCGATACCAAAATCCGGTGGTGTTTATCTGGTGGATGCAAGCCGAATTGATGAAGTTCAAGTTGATCCGATAGATAACTTCTCGGGCGAAATCAGAATTGATGTCACCGCTATTACGACGGAAAACAACAATCCACTGCTTGGGAAAGATACCGCTCGCTCAGAAACCGAAACCATCATTATTGATGTAAACCCAGTTGCGGATAAAGGTAGTTTTACTGTAAACCGAATTAATGTGTTTGAGGATAATGCTCGAACTCAAAATACGGTAGACCCTGTCACTGATCACGACCCACTCCAATTAAGTGAAGTGATCACCATGAAACCATCAGCGGACTTAGATGGTTCTGAAGCGTTATTTGTGCGCATTTCTAACTTCTCAATTGATGGGGTTACTTTGGTGTGGCTGGACTCAGCAAACCCAAGTCAGATAGTAGAAGTGACCGATTCAGGCGGCAATGTACTTTATTACGAAGTGCCAGAGTCTGAATTAGCGAACGTCGAAGTTCTTCCTCCTTTGCACAGCAATGATGACTTTACTTTCAATGTCGAAGGAATTGTGAAAGACACAGCATCATTGTCTACCGGTACGACAGAAGATGTGTTGTCACTGGGCAGTAAGACCGTCATCGTTGGTGTAAAAGGTGTTGCTGACATACCAGACACGGTATTAATTGACGCGGGGAACGTTTGGAACCGATTCGTAGACGGAGATGTGGCCGGGATAGAGACGACTATTGAAGAGAATGCTGTTGTAAACCTCAACTTCTCGGTTGTATCAGGTGAAGTTGCCGATAGACCACAGGATGATTCAGAAGCCATTACTGTTATCCTGTCCAACATCCCCGACGGTGTTCGTGTCGTAGATTCAGACGGTTCAAGCGTTGACCTCACCTTTGTTGGCTATGATGGTAACGGTCAACCGATTTACGAAGCAAACATCACTGGGCTGAATTTTAATTCCGGTATTCAAATTATTCCGGAAGCCTCTTCAACTGAAAACATTGCGATTACAGGGACGATCATTGTTACCGAGAATGATGGTCATAGTCGTGTGATTGAAAGAGAGGTAAGGATCAAGGTCGAACCCGTTATTGACGCTCAAGATAACTACGTTGTCCGATCGGAGGGAGATGAAGATACGCGCTTTGACATCGATTGGAAACCGACGCTCGTACAAAGCCCTGATACCGATGAATTCTTTAGTGATGTAACCATCTCTGGATTTCCTCCAGGCAGCACGGTCTATGTAGATGGTGTGGCACAAACGCTTGTTTCTGGAACACTAACGCTTTCACCGCAAGCCGGTGAATCAGAACAAGATTTTTCCGCTAAAATCTCTCAAAGTGGCTATGTTCAAGTTCAGTTGGAGCAGGATTCAAGTACTGACTTTGACTTGACCACAACCGTCACTGTGAAAGAGATTGACCATGAATATGTTGACGCTTCGAATCCCGGTGAAGGTATCGCTGAGAAAACCATCAATGGTACGGTGAATGTCCAAGTTAATCCAATCGTTGAGCCAGAGGATAAGACGGGGGCAATAGACGACCAAACCCGTCTGCTTGTCACTGAAAGTGGTGGTGGTGCTACCGATATCGTGAAGTCAGACGATCAAGGTAACATTGACTTTACGATCAACACTTCTATGGGGGGCGAATCTGGCGCTCATATCATTAAATACCAAGAGTTTGATGCGTCTTCAGATGAAGTGGTGACTCAACTTGTTGTTCAATTTCACAATGTGGACCCTGAGATCCTCAACCAATTGGTTATCGTCGGTGCACTAAATGAAGGTGGAGGTCGTTGGACAGTAACTAATGAAGACAACTTCTCAATTAAAGCGCCGTCTGGACTTGATTTAACACCAAACGATGACAGCGACGATGGCGATAACGGTGGTCTCTCTCAAATTGGCTTAACCATTTACGCAGAAGTGAATGATTTGGGCGAAGATTTGGGCAACGAAAAAGATGCGACGGTCGTGCGTCAAACGGATGTGACACTAGAGTTTCCAACCGTCCTCACACCGAAAATGAGTGTAGCGGCAGAGATTCAGGTGGCTGATGATGTTCAAATTCAAGCGTTGGAAGACAATTCTATTAACCTTGGTGCTCAGTTGACGTCGAAAGTCGATGCGATTAATGCAGATGGTGTGGAGGATGTCTTGACTATTATCGTCGACCCGACAGCTCCTGGCATTCCTCCTGGTTTGGTGATCACGGGGACGGATGTTGATTTTGTCAATGGTAAATACGTGTTCCAAGCCCATATCGATGCGAGTGGAAATATTACTGGCCTTGATGGTTTGACGATGCACTTGGCAGAAGATTACGCAGGTGATTTCGAATTGCCAATTCGGTTTGTCACTAAAGACACTGAGTCCGGTGATGAAAAAGAAAATAATGTCCAGTTTCCAGTTCAGGTTTTACCGGTTGCAGACGTTCCGAGTTCAGCCGGGGATCAGCCGTTGGATAGCGATGTCACACCAAATGTAAGAGTAGATATCGTCGGTACTTTCGGCTTGGATGCAAACAAACAACCTGTGACTGATCTAAATAACGACGTTCCCACGGCGGATGGTGTTGGTTACGAAGATGGCTTAATCCAACTTAACTTGAGTGTTGATTTTGCCGATCAATTTAACAACACTCAAGGTGGTCGAGAAACACTAACGAACATCAAGTTAGAGCTTGATGACACAACATTAGGTGAGTTTGTTGATGCCAATGGTAACAGCTTAGGAACCAGTATTGAGTTTAATGAAGCTGAGATTTTAGCTGGTGCGCTTGACAATGTTCTGTTTAAGCCAAAAGAAAATTACCCCGTAGGTGGTGGCCAAAATACCGTCAAGATTAATATCGAGGGAGAAATTACTGATGAAGCTGTGTTTGATCAGTCTATCTTGAATAACTCTGGCGATAATATAGATGTGAGAACCTTCACTGACGATGTCACATTTGAAGTTACGCCAGTCGTTGATGACATTACCATTACAGGTGCCGATCCGACGCAGCCAATCACGGTGATTGGTGACGAAGATACTTTAATTTCGCTGAATCAATCGGGCTCTGGTGTTTCGATCAGCCTGAACGATAATGACGGTTCTGAGAGTTTCGTTTCACTCAAGTTAACGGGGCTTCCTGATGACTTTATCGTTAAATCCAATTCCTCTGATTATGTTGTTAAGAACAACGGTGGGGGCGAATGGAGTATTCAACTAAAAGATCTCACTCAGACGTCCATTGACCTGAGTGACATCCAAATTAAACCGCCAAAACACTTTAGTGGCGAGGCTGAGATAGGTATTACGGTCTTCATTCAAGAGGAGTTGCTACAAGTTCCAACGGAACGAAACAACAACTTTACGCTTATTGTCAATCCTATTGGTGATGATGTTGATGTGAACCCCGACACTTCGGCTGCAGGTAATGAGGGCGAAGACATTGTTATTAATGTAAATGCGTTAGTGGTTGATAACAAAGAGTCCATCGGAGATGGTGCAAACTACCAGGAAAATGATCCAGAGACGCTGAGAGTTGAGGTCTCCAATGTCCCTGATGGGGCGAGTGTTTCATTACCTGATGGGACAGTGTTTACTGACCAAGGCGGCGGCATTTTTGTCTTAGAAATCAATGCTCAAGACTTGGATCAAGTAGTGTTTAATTCTGGGGATCGCAACGATAACTCATGGGATGGTTCGCTGCATTTCAAAGTGCAAGCCGTTGATACTGGGCTCGATGGCAGTCAAAGCTTGGGCTCCGCAGAGGAGTTTGATGTCACTGTTGATGTTGAAGCAGTGAACGATCGTCCAGAGTTCGTCAATACCGTGGATGTGGAAACACCAGAAGATACGCCAATGCTGCTTGATGGTTTCAGCATTACCGATATTGATGCCGTACTCGATGATCCGAATGCTGAATATGTACTCAATGTGAACGTCGACAGCGGTATCTTGGAGCTTAATCCAACGCTCATCGCTACTTACAACCTAACCGTGAGCGGTGATGGTACGGACTCCGTTGAACTGAAAGGTACAGTGGCCGATCTAAACAATGCCATTGCAGACGGTCTGATTGAGTTTAATCCAGACCTGAACTTCTTTGGTGACGTTCAGGTGGACGTGACAGTCGATGACCAAGGTAATGAAGGTATCGTAATTGGTGGGGTAGATGACACCCTAAATACCAACAGCAGCAGCTTCAATATTGAAGTGACAGCGGTGAATGATACCCCAGAAACTACGCCAGTGACGCTACCGGATATTGAAGAAGATAGTGGTGTGTTCTCCATCTCTGAAGCGGATCTTATTGCGAATGCGACAGACGTAGAGAACGATAATCTCACGGTTAGCAATGTTCAGTTAACGGATCCGAATTCGGGCAGCATTATTTTCAACAGTGGCACGGGAGAGTGGGAATTTACCCCTGCACCAGATTACAACGGTCCAGTTGAAATCACGTACACCATTACAGATGATGGCACGACAAATGGTGCATCCGATCCTAAATCGGTTAACGGCAGCGCATCGTTCAACGTAACGGAAGTCAATGATGCTCCAACGACGTCTGAAGTGACACTTTCTGATATCGCAGAAGACAGTACTGCGGTTGATATTACCCAAGCTGATTTGTTGGCGAATGCGTCTGATATTGAAAACGACACCTTGATGGTGAGCAATGTCCAGTTGGTTGATCCAAGCAGCGGCACATTGGATTTCGACAACGTAACAGGTACATGGTCATTTACTCCTGCGCCTGGCTACAACGGCAAGGTCGATCTGACCTACGACATTACCGACAACGGTACAACGAACGGTGTTTCAGATCCTCAAACGGTGTCAGGAACGGCGACCTTCGAAGTCACTGAGGTGAACGATGCACCGGTAACATCAGAGGTAACGTTGAGTAGTACCGAAGAAGATGGTGGTTCGGTAACTATTACGGCTACTGAGTTGCTGAGCAACGCAAGTGATCCTGAGTCAGACAACTTGACCGTCGATAATGTTGCGTTAGTGGACCCAACTTCCGGCACGTTGACTCAAGTGAGTGCGACAGAGTGGACGTTTGAACCCGCAGTAGATTTCTTTGGTGACGTTAATTTCACTTATGAAATCACAGATGACGGAACAACTAACGGCGCTCCAGACCCAATTACAATCGCGGGCACAGCAGTGTTGAATGTTGAAGCGACCAATGACGCACCTGAAATCACTGCAACGTCGGTAACGGATACGATCAACGAAGCCGATGGCCAGAAAATAACGGGTATTAGTGTAAGTGACATCGACTTCACTGGTGCGCAGGCGAATGAAATCATGACGGTGACTCTTACAGTTACCGAGGGCGACCTTCGTGTCGAGCCGCCAGCAGGTAGTGGTGTGACTGTTGGGGCGGGGATGGCTGGTGAAATAACCCTAATGGGCACACCAGATAATATTAACTCCGTTCTTGGAGCAACAGACGCTTCTGAGGGTGTATTTGTGGATGCAGGAGATGTCAACGCAGCTTCAATCACTTTATCGGTGAAAGTCGAAGACAACGGTGTGTACTTCGAAAATGCATCGGGTTCCGCATTGGAGGCGAATCAAGACTTCACTATCAATGTGACACCTGTAGCTGATGCACCTACATTGAATATCAATCCTCAGTTTAATTACATTCGTCAAATTACGGCTAGCCAAACCGCGAGCAGTCAAGGTTTAGCGATTGTCGGAATCATGGCGGCGCTTACTGATATTGACGAGGTGCTGTCTTTGGAGCTAACGGGCGTACCAGCTAGTGCTGAGGTAACAAGTGGCGTTTCTCCATCAGGCATTAGCTTCGATGGTACCACTTGGACAGTACCAAGCGATGAAATTGATACGCTAGAAATTGTCGCAACAGATACTAACAGTGGTATTGATGTCGGTTCTTACGATATTTCGCTTACGGCGATATCAACGGAATCTAATGGCGATGAAGCGCAGTCTTCACCTGTCCAAATTAGTTTGGATGTGAGTAGTGATAGCGACGATATTGACCAGTCAACCGCAGTGGACGACAGCTATTTAGTCGGCGGAGACACAGGTACCAACTTGATTGGTGGAGACGGTGACGACGTTATTCTGGGTGGTGATGGTGATGACGTGCTTATCGGTGGCTTAGGCTCAGATATCTTAACGGGTGGAGACGGCAGCGATATCTTCAAGTGGACGGTAGATTCCGTTGATGAAGGGGCAGTGGATACCATTACTGACTTCACTGTTAACGAAGACAGTATCGATTTACGTGAAGTTATCTCTGATCTCAATAACTCAATGATCGACATGGATGATCTGCTTGGTCACATTTCGGCAGACTACGATGCATCGACGGAAAGTGTTTCTCTGAACATTACGACGGATGCAAATGTTCAACAGACTATTGTCGTGGAAAACTTAGGTACTTCAATCGACTTCAACGGTCTCAGCTCCAACGAAATTGTAGAGTCATTGCTCAACAACGGTGTTATTGATAACGGATAAACCTGTATACAACACAAAAATGGGCGGCTCTGATAAGCCGCCCATTTTTTTCGGGAAAGCTTGATTTTAAACAGGAGATATTTGAATCGAAATAGAAATAAAGAGCGAAGCAAAGGGGTTATCTTGTTACGACGTTATAGTGATAGTTGGAAATTAAAATAGCGATAATTTGACGTTAAATCGCCTAAACGTGGATGTCTAGCAAGCTGCCAATGATTTCATTGTTTTTCTCTATGACAGACGCGCCAACTCGGTTATAACCAGCGGCTTGTGCGAGGTTGATGAGAGATTCAACTTTTTGAGAGGGAAGGCTAGGTGTTGAGGCTGTTATTGCGATATCCGCAACCGCAGCTAAATCGATGTTGTGATCAGAAAGCTCTTCTTTTACCTTACTTACATTATTGCTAATGCCATGTGCAGCTTTCTCGGCCATTTGTTGTGACATCTGAACGATGTGGTGTCCAGATTGAATTCCCGATACAGGCATATCACTACTCCCAACATTATGATAGTGAGAG
Source organism: Vibrio sp. Vb1980 (assembly GCF_033338615.1). Taxonomy (NCBI): domain Bacteria; kingdom Pseudomonadati; phylum Pseudomonadota; class Gammaproteobacteria; order Vibrionales; family Vibrionaceae; genus Vibrio; species Vibrio sp. Vb1980. Next base: position 12,853 of record NZ_JAWOSZ010000016.1, read on the forward strand.
CATAGGTGGAGTTTATAAAACGTTCAAGTGTTTTATATCAATGACTTGATTAGGCAAACAGTTTGGCAAGCATTTCTCTTTCTTCACCAGATAGAACCGGTTTTTGCGCTTTATTTAGTTTCACGCTGATCTCACCTTGTAATGACTTTAACTGACTTGCCGTTAAATCACTGAGCTTTTGCTTAAGTTCATTAAATTGTTGTGCGTTCATCTCAATACCTTCGTCATGATTCGGTTTATCCGTCGTTGCCCGAAATTCTTCATCCTTTGGATACAACATATTTATTCAACCAAAATAGATTAGAATTTGATCGATTGCTTTTTGTCCGAATATTGTCAAGGTGTGTTAAGTGATACGTCAGATTTTTCCTAAGAAGGTACATAATTACCCACTTTGGGGTAGATGGAAACGTAAAAAGAAAAAGGGAAGCGATATAGCGCTTCCCTCTTACATATGGTTTGAATGTTACTAACTTACCCTGACGGCAAACTTACTAGCAAGTGAATGAAGCTCTGGGAGCATGCGATAGATAAGATGAAGTTGCTGCAATACCATGCGGGCAGAGCTGTCGTCTTCATCGCGCCATTCGTTTAAGCGTTGCTCGAGTCCAGCATCATCAATATTAGATAGGTCACACTCCTCACAATGCTGGTGAAGCTGTTTATGAAGTACATCCAGATGCTGATGAATACAACGGTGAGCATCTAAAACGAGTTTATGAATTGACTCATCTTCGATGCGAGTTCTGTGCGCGCCTAATGCAGAAATATAGTTCAACATTGCGTGATTTAACGTTAGGAAGCGAAAACTTTCATCAACAGCTGCGCGATATTTGCCAGGCTCCGCCAGCATCGTACTAATCGCAGAAGATAGTGAGGCATCATTATTGTGGGCCTGGCGGCGAGCGATACGGTAACTCAAATTGTCTTTCTTGCCGATTCTATACTGACCAATGATCTGATCGAGATACTGCTTGTTCGCCTCTATCGCATCCGACATAACTTTGTGAAGCCTTCTCGACTGCCAGTCGGGCAAAATAACTAATACTGCTCCTACTGCAAGCACACACCCGATGAGGGTATCTGCTAGTCGAGGAAGGACAACTGCGTAACCTTCACCTAGTTGATTAAATAAGAAGAGGACGAGCAGTGTAATAAAACCAGTCGCGTACCCATAGTTGTTCATCCGGAAGGCGAAAAACATCACACCAGAGATAACGATAAATACTAACTGGCTTTCTTGAGAAGGGAAAAAAGTCAGCAATGGTACACCAATCAACAAACCAGCTAATGTACCTATTACTCTTGCCGTCAATTTTTGGCGAGTGGCACTGTAGTTCGGTTGGCATACGAATAAAGTGGTTAAGAGTATCCAGTAACCTCGGTCGATGTTGAATATTTGAATGATTCCATAGCCAATCGTTAAGGCAATTGACATACGTAATGCATGCCGAAACAGCATCGAATCTTTGTGTAAATTTGCTGATATACGCTGCCACATCGCCTTTAGCGTGTGTGGGTTGGTATCGGCGAGGGTATCTTCTTCGAGGCCTTCAACATCTGGGTTGTTAATGTTATTAAGTTGTTTTTCTACCGTCGCTAAGTTGTTGAATAAATATGTTAACTGCATCAGCAGACGTTTCCAGTGCCCTTGCTTTTGTTCTTCTAGATAAGCAAGAGAGTTCTGTACTTCAGCTAATGCCAGAATCGATTGATCGGTATGGGAGTATTCATTTCCTAGCTGAATGGCTAGTGCAATATCACGACACGCTTGGGCTTGAGACTCCAAAAGATATTTAAAACGAAACAGCACATCAGAACGTTCAAATTCGGTCGCTAAATCCTGATAGCGATAATGGCTAGAACTGACTCGTTCGTGAATGTCTTGAGCGATGAAATAAATATTTAAAAATCGGTCACTAGGCCCATCAATGTGACCCCGTTTCGATCGGTTAAGTAATGTGGTTTTACAAGCGTTTAGTGCCGTAACCGTGGCAGCATTGCATTTTGCAGCTTCAATCCGTAGCGGTTGTGGCGTCAAGTTGGTCACAGGATGAAAAAGCTTGGCTTTCGCATCAAGATAATTCGCCATTTGGAAGAACACATTGGCTAGGCTTTGTTGCACCGGTTGAAGGGGCCAAAATATCTGCCAAATCATGGACATGAAGTAATACCAGGCGGCACCGGTTAACAGCAGTAGTGGCTGAAACCAAATGTTGGTGCTTTCATGTGCGCCAAGCATAGTATAAATAGCGATTAGCAACGAACCAAAAGCAATACTCGCGTACTTAGGACCTATCGCCCCAAGAATGATGAAGCCGAAGGTTGAGACAAATAATCCCAACGCAAAAGCCCAAGGGGTATCGAACAAGATTTCAATTGAAAAAGCAGCAAGCGCAAAACAGAGAAAGGTGAGAATCAGAGCCTTGATGCGTCCAGTGAAACTGTCATCACTTTCAGCCAAAGCAGCAGCAATAACGCCTAATATTAATGGCGTTATCAGCGTGTTTTGCTCGAAGTACCAAGTTGGGATAACCACACCCAGTAAGGTAATAAGGATAAGAACGCTGTAATTTATCGTCTTGTTTGCCCAATATAGCCGAAATTTAGAAGTTGCTTGCACAATGCGCCTTATGTTTCCGATGAAGAACAGGGGGAATACTACCAGACCCACTATAGCGCGTTTATGATTTACTTTAAGAAAAATTCGTGGTTGCTGATAAAATCAGCAGGGATGTCATTGACTTATATTAAAACTGCCAGGTCATGTATTGAGGATTGTAAAGCCAGCTTCAAATAACCTCAGCTTTAGGTTATTAAATCGACAGTAATGTGAATTTTATTAAAGAATAGAAGAAGAAGCTTACTTAGGTGCTCGCCGTTGCTACAATTTAGCGCCTTAAAATGATATAAATCGACAACTTCTAAACTAAAAGGCGCACGTTTCATGCAGCTTACTGCCACTAACAAAGCACAGTTTTTTATTCAAAATGAGTACCATCACGTCGAAATAAAAGAGAACAGTGTTTTATTAAGCTCGATAGGCAGTGAAGAACATATTCCTTTTACGATCTGGAATGGCAAAGTTAGCGTAAAGCGTGGGTTATTATGGAGCTCTTTACAGTTTTTTGCTCATGAACACGAAGGCAAACAACAAAGCTGGCTAGTCCAAGGTTTACCGTGGCCACAATGCCGAAAGTTCGCGCTTGAGGCCGTTCGTCAATATCAAGAGTGGCACAACACTCAGTGCCGAAAACTGGCTGAGTATCTACCTAAGTGGGAAGAAGAGCTTTACAAACTAAAGCACTTGCCTGCTTACTTATCGCATTCTCAAGTGGTCTCCTGGGTTGAAAGTCTTAACCAAGAGTTAAGCGAGATGAAAACCACCCTAGAAGAAGCCAAAATGCGAATGCCGAATCGTATGTCGCAAATAGAGCCTTGGCTCATTGATACCTCTGAGGCGCTTGGTGAGCGTAATCGCGATTGGCTAGAAGCAGAACGTCCAAATTGGGAAGTGCTGTTTAATCAAATTGAATCCTCTCCTTTGAATTTATCCCAGCAATATGCGGTATTACTCAACGACGACCACAACTTAGTTCTTGCTGGTGCCGGCTCGGGCAAAACCAGCGTTTTAACCGCACGAGTTGCCTATTTGTTGCAAAGCCATCAAGCTCAAGCAGAAGAGCTTCTCATGTTAGCGTTCGGTCGTGATGCGGCGACTGAAATGAAAGAACGCTTAGTAGATAAAGTGGGCATGGCGGCAGACGGTGTGCGCGTAAACACATTCCATCAGTTGGGTTTGTATATTCTTAAACAAGTCGAAGAGCAACCTGTCGAAATTAGTCCTTTAGCGTTGGACGAAAATCAACGAACAGCATGGTGTGTAGACTGGTTGAAAAAACATTGGATGACACCCACCAACTTTAAACGTTGGCAAAAACATTTAGACAAATGGCCGATTGCGTACCTAAAAGGGGATGATGAGTTAGGAAGCCATTCAGAAAATCCAAAACTGATCGCTTGGCTAGATTCGCAGCTGTCTCATTTAGCGTCGGTAGGGTTGACCAAAAAGCAAGCACAAGAAAAGCTCGTAAACCACCAAGACTATACGCGTTTAAATAGTGAACTCGCCTTATGCTGGCCATGTTTTACAGCGTGGCAGAAAATGCTTAAAGAAAGCAACCAAGTGGATTTCCCAACCATGATCAGTCGTGCGACAGATTATGTGAATAAAGGGAAGTTTGTCTCGCCATGGCGCTTTATTATGGTCGATGAGTATCAAGATATCTCTCCAGATCGTCTGGCATTGATTGAAGCACTGTGTGAATCCACTCAGAAACAAGCAGGTGCCACGTTATTTGCTGTTGGCGACGATTGGCAAGCGATCTATCAGTTTGCAGGAGCGGATGTCGATCTTATCACTGGCTTTAAAGAACGCTTTGCTCACTCTACCGTTCATCACTTAGATACAACTTATCGTTTCAACAATCAGATTGGTGATGTAGCGAATACATTCGTGCAGCAAAACCCATCGCAGTTGCCGAAAACACTAAACAGCCACAAACAACGCAAGCAGAAGAGCGTACATACCGCGCCGAGCAATCAAGTGGAAAAGATCTTGGATCACTTGAATCAACAAGCCAAGCAAACCAAGTCAGTTTTATTGCTAGGACGTAACCATTATCATAAGCCCGATTTGTTCGACGATTGGTTGCGACGTTTCCCTAATCTCGATATTCGCTTTATGACTTGCCATGCGAGTAAAGGACGCGAAGCTGACTTTGTGATTATTCTTTCTGTGGATGAGGGGCAATTCCCCGCTAAGAAGAAGCAAATTCACATTGATGGTGCGTTGACGGAGTCCAAAGACAAATTCCCTTACGCAGAAGAGCGCAGGCTATTTTACGTGGCGATTACACGTGCGAAAGAGAAGGTTTGGATCACGCATACTGGCGCGGGATCTGCATTCGTTCAAGAGCTCGTTAATGGTGACTATCCCATCGTGACTTCCCGTTAAATGCAACGTTTAGAATGTTAAAAACAGCAAGGGCGATACTTGGTATCGCCCTTGCTTTATTTGGTTGGCATCAAAGCTTACATGCGCTCAGCAAGATAGGCTTCGTAATCTGGTACTTCGATGTCTACTTCTTGCTCAAGAAGAGGGGAGTTAAACAGGAACTTAGCGGTGGCTCGGTTCGTTGCTACAGGAATATTCCAAACACTAGCAATACGAAGAAGCGCTTTAACATCTGGGTCGTGAGGTACGGCATTCAGTGGATCCCAAAAGAAAACGAGAACGTCGATTTTGCCTTCTGAAATGAGAGCGCCTAGTTGTTGATCACCGCCCATCGGACCACTGATCATGCTCTTGATCGCAAGTCCAGTTTCTTTACTCAGCATGTGTCCTGTCGTGCCAGTTGCGTAAAGGAAGTGACTCTGTAGCTTTTCTTTGTTTTCTTTTACCCAGCGAAGTAGCTCAGGTTTGCAGTTGTCGTGAGCAACCAAAGCCACATGTTTATGGGTTGGCATGGTACGAATGGTTTTTTGCATCAAGATGTTTCCGTTTGTATGATTTTAAAATTGTTGTGACTCAATAGAACACGTTTTTGGTCTTTCAATCAACAGCCTTAACACGGAATGTCGGCCTATATTCTGACGGAGATAACGATTCTTCGATCGTGTCGTCATGAAGCGTCTTCGGAGTCAGTGGTTTGATGGTTGGTGAGGCATGTTTGTCATAAGCTTCACCTCTTAAGTAATGCGTTGCTTGCATCACGGAAAGCCGACCTTGCTGCACCATTTTATCTGTTGGTGCGAAGAGTACTTTGTTACGTAACAGGCCTCGATATACACCATGACTTAAGTACACAGAAACTAAACCGATCTCCTCAGCTTTGCCTGCACTGCGCAGCTCACTGATGGCCGCTTCAATCGCCACTGCACTGCCAACAATGTAATCTATATTTCCCATATCGATCACACGTTGAACTAGGTTACGTTGTAACTCCTTGTCGTTGTCTGCCCAAAATGAGTCAACAATGTTGATATCACTTCCTTGTATCGCTTCATAAAATCCGGCAGTAACGGGTTTCGTACCACCACGAGTTCGCGGCCCCAAAAGTAAGGCAATGTTGGTTTTTCCTGACCCCTTTGGATGGCGAGCTGCCAAATATTGACCCGCTTCGTATCCCATCCAATGCCAGTCAACACCAACAGTCCCTTTTAGCAACTCACTTTGTTCTTCATCCAAGTCGAGTTGGTTCACAGTAGCAAAAACGGGAGTATTCCCCACCCAATTTTTAAGTGAATGCTCGTAAGCCTGTGGGTCCACGGTCCCAAGGATAACCGCATCTGCTCCCCATTGGTTACACAGTGCGAGTTGTTGTTCTTGACGGGTTTTGTTTGGGTAGCCGCCCGCTTCAAGGACTCGTAGCTCGACACCTTCTCTTTTCGCTTCGGACACCATTCCATAGTTTACTGACAACCAGTATGAATCCTTTAGGTGAGGGTATATTGCACATATTTTCTCTGCGGCAACCGCTGGCAAAGAAGCAACGAGGGTTAAAGTGGCTGCAGAATGTTTGAAAAATGTGCGAAATGCGTGTTGATTTTTAACCATGAAATGAAGTTCGTTGGCATAGATTAAGTAAACACTGCAAAATATAACGTAATATGTCGCTGAACACGAACATTAAGGTCATGAAAATATGCTGCTAGCAACTGCAAGCATCGGTCGTAAACTTTTGTTGTCTTTCATTGCGATGGCAATACTGGTCATGTTATCGGCACTTATTGGTGTGTCTGGATTTTCTTTGGTTGCCAAAACCGAAAGAAATGTCGTGGATTCTGCGATTCCCGCCATGATTGAGGCGAGGCAAGTCTCTGAGTTGAGTACTCGTATTATTTCGTCTGTACAAATGTTGTCGAACGCAAGAAACGAGCAGGAAAGAAAGGAGTCAGGGCGAGTGCTGTTCGAACAGCTCGAGTCTTTACTCACTCACATCAAGGAGCTCGGGAGTGAGTCGTTCGATTCTCAATTGTTAGAAGCTTTAGAGAATAACGTCCAGAACGTTATCGACAATTTGGCAGAACTCGGTGTTTCGGTTGAAAAAAAGCTGTGGCTTGCAAAAGAGATAGATACTCGTGTTGAAGAAATGCGTCTGCTCAGTGAAGAGCTAGAACAACTAACTCGTACGCAAGTTCAGAATACAAGCACCATTGCTGTTGCTAACGTCACGCATATTTATGACTTATTAGAATCGAATAAAAAATCGCAAGTTTATCAGGCGCTAGATGCACTGGTGGAGGTCGATCTTGATCTGACTGAGCGATTGCATGAACTGCACTTGTTGGCCTTTAAAATGTTGAATCAGATTGAAGAGGCTCGGACATTAACGAATATTGAGCGAATTCAACAGGTTCAAAGTGATTTCGATAGCAACCTCAAAATCATGCAACGCCGTGTACTCGCTGTGGAAGATCCTACGCGCTCTAAGCAAATGAGCCAACTGCTCATAGAGCTTGGTAAGCGTCAGGTCGTATTTTCTATACTGATGCAGCAATACGAGAATAACGAACAGTCACAACAACTGATGCAAAAGACATTAGAGTTGTTCTCAGAGCTTAATGGCACGGTCAACAAATTGGTTGATGATTCAAACAAAACCACTACCGTCGCTGTAGACCAATTGACCAGCACACTGAAATTCGCTCAGTGGTCTTTAACCGTTATTTCAATTGTTGGTTTGATTGTATTGGTGCTGATTTTATGGCGTGTGGTGTACCTTTCTGTTGTGAAGCGGTTAGCTGAATATTCCGCTGCGTTGCTGTCTGTGGCGCAGGGTAACTTAGCGGTTGAGTTGGAAGTGAAAGGCAAAGATGAGTTGGCGCATATGGGGCAGGCCATCATCACGGCTCGTAATACCGCGCAAGCACTAAAAGTGGTAGCAGAGGGTGAAGCTCAAGCCAAGCGAGAGCTTGAGGAGCATAAAGAGCATTTAGAAGAGCTCGTTGAGCAGCGCACTTCGCAGTTAAAACAAGCAAACCGCCGTTTGAATGAAGAGGTTTTGAATCACGCTAAAGCTCGCAAGCAAGCAGAGCAAGCGAGCCGAGCAAAATCGGCATTCTTGGCGACGATGAGCCATGAGATAAGAACGCCAATGAACGGAGTGTTGGGGACAGCACGCTTGTTGATTGACTCAGGCCTCAACCCAATTCAAAAGCGTTATGCAGAAATCATTAATCGTAGTGGTAAAACGTTGCTCGCGATCCTTAATGATGTACTGGATTACTCCAAGATTGAAGCGGGGCATTTAGAAATTCGTCACATGGGCTTCGATTTACACCAAATGGTGGAGGACACTTTCCAGTTAATGAACAGTCGAGCACAAGAGAAGAAGCTGCTGTTCTCCTACCATATTGAAAGTGATGTTAGTCGCTACTGGAAAGGGGATGTCACCAGAATCAGTCAGGTGCTGAACAATCTCGTTGGTAACGCGATTAAGTTCACTGACGAAGGAGAAATTGATATCTACGTTAGCCTGAACCCTGAGGACGAGTCGCAAGTCCTGTTTGAAGTATCAGACACTGGAATAGGAATTGCCAAAAAATACCAGAGAACGTTGTTTGATGCCTTCACGCAAGCTGAAGGTGGGATGAGCCAAACTGGAGGCACGGGGCTTGGACTTGCCATCAGTAAGCGAATCATTGAAGCGATGGGCGGTGTTTTAGAAGTCGATTCCGAAGAGGGAAATGGTAGCCGATTCTGGTTCTCTATTCCGTTAGAGGAAAGCGAACCTGTTGAAACAGGAACTGTGGCAACCGCACGTTGCAAAGTGAAAGCAAAGGTCTTGCTGGTAGAAGATAATGAAGTCAACCGAGTGGTCGCGGAAGGTTTTCTAGAAAGCATGGGGCATCAAGTCGTGATGGCAGAAAACGGCTCACAAGCAGAGCAACTGATCAGCACACAAGATTTTGATATCGCTTTGGTCGACATCAACCTCCCTGATTGTGATGGAACTGAGTTGATCCAACGCTTAAAGCGGATTGAGTGTGATAAGCCGGCCAATAAAGCGCTTGCCGTCACGCCAATGATTGCAGTGTCTGCGCACGTTTTTGCGGAAGAAGTTGAGCGCTATCTAGCCGCTGGTTTTGACGGATACTTGCCTAAGCCATTGGCAAAAGAGGCACTCGCGGCATTGATTCAGGATGCGCTAGACGGAAAGCCGTTGTTGTTGCCACAAAATGCCGACTGTACCCCGTTTGATCAAATTTCGCCTCAAGAACAAGAGCTACAATCAAAGGTCGTTCAAGCACCTAAAACAAAGGAACCCGATGTGGTCATCATTAATCCGAGCGTGATTGAGTCCGATATGAAAATCTTGGGCAGAGATAAGATGTTGCACATTATTAATCTGTTTAGAGCCACCAGCACTGATGTATTAAGCAAACTGCAAGCGTCTGCTGAGGACAATGATAGTAAAGAAGTAAAGAACCTTGCCCATAAATTAAAGGGCAGCGCGGGAAGTTTAGGACTAACTGCATTAATGAACGCTTGCCAAGCAATTGAAGCCGCGGCTCAACCTTTAGATACCTATAATGCGACTAAAGATGATTTAGTTTCTCAAGTGTCTGCATCAATTCAAGCTCTGGATGAGTTAATGGCGAAGTAATCCATCGAGCATTGAAAATAAAAAACCTCCGGCTTTCCGGAGGTTTTTTCTATTCGGTCATGTCATCTTCCCACTCGAATCGAGTGTCTAGGGCATAAGGGTCATCATCAAAAGGATGTTCCACTTTGCCACGCAAGTATTCGAGTTGATGCTCAAGCATATTGACCGTTTCGTAGTCTCCCTCAGAACAAGCAACGTAAATCTGTTGTTCAAGAGCGGCAATGTTATCTCGGATACCCATGAGAACCCCCTTAAATCATCATCGATTCTCAAAACGATTATAGTCAAGTAATCCAAATTCGATCGGTTGTTTTGTACGGTACCAATTGTGTAAACGATCGCTAAATGACCAGAATTTTTCTGAGCTTCTACGAATCGCAAAATTATCCAATAACTTAACGTAATCGGACTCGTTTTGGATGGCACTAAATTGATCGACAAAATCTTTTACTTGGTTTTCGTTGATCGAGAAAAATGCCGCAGGGTAGCTTCCCACAACGCCGCGTACAATGGTCATATCGTCGTTAGCAAAGTCACGGTTACTTTCTTCATCAAACAAGCTAGAGATGTTTGTGTGTGCATTGTTGTGAAGTAAGGTGAACAGTTCATCTTCCCCTGATTGACTTCTCACCATAAGCATAGTGATTTGCGGAACGGTTTTTAGGCCTTCACCACGAACGTGGTCAATACGTTTTAGTTGCTTTTCACTACTCGCAGAAAGAGCCGTGCCTTGAATTTCGTAGCGAGGCAGAAGCACATCTGAAACATGTTCGCTCAACAACTCCACCAACTCCGTTTTTGGATCGTCACTCTTATACTGAACGCTGGTTGGTTGGTTAAACGGCTTCACATTTCGTTGTAAAAAGTCACTCAACTGCGGGCTTTGATCTTTATACCAGCTAGATTGAAGTTCATGGCGCATATCGGCGGGTAACAACGAGATAAAGTTACTTTCGCCTTCTAGACGCAAGAAGTCCATAAACATTCGTGTCATGAGCTGATGGCCGAAGTTACCGTAAACGTCAAACCCAGCAACAAGCAAATAGTGGATACGCTCTAGTAGCGCGTAGTCAAGAATCCACACTGTTTTAGGCTGCTCACCAACTAACCCTTGAACAACAGAAGCACTATCAAAATGGCGGAATATCGTTAATGCCGCATTATGGTTGGTGCCATTACCATCCCAAATTACATCGGTGGATAGGTTTTCACCTTCTTTAAACCAGTTATTAGTGAACTCAGATTTAGCCTCTAGGTAGCGAGCTTGTTGACGCGCGTACTTGACCCAGTTGGTAACAGGTAGCGTGTTACTTTCTTGCTCTGCCGGTAGTTTTAGATTATCAGCCTGAGATCTGTAAAACTCATTTACTTCTGGGATGTCTGCTTTATCTGGATCAAGGAAAAACACCCAAAAGCGATCATTGATAACATTCAATGCCAGTTGGCCACGACAAACTGGGCCTTTGATGTATGCCATTATTGTATTTTGTGCATTATCTAGCATGAACTTAAAGCGCGACTTCACTGGAAGGTCGATGAATGATGTCATCGGGTTTGCAGCAACTTCTGGTTCATAACTCGGTAGCTGACTAACCATGTAATCAGCATCAATAAACCAAGTTTTCCAGTTCTCTATGCGTTGCTTGTTTAACGCGAATGGCATGTGAGTTTTATCTACTATGGTCCCTTGCTCTGGAATAATTCGATAAAAAACACGTTCAACCCCTGGATCATCGTACGGGCGACGCGTTGAAATACGTTTGACGGGCTGTCCTGGTGGTGTAGCAGAGCGGACGAGCGTGAAGAATCGGGGATCTTCATCGAGTTCCGAAAAGTAGAGATGAGATAAAAATAAATGCTCATATATATACCTAGCCATCAGCTGATTTTTCAAATCAGAGTGGTTAAGTAATGCTTCGTACTTATCTATTTGCGCTTGCTCTTTCTCACTAACAGGTCGGTGAACGTTCATTATTGCGCCGTTTTCCAACCAAGTCATGAGTGTGTGGTATTCACTGTTTGATAGGTTTGGCATACCAAAAGGCATTCCCCAGGTCGGGTTATCCTTTTCGTATTGCTCGTATTCTTCAATCGTTGGACAGGTTTGCTCTCGGTCTATCGAAAAGTCAAAGCCTTCTAACTGGACTTGGTCAGGCAATGGGTGGCGCTCTTTTTGTTGTAGCAAACGTGCGATAAGGCCTGCATCAATGTTGGCTGCCATGCTTTGATCACGTTCGTTGAGAACCGGATGAAAACCCGCATCGCGCCACTCTTGGGTTGTTTCTGCATCTTCGAATAAGCGTGTTGGTGCTGCGGCTGTGAGTCTTGTTCCTTCATATACCAGTGCTTTACTCGCACCACGGTCAATGCCCTCAACAGAAGAGAGCTTAAGTTGACATGGTGCATCGTAGCACGCGTGGCAGACGACACAGCGGTTATCCATAATGGGTTTAACTTCGCTTTGGAAGAAGTTTGCTTGAGGGGTTTCCACGTCAACTGTGCGTTCACGCACGAGCTGTGGACCAAACAGTTGGTCATAGTTAAGACCAGCATAGGTTGCACAGCCGGCAAACAAAGTAGCAATGCAAAGTGTAAAAATTAAGCGCAAATTCATTGAGTTATTTTACGTGATTCGAATTTGCATTAATTAAAGCAAAATAAGCGGTCAATTACCAAAAGTTGGGCCAATTAGCGTTAATTTTTCTGTTGATTGTCTGAGCGCTTGAAAATGTAACCCTGGCGGTGGACTGTCTGAATTCTGTCTGTTGGAACGCCTTCGTGAACTAGACGCTTTCTCATTCTGCTCATGTGCATATCGAGTGCTCGATCATGTTCAGTAAATTCACGTTTTAGTACTGTTTCGTAAAGAAAATGCTTACTAAGTACTTGATCTTGATGGTGAGTGAGAGTTTGCAGCAGCTTAAATTGAATGCTTGTTAACTGAACAGATTTCTTGTTTGGCAAGTAATTGAGTACCACAGAGTGAGTGCGCTTATCTAGTAATAGCTCCTCATCATTATGGTGAACGCCGTTGTGTTGGCATTGGTAAGTTTTTCCATTTGAAACCTTGGAGTCAAGCACGCGGGCACCTTAATTATTAATGGTAGTAAAACGTATTATCATTAATATTTATATAAAAGCAATCAGGTACTTTATGGGCACTGTGATATGCGTAGACAATCTTAATATTTGAGATTAACAGTAGTGATGAATGGTGCGATGGCGCGCTGAACTAAAGTGCTATTGGAGTGCGTATTAGCTACAAATAACGGTGTAATGTTAGGCGAAGATAGAAAGAATTCTCATTTAGTAAATTCGCTTATCCGCTATTTGTGAACTATACATTCTGTTGCAGGAAGCACTTTTCTAATACACACAGAGGTTTATATGACAGCGAAATATGGCGTTAAACGCCGATTAGCGATTCTTGCCGCCGCTTTAATCGGTGCGACAAGTAGCAGTATCGCAGCAGAGAAACCAAATATTCTCGTCATTTGGGGTGATGATATTGGCCAGTCCAATCTCAGTGCTTACACGTTTGGCTTGATGGGGTACAAAACACCAAATATAGACAGTATCGCCAAAGAAGGCATGATGTTCACTGACTATTACGGTGAGCAATCTTGTACAGCGGGCCGTTCTACTTTCATTACGGGCCAAACCGTTCTTAGAACAGGTTTGAGTAAAGTGGGGCTTCCAGGTGCTGATCTTGGCTTGAAGGAAGAGGACGCAACCATTGCCGAAATGCTGAAGCCGATGGGCTATATGACAGGGCAATTTGGTAAAAACCACTTAGGTGATAAAGATGAGCACCTTCCTACTAATCACGGCTTCGATGAATTTTTTGGCAACCTTTATCACTTGAACGCCGAGGAGGAGCCAGAAAACGTCGATTATCCTAAAGATCCTGAGTTTCGTAAAAAGTTCGGTCCGCGCGGCGTTATCCGTTCGTACGCTGATGGCAAAATTGAGGATACAGGACCTCTAACTCGCAAGCGCATGGAAACCGTGGATGAAGAGACGTTAGATGCGGCACTCGACTTTATGGATCGTGCAGTCAAGGCTGAAAAACCTTTCTTTGTCTGGTGGAACGCAACTCGTATGCACTTCCGTACTCATGTGAAAGAAGAGAACTCTGGAAAAACAGGTATCAGCGAGTATGCAGATGGTATGGTCGAGCATGATAACCATGTAGGTCAGCTACTGAAAAAAGTGGATGATTTGGGTATTAAAGACAACACAATCGTCTTTTACTCCACCGATAATGGCCCACACATGAACTCGTGGCCAGATGCAGGTACAACGCCATTCCGTGGAGAGAAAAATACCAACTGGGAAGGTGCGTACCGAGTTCCTGCGATGGTACGTTGGCCGGGTAAAATTAAAGCTGGCTCTGTTTCGAATGATATCATGCATCACATGGACTGGATGCCAACGTTTGTTGCTGCCGCGGGTGATGACAATATCAAAGAGAAATTGCTCAAAGGTTATAGTACGAATGGTAAGAAATTCAAAGTTCACCTAGACGGCTATAACTTCCTACCATATTTGACTGGTAAAGAGGATAAGGCCCCACGAGAAGAAATTTTTTACTTCTCAGATGATGGAGACTTAACTGCACTTCGCTATAACAAATGGAAGCTGGTCTTTATGGAGCAACGAGCAAAAGGCACGTTGCGTATTTGGGCTGAACCATTCACCACACTTCGTGTTCCTAAGATCTTCAACTTGCGTATGGATCCTTACGAAGTGGCTGATATCACTTCTAACACTTACTACGATTGGATGCTAGACCGTGCTTACATGCTTGTTCCTGCGCAAGCTTACGTAGGCAGATTCCTTGAAACGTTTAAAGAGTTCCCACCAAGGCAAAAAGCAGCAAGCTTCTCGCTCGATCAAGTGATGGAGAAACTAAAAGAGAACCCAAATAAGTAGGAAAAGCTAAGTGAAGTATCACATATAGAAAGAGGCTCATTAACGTGAGCCTCTTTTTTATCTGTAAAATTCTATCTATTCAGGTTTGTAGAAAGCTTGATGACGAAAACGCCTAACGCTTCAATTGACAAGAGTTATAAACAAATTGGTTCGTAGTGGGCTGCCGTTAAGTTGGCTTTGATTTTTTCACGTAGAGCGATGTGGGCTGGGTTGTTTACCTCTCGCTTATGGTAAACGAACTTGTAAGGGATAGAGCGTATCGAAATGGGGCAGGGCAAAATTTGAAGTTTGAGCGCTTTGCTCCACTTGTTTGCAAAAGATTGAGAAACGATCCCTAAACTGTCTCTTTGGGCGACATACAGCGCCATGCCTGCTAGCGAAGATGTGATCAAGTCGACTTTTCTTTCTTGAATTGTTTCCTTTGCTAGTTGCTCGAACCCCGACATGTTGTTCCATTTTCCTGAAAATAAACAGTGAGTTTCCTCATAAAATTGCTCTTTTGTGAGCGTGCCGTGTACACGGGGATGGTTCTCACGACAGATAACCACGGCTTCTTCCTCATAGGCATCTTCAATAATAAACGCTGCATCTTTCGTGATCACCGTATCGATTACTAGATCGACTTTTTGTTGTCTTAACAGCTCAAATAATAGGAACTTTTCGGGTGGTGATTCATAAAAAATAGTGTTCTTTATTGGGTCCATAATGTGCAACAAAATTTCCGAACAACACACTTCAAAATGATTTTTATCAGATATCGCATTGTCAATAATATTAACCGCTTGCTGGAATTGCGGCAGTAATTGATAAGCGGTGGAGGTTAGTGCGATCCCTCGTCCTTTTTTAACGAATAATTGCTTATCTACGACTTGCTCTAAACGCTTTATTGCAGCGCTCACAGCAGGTTGTGTAAGCCCTAATTGTTCCGCGGCTTTTGTATAAGATTGAAACTCCGCAACAACAAGAAAAGTTTGGATCAAATTCAAGTCCATAACGTCACTCATAAATTTAATTTATAGGTTAACTAATTTTGACTGCATTTATCGCCTGAAATTAGTGCTTTATCTTATATCAACAATGGTATTGAAAAGCGAATACCATTTTTACGCACTAGCGAACTCTTGGAGATAATATGAAAAATGCGACCAAAACGAGCAGTAAAAAACTCGTACTTAACGCATGTACGTTAGCTTTGGGCGCTGCATCTGCAGTTGCACATGCAGCGGACAAACCCAACATTCTTGTCATCTTTGGTGATGATGTTGGTTACTGGAACCTTAGTACCTATAACCAAGGCATGATGGCGTACAACACGCCAAACATCGATAGCATTGCTAAAGAAGGTGCGAAGTTCACTAACTTCTACGCACAGCAAAGCTCGACAGCAGGCCGTTCTGCATTCATCACTGGTCAAATGCCAAAACGTACAGGTCTATCAAAAGTGGGCTTACCAGGCGCTCCGGAAGGTATCTCGGAAAAAGATCCGACGATTGCAACCGTGCTTAAACAAATGGGTTACGCAACCGGACAATTTGGTAAGAACCATTTAGGTGACCGAGACGAGCATCTTCCTACCAACCACGGTTTTGATGAATTCTTCGGCAACCTATACCACTTGAACGCAGAAGAAGAGCCAGAGAACGTGGATTACCCTAAAGATCCGGAGTTCAAGAAGAAATTTGGTCCTCGTGGCGTTATCCATTCTTACGCTGACGGTAAAATCGAAGATACCGGTCCACTTACGCGTAAGCGTATGGAAAATGTTGATGGTGAGTTTCTTGATGCCGCAGAAAGCTTCATAGAAAAACAAGTAAAAGCGGACAAGCCGTTCTTTACTTGGTTTAACACCACTCGCATGCACAACTTCACACATGTTCCTGAAGAATACCAAGGTAAAACAGGTGCCGGTTTCTACGCGGATGGTGTTAAGCAGCACGATGACCAAATCGGTCAGCTACTTAACAAGATCAAAGAGTTAGGTGTGGATGACAATACAATCATTGTTTACACCACTGACAACGGCCCTATGGTTGATTTGTGGCCGGATGCAGGGATGACACCGTTCCGCTCAGAGAAAAACACTGGCTGGGAAGGGAGTTTCCGTGTGCCAATGTTGATTAAATGGCCTGGAAAAATTGAGGCAGGTAAAACATTCAACGGCATGATGTCATTAGAGGACTTTTTCCCGACACTAGTTGCTGCGGCAGGTGAGACCAAAGTTAAAGACGAACTACTAAAAGGCAAAAAAGTTGGTGATATGGACTACAAAGTTCACCTAGACGGTTACAACCAATTGCCATATTTAACGGGTAAGTCAGACAAATCCGCACGAAATGAGTTCGTTTACTGGAGCGACGACGGCGATCTTGTGGCATTGCGCCAAGGAAAGTACAAGTTCCACTTTATGATTCAAGAGAATGAAACGGGTATGGATGTATGGCGTAAGCCGTTCACTAAACTTCGTGTGCCACTGATCTTTGACTTGAGCATTGATCCATTTGAACGAGGCGATCAAGGCATGGGTTATTCTCGTTGGATGTACGAGCGTTCATTCTTAATGATGCCAGCAATGGATACAGTGAAAGAGGTGATGGGTACATTCAAAGAATTCCCGCCTCGTATGGAAGCAGGTTCGTTCGTACCTAAGTCTTCTAAGTAAATTAAGATTATATAGCGCTTTTTGGAGCGCTATATACCCAAATAGCTTCACTTTTGCTGTACAGCGCTCACGAGGTTATTTGGGTATATGTAATAGTGAGAAACGTATGAGTAAGATTTCCCCTCGCCATTCTACTACTATGCCTATTGTTCCTCTTAAAACGGCGTCTAAAGCGCCGGTTTTGGGCGCGTATGACCGTCGATTCCATGTGATGGCAAAGCCAGGCGGAGCAAAGTGCAACATCGATTGTCAGTACTGCTTTTATCTGCATAAAGAAAATCTACTGCACCAAGAAAAGCAGCCAAAAATGGACGACGCAACACTGGAAGCGTTCGTGAAAAGCTATATCGAAAGTCAGGATGGCGAAGAAATTGTATTCTCATGGCAGGGCGGGGAGCCGACGCTGCTTGGGTTGGACTATTTCCGCAATGTCGTAGCTTTGCAAAAGAAATATCAGCCGAAAGGCGTTCGCATTGAAAACGACCTTCAGACCAACGGCATTTTGCTAAACGATGAGTGGTGTGCGTTTTTAAAAGAGCACAACTTCCTAGTTGGCTTGTCGATTGATGGACCACGAGAGCTGCACGACAAATATCGCAAAACCCGCAGCGGTAAGCCAACGTTTGATCTCGTGATGAAAGCGGTAGATAAGCTCAAAGCGCATGGCGTGAAATTCAACGCGTTGGTCACGGTGAATCGTCACAATGCGAAATACCCGCTCGAAGTATATCGATTTTTAACCCAAGAATTGGGTGTGACTTATATTCAGTTTGCGCCGGTGGTAGAAGCCAACAACTTCCAAACAACCGCGCCGCAGTTTTGGAACGAACAGATGATCCCAACCAAAGGCAGTGATCTGGCTAAACCGGGGCATCCAATGTCGATTGTAACGGATTGGTCAGTCGATCCTGAAGACTGGGGACGCTTTTTAATGGCGACCTTTGAAGAGTGGGTGAATAACGATCTTGGCCGTGTGCTGGTTAATCTGTTTGAAACCGCGGTGGCGCAAGTAATGGGGAAACCGTCTCAGCTTTGCGTGACGGCGGAGTTTTGTGGCAAAGGGTTGGCGATTGAGCACAATGGCGACGTGTTCAGTTGCGACCACTATGTGTATCCAGAATACAAACTCGCCAACATTCATGAACACTCACTGAATGAAATGGCCTTCTCTACAAGACAATATACTCTTGGCATGGCAAAACGCGATTCATTGCCGACGTATTGTAAGCAATGCCCTTACTTGCCTTATTGTTGGGGTGAGTGCCCAAAAAACCGTTTGATCAAAACGCCGAATGGTGAGAGTGGTCTAAACTATTTGTGTTCGGGAATCAAAATGTTCTTTGATTATGCGTTACCGATGTTGGTTGGTCTTGCACAACTTCTCCAATCTCAAGAACCGCAAAGATAACATAGTGAATATAACCTTAAGTTATTTCATTTGTTCTTATACTTAAATATCGAAAAGACGGCTTAAACCATTGAAAAGGTATCCTATGAACCACGCACAACAAGCGATAAAAGAACTCATCGAACAAACAGAAAAAAGCGTCATTGGACAAAGCCACGTGGTTCGAGCTTTAGTCATCGGGTTATTAACAAATGGGCATATTCTGCTAGAAGGTTTACCGGGAACGGCAAAAACACGTTCCGTAAAATCTTTGGCGAACTTGTTAAACACCAGTTTTGGTCGAATCCAGTTTACGCCGGATCTTTTACCATCTGACGTGACGGGTACTGAGGTTTATCAAGAGCTGGATGGTAAGCCGCAACTCCACTTTCAACCTGGGCCCATTTTTAACAGCATTGTACTTGCTGATGAGGTCAACCGTGCACCTGCCAAAGTACAAGCGGCACTGCTTGAAGCCATGGCCGAAGGCACAATCACGGTAGGCGATAAAACTCACGTATTGCCGGACTTATTTATGGTGCTTGCAACGCAAAACCCAGTAGAGCAAGAGGGCACGTACCCACTGCCAGAAGCGCAAATGGACCGCTTTATCATGAAGGTTACCGTCGATTATCCAGAAGATGACGCCGAACGTGACATCATTCGTTTGGTGCGCAGTGAAGAATTGGGTGCGGAAACCAGCAGCGAAATTATTACGCCAAAACACATTGAGCCAGACGTGGTGCTAGAAGCGCGCCGTCAGTTACCAAACATCGTGGTATCGGACCTAGTGGAAAACTACATCGTTGCGTTAGTGATGGCGACTCGTAAGCCAGAGCGTTATGCCGATTCAAACTTAGCAAAATGGATTGAGATTGGCTCTAGTCCTCGTGCTTCCATCGCACTCGACAAATGCGCTCGTGCGTATGCGTGGATGCAAGGACGTGACCATGTGACTCCTGACGATGTGCGTGCCATGGTTCCGTCTGTATTGGGCCACCGTTTTTCTTTGACCTACGACGCACTAGCAGACGGAGTCGATCACCAACGAGTCGTACAAGAGCTGCTAGATTGTGTAGAAATTGGGTAAGTGGGAGGCATTATGGCTAAGCCAACTCTTGCGCCAAAATCACAGGGGATGGATCCCCGTTTGTACTGCGATTACGCTCGTTTAGTACGTCTGCAAGCACAAGCAGAATCATTCAGTTTACTTCCTCACCTAAAGGCGGGTAGCGTACTCTCTGGCCGACACAATTCGTTGTTTCGCGGTCGTGGATTGAACTTCGAAGAGCTGCGCCATTACCAATTGGGTGACGATATTCGTAACCTTGATTGGAAAGTTACGATGCGTACGGGTAAGCCGCATGTACGCAGTTATACAGAAGAAAAAGATCGCAACGTAATCGTGTGTGTCGACCAGAGAAGCACAATGTTTTTTGCTTCGACGCAAGTAATGAAATCAGTTGTCGCGGCAGAGATCGCAGCGATGTGTGGGTGGCGAGTATTAAAAGATGGCGACCGAGTCGGTTTTGTCATCGCATCCCAGCAGGCGTTGTTTCACAGCAAGGCACAGCGTTCGCAAAACGATCTTCTGGCGCAACTTAAACGTCTCGCTAAAGCCAATCAATCGCTCAATGTGGACTCCCGCAATTCCGAAAAAGCAACGTTCAGTCAATGGATTGAGCTTATTAAACGCATGAAGCTCAAGCAATCCACTTTGATTTTTATCAGCGACTGGAGCGACTGCGAGGAGCACCATCTTGATCACCTTAAACAGCTACAACAGCACAACGATGTTCTTGCAGTGATGGTCATTGACCCATTAGAACAAGCGCTACCAGACGATTTGGCAAAATCGAAATGGGTGGTTGGTGATGGGCAGTATCAACTCAATTTAGACAGCAAAGCAAAGGTAGAAGCTGCGAGCGCAAAGCTTGAGGCTCGAACTAGCTTACAGCGTCAATCACTCTCTCAACTTATGGCGATGAAACACCTTCCGCACATCGAACTCGATACGACAGGTGAGCACATTAAACAATTCCAAAAACTGGTAGGAGGGCGTTAAATGAGTGATCTTCCTACGCCTCCGAGTACCTACATACTCAGAGAGCTGCATGATGTGGCTGTACCACCCAGCGTGAGTTGGTACCCGCAAACTATTGGCTGGAAAATTTTAGCGGCGGTTGTGCTCATTGCATTGGTGTATGTCGTATATCGATTGGCTCGGCAATGGTGGCATAATCGTTACCGAAAAGAAGCTCTACTGGCGATTTCGCAAATCAAATCGAGCGACAAAGACATGCCAAAAGTATTGTTCTCTGTGCTTAAAGTAGTGCTGATTCATATTGATAGCCGCAACGCGAAATTGTTTGATACCGCCTTTCTGCGCAAGCTCGATGCGCTGTATCCGCAAACCGAAGATTCTCAAGCAAACTCGCAAATGGTTTTTAACGATGAGCTTTCAAAGTGCTGGCTACAAAGTATTGTTGACCCAAGCGTTACGCTAACCAACGAAGAGCGAGTAACGCTTATTGCTCGTACGAAAAACTGGGTGAGTGAGCACCGTTGTGATGCTCAAAAAAGCGCGGCAAATAAATCACCACGATTGAAACGCAAAGCACATCAGGGAGGTCAACATGAATGATCTTCTTGCATCGATAACTGGTTTGTCTGGTTTTGAATTTGCTCACCCAATGTGGTTTCTGGTTTTGCCCTTGCCGTTGGTGGTGTACTACTTGGTGCCCGCATATCGCACTAAGCAAATGGCGATCAAAGTGCCGTTTTTTAGTCAGCTGGTGGAAGCGATTGGCGAGACGCCATCAGAAGGTGCAAGCCAGTTGACCCCGAGTTGGTGGCAGCGAGCAACGTTAATTCTTTCATGGCTTTTGGTGGTGTGTGCGATGGCAAAACCCACCGTGTTAGGCGAGCCTCAAGTTCGCGCGAGTTTAGGCCGCGATGTGATGGTGGTGGTGGATCTTTCGGGCTCCATGGCCGAGCCAGATTTCACCTCACGTACAGGCGAAAAAATTTCTCGTCTTGATGCGGCAAAAGAAGTGCTGTCGGAGTTTGTTCAGTCTCGTAAAGGTGACCGATTAGGCTTGGTGCTTTTTGGTGATGCTGCTTTCGTGCAAACGCCATTTACCGCAGACCAAAAAGTGTGGCTCGAACTGCTTAACCAAACCGATGTGGCAATGGCAGGGCAGAGTACCCATCTTGGTGATGCGATTGGCTTAGCGATTAAAGTTTTTGAGCAAAGCGATAAGTCGCGTGGTGCTTTAGAACAAGATCAAAACCGTGAAAAAGTCGCGATTGTATTAACCGATGGTAACGACACGGGCAGTTTTGTTGAACCGATTGATGCGGCGAAAGTTGCGAAAGCCAAAGGCGTGAGAGTACACGTCATTGCGATGGGCGATCCGGAAACGATAGGTGAAACCGCGTTGGATATGGACACGATTCATCGCATTGCGAAAGAATCCGGCGGTGAAGCGTTTGAAGCACTCAACCGTGATGAACTATCGGCTGCCTACGACGAAATTGGCAAACTGGAACCTCAACTTTACGAAAGCACCACATACCGCCCAAAACAAAGCCTTCATCATTACTTGATGGCGTTAGTGGTCATCATGCATTTGCTCGCGTTCAGCGTCGCAACACTTAAAAGAAGGGCTGTTACACGATCATCATTAGGAGAGAGCGATGTTTGATTCTCTTAGTTGGACGCAATTCTTTACGCAGTTTCATTTTATTCGACCACTGTGGTTACTGGCTTTGGTCCCCATGTTTTTCTTGGTGTGGTTACGCTGGCGAGAAGAAAGCAAGCCAAGCTGGAAGGATATTCTGCCCGAACATTTACGCAATGCTTTGACGATAGGTGAGCGAGGCTGGCGTAAGCAACTGCCGCTTAAGCTCTTGATGCTGATTGTGTTCATCGCCATTGTGATTTGTGCAGGCCCAACGTGGCAACGTGAATCTTCCCCCTTTGGCGAAGATAAAGCCTCTCTACTGGTGGTGCTTGATAACAGCGAATCGATGCTGCAAAAAGATCTCCCACCAAGCCGCCTTGAGCGTTCCAAACAGAAAATACGCGATTTGCTAGCCGTGCGAAAAGGCGGAAAAACGGGTTTAGTCGTATTCGCGGGCAGTGCTCATGTCGCGATGCCTATAACTCAAGACAGCAAAGTATTTGACCCGTTTTTGGCGGCCATTACGCCAGAAATTATGCCCGTGCAAGGTAAGCTTGCCGAAAAAGCATTGCAGTTAATTGACCAACAATTGCAAGGTCAACCAGGCTCCACCGTTCTGTTGGTGAGTGATGGCGTGAACCCGGCCACGATTGAGCAATACCAAGCGTATTTCTCGGGCAAACCTTATCAACTGTTAATTCTTGCGGCAGGGAATGCTGACATTGTGAGTAACAACCCAATGGATTTGGATTCTCTACAAAAACTGGCTAGTCAGACTAACGGTCGATTGGTGGAAGTGACCGTCGATAATAGTGATATCGAGCAACTGAATCGATACGTTGAGCGCAATATGCAGCTTAATGGCGAATCTTCAATGCCTTGGAAAGACATGGGGTATCAACTTCTGTTCCCAATCGCGCTGATCATGATGCTGTGGTTTAGAAAAGGGTGGTTAGTGCAGTGGTGCGTGATTGTAATGGTGAGCGGCACGTTATTGATGCCAACAAGTGCATTGGCCGAGAACATTTCAGTTAAAGCCGAGCAGCCACAAGTTGTGCAAAAAGTGACGGCTTTCGACAAGGTGACGCAATGGTGGTGGGATTTGTGGCTAACGCCAGATCAACAAGGACAGCGTTTGTTCAACCAACAAGCGTATTTAGAAGCCGCGAAACACTTTGTCGATCCATTACGCAAAGGGACGGCGTACTACTACGCTAGCGAGTTTGAACTCGCCCACAGTGCGTTTTTGGAAATGCAAAACGACCCGTCCGAAGAGGTTCGAGATTACGGTCTTTATAATGCGGCGAGTGCATTGGCGCGTCAGCGTGAATATTTGGCTGCACGTGACTTGTTAAAATCCCTAGCCAACAAGCCAACGTTAAGCGAGAGGCTAAGACCGGATGTTGAGCATAACTTGAAAGTGATTGGTGGTATTGTAGAGGACATCAACCGGATGAGTGAGAGTCAGGCAGGAACGGAGCAAGAAGCATCAACCGAGCTAGGCGATAACCCTCAAACCGCAGAAGGGGCGGATGAAAAAACGTCAGCGGAGTTGATGATTAAAGAGACGTTAAGTGCAGACGACATCTTAGGTAGCCAAGAATTAGCCGACAAATGGTTAAAGCGAGTCGAAGCGGATCCTAAATACTTCTTAAATGCGAAGTTTCAGATTCAATTGCGTTCAATAGAAACCGGAGAATCAACCTCTACTGCGAACGAAAATACAGAGGAGGCGGTGCAATGATGAAAAGCCACCGTTTTACGCACTTTGCTTTACCCTTGTGGTTAGTTATCTGTTTCGGTTTCCTCCTGAGCAGTAGTGTGTTGGCTCAAGATATTCGTGACGTTCAACGAGAGCATGGTGTTGAGTTACAAGCGTGGGTTGGTCAACAACCAACGGCTGGAGAGAAGCGGAAAACACCAAGTTTTAGCGTCAATGAGCAAGTTATTTTAACCATCGAAGTGGCAACGCCGCGTTGGTTTACGGGTGGTACGAGAATTGGCAATATTGAAATACCCAATGTTATCGCCAAACAGCGTAATCAACTAGCAACCAACTTTACTGAGCAAAAAGAGGGACAAACTTGGTCGCGTCAACGCTGGGAAGTGACTTTGTATCCTCAAGCTTCTGGTGATTTTGTGATTCCACCTGTCGCAGTGGGCGTTCAGGTGTCGGCGCCGGACGGCGAGAAGGTGTCAGGCACACTTTACACGCAGCCGATTAAGTTCAAAACCGTATTGCCATCGGGCCTGCTGAGTGGTGAGACACCTTGGTTTTCTGCAACAGATGTAGAGGTAAAGCAAGAGTGGGATACCTCCACTGAGTCACTCAAAGTTGGGGATGCAATCACGCGTAAAATCACCATTTCGGCTCAAGATTCACTATCTGTATTGCTACCAGACTTGTTGAAAGGAGAATCAACAACCCGTTATCAAGCGTATCCTCAACCCCACCGTTTGACAGATACGCAAACACGTGGTGATTACCAGTCAACACGCACAGAAGAGAGCGTGTACGTGATTCAACAAGGTGGTGAATTAACCCTGCCGGATTATGAGTTCCGTTGGTGGAACAGTAAGACTCAGCAAGTGGAAACGGTGATGTTAGAGGGCAAAACTTTTGCCGCGAAGCACACGTTGAAGTCCTTCATCAGAACGTACTTTGAATGGATTGTTTCCACGCTTGTGTTGCTGGGTTTTGTGATTATTTCATTGGTAGCCATTAAACGTTACTACCGCAACAGACCGACACCAGCATGGCTGACGTTCCACCGTTTGTTAAAGGCTAAACGTTGGTCTGAAGCAAGGACCATATTGTACAAACAATTGCGTTTAAATACGGCCGAGCTAGAAATGACCAAAGCCGATACGAGTGAATCGTGGCAAAAAAGTGCGTCGCGAATGCAAAATGGTGAAAATAGCGCTCATTTACTGAAGTCGATGTGGCGCAAAGTCCAGACCAAACAAAAACGCTTTAAATTCCGTATTCCGCGAGCGTTACCAGAATTGGACAAAGTCATTGGAAGAGATGGCAATGAATAAAACGGGGCGCTAATATAGCGCCTCGTTTTTATTAAAGAATAGAGTTCAAATGAGCCAAGAGTTTATGCGCCGCGCATTGGAAGTGTCCAAAAATGCGCTTCCTGAATGTCAACCCAACCCGCCGGTTGGCTGCGTGTTAGTGAAAGACAATCAAATCGTTTCTGAAGGTCATACTCAAGCGATTGGTGGCAATCACGCGGAAGTGGAAGCGCTGAATGCGTATCAAGGCTCGTTAGAATCGGTGACGGCATACGTTACGCTGGAACCGTGTTCGTTTGTTGGTCGCACGCCAGCTTGCGCGGTGACATTAGTCAAATCCGGCATAAGCAAAGTCGTCGTAGCCATATTGGACCCCGACCCGCGCAACAGTGGTCGAGGTATTGAGATTCTAAAACAAGCAGGTATAGAGGTAGAAATGGGTTTGTGCGGCGAGGAAGTCAGCGAGTTTCTTACCCCTTACCTAGGCAAAGCCTAAGTCAAGCTTTACGTTGCACTATGGTGCCAGTTTATGTGGTGAATGAAGTGCGTCAAAATTGAGTTAAAACTCATTAAAACAAGCGATACCGCCCATTTATTGCACTTGGCTACGTGAAGGATCATGCTGTTAGATTAAAATAGAGAAAGTGACTTTTGAAAAATTTAATAGCATGAAACCGACCGACCTTAATCTTATTCCCATTTTCACTGCCATCTATGAAGAGCGTAACTTGTCTCGGGCGGCGGCGCGTTTAAACATCACCCAGCCTGCGGTGAGTAAAGCGCTTGCAAGGCTACGTGATATCTACGATGACCCATTGTTTCATCGTTGCGTTAAAGGTGTCGAGCCTACCTCGTTTGCGATGGATATTTATCCTGCTCTTCTAGCTTCAGTACAAAATTTCACTTCGACATTATCGGCCTCTAGTGAGTTTGACCCTAAAGTGTCGAATAGAGTGTTTTCTATTGCCTGTGTGTCCGTTGCAAGTTTTGAGTTGCTACCTCAAGTCATGAAACAAATCCGTGTGTCGGCGCCAAATGTTGCATTAGAAGTACATCCGCTTTTTACGGAAGATTTTGAAAGTGATCTGCGGTTACAACGATACGATTTGATCATTGATATCACACCAAGAGCAAGAACGGTGCTAAAACTGGAAACTGTACTTACGGAGCGTTTGGTGGTGGTATGTAGCGAAACGCATCCACGCCTGAATGACGAGATTACGGCTGAACAATTTTTTGAAGAAGAACACGTAGTGGTTTCGCAGTGGCAGAGTCGTAAGAGCTTGTTAAACGCTGATGACATTGTCGACTTGGATAAGAGAAAGATTAAGTATCGAGCCTCAGGCGTACTAGAAATGCTCCCAATTATTTGTGGTAGTGAATACATTGGTTTAATGCCAGAGTCGATGATCAACTTGTTCAATAACACCTATCATGTTAAATCTTTATCAATGCCATTTGATGAACAAATGTATGAGCTTTGCACAATCTGGCATCCTAGTCGCACAAACGACAGCGCCCATCAATGGTTGCGTTCACAGATTAAGCAAGCAGGAAAAGTCATCAACCAATAGGAAGTGCAATGAAAAAGACAATACGTGCCATCCTTAACGGAAAAAAAGCTGGGAATCCAGAGTTAAGAGATGCAATCATGAAAATGAGAGAAAAAGGCATCGACGTACAGGTGCGTGTGACGTGGGAGTCTCAAGACATGCCGCGGCTAGTTAAAGAAGCGGTTGATGAAGGCATTGAACGTATTGTTGTCGCTGGTGGCGATGGGACCGTCAATGAGGCGGCTTCTGCGATTATTCAAATTGACAAAGAAAAACGCCCTGAGTTAGCCATTATTCCCCTTGGTACCGCCAATGACTTTGCTACCGCTATTCAAGTACCTAATTCCATTAAGGCGTCTTTATCTCTTGCTGTTGAGGGGCAGTCCGCTTTGGTCGATTGCGTCAAAGCGAACGATCGCTGCTTTATTAACGTGGCAACAGCAGGGTTTGGCGCAGAAGTTACAGCAGAAACGCCTGTTGAACTCAAAAACTTTCTTGGCGGCGGAGCTTACACGTTAACTGGTGTTATAAAAGCACTTGGCTTTAAACCATATGACGGAACAATAAAGATTGAAGGTGGCGCGTATCAGGGAGAAATGTTGCTCGGTGCGTTTTGTAATGGGCGCCTTGCTGGAGGTGGGCAAGAGTTAGCTCCAAAAGCGATGATTAATGATGGGATGATGGATCTAACATTGGTGCGCCCATTTTTACCTCATGAGCTGCCTAAAGTAATCGACGAGATCAATAATCCGAGTGAGAAAGGAGAGTTTGTGAAGTACACTAAAGCAAGCTGGTTGGAGATAGATTTTCCGAATCCATTGCCTCTTAATTTAGATGGAGAACCTTATCATTCGAGAACCATTAGATTTGATGTTCAGCCTAAGAGTATACGATTAGTCGTACCGCAAGATTGCCCTTGCTTGACTAGCTAAACGAGCGTTTTCCATGATTATTGCGTAACACAGCCACTAAAATGTGGCTGTGTTATTTGTGTTGAGGTATTAGTCAACTTCTTAACGTTTTTGAATGGTCTCAACGTCTATTTGCGTAGTTGTCCAATCTGCGTCAACCTCTCCTCGAATCATTACGGTATCTTTTGGTGTCACTTCTTGACCCATCCAATCTTCGTTGTCGATCTCTACTTCGATCTCACCAGTGTTGTCTTTGAACAAGTAAGTCTCGTTACCAAATGATTGAACAATATGCCCGGTTAGCACTACAGCGCTGTCGTCGGTTGCGTTGCGCGCTTCTTTCACCGTATTGATTGCACTGACTTCTGGACCATTAAACGCGGCGAAAACCGAGCTTGAAAGTAGGGCAAGCATGGATGTTAAAAATACTCTTTTCATTATCCTCTCCTGATATTAGAAGTAATAAGTTGTGCCTACGTTAAAGGATGCAGTGTTTGCGTAGCTGTCTAGTTGGTATTTAGCGTTTGCGCCAATGGTGAGCTTTGGCAACACTTGGTATTCCGCGCCCACAGAGAACATTGCGCCTAACTCGTTGCTTTTCTCCGAGCTATGGAAAAGCGTGTTGCTTATTTCCACATCGTCATTCGCGACAAGCTCATATTCTTGATGTTGAGCAACCTTGGCGTCGTATTGTGTGTAAGTTAAACCCGCTTTGAATTTTGTTGTCCATTTGTCACTTAATGCATAGCTAAACACTGGTGCTAGCGAGACTTGTTTGGCTGTGATAGAGGAATCCCAATCCATTTCATGATTGTAATCTTTGCCATCAATTGTCTTGATACCAAGGTCCTTAGAACGGCCGTCATCAAGGTCAAACTGGCTGTAACCCAGTTCCAATGCCCAGTTGTCATTAAATGCGTAACCGACAAAGCCTGAGAAAATACCGTCTTCAAGCTCAGGGTTGAGTGTTACGTTGTCAGTTGAAAAGTGAGGTTCCAAATCATGGTCAGTGGTGCCTAGTCCATATTCCAGACCTACATAAGGAGCCGCAGATACCGAAACTGAGCAGGTAACAAGTAACGCAAGAAGTGTTTTGTTCATTTTATTTTGCCTCTTCAAATCAACTTAGTGAGTAGAAGCGCATTTTGTGTGAAGAAGCGTGAAGCGATCGTGAAGAAACGAAAAAATGTTTAGAAAAAAGAGCAAGGGGCGATAACCGAGGGGCGGTTTGAGTGAACAAACACCAAGCTCTTTATATAGAGTAAGTTAAGTTGCTGCGACGTAACACACCGCAAACGGGACATTAAGGCGAGTAAACTCTTTGATCCAACGCCATTGGTTATCCTGGAGTTTATCGCCAGGGCCTTTCACTTCAATCCACTCGAACTCGTTTTCTTTAAAAGCAATGAGATCCGGCATCCCATTACGGTAAAGCTTAAGGTCGCTCAATTGTATTTTGAACAGCGCCATCAGCATATTGGTTGGGATAGTGTTGAGTGCTGTTTCGAGTAGCTCTTTACTTATTAAGTTCCAATGTACAAATGGATTACTGATGCCAAACTTCTCATCGTATTTTGTCAATAACATCTGGGTGTTGCCCGCTTCTAGTTCGGCAAAAGCGGTGTCTATCAAAGCTTGGCGCTTGGTAACAAAATCCGAGTGATATAAATCTAAAGGACGGTGTTGATAAGCGTTAATGAATGCCCCTTCAATAGGAGCAAAAATCGCATCCCAAAAAGTGAGACCAAGTAATGCATTAAGCAGTGCATTTTCGGCGTAAAATACAGTCCAGCCTAAGGACTCAAAATACGCTTTGCTGGCGAGTTCGACTCTCTGTTGAGATAAATCCAGTTCAAGGCGGTATTCCGTACAGGTTGGCTTCGTCACTCTTGGCACTTTCTCGCCTTGTTTTCGTTTTAACCGTTGCTCAAGTTTTTGTGCAACTTCGAGCTCAGACACATCGATCGGTGAGTTAAGCATATCTGTGACAATGTCACAAAATAAATCATCATGGTTTAATTTGTCATAGATACGTGCGCGTCGTTCTCGGCTCGGTGTGAGTTGAGTTTGGCCAAATAGAGATAGGGCGGTCTCTAGATCATTAAGCCGTTCGTAATCACGTGCTATGTCATTCAACATGTGCTCGCGTTTACGATCTACGTAACGGTGTTTAACGGGCTGAGGCATTGCCTCAATTAATAAGTCGAGATTGGCTTTGTCTTTTCGGTCAAATTGCCAGTACAGGTTGGCCAACTGGCTCAGTTCAATTAAGCGGTCTATTTGCTCACGTGAATCAAAGAAACGGCGCACTTTACTCAATTGATATTGCTCGAACTGATGCAAACCTAAGTCATCAAGCACAAACTGACTTAAGTCTTGATGGGTGTTGGCAAAAAACAGAGTGAGTAACACGTCGATCATATGAGCAGAATTGAGTTTGACGATCGTAAACTCAAGCCGCTCTATACGATCAAATTCCGTATTACTCAAATGTTCGACAAGGGCGTCTTTCTTGAGTGATTTCGGCAGTTCGGGATAAAGCGTGGAGATTTCTGGTTTGGTCAGTAAATTAGCCGCTAACTCTTGATGAGAAAGGGGTGGGGAAAGGGCTACAAACTCATGCTGACTCAATTCTGCCAGTGCTTCATTGATAGAAGGTATTTCTTGATAACTCAGCTTATCACTTCGAAACCAACATCCCTTTCGGCTGTATAAACGCACCAAAAGGCACTGGGCGTGTTTGCTCAAAGAATCAAACGAGCAAAGCCATGCGTGTTCTTCCTTGGTCAGTAAATCGCTGTACCAAGTTATTGCGTGATGAGTCAGCTTGAAGAAGTTCTCTAGATAGTAGTCTGGTGCAAGTTCGATAGGGCTTTCCATAAACGACCGATAACAAAAAAGGCTTAACCCATAGGTTAAGCCTTTTCGCTATCAAATCAATTCGCAATTATGCGTTTTTTAGCTGTGCTACTTTCGCTTCAGACAATGGCTTAGTGATGAACGCTAGTACGATACATACTGCCATCATTGCTGAAGAAATTGTGTAAGCCAAGGTGTAGCCGTCGCCATTTGTCATCGAGAAACCAACAACCGCTGCGCCGATTGCACCACCGATACCCCATGCTGTGTAAAGCACGCCGTAGTTAGTGCCGTAGTTTTTCAGACCGTAGAACTCAGCCGTTAGAGTAGGGAATACCGCTAGAAGTGTGCCGTAACCTACCGCTGCGATTGCTGTACCGATGATCAGTGTAAACTCAGAGTCGAACGTCGCGAACAGCACCATGTTTACGCCTTGTAGAACGAACGCGAGTAGAAGCGTACGAACACCGCCGATTTTATCTGCAAGCATACCCGCGGCAACACGACCGCCAGAGTTAAATACAGCAAGAATAGACGCTAGGTAAACCGCGTTTGGCAAGTTTGCTTGAACGCTTGCGATTGTCGTGATGTTACCAATGATCATTAGACCAACAGAAGCTGCAAACGCGTACATGATCCATAGAGAGTAGAACTGTGGTGTTTTCAACATTGCTTTCCAAGTTAAGTCATCTGACTTTTTCACCGCTTTAGGTGCTTGGCCTTCTTTTACTTTAGGCTCCGCAGGTGTGTAGTCTGCTGGTGGGTTGTTGATGGTTGCTGCAAGAGGAACCGCAATCGCTAGGATACCAACACCAAGAACCATAAAGCTAGTTTGAATGCCCATGCTGTCTATTAGCGCAGAAGTTACTGGCGCAAGGTAAATAGCCGCTAGACCAAAACCTGCCGCAATAATGCCGTTAACCATACCTTTCTTCGAAGCGTGGAACCACTTCATCGCAGAAGGTGATAGGCATGCGTAACCAAAACCGATACCTGCACCTGTGATCACACCGAAGGTAATGTTCAGCATGAGTGGAGTGTCAACAAAGCCAGACGCGATCATGCCCAGACCTGTAAGAACAGTACCTAGGATAAGGATCATTCGAGGGCCCATGCGGTCTTGAAGAATACCTGCAATAAGAAGACAGATAGAGAAAGTGATGGTTGCAGTTGCGTAAGGTGCAGAAGCTTCTGCAGCACTCCAGCCTGATTCAGTTACCAGTGCCTTGTTGAATACACTCCAAGCATACAGGATGCCAAGACAAAGGTTGATACAGAACCCTGCTAACAGGATGCGCATAGCTTTATCAATCTTGCTCATTTTTATTCTCAGTTTTTCCTCTTATTGGCAATGCCGCAAAGAAGGTTGGTTTAAAGATGTTTTTTCTCAAAATTAGTTTGCGTTTTTCAACGTTTAACGCAATGAGCGCGGATTATAACCAATAAATATGTGATTGGAATCTCTTTTTACGGTTACTGATAAAATAATTTGCAACATTAAAAGTGGATGTGAATTCATGGTTTTGTATGTAGTAAGAACGTTGTAAAAAAGTGATATTTTTTGTTCGCTAATAACGAATGATGAGTCAAGACAGAGAGGTTTTACGCTGTTGAGTGCACAGTTCACATTTCAAATAAAAAATTTCAAAATGTTTCCATGTTAACCATCTGTAACAAAAATGGCGAATTTATCATCTAACTGTCGTAAGTATCAGATGCAAAGGGTTTCTTAATTTTTAATTGTTAACCTTTTGTAATAATTGAAGCTGATTAGCTTTTATGTTCATTAAGTGAGCAAAAAAGTAACTTGTAATTGCTGATTTTAGGCGCAGAATATAGTGAAAAATGAGTTTTCATTTATGAAGGGATGCTTTTTAGATTTGTTGTGAGGTGACTTATGAAACTGTTCCTATTACTCATGGCTTCGGTATCCGCTGGTATCGCATCAGCAGACCACATCCATTCATTTATGTTGGGCTTATCTATTGCTTCTTTAGCGGTAGGTAGCTGTTATTTCTTCGCATTTCGCAGCTCGCGCTTTCCACAGCTTGCTTTATTCCTACTCATTTGCGGTATGCTTTCTAAGTTGACGATAACCGTAGTCGGTGTGATGTGGGGAATGTCCGCGGAATTAATCACGTCTCCAATCGTATTCGCACTTTCATATTTATTCTTTTCGCTTGCCGTTACCTACTTATGGTTTAGCTACAGAGAGAGCATCACTAAGATTCCTGACCGATTTAAGTCAGCGTAAATCAACACATTAGAATAAAAAAAACGCCAGCACATTTGCTGGCGTTTTTAATTAAACGTAATTTTGTTCGGATATTGCTTTTAGTTTGATCGTGGCAATACCGTTAGGCACTCATTGGAACAAGCACCATAGTACCAATAATCACCGTGATAAGGCCTGCTAGAACTGGAACGGATGTGCGTTTTACAACCTCAAACGGGCTGATGTTTGCCATACCTGATGTCGCAACGATTACGCCAGATACTGGTGAGATAGTACGGCCTAGGTTTGATGCTTGAAGCATCGGGATAATTAGGAAAGCAGGGTTTAATCCCATTTTCGCAGCCAAAGATGGTGCTAACTCCACGAACGCATAAAAAGGCGCGTTACCCGAACCCGTTGCAATTGCTGCTGCAACTGTCAATGCAGTTAGAATAAGCATTAAAGCAACGCCGCCTGCACCAGCATTATCTGCTAGATGAAGTAGGTTATCGATAGCTCCGATAGACATCAGACCTTGTGCAAAAACCCCTGCGGCAACCAAAAGCATCACAACGCCTTTGAACGCGTCAGCCATGCCTGCGTAACAAGAATCTAAATCTTCTAGTGATTTCTTACCATCGAACTTATTTACAACATAATGGATCAGAGCTCCAAGGAAAATCGAACCAACCACAATAGTGTAGATGTCTAGACTAAGTCCTGGAATGGTACGACCGTTGAATAGGAAAACGCCGATGATAGGTAGAAAAGGAAGAGCTGCATAAAACGCTGGTGCGTCAGCTTTGATCTCTGATACATCAATTTTTTCCATTGGTGTATTTTCTTTCTTATCTAAGTATTTGTTCCAGAAGAACGCTGCCGCTGCCATGACGATGATTGCGCAAATAGAAACAGGCAACACAGTTTGTACCGCAAACACATCAAGCTCTAAACCAGACTTTTCTGCTGCGATAACAACATCACCAGAAGTAGGAGAAAGGATGATTGCCGCTGGAGAGGCACACACTGCAACGGCTGCTGGACGAGAAATGCCCATCGCGACCATCATTGGGAATAATGTCGCCATTAATAGTACGCCAAGGCCTGTTGCAGAACTTACCGCAAGAGACATTAAACACGCCACAATGTAAGCCGCTACCAAAAGGACGTAAGGAGACTTGATGACAGAAAGCGGTTTAGAGAACTGTTTCACTACCACGTTGTTCGCGCCGATATGAGTCATGTATGACGCAAAACCACAAAGCAGCATGATTTGCATACCAAGACCGCCACCGCGGTATTGAAGCATGTATTTCACGTATTCAAGCGCATCTGTCACCATGTTACCAGTTGAGGTGATTTTTGACGGCAGCACGTCGTGCCCCAAAACGCCAGTCATAAGAAGTAAAGCAATACCAGCTGTCAGTAACACGCCTGCAGCTTTATAGCCTTTGACAATAAAGTAACCCACCGCAATGGTAACCACTAAGCCAATTAAGAGCTCTAACATAGGGATCTCCGAATGTTATGTAAAAAAGAAAGAAACTGTTTCAGTTTATGACAAGGAATTTACAGAATTCTTAGCTGTGGCACGAGACAAATATGGGGCTTGCATG
The DNA here is from genome assembly GCF_033338615.1 of Vibrio sp. Vb1980. NCBI lineage: Bacteria > Pseudomonadati > Pseudomonadota > Gammaproteobacteria > Vibrionales > Vibrionaceae > Vibrio > Vibrio sp. Vb1980. The sequence goes on from NZ_JAWOSZ010000016.1 coordinate 47,366, forward strand.
ATCTGAGACAAATAATAATTTAATAAATAATTTCGTTAGATTGTATTGTTGGAATTTGGTTTTCTAAGTGTTATGTGCTGGTTTGAAGCTATTTATAGGAAGGAAAATATGACTAGGAAAGTGAATGAATAATGAGTGAATTGATTCACAATAGGAAAAAGACTTTACTCAATAAGCAATTATTGGAAAACACTCTTCACAACAAAAAAGCTTCGCCGAAGCGAAGCTAAGTAATCGTAAGAATGAGGATAAACTATGCGTATCGACGAACCATAAGGTTCCAACTACGCTGCTGCCGTTCGAACTCTGCTTTAATTTGCTGATACTTCATTTTTGTTACAGAGCATTCGTATTTTTTTACCACACTGGCAGTTTTGGCACCGAGTACTTCTTTGCGCATCTCGTAGTATTCCTGCATGTGATGAACTAAAGTATCAAACTCTTGCTGTAGCTGATCGAGGATCGTTTGCGTGTTCGGTTTCGATTCTAGCTTTTCTCTTGCTTTCTTCAAAAGTTGACTCGCACGGGCTTTTTCAATTCTAAATGTAGGCGTTGTGCGCAACTTAGATGTGAGTCCTAGCCAAGAACATGACTTTATCAACCACTTCGTTGGGTCGTAATGCCACCAATACACGCCATTGCGATAGTCATTCTCGAAAATATGATGGAAATTATGGTAACCCTCTCCAAATGTGAAAAAGGCGAGTACACCATTATCGCGAGCAGTGTTTTTGTCTGTGAAAGTTTGCTTACCCCAAATATGTGCGAGGGAGTTAATGAAAAAAGTTGTATGGTGACTCATAAAGAGTCGAGCTGCACCAACGACCAATAACATCCCCCAGATATCACCGTAGATCAGTCCTAGTATGACTGGGAAACCAATATTAGTCAGTAGGGCAAGTGGAACATAATACTTATGCTGCCACATGACGATTTTGTCGCGCTTTAGGTCACGGCAGTTTGTATATTCGTTTTCCTTTGATTTATTGTAATCACGTAACATCCACCCAATGTGAGAATACCAAAAACCCCGCTTGGCTGAGTACGGATCTTTATCGTTATTGTCGACATGTTTGTGATGCACACGATGATCAGAAGACCAATGTAATGCACTATTTTGCAAAGAAAATGCTCCTCCAATCGCAAAAATGGCGCGCAAAATAGGATGAGCTTCGTATGTTTTGTGGCTCCAGAGACGATGATAGCCTGCTGTAATAGAAAGGTTAGTAAAACTAAATGCAATCACTCCCCAAATTAGATGTTCCCAACCCAGTCCAAAATGATATGCATACCAAGGCATTACAATAAAAGTCAGAACAAAACTGGCAGAAAATATTAATGTATTCAACCAGATAACAGGTGGTTTGTTTTGAGTCACAGGTGTATCCCTAACTTTGAGCTAACAACTGTTCGCCAGAATATCAGCGTACACATGTAAGTCAAATTAAAGTTAGACAAATGTGACTATTCCTTTGGGTGTAGATTAAGGAACTTGATGGGATATTTTGCTTTTAATTGAATAATGAGTAGTATTAAAAAATGAGCTCTGGCTTAAGGTGTATAAAATCTGCCAAGAAACAAGTGTTATAAAGGTGGAATATACCGAGACTCTATAAAGAAGCAAAAATGTAAGAAAATAGGAATACGTAATGGATTTACGATTAGCGGAATATAAGGACTACGAGCGCATTGCGCATCTTCATGCGGATAGCTGGAAGCGTCATTACCGTGGCATTCTTAGTGATAACTATCTTGAGAAAGAAGCGATTGACGACAAACTACTGATTTGGCAAACCCGTTTGACCAACCCACCATTCAATCAGCACATTGTCTTGGCGGAGGAGGGAGGTTTGCTACTTGGCTTTGTTTGTGTGTTCGGCAACCATGATTTCGAGCGTGGAACCTTTATTGACGCATTGCATGTTGATGACAGTTACCGTGGTCGTGGGATTGGTAAGCAGCTATTACTTGCTGTCGCAGAATGGCAACAGCAGTACTTTAAAGACACAGGTCTTTATTTAGAAGTTGTGTCGCAAAACATTTCTGCGATTGAATTCTATCGCCACATTGGTGGTCAAGAGGATCAAGAGCGAACTTGGCGCGCACCTGATGGCAAAGAGGTGTTAGAAAAAGTATTCCGTTGGAAGAACGCCCAGTCATTAGTTAGTGGGATTGAGGAAAACGTGATTTACTCCTAACCTAGCGTTCTAAAACATTAGATAAGAGCAGTCTCAACACTGCTCTTTTTTGTTTATGCACCCTAACGTTATGTTTTATTGAAAGCTTTCTAGAAGTTAACCCCCATGGCTTTTAGTTCGAGCTCACATTGCTGAGCATTTTCAAACTGAATAGCAGCCATGCCAACTGCTCGGGCACCTTCAACATTGTAAGGCATGTCATCAAGAAATACTGTCTCTTCGGGGTTAAGCTGATACTTTGAAAGTAGAGTTTGGTAGATCTCCGCTTGTGGTTTTAGTAATTGAACTTCAGAAGAGATGATTGCTCCATCAAACAGTGGCCAAAACTCATAGGTAGTACGAAGATGTTCCACAATTTCGTTGATGTTGTCTGTGAGCGCATATACGCCATATCCGGCTCTTTTTACTCGTTTTAACAGCTCTATACTGCCGTAAAGTAATATTTGAGTGTGTTTTACATAATAAAAGAAGCGGTCCATTTCTTCCGTCGTTACTTGGTGTTCACGTTGATAACGCTGTTTTGCTTCCCTTTCGGAGATCGTCCCTTTATTTAAATCTTTCCAGATTTGTGATGAAAATAGCATCTGAGCCATTTTCTCTGATTCTACGGAACCACCAAATGTTAAGCGAACGATTTCTACTGGAGACCAGCGTACCAACACATTACCTACATCAAAAATGACATTTTTTATCTGGACAGAATTCATAACACACCCCAAGCCAATTGTTCTTCACCACGCTATATGCGGTGAGTGCTGTTTTTGAATCGTTGGAAAGTCGTGCCAAAGGCGCGACTTAAGTTTCTTACACAAAATGAGATTAACATCCAATTGGATACAGAGCGATTATCGCAAAATTGCACTAAACTATATGCAACTTTGTTTATTTGGTTGTAAATCAAGTGTAGCTGTCTTAAAAGATTGAAACTAAAGATAAGTATTGCGAGCTGTTTACGTCATTTCGCGCTGCTTATAAATGATGATTAATATATAATTAGTTAATAATAAAACGATAAAAGTGAATCAAAATCACACTATTGTGCGTCAGGCGGAGTAAGCAAAACAGATTATATGGACTCGATACGTAAGGTTTATCAATATGCAGAACCAAACCTAACTCTCGTTGGCTGGATGGGGTTTCTTGGCTTTCCGCTGTACTACTTTGTCTGGGAGTTTGCCTTTCCACAGGCTTATGAAAATTTACCTCTTAGATTGTTTTGCTCGTTATTGTTTTTCGGCATCATTTTTAGAAACCGCTTATCATCGACTTGGAGAGATTATGTTCCTATTTACTACCAAGTGACGATAACGCTGTGCTTACCGTTTTTCTTTTTTTATATGTTACTGATGAATGACTGGTCCAATGTATGGGTTATGTCGTTTATGTCTGCAATTTTCTTACACATTTTACTGGTTCATGTTACTAGGGTCATGTTTGCTCAAACCTTTGCTGGGATAGGTTTAGCAACATTCTTCGCTTGGGTTGCAAAAGGGTTCCATCTTGACTTGACCATGGATTGGACTCATGTGCCAATCTTTCTGTTTATTTATGTCTTCGGTAATTTGTTCTATTTTCGTAACCAAGTTGAACATGAAGCGAAAGTCTCGCTGGCAAAATCATTCGGGGCAGGGATCGCACATGAAATGCGTAACCCGTTGAGTGGGCTTTGCACTTCAATAGATGTTATCCAGTCGATCTTGCCCAACATGAAAGAGGCAGGAAAAGAGCAGTACGTCATGAGTGTAGAGGATGTCACCTTATTACGTGAAGTGAGTCAGGATGCAATGAACATTATCCAATCGGGTAATGAAACCATCGATTTATTGCTGACTTCGATTGATGAAAATCGAGTTTCTCGTTCTAGCTTCAAAAAATATTCAGTTCACTCGGTCGTTGAACAGGCAATTGAAAGCTTCAGTTATAAACGTGCCACTGATCGATTTGCCATATCGCTGGATGCGAGAAGTGAGTTTGAGTTTCTAGGTAGTGATACATTACTTAAATACGTTATGTATAACCTCTTCAAGAATGCCTTCCATCACCGTAAATCTGAAGATTTTCACATACATGTATCCATGATAAGTTCAGAACGCTTTAATCAAATTGTTGTAACCGATAATGGTGCTGGCATTGCTCCTGATGTTCTACGCAATATCTTTCAAGACTTTTACACCACTGGCAAATCAGGAAGTTATGGTTTGGGTCTACCGTTTTGTAAAAAAGTCATGCGTTCATTTGGGGGGAACATTGAGTGTCAATCTCAGTTAGGGGAGTGGTCTCAATTTACGTTAACTTTCCCACTAACGACATCTGATACCGTTACTGAAATCAAAAACGATCTGACTAAACTCAAAACCATTCTAACGGTGACTAGCCAAGATATCTTGGTGTCTAAAGTAACAGATATTAGCCGTTTTATGGGCTTTGACTCGACGATTTTAGATGCCAACCAAGTACTCAAAAAGAAAGAGTACGAGTTCGAATTCGATCTGATTTTTATCGATCTTGAGAGCTTAGATCCAAGAGCAAACCAATTGGATAGATTAGAATCTCTCTTGTCTTTCACTGAAGCACGCATAGTTTATCTTTTTGAGCATCATCCGACTCAGAGAGCACGTAAGGCTGCATATGAACCTATTTGGATCGAAACGCAAGCCTGGTTATTGAATACTAAACCAACTATTGAGCGTCTCTTATATGATTCAAGCTATGTATCGACACCAACGGCCTCGGTGACGTTAGATAATTCAAATAAGCGCACAATTATGGTCGTGGATGATAATGAATCTTTGCGTAAATTCACGGCAATGTTACTTGAAAAGCAAGGCTTTGAAGTGATTCAGAAAGAAGACGGGCAGCAGGCTCTGGATACACTAGAGCAAGAAGATGTTGATCTCATTCTGATGGATATCGAAATGCCAATTATGGATGGTGTAGAAGCGTCTAGGCGAATTCGAAGCTCGGATAAAAACTATGCGTCGGTACCTATTATTGCACATACAGGGGATAGTTCACCTGTCACGTTGGACAAAATTGGGTCTTCGGGTATGTCTGACTTCATCGTAAAACCGGCGGATAAAAATCGTTTGTTCGATAAAATCGCAAACTGGATCTAATCATTCGCGACTTGTTTTCTTGAGGCGAGTTGCTCACAACGAATAATACGAATAAAGAGCTCAGCAAAACTGTTGAGCTCTTTAGTTTTATCTACACACTAACTTACACAAACTCTAAGTCAGGGTGTGCAAATGCTTGTTGGCAGACAGTGAGTACATGATCAACTTCAGCAGCTGTCATGTCTGCATTGACTGAAAAACGGATGATGTTTTTGTTCCTTCCAGTTGCAGGGCGGCAAAACACTGCGCCGTAAACATTTCGCTCTTCGAGAAAGTCGCGGACTCGCTCAGTGTTTCTCTCGTTACCACATTCTAATGCGATAATTTGTGATTCACTGCGAATAGTAAATCCAATGCGTTTTAAACCAACGGCTAAAGACTTGGCTCTTTCAAACAGAATATCTCGCTTATCATCTGATTTTCTTATGACGTCCAGTGTTTTCTCTAGCCGAATGATCTCTTGCGGTAATACGGTAGAACTAAATATTGCAGGGTACGCCACAAATGGAAGCGTCTTCGCCAGTTTTTCTGGGCCTAAAATCGCGCCAGCACGATAAGCAAATGTCTTGGCAAGACTAACGGTAATAAAATCTACCTTATGAGTTAAGCCAAGACCCTGCAGTATCCCCGCACCTTGTGGACCGTGTGTACCTAAAGAGTGTGATTCATCTACAACCAGGCCGCAGTCAAACTCCTGTGCTATTTCGTAGATATCACGTAGAGGAGCGATGGTCCCGATAGTGCTGTAAACCGAATCCACAACAATGATCCCTGAACCGTGACGTGAAATCTGTTTTCTTAGGTGACTGGTGTTGTTATGCATGAACGGATGAATTTGTGCTCCGGCAATACGTGCGCCTTCCCACAAAGACATATGTGCAAAGAAATCAATGTACACAGGTATGTTCGGTGCACAAATAGTCTGCAATAAACCGACATTCGCAGCCCAACCAGATTGAGAAAGTAGACAACTAGGCATACCAACGAAACTGGCTAGTTGCGTTTCAAATACAGGTTTCGATTCATCGTCTTGTAAGAAAATCGCGGACATCACGACGTTGTCATCGTGCTGGGAAATCGCATCACGATGCGCGTTTTGAATCTCCTTATTATGAGACAGTGCAAGGTAATCATTGCTTTGCAGGACAACGGCATTACACGGTGGGCGTTTACCAAGAACAAGGTGTTTTTTGTTCTCATTCGGTTCGATTAGATCTTGAATATAAAAATCTAGGCGTTCCTCGATAAAGGAGGGAAGTGGTTTGCTTTGTATAGTTTCACTCATAATAAATCTCTTCTTCATATAGAAAAACGCCAGCGCTGACACTTATTCATATTGCGGATTTTGGGGAGAGTGTCACTAACCAGGTTGCATAAGTTTGCAGACCCTTGCAAACTCGACATTTGAGGGTTGGATGGTGGCTGTAACTCTATAGGGGCCCGGGGTCTAAACTAGTTTGTGCTTAAAGTTTATACGGCGATTTTGCGGTGTTTTTTCGTGCTTCATATCTGGATTTTGGATGAGGAATATAAAGTTTGAAAAGTGAAAAAAATGGGCGCATTAGATAACAAAAAAGGCGCGAAAATCGCGCCTTGAAACATGAGTAGATAAAAGACAAGCTTATCGCTTATTACGTAAATAGCGCTTACGACGCTCTTCTTTACGCTTCGCTTTTTCTTCTTCTTTACGGGCGGTCTCAATCTCGACTTCAATCAGCTCTTGAGTGATCATTTCTGGGCGTTCTAATGTAATTTGGCCCAAAGTGCCTTGGCGAAGTTCGTGCAATAAGATCTCTGATACTTTGTGTAAGTCAACACGTCCACCTGCACGTAGTGCACCGCGGCGACGACCAATTTCTTCCATGATCTCGATATCTGATTCTGGAAGCTCTTCAATTTGATAACGCTCTTTAAGTTTGTCTGCATAATGAGCTGCTAGGTATTCAATGGTATAGAATGCGACTTCGTCATATTCCATCGCTGTATCTTTTACCGCGCCAGTAGCCGCAAGGCGGAAGCCACTGTGTGGATTTTCCACTTTTGGCCATAAAATCCCTGGAGTATCAGATAATACGATGCCATTTTGCAGGTTGATACGTTGTTGACGACGTGTAACCGCGGGTTGGTTACCTGTTACAGCGATTGTTCGGCCTGCGAGGGTGTTAATGATCGTCGACTTTCCAACGTTTGGGATACCCATGATCATGGTGCGAATGTTTTTACCAATTTCTTCTCGGTGTGGGGCAAGTTTGCGGCAAAGCTCCATGATTCGATGCACTTCTTGTGGTTCAGAAGTCGTGATCGCCATTGCTTTTACATGTTGCTCTTGCTCCAAGTGCTCAATCCACAGTTGAGTTAACTCTGGATCGGCCAAATCACGTTTGTTCAAAACTTTAACGACAGGTTTGTCACCACGGATTTGAGAAATCAAAGGGTTTTCACTACTGAAAGGAATACGAGCATCCAGTACTTCGATGATCACATCCACTTGAGGGATTGCTTCTTCGATCTCTTTACGTGCTTTGTGCATGTGGCCAGGAAACCACTGGATTGAGTTATTAACCATTTGAATTTAATACCTTAATTTTTCTAATGCTCCAGCGGTTGTAAAAGTAGCAATGTGAGTCTTGAGTAATACAATACTAGAACGCATTTTCTAAAACTGTGTTTACTTCAAGCTGCTCGAAACCGCGGAGTTGAGCTTTCTTTCATGTTAATACGCCAGTTTATCATGGAATGATGATGAATCATTCAAGATGAAAGTAAAAAGCTATGGCGTGCAAACCTAAAAGCACACATCCCTTATGTATACCGACTCGCAGTGAATATCCGTCTGGGTGAGAGACCGAACGCAAACGCTGTGTAGTCAAAGGTGGATTGTGTTGTCAGATTGTTCTGACGAATTTTGGTTTTTTACTTTTATATCAGAGTGTTATTTTTATTTCACTATTGAGCTAAGTTTGACTTTTATCTGACAAAAACTAGTCTGAGCTTCCATTCAGAGGAAGCAGTCATGCTCAGTATTCTTAGAAGTATTACGGTATCGTCCGTCGCCTTAATTTTTTTAGCGAGTTCTTTTTGCTCAACTGCCAAACAGAGTCCTAAACCGAAGGTCATCGTTGGTGTTATTGCGCAAGACGAAGCTAAAGACTCGTTTGACGGTAGCGTTGGTCCTTCGTACGGAATTAGTCTTGAGTATTTGTCTAACATTACTAAAGCTTTGGATTATGAGTTAGAACTTCGGACTTACAAGCATATTCCGTCTTTACTTGCGGATGTCGAAAGCAAGAAGATTGATGGTGCGGTTGGATTTAGTAAAACAGCAGCAAGAGAAAAGCGTTTCTTGTTTTCGATGCCTTTCTTTTCGAGCACTATCGCTGTTTGGTATCGGAATGCCACTTACCGAGATAGTGATGCGCGTGATCTTAAATGGGTGTGTGTTGAGGGCAGTGTGTATTGTGACAACCTCACTGAACGTGGTATCGATAAGATACATTATGTTAAAACACGTTTAGAGGCGTTTAATGAAGTTAAGCGAGGTAAAGCGAACGCGCTGATTTACACTTATGTTGGTATTACCCAATATTTGGATTTGAATGACATTGTAAAAGGGGTTGTCGATATTCCCAGTTGGTTGAAAAACGAAGAGGTGAGTTTTATCGCTTCGTTGGACAAACAGAGTCTGATCGATGACATCAACAAAATCCTTCAGTGGGAGCAAAATGGAAAAAACATTCGCTCCGTCGCCTCGAAAAATCCTTACCATATCAGTGATAAGTTATTGGTAGATTACCGACGTAATCATCAAAACAAACTAGTGATAACTTACAGCAGCAGTGACGAAGCTTATCCGTTTCTCTACCGAGATTCGCAAACGGGCGAGTTAGATGGCTTCTTTCCAGATTTTGTCGACTTATTGCAGTCTCGTACTGGCTTGAGCTTTAAGTATGTGAAGCCGACGTCGAGCCTTTCAAATGGATTAACGGCATTTGATGCCGATATAGTCCCCATCTCTTATGTGGGTGAGCTACCTAAGTCAGATTGGTTGTTCACTAAACCATTCATGCACAGTAATTACGTGGCTATCCAAGCGGAGCAGAGCAAGCGCGATAAATCTGCACTGAAAGAAGCGGGTATTCTGCTCACTTTGAAAAAGCAAGGGTTAGTTCATTTGGGCACTTGGCAGCAAGGCCAAGTTGATCATTATGATGATTTGAAAAAGCTGCTTACCGATTTGAAATCGGGCGTTTTGGATGTGGCTTACATTCCTGACGACATCGTTCACAACATGATTGCACAAGATCAAGTCGATGGCTTGGTGATCAATGCGGAGGACGTTTTGACGTTCTCTAATGCATTTGCGGTTGCAAACCACAATACACAACTTCAACACATGTTGAACAGCATCATCGAAACCATTGATTCTAACGAGATCGAAAAACTGCTGCGTTCTCACCGAAGCTTCAAACTGACTTATGGCTATGACGCGGAGCAGATCGCTACATTTGTTGTTGCTGGTTCATTCATATTCTGTCTCATGTTAATTGCGGCGTATTTCATCTTATCTCACATGCGACTTAAAGTGAGGTTAGCCGAATTTAATGCTGACAATGAGGAAGCGGAAAAGCAATGGCTGATGGACATCATCAAAGAGATCAATAGCTTGGTTTTTATCCATAGTGAAAATAACCATATGGAGATGAGCAATTGTGCCAACTACAACAGTAAACAGTGCCAACAATGTAAGTTGAAAAGTGATTCTGCGCACGCTCCTCTGGTGAATAATTTTGATGAACTGACCACTGTTATCGCTGGAAAGCGTATTTCAGAAGAGGTTGCCTCGTCGGGCTGTGAACTTGATATTAAACATGTATATCGAGAACGCAAAGTCATCGCTTCTCCTAGCGGTAAGAACAAGTTTGTACTGACTGTTATTCAAGATATTACCCAGCAAAAAGAACGTGAGCAGGCGTTAATCGATGCGCAAAAAGAAGCGCAAACCGCGGTACGTGCGCGCGAAAACTTTTTGGCAACCATGAGTCACGAATTAAGAACGCCATTGTCGGCAGCACACGGCATCCTCGATTTGCTAAATCGCCAAGTGACGGCAGATTCAAATCGCGAGTTAATTGCCCAAGCCATACGCTCGCTCAATCATTTGAATACGCTAGTAGACGAAGTACTGGATTATTCAAAATTAGAGGCAGGGCACTTAACCGTCGCCCCAGTTAAGACCGACTTGCTTAAAACCTTGTGCGATGTGTTTCGAAGCTTTGAACCACGAGCGCTTGCGAAAGGTTTGGATTACAAAGTGACAATCAAACCATTTTCGAATGCTTTCATTGAAATCGACGCGCTGCGATTGGTGCAAATTACCACCAATCTACTCTCCAATGCGATGAAATTCACTGCCGAAGGAGAAGTTGGAATCAGTGTCATTCTTCATGAAAAGCAGCTTATTTTGAAAGTGGCGGATTCAGGTATCGGCATGACGGATGACCAACTCGAAGGCATTCTCAATCCTTTTGTTCAAGCGGATGACACTATTACGCGTAAATATGGCGGTACTGGATTGGGGCTAAGCATTGTTGACCGATTGATCGACTGCATGGGCGGCGTGCTCTGCATCGATTCACAATTTGGCTTGGGCACGACGGTTACTGTCAGACTGCCAATTGAGCATTGCGACTCTGAGCCAGACGTTTGTTTGAACTGGACGTATAGCGAGAGCTTACCACTTAATATTCGCCAGTGGTGTGACGCGTGGAAAATGCGTCCAGCGACGTTAAAAACAATGGTGGCGAACCTTCACCCTATACACGACAGCGATGCCAGTTTTAATGGCCTAATGCTGCGTGACGAACAAAGGGTACTTGGCAGTCTTACGCTAAGAGAGATTCAATATCCAGATACATTGTTCAATTTGCTCAGCCAAACGCAGCAAGAAACCAAGCTTAGTGACGTAAATCAAGAAGTGGTTTCTTGGGTTCTCGGCACGGTACTGGTCGCAGAAGATAATCCCATTAACCAAAGTGTGATAGCAATGCAGCTTCATGAACTTGGAATCGAACCTGTCATTGTGAATAACGGCCGCGAAGCATGGGAATACATCAACCAAGATGAAAACGTTGTGTTGCTGCTGACCGATTTTCATATGCCAGAAATGGATGGCTATGAGCTTGTTAGGCACGTGAAAAACTCCGAATTTAAAGCAATTCCAATCATCGGTGTGACAGCAGAAGATGCTCGTCTTGCCATTGAACGTACACAGGATATCGGCATTGATGATGTGCTCTACAAGCCCTATGACCTTAATCAATTAAAAACCGTTTTGATTCCATTTATTGGCGAAAAAGAGAGGGGTAGGCTGCCCGGCTGGATTAAACGGTTCAAAGCTCAGGACGCAAAAGAGATTGCGCGCGTGTTTAGTCAATCAATGTCTACAGATATAAAAAACTTAAACGCCGCATCGACTGAGCGAGACAAAAAACGGGTCATTCATGGCATCAAAGGAGCGGTTGGGACGATAGGGGTAAGCATGCTGGCTGAGCTTTGTATTGAGGCAGAACGAGTTACTGCTGCGGAGTTTGACAGGCGAACAGCGGAGCTAATTTTACGAATCGAGCAGGAGATCGAAAACATAAACTATTGGGTAGAGACAAATGAATACACAATTTAATGTGATGGTGATTGATGACCATCCGCTACAAACCACAATACTTACGCAAATATTGGAACGCTATTGCGCGCAAGTCATCCCTTTTAACTGTGTGGATGCCGCTATTCAGAGTGTGCAGGAACAATATTTTGACGTGATTTTTTGTGATATCCAAATGCCCGGAAAAGACGGCATCGATATGATGGAAATGCTCGATAAAGTCCAGTACCAGGGGCAAGTTGTACTGGTCAGTGCAATGGAATTGACCATTATTTCTGCGGTAAGAGCCATGTGCGAGGGATTTAGTTTTGAAGTATTAGGGAAGCTGCCTAAGCCATACGATGAAAATGAAGTCGTTGATTTGTTGGGTAAAATAAAAGATGAAAAAGCGAAACAAGTCAGCTTTGCGCAACCTATTGAAGTGGAAGATCAAGAATTCCTGTTTGCTCTGGCTGAAGGGCGCGTGAAAAATTATTACCAGCCTTTAGTCGATGTGCAAAGTGGGGAAGTGCTTGGGTATGAAGCGCTCGCGCGTTGGAATCATCCTATTTATGGTGTGTTACCCCCTCATTATTTTTTGCCAATTGTAGAGCGTTGCCGCCTTTCTGGAGAGTTGTTTCAAGCTGTATTGAGTAATGTTATCTATGACATGAAACACCGCGGATTGACGCAAAACGTATCCATCAATGTAGACCATGAAAATTTAGAAGATACGGCGTTCTCTCATTACTTTTTACAGCAATGTTTAGAGAGCGAGATTGACCCATCACAAATCACCATTGAAATTACAGAGCGAGATACATTTCAGACTAGCGCGTCCCTGTACAAGAATTTACTCAAGTTGAGGATGAACGGTGTCACTGTCTCAATAGATGATTTTGGCACGGGGTCATCGACGTTTGAAAAACTGGCTCAACTGCCATTCAACGAGTTAAAAATCGATCGTTCGTTTGTACAAGGTGTCGAATGCGATATCAAAAAACGCAACATCGTTGTTGCTATTTGCGCGTTAGCGAAAAGTTTGAATATACGACTGGTCGCGGAAGGTATTGAAGACGAAGTCACACTGCAAGCGATACGTGAGTATGGCATTGATCTTTGCCAAGGCTTCTACATTGATAAACCCATGCCACTAGAAGCCATAACCATACTAAATGAAAGATATGAATAAATTGAATTACTTGATCTTTGACGATCATCCTCTCGTTTGTGTTGCAATCAAGTCGTTGCTGGAAGAGTTAGGTAAAACAAATGGGGTATTTACTGCAACATCAGCGAAGATGGCATTACAAATATTGAAAAAGGAAGAAATTCAACTGTTGATCTTAGATGTGAACTTGGCAGATTGCGATGGGTTTGATTTCTACAAACGTATCAAATCCCATGGTTATGAAGGCAAAGTCATTTTCTTCTCCGCTGAAACTAGCCAAATGTACAGCCAAATGGCTTTTCGTTCTGGCGCTGATGGCTATGTGTGTAAATCGGAAAATCACGACATTCTTAAAGACGCGATAGAAGCGGTAGAGAAGGGGTATACCTTCTTCAAATTTAAGCAAGTTGTTAATAGCGTTCGAGAAATGCCACAACTTTCAAGCAGAGAAAGCGCAGTAATGAAGTATTTATTACAAGGAAAGTCCAATCGAGAAATCGCTTCAGTGCTATCAATAAGTGACAAAACAGTCAGCACATACAAACGTCGTCTATTGGATAAATTTAACGTAAAGAACATTGTTGAGCTAACAAGAGTGGCGGGGGCGTAAGACCGCATCATGACACTTAAAAGTATCGCGTTGTCTCTTTTCATCGCAACATTACTATTCGTCACTTCTGTCACAATGATTGGTGCGGTGTTAATTTCTTATGAAGTAAAGCAGTTCAACACTTACGCGAATAATTTAGCCAAAATAAAACAAAAAGTAATTCTCATGGGGCTATTGACGGAAGCGCAGCTCGAGCAATACAAAGGCATGAGCGTGAGTGAAGTAGAAGCGCAAACAGAGCTGAGCTTTCAAGATGCGATTTACTCCCTGTCACGTTATGAAAAACTTAATTACGTTGAAGCTGTTGCACGGAAATCGCTTCATCAGGCTGAAGCGTATTTATCAAATGCGTTCAATCGACAAAATGCCGTTATGTATTTTCGTTCTTATACTGGAAACAAACTCATCTTAGAGAGACCGATTGAAGCGCTAGAGGGAGTGAAAGCCACATTTGATGTTGATTGGTGTAAAAGTAACTATTCTTGTGTGTTAGCCGCGTGGAAAGAGCAACTAACGGACCGGGTATTGTTTTCCCTACCATTTAAAACGACATACTCCGATGACATGGCGATAAGCATCATGAGTCCGGTTTACTTTCAAGGTGAGTTAGTGGGAGAGTTTTCGGAACAATTGTACCTCTCGCCGCTTTATAATGATGGGAAAGCGGTGGATGTTCAAATTGCGAATGGGAACAAGCAAATGGTGATTTACTTCGCTGGCTACCCCTTTCCATCATTCGCGTACACCCAATCATATGTCGCAGACAACAACAATCTCATTGTTTACATGTACCCATTCAGTAAAATTGTACTGGATTACGTGTTCTTGTTTATCATCTTCTTTTTCGTAACTTTAGCGTATTACAACAAAGCTTATGAATCTAAAGAGAGCAAACTTCGCCTCGCGAAAGCACTGACGAACGTGACGAAAGATGATTTAACGGGATTGTTTAACCGCAGAGTCTTTCAAGATAGCGAATTCAAACGTCGTTTGGAAACCGCGCCATATTCCGTCATTGCAATAGATGGCGATAGGATCAAGCGAATCAATGACCATTACGGTCACCATGTAGGGGACGAAGTTATTGGGATTATTGCTGATGCTATGTCTAAAGTGTTTCGAAATAGTGATTATCTAGTTCGAACTGGTGGTGATGAGTTTGTTGCGATTCTGCCAGGTTGCAGTATCAGCCAATCTTCAATATTGGCGAAGAAGCTTCGTAGTGTCGTTAAAGATAACCGACTAAAGACCTTGGATATCGAAGTTAGTGTGAGTACTGGTATCGCGGCGAATGAGTTACACGAAACGCTTCAGGACGTTATTGTACGTGCAGATGAAGATCTCTATGAGATGAAAAAACACAGACAAAAGTCCCATTAAGCAGGTCTGGTATTGACTAAATGCAAAGTTACGGAACATAACCATGACATAACTGTTTGATTAATTTGACCAAACAGAATGAGTGGTCTTTTATATTAGAGCAGTCAACAAATAGTGATTGCTCTATTTATTCTCGACCTTACATCTGGTGTCGCACGTGAACAAAGATCTCGACTTAAACTTACTTAAAATACTTGTCTTACTGGATAAGCACCGTCAGCTCAAGCCCGTTGCGAAAGCGATGGGGAAGAGCGAAGCGTCAATTAGCAAATACCTTGCCCGATTGCGACTCCAGCTAAACGATGAATTGTTTATTCGGCATCCTCACCACATGGAACCGACGGACTATTTAAAACGTCAATTACCTAAAATTTCCGATGCACTCGAGAAGCTTGAAACTTGTCTAATTAGAGATGAGTTTGAACCGGAAAATTACGAAAAAGACATCACCATTTGTTTGCCGCAAACCGCTCAATACTCATTTGGGCATTTACTTGCAATGGATTTAATGGCGCTGTTTCCCAAGGCGCACATTTCGATAGCAACGATTACAGAGTATACGATAGAAGAGATAATCCTAGGCAAAGTGGATGCGCAGTTACATTACTTCAACGAGGATGTTCCGAAATCTGTTTATCAGAAGTTCATCGGCTATGCGCCTGCTGTGGTAGTTGTCCCTGAAGAGCTGGGAATTACCACCCTGGAAGAAGCGGCCAAACTTCCCTTTATCATGTTAGAGATTATCGGTTGGAAAGAGAAAGAGCAGCTCGTTAAGCGTGCAATGGAAAGCCACGGTATGGTCATCAACCGTATTGCGGCTCTAGACAACGTAAGCAGCGTATTGAAGCTAATTAAGCAAAAAAGCGCCGCAACCGTGTTACTTGAATATCAGGCGCCAATTGATGGATATAAATTTATAAGAGTGCCAGAGCATTTTTACCCAGATGGCTGGCCAAAAGTGGTTGTACAGGTGAAGCAAAGCTTAAGACATGATGCAATGCACCAGTTGTTAATCGGTGCTATTGCAAAATACATGAGCGCTTAGCGGCAAAACTCAATGTTTTCTGACTGAGGAATAGTATGCAGAAGTTCAATCAACGTGTCCGCATGGTACTTTTTCAGAATACGCGTTTTGTAGGTGCTGATTGTTTTAGCGCTGAGTGAAAGTTGTTCAGAAATCTTCTTATTTGAGTAGCCTTGTACAAGATAATGGAACACCATGGCTTCGCGATTTGAGAGTGTTACGTTACCCGACGATGGTGTGTGAGTCGACTTAAACATTGAGTAACCGCGTGAAACACTCACAATTGCGTCGATAATGGTCTCTCTTGTTTCATGTTTGCTTAAGAAGCCGTTTGCACCCATTTCGTACGCTGCTTTAGAAAGACTCGAGTAGTCGCGTGAAGAAACAAATAACAGTCGGCCACGATATCCCGTCGCTAAAATGTTTTTGGCTAAACGCATACCATCGCGATCGCCAAGCACTACGTCTAGAATAATCAAATCAATCTTTTGGCCTCGAACAAGATCCATCACTTCCGCACTGTCAGTGGTTTGAATCACTTCAGCTGCGTTGATTACAGATTCAACTAGAGAAGCAAGTGCTTCGCTATACAATGGTTGAGCGTCGATAATAAGAACATTATTCAAAGTTAACCTCACCTAATACATCAACTAGTGTGCTGTCAGGCGACAGCGCAATTGGATGAATAGGATTGTAGGAAAAACCTTGCTAAGAGGAAGGAAAATGACTCTTTCCAAAAGTGAAAATCAGTGTCTTGATTATGGGAATAGCGATGTCAGGTATTGAAATACCTAGTGATAGGATGATTGCTTAAAACTTACGCTGACAGAAAACTAACAAACTGAAAGTGTTCTTTCAGTGTTCTATGCCTTCAGATTTTCTTGCGATGCCTCTAGCGCTTCGATTTAAACCCGTGTTCACAAGCGCAGTTTTATACCATGCCACTTGAAGAGAGCTTGTTCTACACCAGGCATGAGCACGCTAGCCAACTTTGCACTGATATCTGTTGGATAGGTTTGGCTATTGACGCTGAACATCACTTCAAATTATTTCTAAACTTTTCATTGACTCGGCCGCTAAAAGTGGAGGTGTTAATTCGCACTTTGGCCACTCATAATTTCGTGTTCAAAAATGAGACAATTTTACATGGTTTGGTATGGAAATGTGCGTTAGCCGTCCTTTTGATGGTTTACAAATTTTGTTGTAACGACTAAAAAGGACTTTTGGATTTTTAGCCAGAGAATGGCTTCTCATGGCGTTTGCATCAAACTTTTTCTGATGCGTATTTTTGGTTGGATAATTGGCTTTATGAGTAACGTAACCAGCACCATTTTGACAGAAAGTGGTACCAATGAGCTTGAAATCATCGAGTTTCATTTAGAAAAAACATTGCCAGATGGCAGCACAAAAACTTGTTATTACGGCATTAACGTTGCGAAAGTACGAGAAGTGATTCGCGTGCCAGAAACAACCGATTATCCAAACGCACAACCTCATATGATTGGTGTGTTCTCATCCAGAGATGTACTGACGCCTTTAGTGGATTTAGCTGGTTGGTTAGGTGTGCCAACACGACAAGATCTGGAGCGCAAGTTTGTAATCGTTACGGATTTCAACAAAATGACCAATGGCTTCTTAATTGACAGCATTTCGCGTATTCATCGTATCTCTTGGAATGATGTGGAATCACCAAGTCAGTTTTTGGAAGCGGGCGAACAAGATTGTGTAGTAGCCGTTGTCCGTAAAGAAGGCAACCTGATCATGATTCTCGACTTTGAAAAAATCATCGCAGACATCAACCCAGAACTGAGTATGGAAAAATACGATGTGAAAGGGGACAAGTCGGTGGATCTCAACCAGAGAATGGTCGGTAAGCGTAATGCTAAAACGATCATGGTGGTGGATGACTCAGCATTTATTCGCTCTTTGATCCAAGATACATTAGCTTCTTCAGGTTACAATGTGATCACATGTAAAGACGGTGGTGAGGCGCATGAGAAGTTGATGAGCTTGATCGAGGTCGCGAAAGAAGAAAACTTGCCAGTTAAAGAGCTATTAGATGCGGTGGTTACGGACGTAGAAATGCCTCGAATGGATGGTATGCACTTAGTGAAGAGACTACGAGATACCGAAGCGTTTCATGAAATGCCGATCATTATGTTCTCGTCATTGATGAGTGAGGATAACCGAGCGAAAGCACTATCTCTTGGCGCAAATGATACGATTACCAAGCCAGAGATTGGCCGCATGGTGAATATGATGGATAAATACGTGTTTAACTTTGCGTAAAAAACCGATCAGATGAAACAAATAAGGCTGCCGATTGGCAGCCTTATTTTTATTGAGGGCAGGGAAGAATATCTAAGGTGTAACTCTCGTTTGGAGTCTGCGGTGGCCCATATAAAATTCCGCATTGTGTAAGGCTAGCTCTTTTTTCGTCGGCTGCAGCAATGACCATTTCGCGAGTTGTTGAACCAGCCGGGTGATGAAATGTTTTCCAATCCGAGTCTTCTTCGTTCAGTCCTTGCACGAGTAACTTCATCGATTCGCTATCAGAATCAGGATATCCATATAAAAAAACACAGCGCTTTGAACCACCAATATTACAGCCGTCAAATGGTAAATCTGCCATTAAAGCACTGTCTACGAAGTTTGAAACGTAAGGCTTGCTTTCCAATCCCGCAATCGCCATTTTCCCATAACCCACGCCTAATGCTGACGCAATAGCGCCTTTCATTCCTTCCAAACGTGCTTCACGTGCATCGCTTTGAAGGTTTAAAAAGCGTGGCGCGGCAGTGACAGCAAGAATACCGAGCACGACAATAACTACGACTAACTCTATTAGAGTAAATCCCGTTTGTTTTTTCATATTATTTTCACAGCAAGTTAAAGGTAGAAAAACACTGACCGTACACTTGTTTATTGTGTAAATAAGTACGGTAATGATAAATCGATCAGTAGTATAAAGAGGTGAGTTGTAAAGTGCTATACCGACGCCGTACTAATTGACTGAATCCATTAAATGCAATGGAGAATTCACGGGTCTAATTCTGCTAGATTTTAAGAGGTCATTAATTCCGCTGAAGAAATGCTGCGTGAACAGGCGAGCATGAATCCTCTTCGATGTAAGCAAACATGTACATCAGCGGAATGAAATACAAAATGCAAATGAGGGCGAACCGCACAAATGGATTGTCTTTTTATTCACTTTGATGAATGCTACGCGGAATTCATATCGCAGTGTGCCTGAGGTATTCATCATGCGAATGTGCTTTGGTTTTGTGTTTATTTTTCAAATATAAGAATAATCTAAATGGAATTCGATTCGATAAACTTCCTTGCAATAGGTTTGATATTTCTTGGCTCTTATGTCCAGACCGCAATCGGTTTTGGCTTGGCTATTGTTGCCGCACCTTTACTGATTCTTTGGGCGCCAGAATATGTTCCTGCGCCAATCTGTTTAGTCGCGTTATTTATTTCGTTGATGAATGCGATGAAGCACCGCGGTAGTGTTGAAATCGGCGGCTTAAAGATGGCGTTGATTGGGCGAGTGCCGGGATCAATTGCTGGTGGCTTGCTACTCTTTTTTGTATCTACACAAATTCTCACGCTTTGGATTGGTTTGTTGGTGCTGTTTGCAGTCTTGGTGAGTGTTTTACCGTTTCGGGTTGAGCCTACGCCTTCGCGTATGACATGTGCTGGTTTCTTTTCTGGGTTGTTTGGTACCAGTTCTGCGATTGGAGGCCCTCCGATGGCGTTATTGTTGCAGCATCAAGAAGCAAATCAGTTACGCGGCAACTTATCGGCTTTTTTTGTTTTCAGTTCGATTATTTCACTAATAGTACAAATCCCAGTGGGCTTCTTCACATTGCATCATTTGGTCATTACTATTCCTCTATTACCTGCTGCGGCGCTTGGTTACTGGCTAGCAATGAAAACTACCCAGTCGTTACCAAAAGAAAAGATTCGGTTTGGGGCACTTATGTTGTGTTTTGTGAGTGGCTTTACCGCCGTCGTACAAGCGTTGAGCCAATAATGCCATCTGCATCATAAAGTCACTGCGGGATTGCATTCCTTTTTATGTATGGCGGACTTTACGCCAAATTGGTCGTTTAGATGGGCGATAGTTTTATGAATAACACTCGTTATGGCACTTTTATGGCAGCATCCTCCTTTGTGATCTGGGGATTGCTACCAATTTATTATCGTTATTTACCAAATGCTTCTATGGATGAGTTGCTAGCATGGCGAATCATTGGGTCTGTACCTGTCGGGTTTCTAATTGTACTTGGGATAACCCGTCGAGGGCTGAATTGGAAAGAAATCTGGCTTGATAAAAAATCCTTGTGGTACACGTTTGTGGCGAGCAGTTTGATGTGTATTTCTTGGAGTGCGTTCACTTGGGCTTTGACCCATCATCGGGTCATCGATGCCAGCTTAGGCTTCTTTATTGGACCATTAGTATCTGTTGCACTGGGCGTATTTATTCTTGGGGATAAGCTCTCAATAGGCAAGCTTATTGCAATCGTGCTGGCAACAATTGGTGTTATGTACCAAGTGATTCACTATGGTCAGCTGCCCGTTATCGCACTAACGATGGGGTTGTTCTTTGCTTTGTATGGGCTGTACAAGAAGAAGATAAATTATGACTGGAGTACAACCTTGTTTGTTGAGGCGTTGTTACTGACTCCAGTTGCACTCGCATATTTGCTCTATAAACAATGGGCAACTGGCGAACTGGCTTCGGGCACAGATACCACAACATTGCTTTTGTATTTTGGCAGTGCACCTATCACACTTTTACCACTCGTATTTTATTCTATCGCAATACGTATAACTAATTTATCAACCGTCGGTCTAATGCAATACATCGAGCCAAGCTTGCAGTTTGTGTTGGCAGTTATGTTTTTTGGCGAGTTGTTTGACGAAGTGAAAGCGGTGACCTTTGCATTTATTTGGGTAGGGCTGTTGTTCACAATTTTTGAAAGTATTATCAAAGGGCATCGGCGCAAAAAGCTGGTCAAACACCCCTTATAGTGGTTTCAATATTCTCACACATTAGCTTCTTTATTCTTATGCCCTCCATTCGAGGGCATTTTTAATGTCATGAAGCATTGGCTTTCGTTTTTTTCCGAGTAGAAATCATAACTTGAGATTATTTGACGCATTATCATAATGATACCGCTATAGTTATAGCCAAGTGACACGCTTATATAAGTGAAAACCAGATCAAGAAGGACGACATATGATCACTGCTCTGTATGCCAACATTCTCGCAATACTCATTATTTGGTTGGCTGTTCAAGTAATTAAGCAACGTCGCTTAAATCAAATTGCTTATGCAGATGGTGGGGTAGAGGCTCTACAAATTGCTCGTAGTGCCCAGAGTAATGCGACAGAATATATCCCCATCACCCTGATTTTAATGGCACTTTTAGAATTCAATAGTGCTTACCCAACATGGATACATCTCACCGGTATTATTTTTGTAATTGGTCGAGTTATTCATGCTAAAGGCATATTGAAAAAAGACTTGAAAAAGCGCATTAGAGGGATGCAGGTGACATTTCTGGTGATACTTTCATTGGTTGTGTTAAATATGATTTACCTGCCATACGATAAGTTATGGTAAGTCTGCGACGTTACATTCCACCACCTTGGGTACTCGTTCTGATTGGATTAGTACTGAATATTGGCGCGATCATCGTTACTAGCTTAGTCCTTGATAAGTTGGGTAAACAGCACTCGCAGCTCGCAGAGCAAACAGCAGAAAACTTGTATTCCATCCAACTCGCATGGAACAGTGTGGAAACCCTAGAAAGGAAAAGAGAAGCTTTACTGCTGCATGTGCACATAAGTCAGAGCATAGCGATACCTTTAGAGCTAGAAGAGGTATTAGCAGGGCATTTATCTTCTTGGGTTCACAACGAGTCGGATGAAATACAAATTGATCAACTTCCTCAACTAATGTCAAAGATAAATCAGGCACAAGCTTCGTATAGAGACCGCATCGATAATTACTACATTGAGAATGTAGAGCTCAATGAGATAATGGCAAAGCAGGATGAAAAGATCGCTTGGTACAAGAATATCGGACTCTTCTTGCAAGTATTCGGACTTGCGTTAATCCTTGCACGCGACTTAGCTAGGAAGCAATAAAAGCAAGAGCTAAAGATCAGGTTTATTGCGAAATGCCAATGGTAGTTTGCAAATTGCAATTTATTCTGTGAGCAAACAGTAGCTATTGGTTAAGTTTTAATGAAAGTGATTAAATAACAACCTGTTTTTGTGCGCTTAAAAGTTGGCACGCCTCATGCTTTAGTATGAGTGACCCTTTCTAAGCCGAGGGTCACCTAGCCAACTGACGTTGTTAGTGAACCATCTTGTTCACAAATATATACAGCCAATCACGACTCCTTGTGGTTGGCTTTTTTTTATGCAGTCTAGAACTGTGCTTTAATCCAGATCATGCGATGGTCGGAAGATACATCCTTACCATTACCATACTTACCGATACGTGCATCGTTAAATAGTTTACGGCCTTCTTCATAAGACGCTGACCAGTACACACCAGAGTCTATTACATTCAAATTTGCTGAAGGCAAGGCATAGTCTACCCCTAAGCCAAACGTTGAAGTGATGCGATTTGGATATGGGTGAGTTGAGCTGCGGTCAACGGCGTGTTCGGCTGCACCAAAGCTTGTCGGGTAAAGATCGCTATTCATCACGGTTTGGTTAACCAATGGATCGTTGTGCAGCTCTTGCATTACAGAGCTAATACCGTCACCAGCCACTGGATCAAGGTTTTGATCACCCATCATTACGAATTTAGCGCCGTTCGTTAAGCCACCTGTTTTACCCGCATCGTCGTAAAAATAGTCTTTGCCTTGAATGTAATGATGCCAAAATTCCACTTCTGCTGCGTTTTGCGCTTTGTTTTTACCAGTGTCGAATACTGGTGGAGTAGGATGAGACATCAACAAGTGTACAACTTCCTCGCCATTGCGAGTTGGAATGATGATTGGCGCGTCGACGTGATTTTTCGAAGATAGACGCACTTGATCCCATTCTTCCGCTGAGTACCATTCATCACCACACTTCATGCCGTCTGGAATCTTTTGCGAACCATCGCAGATAGTAATGGTTGGAATTTTCGCACCTTCCATATCTTTCCATTTAAATGCTTGGAATGTACGTGTGTTTGCTGTGTCAATTTTATACTTAGACATAAGGGCAAATGCATATTGACCATGGTACATGCCAAAGCCCCATGCATCACCTGGCATTTGACCTGCGGTTCCGTTGTTGTCGAGATCAAACTCACTCAACAACCCTGTATTAGTTGAGTAAGATTCAGCATAAGGGTATTCAATAGGCTCAAGGTTTGCTTCACCGCCCGCGCCATCGATACTTTGCGCGACAGACAAGTAGTTCTTCTGGAATCCTTCAATGGCTGCTTTGTTTTCACCTGTTCCATCGTTGTTGTATTCCGCCATCATGAGAACATCAGGACGATTCTTTTGAATGATTGCTGCAACGTTACGAATTTGAATGACTTTTTCCGCAGTGGTTTTGTCTTCGGCTGCGATTGAACCGTCTAAATAAGAGGTGACCAACGCAGTTTGCTGCGTTGGTTCAATTTGCATTTCACCTACCAAAGTTTCGAAGGTAGCGCGGTCAAAAGAGAGGTTGTAAGTCGCTATTTTTACTTCTTTAGGCTGAACATTGACGTATTCAGTGTCGTCATTACATCCAGATAGTAGAGCGGCGCCAACAAGGACAGCGATAGAGGTTTTGATTGCTTTCATGGGTACGTCATACCTTATAATTAATTCGGCTGAATATTAAAGTCATCAGTCATTGTTTTAAGCGATATTAGTCACACAAACGTTTTCATATTTACATGTTCAATTAGTTTTTGTGTGATTTGTGCAATAAATGCAACACTTTCAACACCAGAAGGTTATATGTAAATTGTTAAAAAACGGTGTCGTTATTGATGCGAAATAGAGAGTCCGCCACCGTTAAAAAGAAAAGCGTAGAATTTAAGCGTGCATGAGATGTTTGAGTTGTATGCTTATCGCCGTGTTTTATTTTTTATGTTCAAATTTCTGTATATAATAAGCAGTCAATCAGAAGTGAGGACGACCTCACCGCTCTATCTTTTCTCGGGGACGACCCCATCTCGTTGGGAAATGTGACATGGCTTGGGGAATTCTCTTCATTGCGGGCTTGTGTGAAATCGCATGGGCTGTCGGTCTTAAATATTCACAAGGGTTTACCAAATTCGGTGCTTCGGCATTCACTATTGTCTTTATGTTATTGAGCTTTTGGTTGCTTGGCATTGCGTTAAGAACCTTGCCTTTAGGCATTGCTTATGGCGTATGGGTAGGGATTGGCGCAATAGGCACGGCAGTCGTGAGTATTTATCTGTTCAATGAGCCAGCAACACTTATCAAAGCCTTAAGCTTGCTAATGATTGTCGCTGGTATCGCAGGGTTAAAAATATCAGCTTAACGTTAGGCTAAACACAAAACAGCCAGAGTCACTCTGGCTGTTTTTCTAAATGTCGTGTTTACGGTTCTGGGTAGGTATATCAAGCGTTGCGCTTAATAAAAGGTAACCGTAAGTGATGACCAAACGCATTAATTAATGCGCCTGTAACAATCAGACCGCCACCGACGTACGTCCAAATGATCGGAACCTCGCCAAAGAAAATGATGCCTAACAACACAGAAAATACGATCTGGATATACGAATAAGCGGAGGCTTTACCCGCTTGTTGAGTTTGCATCGCTTTGGTTAACCCCAATTGCCCAATTTGGGTAAAGACACCAACTAGAACCAACATGAAAGTCAGATATAGATCGGGCATTACAAAATCGTCGCCAATCAGTAAGAGTGAAGCGGGGAGAGCAACCAACGGGAAATAGAAAATGATCACTGAGCTGTCTTCTGTCTGACTCAGTTTTCTGACAATGACGTAGGCAATTGAGCTACCAAATGCGCCTAAGATCGCAATCATGACGCTAAACATTGGTAAAGCGCTATCTGAGCCTTGCCCAGTTTCTGGGCTTACCATGATATAGATGCCGAGTAAGCACAACGCAATACAAAGGAAAGTTGACGGCTGGATGCGCTCTTTCAAGAAAAATACGGCGAGTAGTGCAGTAAATACCGGATGAATATACTGGAATATCGTCGCTTCTGCCAAAGGTAAGGTGGTCACTGAATAATATACACACATCAGAGCCATCGTGCCCACAGCACCGCGTGCAAATAGTAATGGCTTATTATTGCCCCATACAGAAATTCGTTTTCGCTTTACATCGAAATAACTAATGATAAGTGAAACGAGCGCTCTTGCTGCAACGATTTCAAAAACGGGGATACCGTAGTTGCCGACGTGCTTTACTGTAGCCGACATCAGAGCAAAGCCGAACGCGGAAAGCACCATAAAGCGCACACCGATGGGAATCATAGTGTTGAATGAATTGGACATTTTACTGCTCATTTGTTGCGACAGATCTCACTTTAGCATACTTAGTTAGCGATTAAATCCTCTCAACTCAAACACTTCTGTCGACAAGATGAATAAACAGTAGAATACGTAGCAATTAATCTGCCTCTCTTCAGCGTAACAATAAAAACTCGATATTTAAGGAGCTTACATGATCCCGATAAAAGCAACGCATGTTTCAGGCGTTGTCATTTCAAAAATTGATGGCATAGAAAAAATGCTGTTACTCAAACGCGTAAAAGGTGGCTATTGGTGCCATGTTGCAGGTGGTATCGAAGCGGGTGAAGCCGGGTGGCAAACCATTTTAAGAGAGTTAAAAGAAGAGACACTAATTGACCAAGTTGAGTTACATACAGCAGACTTTCTAGAGCAGTTCTACGAAGCAAAAAATAACCGTATCATGGTTATCCCATGTTTTGTGCTATTTTGTCCGCCTAACCAATCAGTTGTTCTTAACGAAGAGCATACAGAGTATCGCTGGTGTACGATTGAAGAAGCTAAGCAGCTGGCTCCGTTTGCCAATCAGCATCACCTCTATGAACATGTATGGAAGCATTATGTAGATGTGGCATCACTAACGCCATTTACGCTGATCGATCAAAAGGGCTAAATGAACGGCAACGGCTTTGATTAGTTTTTATAGAGAGGTTTGTTCTCATAAAATGAAGCGTTAGGATTTGCGCTGAGCGTTCACAATAAAAAGGAATAACATCTATGGATGAAGTCACATGCCAAGAGACGTATCAAGGAAATCACTTACAGAAGCGTTTTTCCGTCTCGCAAAGGGTCTCAATTGAGCCCCTCAACACGAAACACGCGTCCGCTTTACTAGAGGTTGTGAACACTCACCGAGAGAGCCTTGAGGGCTATCTACCTTGGACGGATTCTGTCACGAATCATAGAGAGGCCGTTAACTACATTTCCCAGCGAGTGAACAGTAACGCGCTGGATTCCCACTGGTGTGCAATTTATTTTGATGAGCAACTTACGGGTGTTATTGGCATTAAAGGTGTGGATTCACATACACGTGTTACTGAAATTGGCTACTGGCTTGCCAACAATGGGCGAGGCCATCGTGTGATTGATCAAGTACTCGCAGTATTGATCCCTTTCTTGAAGAAGAAAGGGCACGCACAATTCATTCAGTTCCATTGTATGGAAGATAACATCGCTAGCATCAATATTGCTGAGCGTGCAGGCGCCACATTAAAAGAATACGTTGATCATGAGTTCGATATGCTTGACCGCTCTCAACGACTAGGCATTTATGAATTACGTTTGATGTAGTATCCACCCCAGAAATATTTTAATCAGAGTTCGAACTCTAACTTCACGAGCGCTACAATAGTAACATTGTTGCGCTCGTGTTAACTTGGGGCGTCATTGGCAGAAACTAGGCTAGGAGAAGCATCATGAACGCAATCACAGAGGTTGAAGTAGATAACTTGTTACAGCAAAGCCTCGAACGCTTAAAAGCGGCATATGCAGCCGAGCCTTATCCTAGTTTAGATGAACGTAAACAGCGCCTCGTTTTGTTAAAAAAATCGCTGCTTGAGAACAAACAAGCTCTGGTTGAAGCGTTAAGTGACGATTTTGGCTATCGCTCAGAATTTGATACCGCCATGACCGACGTTTTGCCAACGGTCTCGCATATTAATTATACCCTCAAACGACTAAAAAAATGGTGCAAACCCAGCAAGCGCGAATCCGGCTTATTGCTCGCACCTTCTAAAGTCACCGTTCAGTATCAACCGTTAGGTGTCGTCGGGATCATTTCACCTTGGAACTTTCCTGTGATTTTGAGCCTTGCGCCTTTAGTGACAGCATTGGCTGCTGGCAACCGCGTGATGATGAAGCTCAGCGAATTTACGCCAAAAACCAATAAAGTCATCGTCGATATTTGCCGTGGGTTGTCTGAGTATGTCGAAGTTTTTGAGGGTGAAGCAGACGTCGCACAAGCATTCAGCCAACTGCCATTCGATCACCTTTTGTTCACGGGTTCTACGAGCGTTGGTCGCGCAGTGGCAAAAGCGGCAGCGGAAAACCTTACCCCGGTGACGTTAGAGTTGGGTGGAAAGTCCCCGGTGATCATTGCAAAAGATGCAGACATGAAGAAAGCCGTTGATGCTATCTTGTTTGGTAAATGCATTAATGCAGGCCAGATTTGTGTCGCGCCTGACTACGCATTTGTACCGCAAGAACGTGTCGAAGAGTTCATTTCGCTATTCTTAAAACGTTTTGAAAAGCTCTATTTAAAATCCAACAAGAATCAAAAGCTGACCCATATTGTCAACCAACGACAATATGATCGTTTGACTGCGCTACTTGAGGATGCAAAAGCGCAAGGTGCTAACCTTCACACTGTTGAGGCGTCGCCCCAAGAGGAACGACTTCTGTATCCTCATTTGGTCACGGATGTGTCGTCGAATATGCGAATCATGCAAGAGGAGATCTTCGGGCCATTTCTACCTGTTAAGCCCTACAATGCCGTTGATGAAGCGATTGACTACATTAATCAGCACCAAAGACCACTTGCGCTGTATGTTATGTCGGACGACAAATCGACTATCAAACATATTGTACGCAACACCCACAGTGGTGGCGTCGGCGTTAATGATACGGTTTTACATGTTGGCGCTGAAGATGCGCCTTTTGGTGGCGTTGGTGAATCGGGTATTGGGCATTATCACGGAGAGGAAGGATTCAGAACTTTTAGTCATGCGAAAACCATTCTTCACACACCGAAATGGTTGCCAAGAACGAGCGTATTAATGCGCCGTAGGGCTATGGCGATAAAAGCGATCCAAAAGATCTTTGTTCGATAATAATTATGATTTGATTGATAAAAAACCGCCCGAATAGGCGGTTTTTTGTTTCTATATGCTCTGAAACGCTGGGCACCAAAGTCCGAGAAACTTCCATCGCGTGCTACCAACAAAACAAAGAAAGGCTCTTGTTGATAGAGCCTTGTTCAGGAAGTGTCGAGAGATCTTGGCAAGTTTAATGCAGAACTTCACTGCTGAATCTTAGATATCTACAGTCGTTCATCAGTTCTTTAAACGCCTTTCGGTCCAGCTTAATCAGAGTTTCATGATCGCCAGCTTCAAGGTAGACATGTTCCAAGTTTGTTAGTCTTTCATCGCAAACTGTCGACATGTGGTAAGGGCTACCAATCGGTGGAATAGCGCCGTGTTCACAATCGGTGAAGAGTCGGTAAACCATACGCTCTTTCACCAAGTGGAAGGTGGCATTAAATTCGTCGTTTAATCTCGACAAACTGATTTTGTTGTTGGCAGGTAAGACCGCCATCATATGACGCCCTTCATGATCCTCTAGAATCACACCTTTTGCGATATTCATTAAAGGCACACCTGCTGCAACACCACTTTGTAGCGAGCTATGACTGTGGCTGTGATTCACGGTTTGAAAGTGAATGTTATGCTCAGTCAAATATTCATCTAATCGGGTTGCAATCGTCATATAGCCTCCACGTGTATGAGACCCATAAAAAGTATAGGTTAGTCGGGCGACAATCGCGCATTTTACTCGGCTACACTGACGCTCTTTACGCTCCTGTTCTACGCTTATTGCAAGCCAGCGAGAAAGCATGGTTAACAATAATAAATAGGGGGCAACATGAGCAAGCCAATCATCGCTGATAACAAGCCGATCAAAGTAGAGTTGAAAGCTGGGCAAGAATACTACTTCTGCCGATGTGGGCGTTCTAAAAATCAACCTTACTGCGATGGGTCTCATTCGGGAACCGGCTTAAAGCCAATGAGCTTTAGTGCGGAAAAAGACGAAGATGCCTATCTCTGCCAATGTAAGCATACCGCCAATGCTCCTTTTTGTGATGGTACACACAAGCGATTTACCGCAGAGCAAGTCGGTAAAGAGGGACCGGAACAAAAGCGAGAGAAAAGAGACAAACCAACGGCGTCTGCTACTCAAGAAGAACCAACCCTCGAGTTTATCCACCAATTAGCGAGAGAAGGACTCTCTAAACTCGGTCATCATGGTCCGATGGCTGCAATGGGGGTTCCTAGGCATTTGCTACCACATTGGGATGCTATACAAATCATGGTGGCGCAAATGGCGACACAACCGTTGTTGGAAGACGTTCCTGTGTCTACCGAGTTGATTGTGGGACCAAACGCGCGTAAGCCGCTCAGACTCGCCATTCCTTTGTTGGTGTCGGACATGAGTTTTGGCGCACTTTCTGAAGAGGCGAAAATTGCACTAGCAAAAGGTGCAGAGTTGGCAGGGACTGGGATTTGCTCTGGTGAGGGTGGCATGTTACCGGAAGAACAAGCCGCTAATTCACGGTATTTCTATGAGCTTGCTAGTGCTCAATTTGGCTACGACGAATCTAAGCTTCTTAATGTTCAGGCGTTTCACTTTAAAGGTGGGCAAGGAGCAAAAACGGGCACGGGTGGTCATCTGCCTGCAAATAAAAATGTAGGTAAGATCTCTCAGGTGAGAGGCATCCCCGAGGGACAACCAGCGATATCACCACCAACGTTCAAAGATCTTCACACTACTCACGATTTCAGAAAGTTTGCTGACAGAGTTCGTGGCATCACAGGCGGTATTCCAATTGGATTTAAACTCAGTGCCAACCATATTGAGCAAGACATCCAGTTTGCGCTTGATGCTGGGGCTGATTATATCATCTTAGATGGTCGCGGTGGTGGCACGGGTGCGGCGCCAACTATGTTCCGTGATCATATTAGTGTACCCACCATCCCTGCATTAGCTCGTGCACGTAAGTACTTAGATGAAAAAGGCGTAAGTGACCGTGTCACATTAATCATCACCGGTGGGTTGCGAGTTCCTACGGATTTTGTCAAAGCGTTGGCACTTGGAGCAGACGGAGTAGCGATAGCAAACAGTGCGATGCAATCGATCGGTTGTGTCGCGGCTCGCATCTGCAACACCAATAATTGCCCGGCAGGCATTGCGACACAAAATGCCGATTTGAGGCAGCGTCTCGACGTTGAAAAGTCATCCCAGCAACTGAAAAATTTCTTCGAATCCTCGGTCGAGCTCATGAAAGTCATGGCGAGGGCGTGTGGTCATCACGCTCTGAATGAATTTAGTCATCATGATTTAGCGACCTGGGATCACAACATGGCGAGGCTGTCTGGGATTAAGTATTCAGGTATGGACTTAAACTGATCTCTATCCATATTTTCTGCATATAGGTACATGTTTGATAACAATTATTTATTCGCTGAAATGTTTGAAATTTTGACTTGGCGTTAACTAAAAAAACAGTGTATGAACTACGCTGTTTGAGGTGGATATTCGATTTATTGAATAACAAAGAGTGGTTACCACAACCACGACACGAAGGAGCATTATATGAGCAAAGCAAACGGCGGTTCGGTAGGTAAATGTCCAGTTATGCATGGTGGGCAAACATCTACAGATAAGTCGGTGATGGATTGGTGGCCGAATGCCTTGAACTTAGACATCCTGCATCAACACGACTCCAAAACCAACCCATTTGGTCAGGACTTTAATTACAAAGAAGAACTGAAAAAGCTAGATGTCGAAGCACTTAAAAAAGATTTAAAAGATTTAATGACTGATAGCCAAGACTGGTGGCCTGCCGACTGGGGACACTACGGTGGTTTAATGATCCGAATGGCATGGCATGCAGCGGGCAGTTATCGTATTGCGGATGGCCGTGGCGGTGCTGCTACAGGCAACCAACGCTTTGCTCCTCTCAACTCTTGGCCAGATAACGCCAACCTCGATAAGGCTCGACGCCTTTTATGGCCAATCAAGAAAAAATATGGCAACAAACTAAGTTGGGCAGACCTGATTGTCCTTGCCGGTAACATGGCGTACGAATCCATGGGCTTTAAGACCTTTGGCTTTGCGTTTGGACGAGAGGACATTTGGCACCCAGAAAAAGACACTTACTGGGGGTCTGAGCAAGAATGGTTAGCCACAAGTGACGCTGATAACAGCCGCTACTCTGGTGAGCGAGATTTAGAAAACCCGCTTGCTGCGGTAATGATGGGTCTTATCTATGTGAACCCTGAAGGGGTAGACGGTAACCCAGATCCTCTCAAAACAGCACATGACATGCGAGTGACCTTTGCGCGAATGGCAATGAACGATGAAGAAACCGTCGCGCTCACAGCTGGTGGTCACACGGTGGGTAAGTGTCATGGTAATGGTGATGCCGCAAACCTTGGCCCAGAGCCCGAAGCAGCAGACGTTCATGAGCAAGGTCTTGGCTGGATTAACCACAAAACACGTGGCATTGGCCGTGACGCGGTAACGAGTGGCATTGAAGGTGCTTGGACAACACACCCTACACAATGGGACTACGGATACTTCCACCTACTATTTAAGTATGACTGGGAACTGAAAAAGAGCCCAGCAGGTGCATGGCAATGGGAGCCAATCGACATTGAAGAAGAAGACAAGCCTGTCGATGTTGAAGACGGTTCTAAGCGCTACAATCCAATCATGACCGACGCCGATATGGCGCTCAAAATGGACCCTGAATATCGTAAGATTGCAGAAAAGTTCCAAAATGACCCTGCGTACTTTGATGACGTTTTTGCTCGTGCCTGGTTTAAGTTGACACACCGCGATCTAGGACCAAAATCATGTTATTTCGGCCCTGATGTGCCAAGCGAAGATCTTATTTGGCAAGACCCAACGCCCGCAGGTAAGACAGACTACGATGTCGATTTAGTGAAAACAAAAATTGAAGCAAGTGGCCTATCCATTAGTGAGTTAGTAAGTACGGCGTGGGATAGTGCGCGTACCTACCGTGGCTCTGACCGCCGAGGCGGTGCAAATGGCGCGAGAATTCGCTTGGCTCCACAAAAAGATTGGCAAGGGAACGAACCTGAACGTCTAAGCCGTGTTCTTGCGGTGTTAGAAAAAATAGCAGCAGAAGAGGGCTGTAGTGTTGCAGACGCTATCGTGCTTGCTGGGAACGTAGGTATTGAACTGGCTGCGCGTGCCGCAGGTCATGATGTATGTGTGCCATTCGCGCCAGGCCGAGGTGATGCCACCCAAGAGATGACGGATGTTGAATCATTCGAAGTTCTTGAGCCTGTCGCTGACGGTTTCCGAAATTGGTTGAAGAAAGACTACGCGGTTAAGCCAGAAGAGCTTTTATTAGATCGTGCTCAGCTTATGGGGCTAACGGCGCCAGAAATGACGGTACTTATCGGTGGTATGCGCGTTCTAGGCAGTAACTACGGCGGTGGAAAAGAGGGCGTATTTACTGAGCGAGTCGGCACTTTGTCGAATGATTTCTTCGTGAACCTTACTGACATGGCATATACGTGGAAACCAGTGAGTGCTAATCAATATGAAATCCGTGATCGTAAAACCGACGCTGTGAAGTGGACGGCTACTCGAGTGGATCTTGTCTTTGGTTCAAACTCGATCCTGCGTTCGTATGCGGAAGTGTATGCGCAAGATGATAATCAGGAAAAATTCATCCATGACTTCATCGCCGCATGGACGAAAGTCATGAACGCGGATCGTTTTGACTTGCAATAAGTGAAACGATGCCTGTCGGTAGATGGGTTGATGAATAAGTAAGAGAGGCGGGCGAAAAGCTCGCCTTTTTCTTTACCTATCTTTTTACTTTGATTGAAAATTAAGCTCATTTGAACCATAATAACTGGACCATATGAACCATAGGAGCTTGATATGGCAACTGCAGCATTAAAAAGCTTCAAACCGAAACAACCTCATAAAGCCAATTTCTGGTTTATGTTGGGTATTGAAGACGCTGAAACAGGTCGCACTGATGCGGTTCACAAAGGCTTTGAGCCAAAGGTGTATCGCAATATTGTTGAGCGTGTGAAGCTTTCTCAGAGTGAGTTTCAAAACGTCACATTGATACCTGTCAGCACGGTCAAGCGTCGTCTAAAAAACGATGAGCGCTTCAATACGCAAGAAAGTGATGCAATCTATCGATTAGCGATGTTATTGAAACTCGCGACAGAACTGTTTGACGACGAAGAGCGCGCGTTAAAATGGATGAGAGAGAATGTGTATGGCTTAGGTGGAAAACGTCCACTTGATATGGTCTCGACCACGGTGGATTTTGAAATCGTAAAAGATTTGATCGGCCGTTTAGAGCACGGGGTATTCTCGTAATATGAAGCTCTATCGTCTCACACAAAAGAAATTTGCTGACACGCCATTCAGCCCCGTTGGCGCAAAGTTATTTGGAGGGCGATGGAACTCAAAAGGAACCGAAGCCCTCTACTTCTCTGAATCGGAATCCCTTTGTTCGTTGGAAGTGTTTGTTCACGTAAACAACGATCCTGCTATCACCAAACTTTACGATTTATATCGTATTGAAATGCCAGAATACCTCATCGCCACCTTAGATGAAGAAGATCTCCCTGTGACGTGGCGAGCAATACCGGCGAGCGAGTCTACGCAGTACATTGGTGATCAGTTTCTCAATGATCCTCATCCAGAGTTTGCCGCGCTGCAAGTGCCTTCAACGATTTCACCTCGTGATAAAAACTACGTGGTGAATCCAAATCATCCCAAAATGAAAGAGATCATCAAGAAAGCCGAAAAGCTCGATTTCGCGTTTGATCCGCGCATTTTCAAATAGACGCCTAGCTTTGTCTTGCTTTAAAGCATTCAGCGCTTACCTGAGATAAGCGCTGAAGCATAAAAGTTTATTTCCTTGGTTATTGTCGATCGTAAGTGAACTGTTGCGCTTCATTTGTAGTGTTGAGGTAATGCCCAAGCACCAACTCAGCACCTTTGTAAGATAAATGGCTGTCATCCGTATACATCGCATTGTTTGCTCCAACTCTCATTCGACATACGCCATTTCTGCAAATGGCATCGGTCAAGTCGACAAACTCAACGTGCTCAAATTGCTCAAAGTAGTTCACTAACTTCGCCACGTTTTGAGGGTGATGTTGTTTGGGAGAAAAGTCGCAGGCAGACTCTTCTGTCTCGCCAAACAAACGCGCTTTCCAAAGGCATTCTCCTACCGCAAACGGTGCAGAAGGGGTTGGACCGAAAACGACCACTTCCTTTCCTTTCAGTTCATTCAATAATTTGGTTAATGATGCTTCATAATCGGCTTGTGAAAGCTCTTTATTGAAATTAGAAGAGATAACAACGCGACGAATGGAAGGGGTACTTAGAATTGTATCGACAGCCTCATTGAAGAACTGTCGGCAAGGAACTGAGCCAGCACCTTTGATGGTGTCGACATAACCGACCGCACAGGAATCTTGAGTAAGTTGCACCACGCCAGTTGGTGTTACTTCGGATAGACGCTTCACGTAAACCATGCTGTGACTATTGCCTAACACAGCGATGTCGGGCTGCGGCGCAGACGAGCACACATCGTTAACGTTGGTGTTGCCGTTGCAATCTAAACCATAACCGTTGTTAACGCGCATGGCCTCGAAAAATGCGCTTCTTTCTGGAAAACCACCGTTTTTATGACCGATAACGCCGAACGTTAGCAAGGGCAACGTCAACAACACAATAACCACGGACGCAGTGCGCATACTCATGGCTTTTCGGCTACGGAACGGCTTTTCAATAAAGCGCCAAGTGAAGTAAGAAAGTACAAAAAGAGTGACAACGTAAAGTGGGATATTGATGTCTTGTGTTGCATCCAACACGTAGCGGTAAAAGACAAATAATGGAATGTGCCACAAGTATAAGCTGTAGCTGATTAAGCCGACGAACACGACCCACTTTAGGCTCAGTAATCTACCGCAGACATTGTCTTTAGAGGCAAACAAAATCACCAACGCACTACCGATGACCGGCACCAGCAACGTAATGCCCGCACCATCTTGCGATTTTTCAAACAAAAGCGCGGAAGCCAATATCAAAACGATGCCAATGGTTGCCAGCGTATCGTTAGATTGAACTTGGACTTTTCTCATCACTAATGCGAGTAATGAACCGGTTGCCAGTTCCCAAGCACGAGAGAAGATCATGTAAAAAGCGAAATCAGGATCGTTGCTCGCGTAGACAATAGTCATCAAACTCAGCGCAAATACCGCGATGAAAAAAGTCAGGTAAAACGCGTTTTTGCCACGAGCGAGTAGCATGAGTAGCAAAGGAATGACAATGTAGTATTGTTCTTCAACGCCCAAGCTCCAAGTGTGAAACAGCGGGTTGGCTTGATCTTCTAAACCGAAGTAATTGTGGCCTTTTAAATACAGAAGAATGTTGGATGAGGAAAGAATGGAAGATACTGCAAACTGACCAACGTCTTTGTGTGCTTGCGGCAAAAATAGCCACCAAGACATCAAATAGCTGACGGCGATCACCACCAGTAAGAGGGGGAGTATGCGACGAATGCGTCGCTCATAAAAATCACCAAGGTTGAACTTCTGGTTTTCTAAGTCGTTAATCACGATGGTGGTGATCAAATAGCCGCTGATCACAAAAAACACGTCGACGCCAATAAAGCCACCAGCGAATTGCTCAACTCCTGCATGAAACAAAATCACCAACGTGACAGCAATCGCCCTTAATCCGTCTACTTCTGCTCTGTAAGTCATATCGTGTTGCTCCAACATTCCGTTTAATGAAGTAGAGCAAAATATGAACCAGAAATAATATTTATTTAAATCAGTACCTTAAATTGATTGTCAAAATGAAAATGCTAGGTGGGTTAACGAATTCCCAAATTGAATTTCAATATGGAAACCCCATAAAGAATGATCTTAAGAAGCGCTAAATCAAAGAACGTAAAGCGCGAGGCACTTAGACTTCATTGAAAATGATTACGCTAAAGAAACGATGACAGAGAATACGATTCAGGAAAAAATTGCCAGCTTTACTTGTATCGAAGAGGCTTTGAATTACTTCGACATCGAGTTTGATAGCCGATTTATCGAAAACAATCGAACCGAGTTGGTTAAGAGGTTTCACGGCTACTTAATCCTCACTAAACCGGATGATTGGTTTTCAGGTCGTCGTGCTTTAAAGAATGCTTACTGTAAAGTACAACGCAGTTTGCTCAGTAAAACGACGCGCTCTGCGTGTCGAGGTTGTACATCTTGTCAAAGACGTTAATTCTGGTGGCTTGCCTAAAAAGAACCCTGCATCTTGGTGTTACAGGGGGAAGAGCAAGGTTCTTTTGGTTTCGCTATTGGTTTGTCGCGAGTTACGAATCAGCTTTACGTAGATGAATTAACCCGCGTGATACGCAGGGTAGTCCACCAAGCCTTTTTCACCGCCGCCGAACAATGTGGCAGGGTCATGTTCTGCCAGCGGATAGCCATGCTTGATGCGGCTTGGTAAGTCTGGGTTTGCAACAAACGGACGGCCAAAGCCAATCATGTCGGCTAAACCACTTTCAATCGCGTGTTGCGCCTTTTCTGCGTTGTAACGACCGGCATAGATCAGTGTGCCTTTATACGCCTCACGAACTGCGGTTTTAAAGTCGTGCGGAGTGTCTGGCGCGTCGTCCCAATCCACTTCTGCAATGTGAATGTAAACCACATTGAGTTTATCAAGCAGCGCTGCAGCGGCGGTGTAGGTTTCGACTGGCGTACTATCAACGGTGCCATTTAACGAAGTGAATGGTGCAAGACGAACACCAACACGCTCTGCGCCAATAGCTTGCGTCATCGCCTCTACCACTTCACCAAGAAAACGCAGACGGTTTTCAATGGAACCACCGTATTCATCGGTGCGATTATTCGCTTCAGAATCGATAAACTGGTTAACCAAGTAGCCATTCGCTGCATGAAGCTCGATACCATCGAATCCGGCTTCTATCGCGTTTAGTGCGGCTTGGCGGTACTCTTCAATAACGTTCTTGATGTCTTGTTTGGTCATTTCACGTGGCTCAACCACATCGACAAAACCCGGTTCGTCTGTGCCGTTATCGACAAATACTTTCACGTTTTCTGCTTTTAGCGCAGAAGAAGAAATAGGTTGCTCACCACCAATGTTATCAGGGTGAGTCACGCGACCAACGTGCCATAATTGCGCGAAGATAACGCCGCCTTTCTCGTGCACTGCATCAGTTACTTTTTTCCAGCCAGCAATTTGCTCTGGGCTGTAAATGCCTGGTGTCCATGCATAGCCTTGACCCATTGGCGAAATTTGTGTGCCTTCAGCAACGATTAGGCCCGCTTCAGCACGTTGAGCATAGTAGGTCGCCATCATGTCGTTAGCGATATTACCTGGTTGAGAAGCACGAGAGCGCGTCATCGGAGGCATAACGATACGGTTTTTTAATGAGAGAGAGCCAAGTTGAATGGGTTGAAATAATGCGTCTGTCATAGGAAACCTCGTTATTTGTGAGTTTGGATGAGTTCGATTTGGTAACCATCGGGATCTTTAATGAACGCGATGTGAGTTTCTCCGCCTTTCATTGGACCTGGCTCGCGAGTAACGTTGCCACCAAGCGCTTTGATTTTTTCGCAAGCGGCGTAAATATCTTCAGACCCCAGTGCCATGTGTCCGAATGCGTTACCCAAGTCGTAACTGTCGGTATCCCAGTTATAAGTTAGCTCGATGGTCGCGCCATCTGGTTGATCAGGGTTACCAACAAACACCAGTGAGTAACGGTATTCTTGGTTTTCAAAACGATCCAAAACACTCATTCCCAGAACTTTTGTATAAAATTCGATAGATTTGTCTAGATCAGCTACACGGATCATCGTGTGGAGAAACTTCATAAGTCGCCTTTTCATAACGTTGCGTAATCACTATGCAAACCATATCGCCACTCTAAATAAACTGGAAATTATCGTTAATTATTAAAATGATTATTTAGTGTTATGAAAAGCGAGGTTGCTGGCCCTGCAACATGCAAACAAAGATTACTCGCCGTTTCTTTTTAATTGTTGGCATATGCTAATTACTCTTTTGAGAAACCGAGTAACTATCATGTCCACAAACAGCTATTGTCATTACACTCACGAATCTCATCATCAATGTGCGGTTTGTTCTTCAATTAATGTGAATCCGAACTCTTTGGCCGTGAACTACCAATACCTAGCCGATGGTTCTGTTGTCGGAGAGTTTCACGTTTTACCGCGTCATCAAGGTTACACAGACCTGTTGCATGGTGGTATTGCCAGTTCGCTTCTCGATGGTGCAATGACGCATTGTTTGTTATCTAGAGACATTCAAGCCCTTACGGCGCAGTTGGATGTGCGCTACCATGCACCTATTCAGTTAGATGATCGAGTCACGATTACTGCACACTGTGAAGGTGAACGACGCGGTATATATCAACTGGTGGCTCAATTGCGGGTCAATAGCGAAGTTAGAGTGACGGCTAAAGGGAAGTTTATTCGTCCTAAAAAGGCATAAATAAAAACGTGTTCTACGGAGAGGCAATGAAGAAATTTGATGAGCTGTATGCAATTGCGACGAGAAAATCTCAATATGACCAAACCAACACTTGGTTTAAAGGCGTAGAGACTTATCTGGAGGCCATTGGCAAAGAAGTTGATGAAGTCCGCGAAGAGATTCGTGAGGATCGCCTTTGTCATTTGGAAGACGAGTTAGGCGATGTGTTGTGGAACTATCTTAACGTATTAAAAGCGCTGGAAAGAGAAAAGGGTATAGATCCTGAGAAAGTACTCGAAAGAGCCTGCAACAAATACGATCAGCGTGTATCTGCGATTGAGTCGGGACGCAGTTGGGATGAGATAAAACAGCAGCAGAAACAAGCCTTGAACGCAGAGCATGAAGCCGCGCAGTTAGAAGATGTAAAGAGCCAATAACTGCGCTTGGTATTGAAAGGATAGGTTAATAGAGAATACCTAGTCAGCCCTTGGAGCTGTTGACCAACAGTAGGTCACAAGGTGGTTGATCAAGTAACGTGTCTACAGTGCTGCCAGACCAAAATTGAGATGACATGCTTCGTTTACATGCCCCCATAATCAAAATCGCTGCTTGTGATTGCTTAACTGCTTTTGGTAACGCCGTTTCAGGGTTTCCTTCCGGTAATAGTAATGGAACTCGCGTTAACTTTTGCGCAGTAATAAAATCTGTAATGCCTGCTTTTTGATTGCTTAATATCTCTGCACGATAGCGAGAGAGGTATGGCGCGACGTATCGGCAGTAAACGAGCGTCATTTTCCCGCTTAAGGTTTGTTCTAATTTTGAGCCTCGCGAGACGATGGCTTTATCTACTATCGACTTTTCATCCCCTCGATGAAGTGGGTCGATTGCACAAAGCATGTTGGCGTGAGAAGGCCATGAACGCTCACTCAGTAGCAACAAGTCGCAATCTTGTTGTGCTAGTTCTGTGAGCATCGTTTGAATCTCGTGTTTGTTAAAGTGTCCCACGAGCAGTAAGTCAGTGTGGTCAACAAGTCGTTTCGCAACTTGCTCAACCCAATGGCTCCCTTTGAAATGCTCGTAAGAGAGCGTTGGTGTTTCAAGCTCTTCTTCTTCACAAAGTTCGACAATTAATGCGTTGAACTTTAAGGTCCAAGCTTCAAACTCAGCTTGTCTTTTTTCTATATGGTCAGAGTTGAAACTGAGAAAATGAGCGAATGCGTGATCTTCACTTCGGCGATGGTCTTCCACTAAAACTACAATAGGCTGAGCCAGCGCTGTCGAAAATTGAATCACTTTACGAAGCACCTTACGACTTGGTAAGGCGGCCTGCTGAGTCAGAAAAAATACAGGTGCCATTGATTACTCCATTATCAAACAAGGCGAATGAGCCTGACACACATTCAAGTCTATACCATGAACTGATGCATAGGCGTTTTGTTTCTGCGAGCGAAATATAAATTCCGCAATTAAGTCAACTATCGCCTAGAATTTTAACATCAAGAATTCATGCCTTCGGATAGCACATATCGTCAATACGGCGAATGTGGTAGTGAAAGCTATAGGTAAAAGTAATGATAGATTCCAACCAATTGCAAATTAACCGCAAAGTGCCACATTTGCTTGCTGAGATCATTAAAGCGATAGAATCGACCGAAGACTTGAGCTTTTTGAAAGACTATCAAGAAGCACAGATTGCGAACATTTTGGAATCGGTCAACATTGCTTACCGTAAGCGTGTCATAGAAGCAGTGCCGCCTGAGAAGTATTGGACGGTATTAAATTTGCTCCGATACGACACCGCCAAGCACATTCATCAATCACTCAATAAAGACTTACAACATGAACGCTTGGCGTACATAACGGATTCAGAACTGATCATCCTTGCGGACTTTCTACCGACCGAATTTGTAGATGAATACCTTATTGATCAAAGTGAAGAGTCTGTCGCGCATATCCAACAAGCATTGTCGTATGAAGACAACAAAGTTGGACGTTATGCCGAGCCTCACTTTCTGGTCGCAAACCCTAAAAACAGCGTAGGAGGCATCAAAACCGAGCTGCTAAAACGTGGGCAAAGTCCAGTGCGGTTGATTATTGTGCGTGATGCGAGTGGTGTGATTGGTACGATAGAGCCGCAAACCCTGTTGATGCACGAAAATCATATCAAACTTACCGACTTGACCGTAGTTACGCCAATTCTAGAAGATATTCAAACGATTCAAAGCGTCAGCAAACAAGTCTCGATTGATGGTGGAGCACATTGGTTTCCTATCATGGCTGGTGGCAAAATTATGGGCGTCTTGTCGATGGCGACCATCGCGATTACGTTGCGCGAACTCAGCCTACAAGCTGTAGTGGCAGAAAACGTACGAAGCGAAGAAGATTTGTTCACACCATTAAGCGTGGCGACAAGGTTAAGAGCACTTTGGCTAGTGATTAACTTGCTGACCGCTTTCGTAGCCTCCGCCATCATTGGGCTTTTTGATAATGTGGTCGAGCAAGTCGTTGCGCTTGCGATCTTAATGCCTGTTGTGGCGAGCATGGGCGGCATCGCGGGTAGCCAAACCTTAGCGGTGGCCATTCGAGGTATCGCACTAAACCACTTGCACCAAAGTAACTTGAAGCTATTGGTGAATAAGGAATTAAAAATCGCCACCATTAATGGCTTGATCATGGGATTAGTCATCGCGGGTGTCGTCTACATGGTGTTTGACTCTTGGCCATTGGCGCTTATTATCTGTTGTGCAATTTTCCTCAATAGTTTGGCGGCCGCGGCATCGGGGACGTTGATACCATTCACGTTGAAGAAGTTTAACATTGACCCCGCCGTGGCTGGCTCGGTAGTATTGACGACCGTTACCGATGTCGTCGGTTTCTTTGCGTTCTTAGGCTTAGGTGCCATTTTCTTGATATAGATATCCAATTGACGCGTTAACCATCAGAACCAATCGCACCACTTCCCAACCCAGTATTTTGGGCGAGCTTGCTTCGCTCAGCATTCCTCCGTTTTCCATAACCGATGAACACGTCGTTTCGGTTCTTACTTTGTAAATCTCTTCACTGCTCAGTTCTATTCCCCCAAATTTCCCACTACCGATCTCGCTTAACGCTGGCGTGCCAAATTCCAATTTCAAACGCCAGATGATGCCCATTTTCTTGGCTGTACACGCATTACTTCACTCAAACAAAAAATAAGGAAACAATTTTGAATAAACTCATCGTATTCTCTGGTGGTCCCGGTGCAGGGAAAACTTCGGTAATCGAACAGCTAAAAACACAAGGTTTTATCTGCGCGCCAGAAACCGGCCGTCAAATAATACAAACGCAGGTTGCCAATCACGGTTCAGCATTACCTTGGAATGACAAACAAGCTTTTCGAGACGAAATGATGAAGGCAGAAGTGAGCAATTACCGAGCTTTCAATGTCCACCAAGGGAATGTGTTTTTTGATCGCAGTATTGCGGACGTATATGGCTACAGTTAAGTTGGAACAACTGCCAATCTCGCATGAGCTCATCACGCATTGCCAGACGCTTCGTT
Source organism: Vibrio sp. Vb1980 (assembly GCF_033338615.1). Classification (NCBI taxonomy): domain Bacteria; kingdom Pseudomonadati; phylum Pseudomonadota; class Gammaproteobacteria; order Vibrionales; family Vibrionaceae; genus Vibrio; species Vibrio sp. Vb1980. Next base: position 89,861 of record NZ_JAWOSZ010000016.1, read on the forward strand.
ATCATTCTCAAGTGTTCATTTTTCCACCTTGGGCATCGATATTCAGCAACGACGAAGAGCGAAAGCAAGATTTTTCTGAAGCGGTGGCTACGTATCAACAGATGGTCAACGCTTATCACAAATTTGGTTATCAATTGATCGAAGTGCCCAAAATGTCAGTCGAAGACAGAGTAGCGTTTATTCGCGGCTCAGTCATCGAACGAGGCTGAAAGATGATTGACGCAAACAAATGCGTAAGGCGATTGTGAGCACGACAACAATATGCGTAAAGGGAGTTATTTATACTGGATAAAATTCAATAACTTAATTGAGCATTATGTCTTTTAAATATCTTACCTTATTGCTCGCAACGATGAGTATGAACAGCTTTGCTGATGTAGGCCTGCCTTCGGGGGATGATTGGTTAAACCATGTGACGAATGGCCTAGCCCCATATTGGATGATGGAAAGCGCGCATGGGCAACCTGCGGGGAATTTTCCGACTTTTCGTTGTGATAACGGTGTCATTCTCGACCCACAAAAGCCGTGTGAAGAATTAAACAAAGGGTGGATTAGCCCGCACTTCGATCGCGAGTACACCCGCATGAAATCGCGCCAAACTTACGCTTATGGTGTGCTTTTTCATCTTACGGGTGACAAGCAAGCATTAGAGCTGGCAAAGAAAGGGGCTTATTACCTGATTGATCATCTACAAGATGAGAAAAACGGCGGCTTCGTGAGCTTTACGCGTAGTGGAAAACCGGGGATGGAGTGGCAACAGCGAACTTCTCAAGACCAAGCTTACGCTTTGGTGGGCTTGGCGATGTACTACTACTTGACGCAAGATCCAAAGGTTGAACAAGCACTTATCGACCAGCAAGCGTTTATATTTAAACAATACCGACGAAGCGATGATCGCGGTCTGGCGTGGGTTTTGAAAGATGGTGATGGGGAAAGTGAGAAGCAGCAAGAGTTAGTCGCTCAACTTGACCAAATTAATGGCTACCTGTTGTTAACGGCGCCACTTTTACCACCGCCAGCGCAAGCCAAGTGGAAACAAGATCTGGAGTGGCTGACGCAAGTGATGCTGGATAACTACCACTCCGACAAAGAGCGGCGTTTTTATGGCGCGATACACCACAAAGCGGCAATGATGCCAGATGCGAAACACAATGATTTTGGACACACCATCAAAGCGTATTGGATGACGTATCTCACTGGTCAGTTGTTGGAGAATTCCAATTGGACAGAGTTTGGCTTCAAAGGAATGAAACATACACTTAAACAAGCGCAATACCAGCAAAACTTTGAGCAAGTCAAAGCGCTCTTCTCACCAGAATGGCAGAGTAAATGGACACAAGAGAGCATTCCTGCTTGGCAATCAAGACCATACAAGCACTATAGCTCGTCTTGGGAATGGGCAGAGCTCGATCAAGTGGCAATGACAGTTTCCCTTGTTGATGGTTCGATGAAAGAAACGCTTCAATACACGTTACCCACTTTTATGGACGTGTGGGTGGATCATCAGTACGGAGGTGTTGGTCTGAATCCTAAATCAACCAAAGCGTTCCATTGGGGAAATGGTTACCACCAGTTTGAACATGCGTTGGTCGGGTATTTGTACGCGCAACAAATGGCAAAACAGCCCGCCAAGCTTTACTACGCGCGACTAGCCGAGAGTAAAATGCCACTTAATCCATATTACTTTAGCGCAGACGTAAAATCGTTGTCGTCACAAAGTGATGGAGTCACCATCGCGACATTCACCAATATTCGACCTTAGGTTGGTCGATGGTGATGTGTTGGTTAAAGTCCGCGTAAAAGCCAATAAAATCCTCCGACAGCAAGTGCGACTATTAGCTATCTAGGTCTGTCACTAGATAAGCTTCAAGCAATAATGGTGTAGGTAATGCCCACGGGGCGCTTACAAAAAGCCGTCAGAACCACTGGTTTTGAGGGATTTTTATTCTATGACAGGTAGAGGATTCAATTTTCAGCGCGATAGGTCCATGAAAACTTAAGTGAGATTCTAATCACGTCGCATAATCTCACTAGTGCCATTGGAAATGAATGAATTGTTTCTGATACATAGAACGTATTAACATGGTTGCACTTGGCCCATATGAGTAAATTCATTGAACATACAATTTGAGAGAGGGTTTAGTTGTAAAAATAATAGTTAGTTGGAATCTAGGTTAAATGAAAATAAAACTATTTAAAAAGCTACAAGTTGTATTTCTTGTGGTGTCAGCATCTTTAATGGTGGGGTGTTCGTCTATAGATGCGCATGCTGGTGGCGGATACGGAAAGCCGTTTTCAGGGACCGCGTTATCAGTCGCACGACAACCTTGCTATTTAAGAGCTGATATTACTTCTATCGCGTTATACCCACTATCATTGATTGACATTCCTTTGTCGTTAGCAACGGACGTTGTGTTTCTTCCTGTTGATTTAGTCATGGTAGCAACACCAACAACGAGTTATGGCGGTGTTGTTTCTCTAGGTTGTCCAAGCGGAAGCATGATCTAAAACGCTTATTTTATTCAAATAAATGGAAGGAAATGAAAGTGGAATTAAAAAGTAACTATTCAGAATCAGAAATAAACCAGCCACCATCGGTACTTCTTGTTACGTCTCTGTTGTGTCTGGCGTCCGTTTGTTGGGCTGCATTGCTGTTGGCCATTGAATATATTGTTGGGATAGAAATGAGTGGTACAGGCTTTCTTAGCACGTTAATCCCAGCCATGAGTGTTGGTTATTACTTCGGCTACAAGACTGGAGATGTAATGCCATCAAAAACAAGATGGTATGCTGTTTTACTGTGGACTTTAGCAAGTTTGGTAGTGTTCTCTCTTATCTTAATGTCGTTAGATATTTCTCCGTTTTATTTATTATCTGAGCTCGGTGGGGTAAGTATTTTTATTGCTATCATAATGCTAATAACGATTGGCATCGCCTACTTAATTTTAAAAAGTGGTGAGAAAATGGCGATTAGAGTGTTACTCAAAGCCAAGGAAAGTCAGTAGATAAAATACAACAAACGATTCAATTAGGATCATGACAAGACGCCAGCCATAATGTGCTGGCGTTTTAGTTTCCTGTTTGTAGGATTTTTTGTTTAAAAGGCAAACCCATTTATTGTGTTGTCGTTTGAGTTAATGGTTTATGCCTTGTGCGCAAGATAGCTTAGCAGGTTTATGTATCGAGAAACGTGTGTATAATTCGCCACGAATTACGATTTATAGATATGAAAGGTAAGTATGGCAGTCCTCGAAATTCTCTCCATTCCAGACCCAAGGCTTAAAGTAAAAGCAGAAAAAGTCACTGATGTATCGACAGTACAAACGCTGATAGACGATATGCTAGAAACACTTTACGCAACGGGCAATGGTATCGGTTTAGCTTCAACCCAAGTAGGCAGAAAAGAGGCGGTTGTTGTCATCGATATCTCTGACGAACGCAATGATCCTTTAATCTTGGTTAACCCAGAAGTGGTGAGCGGAGAAAACAAAGCACTTGGTCAAGAAGGGTGCCTATCTGTTCCTGAGTACTACGCAGATGTAGAGCGTTACACGTCAGTTGTTGTTTCTGCACTAGACCGTGATGGCAACCCGATTACAATCGAGAGCGATGAGTTCTTGGCGATTGTGATGCAGCACGAAATTGATCACCTATCTGGTAACTTGTTCATTGATTACCTTTCACCGTTAAAGCAAAAAATGGCGATGAAAAAAGTGAAGAAGTACGTAAAATCGCAAGCTAAGTAATATGAAAGGAAGTAACTCACAACCGCGAGTTACTTCCTTGTAAATCAAGAATAGGACGGTAGGGAGAGCGGTTTATCTCTGCTTTTGGGGGACATAACGCTTTACGACCTTCATAAGCTTCTGAAATGAAGAACAGTCCATATGTGACTCATGAGGGCAGGTAGCAACATGGTTTAGGCTGTCTCGCACCGCTTTCAAACGTTTTATTTGCTCATCAATCTCAAGTGCCTTTTTCGTTAGTAAGTCACGATCGATATATGGCTTTGAAACTTCTGATTGATTCAACATTTCTGCCATTTCGTTAAGCGATATTCCAGCGATACGCCCCAAACTAATTAAATTGAGTGTATTGAGTACCTTTGGTGAATATTGGCGTCTCAATCCATTCCTTCCTATCGAGCGAATTAACCCCAGCTGTTCGTAATACCTGAGCGTTGAAGTCGGCAATCCTGATTTTCTAACCACTTCTGCAATATCCATATTATTCCCCATTGACTTCAAGTTGGCTTTAAGTTGTAGCATGCAACTAAGACCTTAACAAATCAAAAACTTGAGGAGAGAAAAATGCTGCTTTTAATGGGATTGCAAGCGGTGCTAATAGGGATTGGTGCCACTTTGATAATGGATTTATGGGCATGGTTACAAAGGAGAGTGTTTGGTATTCCTTCATTAAACTATGCGTTGGTTGCGCGCTGGGTTTTGTACATGCCCCAAGGAAAGTTTATGCATGCGCCAATTATGGCGTCAGAGGCGATGCCGGGAGAAAAGTCACTTGGCTGGTTTTTGCATTATGCCATCGGCGTTACTTTCGCTTTGGCTCACGTTACTGTTTTTGGTCATCATTGGTTGGTAGAGCCCAGTCTAATGCCCAGCTTAATTACAGGCGTGGTAACGTTGATCTTCCCATTTTTGGTCATTCAACCTTGTCTAGGATTTGGTTTTGCTGCGAGTAAAACCCCAACACCTTGGAAAGCCCGTTTTCTTAGCACATTGGCGCATTTGGGTTATGGTTTGGGTTTATTCATAGCCGGGTTTGCAATCAAAGTTACGAGCCAGTATTTTGCATAGAGAACATGAGCATCATGCAAACGAGTGGTTTTTATCTATGATGCTCAACTCTTGGTTGTTTTTTGCGCTTTGATCATAGTTGACCGATATGTCTAAAGTCTGTTGAATTTATACAAGACGTAAAGTCGGCGGACATTTAACATTGCCTTAACGTCAGAATGGCAAACGGTTTACCAAGAAAAACTAAAATTATCTGATTTGACATAAAGAATATTAAGGGTTTCAGATGGCTTCAAAAGTGGCAGGGATATCAATACTGAGTTTATTGGCAGCGCCAGTTGCGATGGGAGAAACAGCCAGTGCTTATGATTTATGTTTGCTAGACAAAATAAAGCAAAGCAAAGGTGAGGAAACCATAAAGAGCATTCGCGCGCAGTGTGAGCTTGACACAGTAACCAGCACAGTGCCCGCAGATCCAGAAATTGAAGAGCCTGAAGAGCTTCAGGAAAGTTTGGTCGACAAGCGTTTGGAATCAGAACGAGAAAACGCGTTCGAACCGTTTAGTCTGGTCGCGCATCGCGTTAACTATATTCTTCCGTTTACATACAGTGATCGTGTAAATAAACGCGCGTATGCCGACACCAAATACGGCGATGAACTGCGTAAGGAAGAGGCGGAGTTCCAAATCAGTTTTAAAGTACCAATGAACTATGATGACTTGTTGTTTGATGGCGATGGTCTGTTTTTTGGAATGACTCTTAAATCATTTTGGCAGGTATACACGGGTGCAGCATCTCGTCCATTCCGTGAAACCAATTATCGTCCAGAGCTTTTTTACTACACCCCAACAGACTGGAAACCACTTGATGGTTCGACTTGGTTAGGTTTTGGTATTGAACATGAGTCTAACGGTCAGAGACAGGAGCTATCGCGCAGTTGGAACCGTGTCTATGCCAACTTAACCTTTGCAAAAGACAATTTTGCGGTTTCTATCCAGCCTTGGTGGCGTATACCTGAAGATGAAAAGACATCGCCTAATGATCCCAAAGGTGATGATAACCCGGATATCGAAGACTATATGGGACACTTTGAGCTATCGAGTGCTTACAAGTGGAATGGTTACGAGTTTACCTTTTTAGGTCGCCAGAACTTTCAAACACATAAGGGTTTTGCAGAACTGGGTGTGTCATTTCCGATTTGGGGCAAAGTTCAGGGGTACGCACAATACTCAGCTGGTTATGGTAAGAGCTTGATCGACTATGATCATAATCAGCAGCGGATTGGTGTTGGTATTGCAATCAACGGTGTTTTGTAGTTTTTCGTAGATGGATAGAAATTAACACTGGCAATTGAAATTTCAATATTTAGAATGCGAGGCTGAAATTGATTTCTAACCTAGAGTGATTTTATGCTTCGTGATTACACCTTCGATTGTCTTGTAACTATGCCTCGCCATGAGCTGGAAGAGTTTAGTGCTCGTATGATCAGTAAAATGGTGCCAGAAGACGTGATGAATGAGCTGTTCACTTTTGATCAAGAAGAAGTGGATAGTGAAGACCGCATGTTGTCTGCACGTCTTGATGCAATGCTACGCATGACAGCAATCGCACTGAGTGAAATTCAACAAGCGTTTGATGACTCAGACAACGCAAAGCAAAATAGCGAGAGAATGACGAGATTGGTGCTTTGGCATTTCTACGCGATCTCATTCCGTTTGGAAGAGGCCATCACGCTAGAAACACACTGTGCTCTAGTGGAAAAACTAATCGAAAATGCACCTTCGGATGTTTTTGCGTGGGTAAAAACATTGACGGAGCTGCTACACACTTACGCTGAAATCAACGCGAAAGAGAACCCTCAAGACTAAACGCCTGCCGTTTATCGTTCAGTAAATTAGAAACAAGGCGAGCCATTTGGTTCGCCTTGTTTTTTCGCGTCAGATAAACCTTCGGGTTTGAAATACCAAACAAGCCTAGACTCAGATTTGTTCGTTCACTAGCGAACGGCGTGATTCCTTCTTACACTAAATCAAGGTGTTTGTTGCTAAACAAGCAAATGCATGACTAAGTCGTGTATTATTTTCCACTTAAATGCGGATAATTTATGTCGAAGAACCTTCTGGTTTTTAAATTGGAACCGACTATTGAGCGTGTACGCTTTCCAGCTGAGCTTCATCTATCTAAAGGAAGTGAACGATGGATCCGTTAACGCAAGGTTTATTGGGTGCAGCTTTGCCACTGGCGGTGAGCAACAAGCGAAACCTTGCAGTTGTTGGCGTGTTGGGCGTGGTCTCTGGGATGGCTCCGGATTTAGATGTGCTCATCCGTTCTTCAACTGATCCTTTGCTGTATTTGGAATACCATCGCCAATTTACTCACTCGCTCTTGTTTATCCCGTTTGGTAGTTTCATTTGTGCTTTGTTGTTGTATCCATTGTTCGCAAAAAAGCGAGGACTAAGCTTCCGGCAGAGTTGGTTTTACTGCGCGCTTGGTTATAGTACCCATGCGTTATTAGACGCATGCACCAGTTATGGAACACAGCTTCTATGGCCGATAAGCAACACGCGTTATGCTTGGAGCACTATTTCGGTAATCGACCCCGCGTTCACACTCCCTATTTTAATATTGCTTTTGTTTGCTGCACTGAAGCGAAGCCCAAACTATGCCCGCATTGCATTTTTATGGTGTCTGGCTTACCTAAGCCTTGGAATGATCCAACGAGATAGAGCAGAAGCAGCTGGTTGGGAAATCGTCAAAGAGCGACAACACAACGCTATACAATTAAAAGCCAAACCAAGCTTTAGCAACCTTTTGGTTTGGAAGCTGATTTATGAAACGGAAGATAACTACTATGTAGATGCAGTAAGGGTAGGGCGTTCAATAAAAATTTACCCTGGCGAATCAACTCCAAAGTTAAATATAAAAGAGCAATTTCCGTGGCTAAACCCGCAATCGCAACAAGCAAAAGACATCGAACGTTTCCGTTGGTTTTCAAACGGTTTTGTAGCGAAGGATCCGAATAATGAAATGCGAATTGTTGATATGCGTTATTCCATCGTACCAAATCAAATTAATGCGTTATGGGGCATCAATCTATCCCCAAAAGCCAGCGCAGACGCGCACGTTGAATACACTGCTCATCGAGGAAGTACTGCAGAAGATCGCCAAGTTTTTTTCAACATGCTTACGGATTTTGAGTGATGGCTTTACTTTGGATACCGATGCGGTGTCGTAATAACCATTATGCAGACTGAAAGTCCTTTACTAGGGTCGGCTTGCTAGCGAAGAAAATTTTGCCAAACAGGGACTTGTACTTCCAGCCAAGAGACAAAAGCCGTTTAGCTAAGTTCTTGTTTTCAATGATTGCAACCTCAACACCTTGGTAGTGGTAAGGATTGCTTTTGATGTAGTCGATAAATGCAGTAAGCACGCCTTGCCCGCGAACGGAGGGTGCAAAGTTGACTGCTACAATAGAAAAGCGTTGGCTACCTGCTGGGCAACGGACTAAACAGTGCCCAAGAGGATGAGTAATAGTCTCAGAAAATTCAGGAAAAGGGCGAGACTCAAGCTCTTGAGAAAGCGCATCGTATCGCTGACATAGATAAGAAAATAGTTGTTTCGCTTCGCTGTTCATATCGGTGCCGCTTTTGTGTTGCTTGGTTTGAAGGCATTGATGTCTCAAACATTATAACCATAGATAGCAACACAAAACGCGGTAAACTTTTTCAGTACTGATTTCCTATTTTTGAAACCTGAATTGTTACAAATGAAGTTGATTGGGTTTTATATGGTAGTTGTGAACGAGTGTTTCTAGTTGAAGGGAGAATACGCTGGTTACTGGATTCTTACTGGAATTCCTTTGTTAAAAGGCGAGCTGCTTGGTTTAATGCCGCTCGTTTAACTGCGAGTGGCATCTTTTGTATTTCGTCACCTTGTACAGCGACGATGGGACATGATGTGGGATCTTCTATCCTAGCTCTTCATGGTCTAAATTATCTCATTAACCACTCAGAGCTAGATTCTTAGTCTCGCCAAGGCTCGCTGGACTGACACAAAAACATCGTTAAACTCCTGTTATTAAATTATTTGGTCCGCCTTTGTTTACTTTTGAACGCTTAACTAGGCGTTACTCCAAGTGCTTAAATTGCAATGCCACAAGTCGCTGATACAACTCACAGCTTTGCATTAATGATTGGTGGTTACCAACATCGACTAACTCGCCATTGTCGAGCACCGCAATTTTATCCGCATGTTGGATAGTCGAAAGACGATGAGCAATAATCAGCGTTGTGCGTCCTTTCATTAGAGCTTCAAGTGCTTGTTGAACGTGATGTTCACTTTCACTATCAAGGGCGCTGGTAGCTTCGTCTAGCAGTAAGATTTTTGGATCTTTTAGAATCGCGCGAGCAATCGCAATACGCTGCTTTTGTCCGCCCGATAGCCTAACGCCGCGCTCCCCTAAAAAGCTGTGATAGCCTTCGGGAAGCTTCTCAATAAACTCATGGGCATGGGCTTTTTTCGCGGCTTCGATAACTTGTTCATCCGTCGCTTCAGGATTACCGTAGCGAATATTATGGAAAACATCATGGCTAAACAGCGCTGGTTGTTGTGGTACGAGCGCCATTTGACGTCGAAGTTCGTTTGGGTCGAACTGTCGAATATCTTCACCACCAAACAACACTTGCCCTTGCTGTGGGTCATAAAATCGTTGCAGCAGTTCGAATAGTGTTGTTTTACCTGCACCAGAAGGGCCGACTAACGCCAGTACTTTTCCTTGTTCAGCGGTTAGATTTAATTCTTTGATTGCTGGTTGATTTGGGCGAGAAGGGTAGTTGAAACTCACCGAATTAAAGTTAATCTCAGCAGGCATGTCGGAACGGACAGGCAAATGGTTGCTTGGCGCTTTAATATCACTGTCTACTTGAAGGATCTCAATCAGCCGTTCGGTAGCACCTGCGGCTCTTTGCAATTCACCCATGACTTCGGAAATGGTTGCAGTCGATGAGGCAACCATAATGGCATAAAACACAAATGCGGCTAGGTCACCCGCAGACATTTTTCCGTGAATCACATCGCTGCCGCCTACCCAAAGCATGCCTGCAATCGCGCTGAACACAATCACAATAACGCCTGATATCAGGATCGCTCGCTGCTTTACTCTCTGTCTACCTATTTCATAAGCTTTTTCCACCTCGACAGCGAAAGCCGCTCGTTCATGCGACTCTGAGCTAAAACTTTGCACGGTTTTAATATGTTCTATCGCTTCTCCAGCGTAGCTTCCGACATCGGCCATTGAGTCCTGACTTTGACGAGAGAGCGCACGCACACGTCGTCCATAAAACAAAATTGGTACCAAAACCAAAGGCACAGAAGCAAGCACAATCAGCGTGAGCTTAACGTTAGTGGCAAACAACATTATGATGGCCCCAAAGCACATCAAAGCGCTACGCATCGCCATTGAGAACGATGAACCGATAATGCTTTGCAGCAATGTGGTATCGGTAGTCAGGCGCGACATTATGTCGCCACTACTGTTAGTCTCAAAATAGCTCGGATGCAGCGTAATCACATGGTTAAACACCGCAAGGCGAATATCCGCACTAACGCGCTCACCTACGGAAGAGACAAGGTAAAAGCGAAAGAAAGTCCCAATGGCAATACACAATGTTACACCGACAATAAACTGAATCGCATTGGTAAGCTCTTGCAGTGATTGCTGAGCAAAGCCTTGGTCGATAAGAATACGTACTCCATAGCCAACGGATAACGTCAAACTTGCTGTCGCGACAAGGGCAACCAAGGCCGCCGCAACCCGCCATTTATAGGGTGCAATAAAGGTGTTGAGTTTAAGAAGAATGCTGAGATTTTTGTTATTTTTTCTGCTCATGAGTGACTCACAAAGCGTTTTAGGTACCTGGCATAGTAAGCCAGTTTGGTTGGTGAGACCAGCGAACTACCGCTTTCGGATTAGGAAATTCACTGGGATAACCAATATCGCATGTATATCGAAAATCACTTAAACGTCGAAGAGACTAGAATCAGCTTTTAGTTCGGAGGGGGTTACGCACGGCTTTTGGCGAGTAGCAGGTCGACTTTTCCTTTGGCTGTTTTACTAACTGTTTGCATCAACTGAAAACTTGGTTTTTCGACGCCTGAGTTTTCTATCCCTTCGACCATTAAGAGCCAAAGCTTGGCTGTCATTTGCGCATCGGCTAGTGCACGGTGGAAAACACCGTCGTTGTCGATATTTTTATAGCGAACAAGTTCACCTAGCTTATGTGATGGGGCTTCTTGAATGAGCCGTCTTGCTACCAGTAAGGAGCAAGCAAACTCACCCGAATAACCACAGTTGATTCGTTCAAGCTCTGCATCTAAAAATCGTTTATCGAAGGACGCGTTGTGAGCGATAAGGTTCTCGCCAGCAATGAACTCACTAAATGACGCTATTACCTCTTCGCAGCTTGGTGCCGATCGCAACATATTGTTGGTAATGCCGGTGTAGTTCTCAATGAAAGAACTCACTCTGAAACCGGGATTCATGAGTTGCTGAAAACTATCGACAACCTCGCCATTGACTAACTTTACTGCACCAATTTCTATTGCGCGATCACCTAAAGTAGGAGAGAGACCTGTGGTTTCAAAGTCGAGTACGACCACAGAGTTTGCTTGAGGCATAAAATTTTCCAGCTGAGTAATATTGTGCAAGAGTATTATCGAAAGCGACAGAAAAAGAAAGGCGAACACAATGGTGAATATCTGTCTATCTTTACTCCACAAAGTCAGTGTTCGTCGTCCACTGTTTATGGACAGGTACGTTCTGGCTTACCCATCGCGGCTTGTGCGGTAGCCTTATATTTCAAATGTTTTTCGGCTTTTCGATTCATTTCAATTAAGCATTAACTTTCGATACAACATACTGATTATAAATTGATTTTATAAATCAACTTCGGCATCATTCACGGCTTGATTTTGAGGATGAATATCATCACAGCAAAAAATTAGAACAACTTATAATGCGAGGCTAGGGAACGATGGAAACAATAAGAAATCACTATTTAGATATACCTGAAGAAAGAAAATTGCGTATTTTTCGTGAAGAAGATGAAAATTTTTACAGCTTCTGGGAAAGGATGCTTGATGAAAAACAATTTTTTTATAAGCAACCTCTTAAAAGAATGAAAGGCGATGCTTGGGATTCGCTTGAGGCATTCTTCACTGCTTCAAAATATGGACAACATCAGGCCTCGCCAGATTACATAAAAAGGGCGCTTGAGTTACTGAATAACGTGTACTTGCTGGCCAATCATTCAGACCAAGTGGTTGAATTCTCCGTTGGGCACCGACACTTTTCGGAAGTGGGTAACCGTTCTGTTGCAGAAGGAACAATGGATGGATGGTTGGATGAAATCTGTTTAGCGATGGCCGCGAGAGATTGGCGCTGCGTAGAGCTGATGACCATCATGGATGAGTCATTAGTGCGTTTAAAAGATCCTTTTGATGTTGCACTGGTCGAGTTCGTTAAAGGTGTATTTAGTAATTCATCAGCGCTACCTGCGTTATTGCAAACTGTGATGGAGAAATCCTCCCCGCAATATTTAGAATCAACCAGAGTGCCATATGTACATTCTTTGTTTATTCCTTTTGTGAATGTGTTTGTTGCCATTATCGATGGCGATGAGTCACATTATCAAGAAGCATTGAGAGATGCGTTAGAGGCGCATTACCAGTTCTACATGAATGAAGATGTTCGCTATTCGCCAAAAGGAAATGTTTCTCTGAAACTGACTGGTCTTGCTGCATTGGCATACGATAAGTATGGCTGGACAATTCCAGAAACCGCATATTTGCCAAAGTGGCTCGTTTACGGTGAGCATGATCTCTGTTCTAAATAAATCATTAATGGAACACCTTATGTAGTGTCTGCGGCAATGCCGTTCGATGAAAGGTTGGCGCAGCTGCCGGCTCTGTTTGAGCGAACAAAACAGATCTACAAGATCATTGATGAGTTCCCATCTTTGGCGGTAAGACCAACCCAACCGAAAGCAAACATGTTGCACCTAATCCTACCTTTCAGCTGTGAAAAGTTGAAAGAACTCCAACACACGTTTGCCATGGAAAAGGGCATTTGATTTGGTAACCCGCAAGTCACGGCACATCCAAATCAATCGATTGTTGAATGGTATATTGGTGACTACCTGCTCAAGCTTGGTGATGACGAATTAAGGTCGTTTTTCAATCAGTTACTCGGTAAGAAGGCATAAACTTATCAATATGCGAGCTTACTAACACGCCATACGCGACACTTCATGTATTCTTAATTGAAGCGAAGAAGAGGATTTATCAATGTCAAAAAGCTCCAAACTTCACAATGAAGACAAACTGGTTAAGAAGGCACTAGAGATTGGTGGGAAGATGGCGAAGCTACAAGGCTTTGACCTTCCTCAGTCACCACAACCTCTAAGAGTAAAAGCGATTTACCTATTCTTGGTTGATGCCAAACAGATCACCCCATTACCGGAAAGCAAGCTAGACGGCGCAAGCATCAAACACCGACTGGCAGTCTGGATACACAGTGCATTGCCAGACAACGACCCTCTAAAGTAGAAAACCTCATAAGTCATATAGGTCATTAATTAACTAGGCGAGCCAAATGGTTCGCCTTGTTTGATATTGGCGAGTGCACCGAGGTCTTTTGGCGTGGCGGTATCATTGATTTACAAAACAGAATCAAAATGACTAAAGATAAATCCCGAGAAGCGCTACAATGCAGGCGTTGCGAGAGTGCAACCAAGATTACTCATTTACAGAAGCCTTGAAGTAACCATACATGTCTAAAGATTTCGAATTCACTACAGAATACACACTCGACAAACCTTTCTTTGCTGAATGTTATGATCAAACTAGCCAGCCAACGAAGTTCCCACAAGCGTACCTAAAAGGGATGCTGTTTCTTATCTTTGGTGTGGTTTTATTGGAGTTTGAACTGCTACCAAACGGTTATGTCGGTTGGTTCTTTATCGTATTGAGTGTGATTGAAGCGTGCAGCGTTTACTTCAAAAGAACTTGGTGGCTGTGGCGTCAAACCATCAGCTCAAGTCGCGGCAGTAAAGTGGTGTTTGAAGTGAATGCAGATGGCGTACGCTACAAAAGCGGTAAAGTTGACCGCAGCCTCGCTTGGAATGATATCGACCAACTCGAACAAACTGATTTGGGCTTTATCCTTCACCTTGGTAAACAACGCCAATACATCAGCAA
>NZ_JAWOSZ010000017.1:0-95071 GCF_033338615.1 Vibrio sp. Vb1980
TTCAATGCTAAGAGATGGTGTTATGTGGGATACAGATAGCCTCAAAAATTAACTATTGACGCCATAGTCTCTTGTTAGGCGACATTTCTACGTTTAACTTCTTTCTCATACGAAGATTCGTTGTATAACCAGATAGCCCAAAATGTGAAAAACATCCCGATCGTGTAAATTGAGTAATTAAGAGCATTATCCGATAAGAAAATCGTAATGCTTGCCGCATTAGAAGATGGGTAAAGGAAAGTAACATTAAAAATCATGTACAAAATGGCTGTGACGAAAGTGGTTCTAAAAAGCCAATTTAAACATCCTTTCTTTCGAGATTTTTGCCAATTATCAAATGCTTTACCATTCATTAATCCACTCCTTTTCTGTTAACTGAAGCTAGATTCACGCCAAGATACTACCCACTAGTCTATCGTTTGTCTCATGTCGCCTAACGCTTTCTATATGGCGAGATGCCGTATTTATACGTTGATTTATGCCTATTTAATATTTCATGGTCAACATAAGATCAAAGGCTTAAAACGATTTTTGAATGTTAGACGGCAACATGTAGCTTAATGTGATGAGTTGAATTTAACGTAATGTCACTTTGTGCGCATCAAGCCAAAGCCTAATCTTGAGGCAATCCTTTTAGCTAGCGCTATCTTAACCGAAGCGCTAGCTCTCCCAAACTCACTTTGCCATACAAAAAGTAATTTATGAATTGCTAATTTAAGTAGATGCTCTAGCTGATTTCTGTCCAGAAGCGACTTACCAATCCAATTAAAATTTCACTCTCACCGCATAACTATTATTAACGTCACATGAGTTATATTTGGGTAAATTACGACTGATTGAAATCGCAAATTTGTTAGACGAAACCAATAATGGGGCATTTCTGTGTTTCATGCCCCATCAGCAAGCCTCTAGATATAAGTTTTCCTGAGCATCGTTTCTTTAACGTCACACAGAAGGGTGATTTACCATCCACGAATGCAACTGCTGGGCTTTATTTAGTGCGATACTAATTTCTTCCAATACTGAGTCAAAACTCTGTTCTGCGATTGATATTTGAGGTAATGGTGTTTCTATGTTTACTGATTTTCCCGACTTTATGATTCGATATCCACTACGTTCCAAACCTTCAAATTGACTTTTGATATCGGCTTTGTTGCTTAAATCGATGGAACTAAATCAAGAAGCTACGATCTGATCGGCTACACCCATTAATCGTCGTAGCCTCATGCCTAAACCTCGTTACAAAACAACTAACTGGACGCAGTACAACAAAGCCTTAATAAACCGTGGCTCTCTGACCTTTTGGATTGATGAGGAAGCGATAGCCGAGTGGAAGCAAAACAAACAAGGCAAGCGCGGCAGACCTCGCCAATTCAGCGACTTAGCCATTACTACTGCACTGATGGTGAAACGCATATTCTCTATGCCGTTGAGAGCACTGCAAGGATTTCTAGACTCGGTATTTAAGCTGGCTAACATCCCGCTAGTTTGTCCCCACTACACCTGTATAAGCCGTCGAGCTAAGGAAGTTGAGGTTTCATTTAAAACTAAAACCAGAGGTGCGATACAACACCTAGCCATTGATGCCACTGGCCTCAAGGTTTATGGCGAAGGCGAATGGAAGGTCAAGAAGCATGGTACTGACGGGAAGCGTAGGGTTTGGAGTAAGCTGCATATCGCAGTAGATACTAGCACCCACGAAATAGTCGCAGCAGAGCTGAGCTTATCTAACGTAACCGATGCCGAAGTACTTCCCAACTTGCTTAAGCAGACACGCCGTAAAATCATTGAGATATCAGGCGATGGTGCTTATGACACAAGGAATTGCCATGATGCCATACGGCTCAAGCGAGCTGTTCCGCTCATTCCGCCACGAGAAGGGGCAGCCTTCTGGGAACGAGGACATCCTCGCAACTTAGCAGTGGGTTGCCAGAAGCTCTACGGCTCTAACAAGAAATGGAAAAAGCGGTATGGTTATCATAAGCGCTCGCTCTCAGAGACAGCAATGTATCGGGTAAAACAGTTGTTAGGTGGGAAATTAAGCCTGAGGGACTACAACGCTCAAGTTGGTGAGACTTACGCTATGATCAAAGCGCTGAACAAGCTTACAGGGCTAGGTATGCCTGAAACTCAGTATGTTGTTTAAGAACTGAACAACATGGGGCTACCATGTCTTCTCATCGAATTAAGCAACAAAGCCTGTTGTTTTGTTCGAGTCATAAGTAAGAGTCCTGTTTATAGTTATGTACACAAACTTTGTGTGGGCAAATCTGACACAGAAGAGCACTCTCGAAAATCGAACAAGGAAATTTATGAGCGTTCGAGCACAAGTTTGTTAATGTCAAACTCGTTTTTTGTTAATTGGCGCATCATTTTGATCATTTCATCAGTAGGGTTAGTTTTTATCGCGCCATTTTCTAATCAAGAAAACCCTAATAAACTGAGCAATTGCTTATTAAACAAGGCATCATACGTTTTCATTTACCAACAACGTTCTTGACTCCGCTTGCACATCAGACCAGCTCGTTAGCGAATTTATTCCTGTTTTCATCGATTTACATGTAACAAATATGTGCCTAACCCTGTTAAATACCAGCAACATTGTTGGTTAATTTCTCCACACCCACACGAAACAATCACCAAAACTATCAATTTAACGCTCGTTCGCGCTTTTGTGAGCAATATATCGAACGTAAATGATAAAAAAAAACATACTAGTTGTAAGTTTATTAAAGTTGCATAAGGTAAAGGTCATGACGGCTTATCAACGAATGGAAACCGACGTTGTCATCATTGGCGGCGGCGCGACCGGCACAGGCATCATGCGAGACTGCGCATTGCGAGGCATCGCGTGCATTCTGTTAGAGAAAGATGACATCGCCTCCGGCACCACGGGTCGTAACCACGGCTTGCTGCACTCTGGTGCGCGCTATGCCGTCACTGATGCAGAATCGGCCAAAGAATGCATTCAAGAAAACCAAACGCTCAAACGCATCGCTCGCCATTGTGTGGAAGCGACTGACGGCCTATTCATTACCCTGCCTGAAGACGAACTCAGCTTTCAAGACACCTTTATTCAGGCTTGCGGCAATGCCGGTATCGAAGCGACCCGTTTAACGCCAAAAGAAGCACTCGCGCTCGAACCGAACGTGAACCCGGCGCTGATCGGTGCGGTGAAAGTGCCCGACGGCACGCTGGATCCGTTCCGTTTATGTGCCTCGAACGTCCTTGATGCCAAAGAGCACGGCGCGCGCATGTTCAACCGCACCATCGTCACCAGTTTGATTCGCCAAGGCGATACCATACTCGGTGTACGCTGTTTGCAATTGGGCACCAACCAACAGTTTGAAATCTTTGCCAAAGAAGTGATCAACGCCGCGGGCATTTGGGGACAACATATCTGCGAATATGCCGACCTCAACATCAAGATGTTCCCTGCCAAAGGCTCGCTGTTGATCCTCGATTACCGCATCAATAACTTGGTGATCAACCGTTGCCGTAAACCTTCCGATGCCGACATTCTGGTGCCCGGCGACACCATTTCACTTATCGGCACCACGTCCGAACACATTGATTACGACCAGATCGACAACTTGCACGTCACCGAACGTGACGTGGATGTGCTGTTGGCAGAAGGCGCGAAACTTGCGCCGATCATGGCCAATACGCGCGTACTGCGTGCCTACGCGGGGGTACGTCCTTTGGTTTCGGTAGATGACGATGGCAGTGGCCGGAATATCAGCCGCGGCATCGTTTTGCTCGATCACCAAGAGCGCGACGGCCTCAAAGGCCTCACCACCATTACCGGCGGCAAACTGATGACCTACCGCTTAATGGCGGAATGGGCGACCGACTTAGTGGCGAAGAAACTGGGCAACACTCAGGCGTGCGAAACCCACACGCGCCCACTGCCGGGGTCAAACGAAACGCCAAAAGCCATCAAGAAAACCGCCAGCATCGCCAAACCGGTGTATGAATCCGCCATTTATCGCCATGGTGAACGCGCCACGCAATTCTTGTCTGACGATGCCAAGAGCCAAGCGATTATTTGTGAATGTGAAATGGTCACTGCGGGCGAAATTGAATACGCGATTAAACAGCTCGACGTCAACAACTTGGTCGATCTGCGCCGCCGCACTCGCTTAGGCATGGGCCCTTGTCAGGGCGAACTGTGCATCTACCGTGCGGCCAGCCTGTTTTCCGAATATGGTCAGGTCGATGGCTGTCAATCGAGTGAATTGTTGGTCGATTTTCTAGAAGAGCGCTGGAAAGGCATCAAACCCATTTTCTGGGGTGATGCGCTGCGCGAAGCGGAATTCAGCTATTGGATTTACGAAGGATTACTCGGTGCCAGCGACCTGCCCCAGCCCGCTCAATCAGAACACCCTCAAGCAGAACAACAAAAACAGGAGGCGGAATTATGATGCATTATGATGTGGCCGTGATCGGCGGGGGCATTGCGGGTTATACCGCTGCAATTCGCAGCCTGCAAGCTGGCAAAAAAACCGTGCTCATCAATCAGGGTCAAAGCGCGTTACATTTCTCTTCCGGCTCCATTGATGTGCTGGCGAAATTACCAGATGGCAGCGCGGTCACCCACCCGTTTGATGCCCTCGACGCATTACAGCAACAAGCGCCGTCCCATCCGTACAACACGGTGGGTCGTAGCACGCTGCAAAAAGGGCTGGAATGGTTTCGTCAAACGCTCGCCACCGCGAACGTGCCGCTATCGCATCAAGATGATTTGGCCAATCACGGGCGCATCACGCCGCTTGGCACACTCAAAGCGACTTGGCTATCGCAGCCATTTGTTTACCAACACCGCCAAGAAGTTTCGTTTGAGCGTATTGTGGTGGTTTCGATCGATGGCTATCGCGATTTTCAGCCACAAATGCTGAAAGATAACCTTCACCAGCATCCCGATTTTCAAGGTGTGCCGATTCACACGGTCACCCTGTCGATTCCGGGGTTTGACGGATACCGCCGCAACCCAAATGAGCTGCGCTCAATCGACATTGCACGTTTGCTAAAACACGATGCCGCGTGGACCGCGCTATGCGATGGTTTGATGCGTGCAGCCAATCGCAACGACTTGGTGATCATGCCCGCGATCATGGGCAACGGCGATGGCCTAACGCTGCTAACGAAGCTACGCGACACCACGCAACTGCAATTTCACGAAGTGCCGACCATGCCACCATCGCTGCTGGGTATTCGCATTGAAGAGGCGCTCAGTCGCACCTTCCTGCTGCTGGGTGGCATTCACCTCAAAGGCGACAAAGTGGTCAACGGCACGTTTGACGGCGAGCGTCTGGTTAGCCTGCAAACGCAAAACCTGCGCGACATGGCCATCAGCGCCGACAACTACATCATGGCAACCGGCAGCTATTTCAGCCAAGGGTTGCATGCCGAGCAACACGCCATCCAAGAACCGATCTTTGGCTTGCAAGTGACGCATAAACCAGCACGCGTTGAGTGGCGCAATCCGGCCTTCTTTGCCGACCGTTCACACCCTTTTATGGCATTCGGTGTCGAAACCAACGCGCAATTGAACCCACAGCGCAGCGGCGTCACCATTAAAAACTTGTACTGCTGCGGCTCCATGTTGTCGGGATACGATCCCGTGTTTGAAGGGTGCGGTGGCGGCGTCGCGATTGGCACCGCCTACCACGCCATCATGCAATGCCTAGAACCTCAATTGTCAGCGTCTCACCCTAACCCATTCGATCAGGAGGTGCTCGCATGAACGCGCCATTTTCAAAAGCTGCTCCTCTGAATACCAGCTTTGACCAATGTATTAAATGCACCGTCTGCACGGTGTACTGCCCCGTGGCAAAAGCCAACCCAGATTACCCAGGCCCGAAACAGTGCGGGCCGGATGGCGAGCGCCTGCGCATTAAAAACCCGGAATATTACGACGAAGCGCTTAAATACTGCACCAACTGCAAACGCTGCGAAACCGCGTGTCCTTCTGGGGTGAAAATCGGCGACATCATCGCCGTCGCGCGGGGTAAACATGGCAAGAAACCGCTCAATCCGAAACTGATGCGTGACTACGTGCTGAGCCACACCGACCTGTTCGGCTCACTGGCCACGCCATTTGCACCAGTGGTGAACTTCGCCACATCGATGCCATTGGTGAAAAAAATCATGCACAAAACCATCGGCGTGCATGACCACAAAGCGTTGCCGAAATACTCGCACGGCACGTTCCGTCGCTGGTTTAAACAAAATTGCACCAGCCAGCCGCTGTATCAGCGCCAAGTCACCTACTTTCATGGCTGCTACGTCAACTACAACCACCCACAATTGGGCAAAGATCTGGTGAAGGTGTTGAATGCGATGAATATTGGCGTGCGCTTGCTGAACAACGAGAAATGCTGCGGCGTGCCTTTGATTGCCAACGGTTTTCATGACAAAGCGCGTAAAAACGCATTGCTGAACGTGAAGAACATGGAAACTGCGGTCAATGAATATCACACCAAAGTGATTTCAACCTCCTCAACTTGCTCGTTCACGCTGCAACAGGAATACCCGCATGTGCTCGGCGTCGACAACAGCCAAGTGTCCAACGACATTGAATACGTCACGCGCTTCCTGCTGAAAGAGTTTATGAATGGCAATGCGCCGAAAATGAAACCGGTCAACCTCAAAGTGGTTTATCACACGCCTTGTCACTTGGAACGCAGTGGCAACGTGATGTTTACCATTGAGTTACTGCGCATGATTCCGGGCCTAGAACTGATTGTCCTCGATAGCGAATGCTGCGGTTTGGCGGGCACCTATGGCTTTAAAGAAGAGAACTATGACGTGTCGATGAAAATCGGCTCGCACCTGTTTGACTCGATCAAAGCCTCCGATGCAGATTTTGCGATCACCGACTGCGAAACCTGTAAATGGCAAATCGAAGAGAACACCGCGCTGGAAACCATTCACCCGGTCAGCTTGCTGGCGCAAGCACTGGCTTAGTCTTCCAACCCCAAAAAGGCGTCTTCAAAGAAAGTCGTTTCAACGCTCAACGTACAAAAAAGCGGGCATTGCCCGCTTTTCTTCTGTCACTTTCGCTTTTCGTTTGCTGCTGTCTATCGCACCACAGCATGGCGAAGGCTGTCGACCTAACGAATGGTCACGTCAGATAAGCGATACCAGCCCGACGCCTGCAACCCTTCATTGGCCAGATTCACTTCTGCCTCAGCATGGCGATCGACCAAAGCCAACTCAAGGTAGTAATGGCCGGTGGGGATCGTTTCAGGCAAAGTGAAACTGCTGGAGGTCGCGTGTTCACCCGGCAGCCAACGCATGACATCTGCGGTTGAGACGTTGAAAAACGCGGTTTCTTCGTCCTCATTCACCAATCGATACGCCAGATAATGGTGCTGATACGGTGGCGCGTTCCCTTCGTTCACAAGCAAGGCCTGAACCGTCATGGTCGCGCCCGGCGTCAATTCAGCAGGGTGCACCAGTGTGTCTACACGCAGACGATAGCCAATTTGAGCCAACGCATCGTCCAACAAATCACGATACTGAGTCGGCACCACGTGCGATTTCAGGTTCAATGTCGAAGCGTGCTGCGCAATCGCCCAATCCAAGCTTTCTGGTATGGCTACCAATCTGCAAAATCAGCTTGGAAAGGTTCAAGTCACCTAGAGTTGGAAAATTCGGACATTGCCCAGAGTTGGTTAAAAGTCGTTTTAATGGCGATGGCTATCACTTTTTTAAATCCACATGTATATCTGGATACGGTGGTGATACTCGGGGGCGTGACTGCTCAAATGGAACCTGATGAAAAACTATTGTTTGTTATAGGGGCACTGATCGCATCAGGGGGCTGGTTTTATGGATTAGTGTATTTGGCTAACAAGTTGATCCCACTTTTTAGTAAGCCAAGAACATGGCGAATTTTAGATTCTGCGATTTCATGCATCATGTGTGGTATTGCATTGAAGCTGGCAGCACCTTTGTTTAGCCAATACATATAGAGCGTCGCGATGAAGCTGCATTTCTATTAACTAAATTGCTCCTGTTAGATTGGACACTGAGTTTCCATACCAGAAGTTATTCGTCCTTTGCTAATTTAAGTAAATACTCTAAACCATTTCTGTCCAAAAGTTTGCTACAGCGCATGTGATTGTAGTTAAATGCGCTGGCTATGGAGTTCTGAGTAGGGTGATTTATTGCTTTTCAACGTAAATCGCTTGACCACTAACAGTTTGTTCAGATATTGGGATCAAGTACTGATAGTCGGTACCTTGTCCACCTAACATTACAGAGTTATTGCTACCTGTTGCTCCTAGTAAAACCCCATTTGCTCCAAGTTTTGCGGCCTGTTTTTTCAACTCCTCAATTGCATAGTCAATTGACCCTTGATTTGTTAAACCTGCATCACTTGAAGCATTAACTAAAGCAATTGTGTCATATGACTCTGGCGGTTCGATATAGAGGCGTACGTTTTCTGGGGCGATGGGTTCTCTCGCCTCTCCAACTAAAATTGAAGACCCTGAAGCACATCCTGTGAGTGCGAGGATGAACGCAAGTAAAAGTGATTTATAGATTCTCATTTTTAACTATTGATAAACGACTATTGAAGCGAACCATTATACAGTTTATGGTACAGTTTATGGTCAGAATCATGAGAAAAAGTAGCGATGGCCTCTTGCGTTGATAAGGATCACCTAATCGACTTAAACACGGAAAGGGGCATAAATTTGTTAGCTCGAATCGCACAGAGACACAACTGCGTCGTTCTTCGCATTACCTCTGACATGCAAAGTGGCATAGAGAAAGTGGCAAATTTTATTGTCTTCCGGCAATAAGAAACTAGTTCGTGATCTGTTTCGAGTGTACCGAATCGGTACAGTTGAATTAAATCAATAAGTTAAAGATAAATTTGAAGCTCATATTTACGGTTTAGTGATGAAAAAATTACACACTCAAAGCGGCCTTAGTTCAGAATTGGTGGGCAAGACACTTTCACCAGCAGCATAGGATTAAAGACCTAGATGAGTGTGTCCGATTTGGTACAGTTGAATTAAATCAAAAGCTTAATAGGAAAATTGCAGAGCTTGCCGAGGGACCACCGAAAAGAAAGGAAAGTGAACACTGCGAGAACGATCAGAAAAGTGAACACTGAGAGAATGTTCAGAAAGTACGGCCAAACCTAAAGACACCAAGGGATTAACACCGCTCAATAGCCAGCGAAAGAAGCCAAAAAGCGCGAAACAATCAAACTATTCGCGTTCTACGAGTTTAAGTGCCGTTATGCATGATGTTCAATCAAATAGAGGGCGCATTTAGCCGACACATCCACCAGCGGTTCGGGGAGCGCTTGCATTAGCAATTACATATATGCGCGCAACGGGGCGCAAGAGATCGCTAAAGATATTTTCAATAAATACTCTTAGGGCATATGGAGTAAAAGTTAAACTTGAAACTCCATAATACGTTATCGTTGACTTTCATTCCTCGGCTACAGGTAGGTTAATAAAATGGGGATGCGCCTTATATGGGATATGGTCTTATTGATGTTGGTCGTACAACGGCAAACACAGCAGTACTAGGTCTTTCAGACCTGAACAAGCAGGAACAGCAGCGTAAATCAACAAATAAACAACTAAAAGCGCAGTACAAAAACGGCATTGTTTCCGGCGCTGGTGCTGGTGCCGCTGTAGGGGCTTTGGCTTCTGGTCCTGCTGCACCAATTGGAGCAGCCGTTGGTGCCGTTATTGGCGGCCTAGCTGCTTCATTGTTTTAAGGGTTTAAATTGATGATGGATGTAATCGGTAGCTTTAACTGGCTTGGAAGTCAGGATGACTTTTCATTTTAGTATTACCCTAAGTATTACCACCATAAAACCCAAAAACTTAAACCAATAAATAACAACAAGTTAAGGGCACAACTCAGATGCCGCCAGCCCACCAAACGTTTGGAAAAGGCCACCTTCGGGTGGCCTTTTTTGTATCCAACCAACTGCAATTCAATAACTTAATCTCATACTTTCATCTCACTCTGTCTCAAGATATATCATTATATCTTGCATCTTTTTTACCCAATATTTTACCCTATGAATAAGTGCTAACTTCTGTTGGGTAAAAAAATGGGTAGAAAGACTAAGCCACTTACTAAGTTTGAAATAGACAATACTAAGCCAAGAGAGAAGGAGTACACTCTTTCAGATGGACATGGCCTTCAACTCAGAATCATGCCAAATGGCAAAACGAAATCATGGCGTCAACTTTACAGTCATCCAATAACAGGAAAGCCTCAGAAAATCACATTAGGAACATATCCCGAACTTAGCCTAGCTAATGCACGAAAAAAGTCGTCTAACATCCGTAGTTTAGTAGTCCAAGGAATAGACCCTAAAGAGTATGCAAAAACCAAAGTGCTTGAGCATGACGCAAGATACAAAAATACCTTACTGAAAGTCGCGAAAGAGTGGATTGAAGTAAAAAGGAGTCAAGTGTCAGATGAGCACGCTAACGACATCTGGCGTTCTCTTGAGCTTCATGTATTTCAAAACCTTGGTAATACACCCATTGCTGATTTGACTCCTCCAGACGCCATTAAAACACTTAAACCTTTGGCTTCGAAAGGATCTCTAGAGACAGTAAAGAGAGTAGCTCAGCGACTAAATGAGATAATGGTTTTTGCGGTAAATACTGGATACATTCAAGACAACAGACTAAAAACAATTAAAGCAGCCTTCACTCCCCCTAAGAAAAAGAACCTACCAGCACTAGAACCAAGCGAGCTGCCAGAGCTTATGCATAAAATAGCGAATGCCAACATAAAGTTACTAACTCGCTATCTCCTTGAGTTTCAACTTCATACAATGGTTAGACCAAGAGAAGCTGCTTTTGCAAAGTGGGATGAAATTGATTTTGTAAATGAAGTCTGGACAATCCCTGCATCTCGAATGAAGATGAAAAAGAGCATAAAGTTCCTTTAAGCGAAGAAGTGATCGTTCTACTAGATAAAATAAGCGAAATCTCAGGGTTAAGAGAGTATATCTTTCCCGCAGATAGGAATCCTAAGAGCCATATGAATGAACAAACTGCGAATGCAGCCTTAGCTAGAATGGGTTTTAAAGGTAGAACTGTAGCTCATGGCTTCCGAGCACTTGCCAGTACAACTCTAAACGAGCAAGGCGTGTATCCTCCCGATGTTATTGAGAAAGCTTTATCACATGGTGATACAGACAAAGTCCGTGAAGCATATAATAGGAGTGATTATTTTAAGCTCAGAACTGAAATGATGCAGTGGTGGAGTAGCCATATTGTTGAAGCCTCAAAGGGGTACTGTTCAGCAACTGTAGTGAACTTATAAAACAAGTTAACAAGAAGCCTAATGCGTTGTTTAGAAACAAGCTCAAACTAAAGCTATCGTCGTTTCTGAACTACGAATTAGTATATACTGCGAGCATATGATCTTAATCGATGTTCTAAGAATAGCAGATAGCTCATCTGCTCTACATTCCTCATCCAAAATACGCCATACATAGCAATACAACCAATTTCATTTGATATCTTAGGGTAACTATCATAACCTTCTGTAAAATAAGGTATTGATGAGAATTATCAAATGGGAGCTATGATTCGTACTATCTTGAAGTTTGGGCTTGGTTTGTCTGGACTATCAGCACTATTTTTCTTCATGTTGATGAAGCAATGGTTATCGGTTCCTGTGTTTGAAGCCTTGACACCAGATCAAACCTTCTATGCACTAATTGCTTCCTTAGCCGCTATTTTTCTTTTTTTCTTGATATTGTTATCAATTAACTCTTCTAGCAAAGGTATTTCAGCAACTAGCTCAGGTAGTGGACACTCCGTAATTACTACAGGAAAAAACAGTAAAGTTGATATAGGTAAATAGTAATGGAGCTAGGCAGCACAGCAGCAACAACCACAGGGCTTGGTCATGCTATTGTTACTAAGGGCAACAACAGCCCAGTCAATATAACTGCACTCGCAAGAATACCTTCAGTTTTAACACCATTACTTGAAGGAATACTCGAAAGCTACGACCCGATGGCAACAGAGCCTAGTGATGATCATGTGATTCCGCCAAAAACAGAAGATAAAATGAGGTTTAACGATTTAGAACTATATTCCGAAGATATTCGAGAAGCTGCTGGTTTTATGTCAATTGTCGAATCTTCAATAACTTCTATAGAATCCAATTCCATCGATGCTAGCAAGAGATTTTTATGGGCAATAAATAAGAGATATAAAAAAGTCAAAAAGGAAGTATTGTTAGAGAGTGGACTTACTAAATTTGACGAAGAATCCGTACTTAAATATACAAGATGCAAATCTGACCTTATATTTCAGCGAGTAATTAATGATTTCTGTGATGAGATACACACTCCAAAACCATTTGAAAAAGAAACAATTGAAGCGTCGATATTTCTAATAGTTGTATATGGTTTTATTAATTGCAAGATATTGGAAAGACCAACAACATGATTATAAGCAACAGTCAGTCACAAAAATTAAGTTTGATAGTTATAGGCGCTAATATTCTAGCTATACTATCATCAGAAAAAAATAATAACGCATGTCCACTATCGGTATTTGACTTATATATAGAAAAATTCAACGACATCACATTTACATACTTTTCCTATGGCTTAGACTGGCTTTTTATATGTGGCGCAATAGAAATTGACAATGATGGAAATATCATCAAATGCAACTAGTAAACTTAACAATAAAGAATATGGACAACATTATACGTGATATAACGTTTAATGAGGGAATTAACATTATCACTAATTCTGGTCCCGACGGAAATCAAGTTGGTAAAAGCTCTGTTCTAAGGGCAATTAAGTTTTGCTTGGGATCATCTGGAGAGAGCCTTTGGCAAGATCCCGATTCTGGGACAACAAACCAAGTAGTAAAGGAAGCTCTAGTTAGCGGTCAAATAAAGTTTTATCTTACGATAAAAAAAGGTTCTACTAATATAATCATTGAACGTTCTCTTTTATCAAAAAAAAGGCAGAACATATAGACTTGGAAAAATAAACGGTATTTCTTATAACTCAGCCAATAAATTCAAAATTAAGATAGCAGAATTATTCAACCATAATGTAGAACAGCCAACTATAAATACAATATTTAATAGATTCTTCAGGCTAAATAAGCCTACAGTAAATGACCCTTATAAGTTTAATAATACATACACGTCCAATGACATGTATAGTCTCATATATTCTTACTTATTAGGATTCTCCGGCCATGAGTTTTTAGAAAAAGACTATGAGTATAAAATAGAAATAAAATCTCTTGAAGAAAGAAAACGTTCTCTTCTAAATGGCGAGGAACTCATCTTTTATTATGACCGACTTGGAGCTATAGATGATAGAATTTCTAACTTACAAGCTAATGAAGATGCATATGAACTACAAGGCGTACATGAAAGTGTACTTATAAAACTTAAAAATGCTCGTTCAAATATTTCCATACTCTCAACGAAGATTGCGAACATAGATGTACAACTTACGTATAACCAGCGTACGATTGATGAATATAAATCTAAGTCTTACGATTATGACTACAGTGTTATATCCAGAATTTATCAAGAAGCATCAGTATTAATCCCAAATTTAGAAAAAACCTATGAACAATCTGTTGATTTTCACAATTCAATTCTGAGTAGAAAAATTGAATATGTTAGCGAAAGAATGTCTTCTCTAAATCATCAGTTAGAATATCTAAAAGATGAACTTAATTTTTATCTATCCGAAGAAAAAAACATTTTCAAGTCTCTAACTTCACAATCAAATTTGGGTTCATTTTTATTAGTAGCAAAAGAAATTCAGTTAGAAAGAGAAGAGAGAGGCAAGGTTAGCTACGTAATTAGTGAAATAAAAGACATTGACAATAGCTTGATAAATATTGAAGAAAAGAGGAAGATTAATTCAAAAATATTATCTAAACACATTGAAAATTTCGAATTAAAACTTAACTCTTTAAACAAAGCTTGTAAAACTATAAGCAAAGCTACTTTTAAAGATTTTAACTTATTCTTTGCTTCAAATTTTGATGAGAATCAAAAAGAGCTTAAGTTCTCAATAGTGAACTTAAATAGACTTTTTGGTGATGGTTCTCCGAGAGCTGCTTCCATGTGTATTGATATGTCTTTCGTAAAATACGCGAAAGACAATAGTCTAAATCTACCTTACTTCACCCTTCAAGATTACCTAGAGTCTACAGATGAAGATAAACTTGAGAGCCTATTCAATACAGCAAAATCTCAATCTATTCAAACTATCGTATCCATTCTTAATGATAAGCTACATAAGTTGAATATTAATTTAACTGAGGAAAAACCCGTTCTGGTTTTATCAAAACAAGATAAATTCTTTGGCTTATAAAACAAGAAAGGCTAATATTTGTTTATGCTTTAAACATTACTAGCCTTTCATTTTCACTAACAATCAAGGAGTTTGTAGTGTTCTATATAAAGTATACACTATAACCATTAAAAAACACTAAGTTATAAATATACAAAGCTATACAAGCATGGTTTTTATATTATTCTCTTACACTTTTATTTCATCTAAAAACATCATCGTAATATCTAAACAAGAAGGCACTTCTCTTTAACCTGTGCATCAAACATAGTATATCAACAGTTTCTGGAAGATTTAGCCTATACTTTTTAGTCCTAATTTTTTTGTAAATAAAGTCATAATAGTCTAAAACTCGAAAAGATGATAATTTGTATATGTAGCTTACTTGTCTATATGGATTTCTTATAGGTTGCTTACGCACCGGCCTTGCTTCTCTGTGCTTTTTAATATGCTTTTTTTGCTGATTTCCAATTCTTTTTCTGAATTCACGCATCGCCTTTTTATTATGGTTAGTCTCGACATATATGAAATGAACGTGTAGCAACCACACTGAGCACTCTTCGTGAAAATCTAGCTCTACTGCACCAACAATTGGCCCATGCACATTAGAGCGTCTAAGAGTTTGTGCCCACCTAGCCTTGGCATTTCTTGTTATGTCATCATATAGATCCTCACGTCTAACAGATCGCGAATAATCAATGACAGTTAACACTCGACAAGGGACGTCAAGCTTCTTAATTTTTTTAACCAGTGAGTCAACTCTAGCTACCTTATAGCGATGATTGCATATTTTACATGCAGCGCTATTGCAAGGAATATTGTGTTCAGCACATTGATACAATAACTTGCCCAAATTGTGTGCTTCTTCCTTACCACTGCATAGAAGCATTCGGCTTCTCTCGAAATTCTCTTCCACACAATCTTTGAAAGTCTCAAACCATGCCAAGTCAGTAATCGAACGGGTCATATTCACCTCCTGACTTGGTTTCTCTGAGTTCTTCGCTAGGTAAGTCGTCAATCCATGCAATGAGATCTTGAATTTTCCAACGTAGGATCTTCTTTTTACCTGTTGGGTATTTACCTTGAGGAAACTTCCCCTCTTCTCTCAGCCTATTTAGTGTTGCTCTTGATAACGACAATGCCTCAGCGGCTTCATCAAGGGTATACAACAATTTCGTTATTTCGATACTCATGATTTTTACCTATTCAAATGGGTCATGAGCGGAATTACTGTTGTATTTCCTCGATCTCGTTGTTTTCTCTTTTTTATCCCACTTATTTGTGAGACTCACGGTTAAATCATTTAATATCAAAAATTAACTGGTATCACTTTTCTTCCAAAATCGTGAGTCTCACGCGCAAAAATTTCTGAAAATCAATTAGAATGACATTTTCAAGTCAGGCTAGAGAGCTGTAATGGGCGATTCAAAAGATTCAGAAGTAAAGCGGTATGAAAGAGAAAAAAGTACAGATCGTCAAAGGGATATGGCAGACAAAAGACGAGAGTCAGGTTGGAAAGGCTATCGCTTGCAATTTTCCAAGTCAGACTACGCTAAAATTCAAAAATTGGGGAAGAAGTTAAAATACGATATACCGGACGTAAAAGCCTCACTGATTGATATATCTTCTATTGTTAGCCACAGCTTAACGGTAGCTTGCATACATGAAGGATTGTCAGATAAGGATCTACCCAAAACTTCCCAACAAAGGTTGTACCGCCAGCGATTAAAAGAAGTGATAAGACACAGAATCAAGAAAGAAATTAGATGTCGAAAACTTCAAAAAGATGCTGACGAAACCGAGATTTTAGAACTTGTGGCTGAGTTCATGAATAATTCAGGATATACCCTTCCAGTTGTCAGCCACAAAACAAAAATGAAGGTCCCTGAAGAACAACGAGACTCTTGGTGTGTAGCTTGGATTAAAGCTTTAGTAACTAAACAGCGATAGTTCCATCGCTTAATCTTAAATCTATCGGTATGATTTTTTCTAATCTTTATCTCTTAAGCTGAAGCAGGTCATATCATTTCTACCCAATTAAGTACCCAACACAAAAAAACAAAACGATTTTTTCCCATTATTACATATACATACAACATGAATTCAAGAGACGCCAGCCCAAACGTTTGGAAAAGGCCACCTTCGGGTGGCCTTTTTTGTATCAACTAAAATAGTCTCTTTTTTCAAACATTCATGCTTTCTGAAATCTTACTACATAGATTACCGCATACCTTTGGCCCATGTAGGTTTACAAACTCGTTGAGTATTAATCAGTAAACAAGAAGTTCATAAGTACTAATCAAAAAGGCAGAGAGCATGGTACTAAAAGCCCTGCAACTTAAAAGTTTTCTGCTTACCTATCCTTTCTAAGAGATAACTAGATCTAAGTCTAAAGCCTATACTCATCTCCCTCGATGAATTGATTGATGCATTCATTGTTAGTCCCTACTCGCTTGTTTCATTACAACTCTATCGATGTAATGACTACAAATAGTAGTTACAAAAAATAATGTAACTCTAATTACAAAATTAACCTTAGATATTGAATAGAAACACAACATATATAGATTTTTAAATTTCAAAATGAAAGTATTGTTGTGAAAAATTAAGTTGCTGGAATTATTACCGTCATATTAGTGAGCATTGTAATGAATTTTGAAGAAAGTAAATTGAATGACGAACACGTTAATCAATACACACCGAAAATCAATGGTGTGTTAACAAAGAAAGGAAAACCACTTAGTAGCCTGAAGGTTAGCCTTAGTATTGGTTTAAGCACCTCAGGGAAATCAATAGACTTATCAACATTCACAGACAGTACTGGTCGCTTTGAATTTTCTCCAGTCTATGAAAATAAAAACATCATAAGCACTCCTCTTATTGAGCACTATGTAACTATTGTTTTAGTCGCAGAACTCAGTAATGATGAAAGTACTATTATTTGGGAAGGAAGCTTTGATGGTTATAAAATAGAGGATTACGTAAAAAATAACATGGCTAACCTTTCTTGTGACACTGAGAACCCTCTTAAGTACTTTGCTTTTTCAATTGATGATGAAGAAAACGATGACTACTACGTGAACAGTCAATGTAACTTATTTGGTTATATAGACTCTGACTTGTATGGAAATTAAATAATGCACTCATGATGCAACTCCAGTTCCTATGTCTCCTCTTTGGCCATTTACTCACGGTGGTATTGAGTATCGGCTAGATGGAAGTTCTGGCATCTACTTCTGCGCTCATGGACTAGGAAAAAAATCTGTTCCGGGTTATGTCAATACCGCTACAAGTAATGAATGGTCGGCACTACAACCCAAATCTCAAGCTTACCTAGAACGCAACGTATTTCTTGACTTCAACAATAGATATAATGCTCGGATGACTGATGGTTGGGTAAGTAAAATAGTCTCTTCAACTTTGACTTTACTAAGAATTTCAGGTCTGGGTCATATAATACAACAGATGCGACCGTAGGCCTTACTGCTTGGGATCAACTAGCTAAAGCTATGGCGTACATTTCAAAACTAAAAAACGAGTATACAGAACACGTCCGCGGTATTTTAGGTCACATGAATGTAATGTCAGGTAGCGCAGCGATCGACCTATCGAGTATTACTTATAGAGTGATAAAACTTTGTTTTTCGAGACTAGTAAGAAGGTTAGACAGTCATGTTAGAAATGCTCTAAATATAGTAGCGTGACAGTAAAAGACACTAACAATTATTCTAAAAACCGCTCTATTATCCTCAACTAGATTGAGTTCAGAAAAAGCGAAGCTATTTAGGCTTCGCTTTTTATTAGGGCTTAGAGTTGTTAACAATATTAAAATCTATATTCCACACCTAGTGATGCTTGGTTAAAGTCTGTTTCCGTGTTTGCACCGTTCGCGACATTCTCCGCATTGAGTTCTACGTCGTACCACATATATTCTGCGTTAACTAAGAAGTTATCAGTAACTTTAAAACCAACACCGGCACCAGCGAATACACCTTCATCATCTTTGTTGCCTTGGAAGCCCGCAACGTTGTAATCCGTCGAGTACCACATTTGACCGCCTTTTGCGTAAAGGTCGACACGATCAGCAATGGGAGCGGTAACTTTTAGAGCCGCTGTATAGCCGTCCGTTTCGGCATTTGCTAGGTTATTACCATAGCTACCGAAATCAATGTAACCACCTTCCAACGCTAAGTAAGGATTAAAACGGTAACCAACTAAACCTTGAATAACATCGCTGTCATCATCAAAGTCATCTTGTCCATCAACTTTTAAGTAACCGTAGTTGGCGCCAACATATACACCATGATCGTTGGAGTCCGCAGCATGTGATAAAGTACTAAACGTTGCTAAAGAAAAAAGGCTAATCAAAGTAACAACATTGCTTTTCATTTCGTTCTCCTAATATAAGTTCCATTGAAGGTTCGAATAGTAAAGAGCAAATGCAATGCCAACTTTAAATTAATGAAAAATATATTTAATTTTATAGAATACTGACAATACTCTAAAGATCGCCGAACAAAAATAGAAAAAAAGAGCTGTCTGTTTACTTTATATAAACAATACTAAATTGAGGTTAATCGCTGATGTGAAAAAGATTCTTGTTAATTTGTAGATTTTTCAAAGAAATTAAATAAACATCTAAAATACTCTTGTAGATTAATCAGTCAAAAAAAATGCTTAGCTAGTTTTTATAAGAAAGGAAGCTAATCACACATACGTTGCATCTTACTTTGCTTCAAGCCGTGAATATTCTACTCTTTGCCTAAGCAGAGTTTAATGGAACTGAAGTATGTTAAAAGGCAGTGAATACCCTTCTATTCGAGCATTAAGGACGTTTGTCGCGGTCTCTAATTACCTCAGTTTCTCTAAAGCAGCGGATGCCCTATGTATTACGCAAAGCGCAGTAAGCAAACAAATCGCATCGCTGGAGCAATTGGTGGGTTTACCTTTAATACAAAGAGGGGCGAGTGGTATTGAGTTAACCGAAGAAGGCAAGCGTTATCTGCCGCAAGTCACAGAAGCTTT
This sequence comes from Vibrio sp. Vb1980, assembly GCF_033338615.1. Taxonomy (NCBI): domain Bacteria; kingdom Pseudomonadati; phylum Pseudomonadota; class Gammaproteobacteria; order Vibrionales; family Vibrionaceae; genus Vibrio; species Vibrio sp. Vb1980. The sequence continues at coordinate 19,379 of NZ_JAWOSZ010000017.1, forward strand.
GGAGCTTATTCAGCATGCAACTGCCAACTTAATCCAGTCAGATTCAAAGCAAGAATTACTCACCGTGGACGTAACCCCTTCTTTTGCCAGTCTTTGGTTGATACCTAATATTGATGACTTCCACCAGCAACATCCTAACATCCGAGTAAGAGTCTGTACTGGGGATGGGAACGTCAAAGATTCGAGCAACGAAAGTGACTTACATATTCGCTGCCTTCCATTATCCACGCATTATGAATACAGCCACTTACTATGCGAAGAAATACTACTATTGGTCGGTTGTACTAACGCTCCTGCACTCAAGAATGTGCACGCTGTTAGCGACTATCCGCTGATACCTCAAATCACTCGTCCTCAGTTGTGGGAGCAATTTAAGGCGGCACATGCAGTAGAATCAACCGTTACCTATCACTCTGTAGGCTTTGAACATTTTTACCTAGCTTACGAAGCCGTCAAAATGGGAAAAGGACTCGCCTTACTTCCTGATTTTATGGCGCAGAATTCTATTTTAAGAGGGGATATCCAACATATTCTCAACCTAACTTTACAGAGTGGTTATGGTTATTACGTGATGATCCCGAATTATCGCCTATCGGCTAAGAAAGTGGCGGCGTTTTACGAATGGTTGAAGAGCAAACTAAGCTAATATTGTTTTCTTGAAATGCTTTTGGTAAACCAAAACAACTCAAAGACTTCAGTATCTGTCTGCTCCAAATTGTGGCATTCTCATTAACACTGTTTCAAAAGGATAAATGGATTGAAAGATATGGACAGCAATTCGCCCAAACTCTCATTACGTACCATTGAGCCAACGGATTACCCTGAGCTTGCAGAGCTAATGGACTTAGTGTTTCCTGATGTTGGCGGCTCATGGCCACGGCTGACTATTATGGATCTCATTCATCAGTTTCCTGATGGCCAAATCTGTATTGAAGATAACGGCAAAATAGTCGGTGCAGCATTAACCATTAAAGTGGACTACAACCGCTTTTCTCTTCCTCATCTATATACCGACATCATTACCGAAAACAACGTCATACAGAATCAAGTAACCGGTGATGCAATGTATGGTCTCGATGTATTTGTCCACCCGGACTATCGAGGGCTACGTTTAGGTCGACGTTTGTATGATGCGCGTAAAGAGCTTTGCCGTAGTAAGAACTTCAAAGCAATTTTAGCCGGTGGTCGCATTCCTAATTACCACCAATACGCAGATGAACTGAGCGTTGCAGAGTACATCGACAAAGTAAAACGCCGTGAGCTTCATGACCCTATTTTGTCTTTTCAGCTTGCTAACGACTTCGATGTAAAACGAATCATGCGCGGCTACTTACCAGAGGATAGCGCTTCTAAAGGTTACGCGACACTGCTGGAGTGGGATAACTTTTTCTACGAAGAGGATATTCAATCCGTACACGATGTAGAAAAAACACTGATTCGGATTGGTGTCGTCCAGTGGCAAATGCGCGCGATGAATGACCTGGAGGATTTGCTCGATCAGGCTGAGTTCTTCATCTCTTCTCTTGCGAACTATAAAGCCGATTTCGCCCTATTCCCTGAGTTCTTTAACGCACCGCTGATGGGCTTGCAAAACGACAAAAATTCCGTTGAAGCAATCCGCTTTTTGGCTAGCTTTACAGAAGAGATCAAAAACCGTTTCTCGCAGATGGCGGTCACCTACAACATCAACATTATTGCAGGCAGTATGCCCGTTATCGAAGATGGCAAACTGTATAATGTGGCCTACTTGCTGCAACGAGATGGTGAAATTAACGCTCAATATAAAATCCACATCACGCCTCATGAACAAAGAGACTGGGTGATCGACGGTGGTGACAATGTTCAAGTGTTCGAAACCGATGCGGGCAAAGTCGGCATACTGATTTGTTATGACAGCGAATTCCCTGAATTGGGAAGAATGTTAGCAGAACAAGGCGCACAAATTGTATTCGTTCCTTTCTGGACGGACACAAAAAATGGCTATCAACGAGTACGAATTTGTTCCCAATCGCGTGCCATTGAAAACGAATGCTATGTTGCAATTGGTGGCAGTGTTGGTAACTTACCTCGTGTTGATAACGTGGACATCCAGTACGCACAATCTGCCGTATTCTCACCGTCGGATATCTACTTCCCGCACGATGCGACCTTGACAGAAGCAAGCGCCAACACCGAAATGATGATCTTCGCCGATGTTGATTTGACTAAGTTGAAGCAACTTAATACCGAGGGTTCAGTAACCAACTTACGTCACCGACGCCTTGATTTGTATGGCGCATTCACCAAAGCCAAAGAGTCATAAGGATCTCCCTAGTTCGCCGCTACCAAAGAGCGTGGCGGCGAGTAAAGCCAGCTGCAGGTTGATTCTGCGCAATTATCAGAGGCATGTCAGTTTTTCTCAACGGTGAGAAACAAGAATTGACCCAATAGGACATTCGGAGTATCACTCCAACTTCGTTCCGCTTTTATTAGGGGAAAGCTTTTGGAACATATTAACGAACTTCTCATGTCAATGAAGCCTTTGCTTGAGCAATATGGCTACGTTGCGCTGATTGTCAGTATATTTCTAGAAGGGATAGGTATCCCGATGCCTGGTCAATCACTGATGATCGCGGCATCTTTGCTCTCGTCAGAACAAGTCATGAACCTAAGTATGGTAATGATGGTATCGTGGCTGAGTTGCTTTTTTGGTAATACCTGTGGCTACTTAATCGGTTATTACTTTGAGGGGTGGTTAGATAAAAAAGGCTACATTTCCGGCCCGAAGATGCAAACGCTTCAATTAACTATCCAGAAATACGGCCCTACGTGCTTGGTCGTCAGCCGCTTTATTGAAGGAATGAAGCAATTTATGCCTCTTGCATGCGGTATCGCGAAAATGCCACGTAGAGAGTTTTTGCTCGGTAACGCCCTCGCGGCGACGATTTGGGTATTGGTATTCAGCTTGTTAACTCACTTTGCATTTGAGCATTTAAGCGTGTTGAGCAACCTGTACACCGAATACAAATATCTGGTATGGGCATTTGCTGCTGTCTTATTTACGTGGATGGTTTTAGGTATTGTTAAACGCAAAAAAGCCAAATCAATGCAATAACAACAGTCTCTTCATTAGCGCATAACTAAAGCTCGTGGTATCAGTGAGATACGCAACACGAGCTTTTATCTTTTTCTTTACGTGTAAAATTTAAACAGCCATTTAGACGTCTAGACGTTGACAATGTAGAAATGTGATATTAGTCTGCTCTTCTCTCTTATCATTAACATTGTCGTTTACATGTCCGGTTCCCAACAAACTACTAAAACAGTTGCACCGTCTGCGGTCGCACTGATCCCATTAATTGTATTCCTTGCGCTATTTATTGGCGTAGGCACTTACTTATCTTTGCAAGGCGTGGAATTTGCCTTCTACCAGCTGCCTGCACCCATCGCGGTATTACCAGCCATCATCATTGCGTTTCTTTTAAGTAAAGAGAAACTTAACCGCTCAATCGAACACTTCATGCGTGGTGTTGGCCACCCAGACATAATCGCAATGTGTATGATCTATCTGCTTGCAGGTGCCTTTGCTGCGGTAGCAAAAGCCTCTGGCGGTGTTGATGCAACAGTAAACCTTGGTTTATCCGCTATTCCAACCAGCATGATTTTACCAGGCATTTTTCTGATTTCTGCTTTTATCGCAACAGCAATGGGGACTTCGATGGGTACCATCGCAGCCGTTGCCCCCGTAGCGTTGGGTATTGCTGAATCAGCAGGAATGAGCTTACCGTTAACCGCAGGCGTTGTACTGAGCGGCGCTATGTTTGGTGATAACCTTTCTATCATCTCTGACACCACCATCGCGGCGACACGCTCTCAAGGTTGTGAGATGAAAGACAAGTTTAAAGAGAACATTCGTATTGCTTTACCTGCGGCGTTGATCGCGATTGTAGTGTTCGCTTTCAACAGTACCGCGACTCAAGTGCCTGCAACTGGCGATATTGAGTGGCTAAAAGTCTTGCCGTACATCACTATTTTGATCCTAGCGGTATCTGGTGTGAATGTGTTTGTGGTTCTGTCGATTGGCATTCTTTTGGCTGGCGGCGTGAGCTTGGCATCGATTGACAATTACGGACTGACTAATCTAGCCCAAGACGTTTACAAAGGCTTTGGTAACATGCAAGAGATCTTCTTGTTATCCATGCTGATTGGTGGTTTGAGTGAACTGATGCGTCGCCAAGGTGGTCTTGCTTTTCTAACAAATTTCGTTAGTAGCCTTATCCACGCGTTTGGCTCTAGTCACTCTAAGCATGCGAACAGTCGTGCAAGCGAGCTAGGTATTGCAGGTTTGGTATCAATGGTCAATGGCTGTACGGCAAACAACACCGTAGCCATCATTGTATCGGGCAGCGTTGCTCGCCAACTGGCGGAAGAGAATAATGTCTCTCCTCGCCGCTCAGCAAGCTTGTTAGACATTTTCTCATGCGTGGTGCAAGGCGTGTTGCCTTACGGTGCTCAAGTACTGCTGCTAGGTTCCGTGTTCAACCTCTCGCCACTTGAAGTAGTTGCCAATTCTTACTACTGTTTTGCATTAGCGATAGCGGCTGTTGTCGCGGTGTTTATCAAACACCCCGCTCGTCAACCTGTAGCGCAAACTGAGAACTAACGACAAATACCGAAAAGGCTCCGATGGAGCCTTTTTACTTTCCTTTCTTCTTTTTTTTCTTTTCCGCGAGCAGATTTACTTCAAAGCTGAACGCAAACTTTGCGCACTGTGTAAAGGAATAGCAAAGCGATGCGCCACATCGCGTAGAGCTTCCACCTGAGCCGCGTTACTGATTGCTAATTCGCCTGCCACATCGACGTGGTTATTCTCAAACCCCACTCTCACATCGAATCCAAGTAACATCGCACTCGCTAAACAGTCTTGCTCTCGCGCGCCAAAAGCACAAATGGCACATCGAATTTCTTCCTCGACAAAACGCGCCAAATTCAAACCTCGTAAATCCCATGGCGAAGACTGTTGAGCTTGGTGATAACGCCCTAACACCACTAATGCATGCTGATGCGTTTTAGGTAACACGCCCGCATCACGCAGTTGGAAATAACGTTCAATGTCGGTTGCATCGTAGAGAATAATTTGGCTCACGATGTTGTGTTCTGCCACCCAATGGAAAAAGGCATGCTCTTCTTTCTCACTTGCGCGATCAGGGATTAACTCCCTCAATGCAAAAGAAGCCGCTTCTTTCACGGCATGGTAAATTGCCATGTTGTCGTCGATGTCTAATGAATGACGTCCGTTGGCGTCTCTAGCATGCAAATGGATCATGGCAGCCCCTGCCGTTTGACAAGCGATAGCCTCTGCAACCAGTTCGTCTGTTGTCATGGGTAAGCTGGCGTGATCGTGCTTAGTTTTTCTTGCACCGTTTGGGGCCACGATAATAGCGATAGGCTCTCGTATACATCGATTTTCTAATTCCATTCCTTCGCTACCTCTTTTAGCGTTAATGAGAGTTTGCCAACTAGCTCATCAATATGGTGAGGCTGAATAATGAATGGCGGCGCAAGCAAGATATGGTGCCCATTAACGCCATCAATCGTTCCGCCCATTGGATAGCACATTAAGCCATTTTCCATTGCTCGCTGTTTGATGCGTTTGTCTGCCAATGTGGCTTTACTCAGAGGCGCCTTGCTTTCTTGATCCGCCACCAGCTCAATGCCAAAAAACAAACCTTTACCACGAATGTCGCCAATGTACGGTAAATGGGCCAATGCAGAAGTAAGCTCATTACGCAGCAAAGCACTTTGCCGATTCACCGCCGTTAACAAATTATCTTGGAAGATGGTTTGAATGGTCGCCACGGCAGCAGCGCACGCCACAGGGTGCGCCATAAAAGTATGACCATGTTGGAAAAAACCGCTTCCATCAGCAATAGCTTGATAGACTCGATCATTCGCAACCACCGCGCCAATAGGTTGATAACCCGCACCAAGCCCTTTAGCCATACACACCAGATCGGGTTCTGCCTCTTCTTGCTCAAACGCAAAAAAACTGCCACTGCGTCCAACGCCACACATGACTTCATCCAAGATCAATAACACATCGTATTGGTCGCATATTTCGCGAATACGCTTGAAGTAACCTTGTGTGGCAGGCACAGCTCCAGCGGTGGCTCCCACAATGGGCTCAGCGACAAAAGCCATGACATTATCAGCCCCCAACTCAAGAATTTTTTCCTCTAGCTCATTCGCCGCTCGCAATGAGTAATCCAATTCCGACTCATGACTCTGCTGATAACGATAAGCATAGCAAGGGGCGATATGATGGCTCGGGTGTAAGATGGGTTTGAACGGTTCACGTCGCCATTCATTACCTCCGACAGCCAGAGCCCCCAAGGTATTACCGTGATAACTTTGCTGACGCGCGATGAATTGCTTTTTCTCTGGCTTACCTGATTCCACGAAATACTGCCGCGCCATTTTTAGTGCCGACTCCACCGCTTCTGATCCTCCACTGACTAAATACACATGGTTGAACTGTTCAGGCATATGCTGACAAATCAATTCTGCTAGGCGCTCACTGTTGTCACTAGTAAAAAATCCAGTATGAGCAAATGGCACTCGCTCGATCTGTTCCAACATGGCTTTTTTAACGGCGTGATGACTGTGGCCAAGGTTTGATACCGCAGCACCACCACAAGCATCGAGATACTGCTTTCCATGCTTATCGAATAGATAAACACCTTCACCTCTATCGATGATTGGTAGCGTGGCATGGCAATGACGGTGAAATACGTAAGACATTTGAGTCCCTTCCAATGTGTAATACTTGCACACATCATCAGGAACAAACCCAAACGTGACAAGAGAATAAATCTCACCCTCTATGAGCTTTTGGAATGCCACAAACCAAAAACACCAAAACCCTTGATATTTAAACAATAAAATAAAAATAGGCCAGCTTTTTTAAAGGCTGGCCTATGGGTAACCCAAAGCTAAAAACAGAATCGTTTACGCGTTTAGTGCCTGTTCTAAATCGGCTAGAATATCGTCAATATGTTCAATACCCACCGATAAACGAATCATCTCTGGAGACACACCAGCTTGTTTTTGTTCTGCTTCGCTCAATTGACGATGAGTCGTCGATGCAGGATGACAAGCCAATGATTTTGCATCGCCAATGTTCACCAAACGCTTAAAGATTTTCAAAGCATCATAAAAACGCACACCAGCGTCATAACCATCTTTTAAACCAAACGACAAAATCGCAGAAGGCTTACCTTTCATGTATTTTTCGGCGAGATGGAAGTGTTCAGAACTTGGCAATCCGGCATAACTTACCCAACTGACTTTGTCATTCTGTTCCAAGAATTCAGCCACTTTGAGTGTGTTCTCGGTATGGCGCTCCATACGCAGCGGTAACGTTTCTAGCCCTTGCATAAGCATAAATGCATTCATCGGTGATAATGCGGCTCCGGTATTACGCAGTGGTACGGTACGCGCACGCCCGATAAATGCCGCCTCACCAAACGCTTCGGTATACACCACGCCGTGGTAAGAAGGTTCTGGTTGGTTGAAAACAGGAAAGCGGTCTTTGTGCTGCGCCCAAGGGAATTTACCTGAATCCACAATCACGCCACCCAATGTGGTGCCATGCCCACCAACGTATTTAGTGAGAGAGTGAACTACGATATCCGCACCGAACTCGATGGGTTTGCACAGCACTGGCGTCGCGACGGTGTTATCCACAATCACAGGCACGCCTTGTGCGTGAGCAAGCTCCGCCACACGTTCTAAATCGATGATATTACCTGCAGGGTTACCAATGCTCTCGCAGTACACCGCTTTGGTATTTTCATCAATTAACTCGGCCAAACTTTCTGGCTTGTCATCTTTAGCAAACTTCACCTGAATACCCTGATTTGGCAGCATGTGCGCAAACAAGGTATAAGTACCGCCATAAAGTTGCGGCGTAGAAACGATGTTATCGCCCGCTTGCGCTAAGGTCAGAATCGCATAGTTAATCGCTGCACTCCCCGCACTCACGACCAATCCAGCAATGCCGCCTTCTAACGCCGCCATGCGTTTTTCCAGAACATCGTTAGTCGGATTCATGATGCGAGTGTAGATATTCCCCGGCACTTCCAAGTTAAACAGATCAGCGCCGTGCTGCGCGTTGTCAAACTCGTACGCGACTGTTTGATAAATCGGTGTCGCGACAGATTTGGTGGTCGGGTCAGTTTCGTAACCAAAATGGATGGATAGCGTTTCGTCTTTCATGTTCTTCCCTGTTTTTCATCACTCAAATAGCGGCAAGCAAAGCACTTACCTTGCTTATAAAACTTATATTGCCCAATTTTTCAACAAATAACGTAGGGATGAATCACAGAGATAAAACGCTAATTCAACTGTCCAAGTAACCAGTGACGAAACGTTTCTGTCGCATTCGTACGTGTGTTCATGATCAAGTAATACCCTGCATTGGCAGGAATCGGTTTGAATGGAGAAACCAAACGCTCTGTCGTCAATTCATCCTCAATCAATGCCATTCGAGCCATCGCAATCCCAACGCCAGCTTCGGCTGCAGACATCGCCATATCCGTTCGATTAAAAAAGTGTCCGACATCGGTTTTAAAATCCAACCCCATCGCTGACGCCCAATATAGCCACTCATAGTCACGCGTCGCTTTTTCCCATGGCATCGCATCGTGTAGTAGCGTCGCCTCTTGCCATTGCTTCACTGGCATTGAGTTTTTTTGCTCACCAAACAACGTTTTTAGCCAGCCATGATCCTCAAGGTATTTTGGACTCATCACCGGTAGCAGATGCTCATCCAAAATCAGCTCCGCGTTAGCATTTCTATAAGGATGAAGACCATAGTCAATTGCGGCGTCATAGTCTTTTATCTCACTATTTACCAGCGCACCTTCCGCAAAGATTTGTACTTGGATATCCGGATTATCATGATGGAAGCTTTCGAGCTTTGGGACTAACCATTTGAAAGCAAAAGAAGGCGTCAACTTCAAACGAATTTCATTGGTTTGCTTTTCTACTTTGAGCTCATCAAGCAATTTGCTCAGTTCCGAAAAGTGAAACTGCGTCGCTTGGTGTAACTGAGTGCCTTTTACGGTTAAACGAATACCGCGAGAGTGGCGTTCAAATAAAGTAAAACCTAATAACGCTTCCAAATGAATAATTTGTTGGCTTATGGCACCAGTGGTGAGGTGTAAATGTCTTGCAGCACCAGTAAAGCTGTTGTACTCCGCGACTTGGCTAAATAAACACAAACCACTTATCAGATTACTTTTCATCCTTGAGCCTATAGTTTTTCTAAACGCTGTGTGTAATTTATATCGATTGTTAACAAAAGGTAAAGAAAAGAAACTGAGCACTCTGATAAATGTGTGGAGTGCATCAATGGAAGTCATCGTATTAGGCAGCGGCGTTATCGGCTTAACCTCTGCTTGGTATTTATCTCAAGCAGGCTATCAAGTTACCGTCATTGACCGCCAAGCAAGCAGTGCCATGGAAACGAGCTTCGCCAATGCCGGGCAGATCTCATATGGCTATTCTTCGCCTTGGGCTGCGCCTGGTGTTCCTGTTAAAGCCATTAAGTGGTTAATGGAGGAGCATGCTCCACTTAAAATCAAACCCACTCTGAATGCCGACATGATCCGCTGGGCAAGTAAAATGGTCGCGAACTGCACCCTACCTCGCTATCAAGTTAACAAGGCTCGCATGCTTTCGATCGCCAACCACAGCCGTATTTGCTTAGAACAGTTACGCCAAGAACACGCCATTGAGTATCAAGGGCGTCAGTTTGGGACCTTGCAAGTATTCCGAACACATCAACAGCTGCAAGCTATTGAAAAGGACATGCAGCTCCTTGAACAAAGCGGAACCCGATTTAAGCTAATGGACGTCGAACAATGTATTGAACAAGAGCCAGGGCTTGCACTTGTGAAAGACAAACTGGTTGGTGGCTTGCATCTACCTGATGACGAAACGGGCGATTGCCATCAATTTTGCCAACAACTAACGGAGCTTGCTAAGGCAAACGGTGTCCGATTTGAGTTCGATACTGAAGTAAGCAATTGGGTTACAGTAGGCAAAAAGATCATAGGTGTCCAAACGAACCGAGGACAATTTAAAGCAGACCAATATGTGGTGGCCTCTGGCAGCTACTCTACAGCGCTACTCAAGCAACTCGATATTGATATTCCGGTCTACCCTGTCAAAGGCTATTCACTCACCATCCCGATGGAAGATGAACACTTCTCTCCTCGATCTACTGTGATGGATGAAACCTATAAAGTCGCTATGACTCGATTTGATGACAGAATTCGCGTAGCTGGCACCGCAGAATTAGCAGGGTTTGATACTTCCCTTCCACAAAAGCGCAAAAACACCATCGAAATGGTCATCCGTGATCTTTTTCCTCGTTGTGGTGACTTCAGCCAAGCTGAGTTTTGGAGCGGCTTTAGGCCAATGACGCCTGATGGCACACCAATTATCGGCGCGACTAAATACGATAACCTTTTTACTAACACCGGACACGGAACTCTGGGTTGGACGATGGCTTGTGGTTCAGGTCAATTGCTAGCAAGCGTAATGAAAGGTGAAAAAACAAAAGTGATGGATAATGCGGAGCTTAACCTTTGTCGTTACGCCTGAGGACATGACTGAACAAAAAACAGGCAGACACTTACTCCACAAAATGCATAACCACTGGCATTTTTAACTCATCATAATCGCAGCACATTTAAATGACAATGTGCTGCATAATTAATCATCAGGCAAATCTTCTACCTAAAAGGAGCAAATAAGCAACAAGAACCAAATTTTAACAACTACTCTCCATTCTGTGTTCATCATCACGCTACAAAGGATTTGTAGCTAAAAAAGTTAACAATTGCATTACATAAAGGGTAATGTATTGTGTGAAAAACAACCACAAACACAACTAACAGGGAAAATACTCATGCAGTCATTAGTTGATTTTCTGAATGGAATTATTTGGAGCCCGGTACTGATCTATTTGTGCCTTGGCGCAGGTTTGTTCTATTCAATCATGACGCGTTTTGTACAAATTCGTCACTTCTTTGAGATGTGGCGCTTATTACTTTCAGGGAAGAGTTCAACAAAAGGGATATCATCATTTCAGGCACTTGCCGTTTCACTGTCTGGCCGTGTAGGTACAGGTAACATTGCTGGTGTTGCTGCTGCTATCGGTTTCGGTGGCCCAGGCGCCGTATTCTGGATGTGGGTCGTTGCCTTCTTTGGCGCTGCAACCGCATACGCAGAATCAACACTTGCACAAATTTATAAAGAAGAAGACGAAGGCGAGTTCCGTGGTGGCCCTGCTTACTATATTGAGAAAGCAATGGGACAAAAATGGTACGCTTGGATCTTTGCTATCGCGACCATCTTTGCTTGTGGTGTTCTACTTCCTGGCGTTCAATCGAACAGTATCGGTAACGCAGTAGAAGCCGCATTTGGCTCAGGTGACATGATTGAAACCGCTATTGGTACCTTCAGTTTTGCTAAAATTTTCACTGGTACGGTTGTTTGTGTCATTTTGGCTTTCATCATTTTTGGTGGCGTAAAGCGTATCGCGAACTTTACCCAAGTCGTTGTACCATTTATGGCGTTAGCTTACATCATTACTGCGTTTGTCATCATCCTTCTAAACATTGGTGAGGTTCCGCGCATTTTCGGCATGATTATTGGTGACGCGTTCACACCAATGGCAGGCGTTGGTGCCGCAATCGGCTGGGGTGTAAAACGTGGTGTTTACTCCAACGAAGCAGGTCAAGGTACTGGTCCTCACGCAGCAGCAGCAGCGAGTGTTGATCACCCAGCTCAGCAAGGTCTTGTTCAATCTTTCTCTATTTACATCGATACATTACTTGTGTGTTCAGCAACCGCGTTCATGATTCTTATCACTGGCGCGTACAACGTAAATGGTGCGATTGAAGGTACATTCCTGGTTCAAAACCTACCAGCGGATATTGGTGCAAATGGCCCTGTGTTTACACAGATGGCGATCGAAAGCGCACTACCTGGCGTGGGTAAGCCATTCATCGCAATCGCTCTATTCTTCTTCGCGTTTACGACCATTCTGGCTTACTACTACATTGCAGAAACGAACATTGCTTACATTCGTCGTACGTTCAAAGTAAATGGACTGATGTTTATTCTGAAAGTCATCATTATTTCATCCGTGTTCTACGGAACCGTGAAAACCGCCAACTTAGCATGGGCGATGGGTGATGTAGGCGTAGGACTGATGGCGTGGCTAAACATCATCGGTATTTTGATCATCTTCTTTATGTCGAAGCCTGCACTCAAAGCATTGAACGACTACGAAGAGCAACAAAAACGTGGTGTGACCGATTTTACATTTAACCCTGTTGCACTGGGCATTAAAGGCGCAGATTACTGGGAAGATAAGTACCGACGTAAAACGGGTAAAGCACCAACGGCAGACAGCAATAGCGCAGAAACTGTTGAGCAACCATCAACATAGCGTTATCACATAAATAAGAAAAAGCAGTGGTCCGATTGAGGACATAAAAAAGGGGGATTAACCAATGGTTAATCCCCCTTTCTTCATTATGAGTAACAGCTTAGGCGATAACCGCTTCAACTTTACGAGCGATTTTTGCTTTACCGACAGGTAATACTTCACGACCAAATTCGTTGTTCAGTACTTGCGCCATTGCAAAGTAAATTGCACTTGCGCCACAGAAGATACCCTCGAAGCCAGCGATAGCACCGATCACTTCGCTACCAGTGAAATCACGAGCAGCAAGCAAGAAGAACAGGATAGTTAGAGAACCAAATACCACTTGCTTCGCTGTTGGGTAACATAGAGAACCAATGAACATGAAACCAGTGAAGATGCCCCAAAGCGCTAGGTACCAACCCATAAAGCTTGCAGGGCTTGCAGGAAGACCCATGTGAGGCATTACGATTAGACCAACCAATGTTAGCCAAAATAGACCGTAAGAAGTAAACGCAGTTGTGCCGAACGTATCACCGCGTTTAAAACACATGATGCCAACGATTACTTGGCTAAGGCCACCGTAAAAGATGCCCATCGCTAGAATCATAGAGTCAATTGGGAAAAATCCTGCATTATGAATATTGAGCAGAATAGTGGTCATACCGAAACCCATTAGACCTAGCGGTGCTGGGTTAGCCAGTTTTGTCGACATGTACAAATACCTTTTTTCAAAAATGTTGATAAAAAATGCGCGCGAATTTTAATGGGCTCCAGAACAAAAGAGAAAAGCTGTTATTGAAAACTTAGATTCCATAAATAAACCACTACATATATAAAAAAAGACCCTGCAAAAAAGCAGAGTCTTTATAGATGGTTAGGTTGTTTTTTACTCGATCACTGACAAGAAATCTCGTCCCAGAACCAGTTGCTTTGCGTTGGGCTTTCCCACACTCCTGGGCCATTTTTCGCAACAAAACATTTGTTTTGGTACGTCACTTTATCGCCGTTAGCGACTTGCGTTACACCTGGCTCCCACTGAATAAAATTGCCTGTCACTGGTGGTTCTGGCTCGGTTACTGGCGGCTCAGGTTCTGTGACGGGCGGCTCTGGCTCAGTCACCGGTGGTTCAGGTTCCGTTGTAGGCGGCTCCGTAGGAGTGCCTGAAACCAGCTTCCACGGGTCTCCTTTCGTTGGCTCATTACCTTGTGACCACCATTTCGCTTCGTAAACAGCACCTTGGTAAGAGACTTGTTCCCCCGTGTTATATACTTTGCCAGAATCCCAAGCTGCCACACCACCTACAGGCGGATCGACCGGATCCACTGGATCTAACTTGTCAACTACACGAACTTCTGGCCAACCCGCATGAGATTGGTAGAAGTTAGTTACACATTTCTCATAATCACCCGCAACTAGCGCAGAGTAAGCCGTTTGGAAACCAACAAGTTCACATTCAAAAGAGTGGCCTCCCGGACGATCTGAGTAGTATTTCCAGTTTCCATCCCAGTTGGTGTACAACACGTCTGTCGCACCATTCAGATTTAAGCTACCGTAAGGCGTCTGCTGCCAACAGGTATTGGTCTCATCGGCTTCAATTGGAATTTGATAATGGGCGGCAAGACCTTCCCAATAACGAATACGGTTAACAGGTTGACCTTTATCCTTGTTTTGCTCACCACACTCAATACCACCATTGATCACGTTGATGGTGGTACCAAAGCCGTAACCAATGCCAGCATCAAGCTCACGCTGTGAAGGCACCCAAGTACGGTCAATCACATGTAGCATTGCAGGTTTCGGTGCTTGTGGGGTTAGGAAGAACCAGATAGCCGATGCTAAGTTCAGCCACGAATCCGCAACCAAGCCTGGATTTTTTAGCAATACAGATGCATCACCATCAAACATCACTTCAGAGAACGCGCCATAGTTAAAATGGTAAGAAAGCTGTTTTGCACCACGTCCAAAGTAACCTTGTCCAGGTTCACATGGCCAGCGTTTGTTTTGCCAGTCATTTTGACCACAACCTGTTGTGTAACCTTCTTGCCCTTCAGACCATCCCATTTCTCGCACATGAACCAAAGCTTGCTGCCACTCTTCCAACCCTAGCGGATTATCCGATACGTTATCGATCGAAATATGGCCACCGGTTTCTTGTGCAAAGTGAGCAAACGCTGTCACGATCGATTTTTTACAAATTGCATCCGAATCACGACCGTCTGTGTACTCACCACAGAATGCAGGGAACTTACCAATTGCACGTAGGAAACGCGTGTAAGTGTATTCAGGTGCCGCCATTTGAGTCAGGAAGTCCCACTCACTTTCGGGGAATACACGCTCTACACGCTTCACGTTTTCTGGGTTGGTTGTCGCCCCTGGAACAATCGCTTCAACCACTGAGTTCGGGCGTGTCTCTAATGCTTGTGACCAAATGGCATACATAGGATCAGAAGTTTTGCTTTGCTCTACGGCTTGAACGTCACCACGAGCAATAACATAACCATTCGGATTTTGCGGATCGGGCTGAATATTCATACTCGCATTCACTTGTGCTGCTAAGACACAACTCAATGCAAGAGGAAGATGTTTGAGTGCAAACATGTCTAGTCTCCGGATTTCAACAATACAATATACGAGGAATAACTAGACATATAGTGGCTCATATATACGAAACACCGAGCCAAGTACGTTGATTCTGCGAGACAAAATGAATAAATAGGTCCTCACACACATTTTGTCACAAGAAAAATGTTACCTTGACTCAAAAGAAAAGCGGAGACCCTGTGAGCCTCCGCTTTGTGATGTTTCTCTCTTTATTGTTCTGCCGAAACCACCTCTAGCTTCGCGGTTGACTTTTGTTTAGACAGCACAAAATAAACCACACACTGAGAAATAATTGCGGCAAGCACAATCACTGGTGAGGCGTTGATTCCAGCTAAAAGAAAACACCCCAATGCGATCATTCCATTGAGTAATGCGTAAGGCAACTGTGTACGGAAGTGCTCATACTGTTCACACCCCGCTCCTGTCGACGACAAAATCGTAGTTTCAGAGATGGGAGAACAGTGATCGCCAAACAAGCCACCAGATAATACCGCACCAATACAAACCAACAGTGGTGCATCAATCGCGACGGCAGTTGGGATCACTAATGGCATCATGATGGCAAACGTCCCCCAAGATGATCCCGTAGCGAACGAGATAATACCGGCCAGTAAAAACGCAACCGCTGGCAATAACCAGTAAGGGAAACCGGCTTGAGCTTGTTCAGCAATGTATGCAGCTGCACCTAATTCTTTCCCAACCGAGCTAAGCGCCCAAGCCAATACCAGAATCACCGCCACTGACATCATGTTTGACATCCCTTTCAGATAAACCTGAATACCATCCGAAAGCTTTCTTACGCCATAAAACGCCATCAGCGCAATTAAAGTGAAGGCCGCGAAGAAATATGCAGAAGAAAGTGCAGCCCTAAACGTTGATCCTGCCACTTTTTGAAATGGAAAACCGTGTGGCACGAGGATGGTACATAGAACCACCAGCATAACGAGCAAAGGCGCCCATACAA
Organism: Vibrio sp. Vb1980; assembly: GCF_033338615.1. NCBI lineage: Bacteria > Pseudomonadati > Pseudomonadota > Gammaproteobacteria > Vibrionales > Vibrionaceae > Vibrio > Vibrio sp. Vb1980. Next base: position 35,428 of record NZ_JAWOSZ010000017.1, read on the forward strand.
AACTGGATTTTGCATTTTTATGCGTAAACACATTCATAGACTCCTGTACTTTCCCAAAGTCGGAGCCCTGTTCTGCTAACTGCTCAGCCTTCGCCATCGGTCCGAAATCTAATTTGAAGAAAGAGACAATCGGCACAATCGCGATCGCAAGAAAGGCGTAAAACTGATACGGGATCGCGCCAATGAAAGCATCCCAATCACTCATACTGACATTCAGGGCAGTAAACTCTTTTTGAATCAATCCCATGATGTAAACGCCCCATCCGATAAAAGGGATCAAGATTGCGACGGGAGAGGAAGTAGAGTCGATAATAAAAGCTAATTTTTGGCGTGATACTTTTAACTTATCAAATAAAGGGCGAAAAACAGGGCCAACAATCAGTGGTGTACCAAGGTCTGAGAAGAAAATAACCACACCACCGAACCATGCGGACAGTTGAGCTTGGCATTTACTCGCAACCCATTGAGTAACCTTTTTAGCAAACGCCACACCACCGCCAGATTTCTCCATCAAGGCAACAAAGCCACCAATAAAGACCAAGAGCAAAATGACGCCCGCATTGTAGCTGTCAGTTAATTGCGGCAGTAGATAGCTTTTCATCAATGCACTAAACGAGTCTAGTGGCCCTTTTTCGACAAATGTCCCTTCGAGCATAGCGACACCACTCACCACACCGGCGAATAAACCAACAACGACATTTCTTGTGGTCAGCGCGAGGAAAAGAGTAATAAGGATGGGAATGAGAGAGGTAACGTCAGCCTGTTCCATAGCAATACCATTTATGATAATCAAACAATTAAAATGAATATATATTTAATTTAACCGCATGTATATATCTCTCACAAAAAAGTTGAGCCACCTCTTCACAAACTTGAAGTACAAAAAAACCAGCCCGAAGGCTGGTTCTTATAAACTCAACTGTCTAGAGGAAAATTATTCCCACTCGATAGTCGCTGGTGGCTTACCTGAAATGTCGTAAACAACACGAGAAATGCCATCAACTTCGTTGATAATACGGTTAGATACCTTACCTAGGAAGTCATATGGTAGGTGCGCCCAGTGTGCCGTCATAAAGTCGATGGTTTCTACCGCACGTAGAGACACAACCCAATCGTACTTACGGCCATCGCCCATTACACCAACAGAACGTACTGGTAGGAATACCGTGAACGCTTGAGATACTTTGTTGTATAGATCAGCTGCGTGAAGCTCTTCAATAAAGATAGCATCAGCACGACGTAGCAAATCACAGTACTCTTTCTTGATTTCACCAAGAACACGAACACCTAGACCAGGACCCGGGAATGGGTGGCGGTAAAGCATGTTGTAAGGCAGGCCTAATTCTAGACCAATCTTACGAACTTCATCTTTGAACAACTCACGTAGTGGCTCAACAAGACCCATTTCCATGTCATCTGGAAGACCGCCCACGTTGTGGTGCGATTTGATCACGTGCGCTTTACCAGTCTTAGATGCAGCTGACTCGATTACATCAGGATAAATCGTACCTTGAGCTAGCCATTTCGCGTTTTTCAGCTTCTTAGACTCTTCATCGAATACATCTACGAATACGTGACCGATAGTCTTACGCTTCTCTTCTGGGTCAGACTTGCCTTCAAGTGCTTTTAGGAAGCGTTCTTCAGCGTCAACCTTGATGATGTTCAAACCAAATTGGTCGCCGAACATATCCATTACTTGTTGACCTTCGTTTAGACGAAGTAGACCGTTATCAACAAATACACACGTTAGCTTGTCGCCGATTGCGCGGTGAACCAGCATCGCAACTACCGATGAATCAACACCACCAGATAGACCTAGGATAACTTCGTCGTCACCCACTTGCTCTTTAATGCGAGCAACCGCGTCTTCGATGATAGATTCCGAAGTCCATAGACGCTCACAGCCACATACGCCAAGAACAAAGTTCTCAAGCATTTGTAGGCCACCTTTTGTGTGTGTCACTTCTGGGTGGAACTGAACACCGTAGTATTTCTTCTCTTCGTTCGCCATCGCAGCGTAAGGACAAGTGTCTGTCTCACCAACTTTTACGAAATCGGCTGGGATCTCTACTACTTTGTCGCCATGGCTCATCCAAACGTCTTGAGTTGCTTCAAGGTCTTTAAATAGAGCACATTCACCAGAAACTTTAACCTGAGCGTAGCCAAACTCACGTTCGTTAGAGCCCGCTACTTTGCCTCCTAACTGTTCCGCCATGGTTTGCATGCCGTAACATACGCCAAGCAAAGGAACACCGGAATCAAACACATATTGAGGCGCGCGTGGAGAGTTCTCTTCCGTTACGCTTTCTGGACCGCCAGATAGGATAATGCCATCTGGGTTGAATTCGCGAATATCCGCTTCTTCTACATCCCAGCTCCATAGTTCACAGTAAACGCCGATTTCACGTACGCGGCGTGCTACTAATTGAGTGTACTGAGAACCGAAGTCCAAGATCAGAATACGTTGGTCATGGATATTTTTAGTCATTTTGAGCAGTCTTTTTAAGGCTAAGTGATTAAAACCGAGGCGAGTGTACTCGCCTCTTCTTAATGCTTCAAGGAAAAAGCAAACGTTTCCGTTAGGTAATTAGTTCCCTAGACGGTAGTTCGGCGCTTCCTTAGTAATTTGAACATCGTGTACATGAGACTCTTGCATACCTGCACCAGAGATACGTACAAATTCAGCTTTCGTACGCATATCTTCGATAGTTGCAGAACCAGTTAGACCCATGCTTGAACGTAGACCACCCATTTGTTGGTGTACGATCTCTTTTAGACGGCCTTTGTATGCGATACGACCTTCGATACCTTCTGGTACTAGCTTGTCCGCTGCGTTGTCAGACTGGAAGTAACGGTCAGAAGAACCTTGAGACATAGCACCAAGAGAACCCATGCCACGGTAAGACTTGTAAGAACGGCCGTTGTATAGAATCACTTCACCCGGCGCTTCTTCAGTACCTGCAAACATAGAACCAACCATCACACATGATGCGCCAGCTACGATTGCTTTACAGATATCACCTGAGAAACGGATACCACCGTCAGCAATAACCGGAATACCATAATCATTAGCCACTTCTGCCGCATCTGCGATTGCAGTGATTTGTGGAACTCCCACACCCGTTACAATACGAGTTGTACAGATAGAACCAGGGCCGATACCCACTTTCACTGCGCTTACGCCAGCTTCGATTAGTGCTTTAGCACCAGCACCTGTTGCTACGTTACCACCGATGATGTCTAGATCTGGGTAAGCAGCGCGAGTTTCGCGGATGCGGTTTAGTACACCTTCAGAATGTCCGTGTGAAGAGTCGATAAGTAGAATGTCAACGCCTGCTTCAACTAGAGCAGCAACACGCTCTTCGTTACCAGCGCCAGCACCAACGGCTGCGCCAACACGTAGGCGACCACGCTCATCTTTACATGCGTTTGGTTTACGTTCTGCTTTGTGGAAGTCTTTCGCAGTAATCATACCGGTTAGTTGGAACTCATCATTCACAACCAATACTTTCTCTACACGAGCTTCGTGCATTTTCTCTTGCACTTCTTCTCGTGTTGCACCTTCTTTAACTGCTGCCAACTTCTCTTTTGGCGTCATTACTGAAGATACTTTCTTAGAAAGGTCCGTCACAAAACGAACGTCACGACCAGTGATAATACCAACAAGCTCATTGCTCTCAGTGACAACAGGGAAACCTGCAAAACCATGCTTTTCAGTGAGTGCAACAACATCAGCGATGGTCGCGTCAGGGTTTACAGTAACCGCGTCAGTTACCATACCAGCTTCGAACTTCTTAACTTTACGAACTTCGGCTGCCTGCTGCTCAATAGACATGTTCTTGTGGATAAAGCCAATGCCACCCTCTTGCGCTAGCGCAATTGCTAGACGAGCTTCAGTAACAGTGTCCATAGACGCTGAAATCATTGGGATGTTTAGGGTGATGTTCTTAGTTAGCTGAGTGCGAAGATCAGCTGTGTTTGGGAGAACGGTGGAGTGTGCTGGCACAAGTAGTACGTCATCGAATGTCAGCGCTTCTTTGGCAATTCTTAGCATTTGCAATATCTCACAATTAGAGGAGTAAAAAGAACAATCCAATCTCATCGTTTCGCATAATGAGGGTAACCTGCGTTAGCAACTAGCTACATTTGGATTAGATATTGCGGAGGGATTATACGGTTAACGCAATCGCTTGACCACAAATTTTTTAATTTTTTTCTTGCAATTAGCCCCTTGCTATGTATTATATTGCCGCTAATTTCCATACTCACGTCTAAGAGATTAGCTGTGCTCTCCAAGACCAATCAAAACATCTTTACTGTTTCTCGTCTCAACGCAGAAGTTCGTTTACTCCTTGAAAACGAAATGGGGATCGTTTGGCTCGTCGGAGAGATATCCAACTTTTCAGCTCCTGTCTCTGGTCACTGGTACCTCACTCTTAAAGACTCTCGCGCTCAAGTTAAATGTGCCATGTTTCGTGGTAACAATCGCCGCGTTACTTTCAAACCCGCTAACGGTAATCAAGTCCTAGTAAAAGCTCGTCTGTCTCTTTATGAGCCTCGCGGTGACTACCAATTGATCATCGAAAGCATGCAACCGGAAGGTGATGGCCGTCTTCAACAAGAGTTTGAAGAGCTGAAAATGAAGCTTGCAGCAGAAGGGTTGTTCGCGCAAATCAATAAGCAATCTTTGCCTGAGCACCCTAAACGTGTTGGCGTCATCACATCGAAAACTGGTGCCGCGCTTTACGATATCTTAGACGTATTGAAACGTCGTGATCCTTCCCTACCTGTTGTGATTTATCCGACAGTGGTACAAGGTGAGGACGCAGCCATTCAAATTGCACAAGCCATTGGTCGCGCTAACAGCCGTGATGAATGTGATGTACTAATTGTGGGCCGAGGTGGTGGTTCATTAGAAGACTTATGGTGCTTTAACAACGAGATATTAGCTCGCACGATTGCAGCAAGCCAAATTCCTATTATTAGCGCCGTTGGACATGAAGTTGACGTGACAATAGCTGATTTTGTCGCCGACGTACGCGCGCCTACTCCATCAGCAGCCGCTGAGCTAGTAAGCCGTGATAACAGCCACAAAGATCAAGCTTTAGTTACCCGCCAGCATAAGTTAGCGAGCGCGATGCGTTACTACCTAGCACAACAAAAGCAGCAATCTGCTCAATTAGTGCACCGTCTAGAGAGACAGCACCCAAGCTATCGCTTGCAACGTCAGACGCAACAGTTAGATGAGTTGGACATGCGCTTACAGCGAGCGATGAGTCGTTTTATTGCCTTGCGTCAACAGCGAATCGAGCGTCAACATTATCGGCTGCAATTAAATTCTCCTGTAACACGCCTTGCCGAGCAGAAGTCGAAGCTAGAACGTGTTGAGCAAAAGCTCATGGATGCAATGGATCGCAAATTACTGACTATGCGCCATCAACTCGCGATTGCCGCAGAAAAGTTGGACACCGTCAGCCCACTAGCGACATTGAAACGAGGTTACTCAATTACTCAAACTGAGCAAGGTAAAGTAATTACGCAATCTTCAGATGTAAAGTCGGGAGATGTATTGATTACCCGGTTAGCCGAAGGTGACGTTCGTTCTACCGTTAACTGAATACAAACTCTGGTTAACTGACTTTCTGGAACTCAAATCGGACACGTGATTTTGATTTGAGTTCATTACACACATTACAAAAGTAACTCGCAGCACCGCATGCTTGCAGCTTCTCCAGCTCCGCCTCACAATCAGGGCAAAAACCTACCTTTTTAAAATCCGATTCACACTGTGCACAATGGTATTGTCCTGTCCATTCCAGTTCGACATTGCAAGTCGGGCAAATGTTCTGCTGCATATCCCGTTCCTCTCTCTAAACTAAGCAATTTCGAGTAACGCATGCTACTCAAAATAACGAACAAGTGTGTTGATCTTCATCACCGCCCCAACAAGTTTCACGAGGCGTTAACCATACTTGATACGTAGGATCTTATACTGATCGTCTGATATTTACTCCTTGATCAGCGATCACCCCTTAAAAGAATATTTATATAACCACACACCGAAAGCATAAGTTACATATTCTGCATTCCAATTTAAGACAGAACAAAAAACCCTAGAGAGATTTAATTAAACGAAAAACCAGAATTTAATAAAAAGATCTTATTCAAAAAGCAGTGTTTACATTGGTGTGCATTTCGATAGTTTGAGCGTCGAGCTTAACGAGTTTAACTTGGATAAAAGCAAACTCATTTAAATGGCTCGCATGCGTTCCACCACAAGGGATTACCGCTAATTGACCTTCCCCTAAATCGCACTTCCAATAGCGAGAATCCGTTAATCTATCGCCGTGGCATTCCATGGTGATCATCGCATCTCTTTGAAGCCATTCAACCAGTTGGCCATTCACTTTTTCTGCAATCGCCTGGAGGTCATTCAGCATATCTGCACTGTTTAATCCTCTTTTACGGAGTGTTTTGCCTAAACGGTACGTATCGAGGCACTTGTCTGGAGTGACATAACTAGTAACTTGCGCATAGCTATTAAAGTCATAATAACCATGTGGGTCTTTGCGGTCTGCGTCTTTTCGCCAATAGTCTTCCGATAGTACTTTATTCAACGCCAAATACGCTAAATGTCCTGCAGTGTGGCCTCGACTCACAGCATTTTGATAGTCTTTATCTACCGCTAATGTTACCAAGTCATTAATTGCAAATGATTCCGTACGTGATAAAACATGCACGACGACAAACACCCAACCTTCAGCATCACGCTTTACAGGGATGTCACTACCCACATACAAAGCACCACTCTCCTGCTCCACTGCTCCAACTTGGCAATCTACTACGTCATGCTCAGACCCATTCACCTTCAACGTTCCTTTATCTGCAGGGTGATCCGGCCATATGTGACTAACGGGATGGAACGGCGTGACATCTGTAATAACGTAAGTCACTTCTTCCGTATATTGAACGAGCTGTATTTGTGCTTCTAATTGCCATGTTTGATGACAAAAACGAGTCTTTGTTGCTGTGATAGTCATTTTTACGATTACTTTTGATAAAAAAATACCCAAGTAGAAACTTGGGTATTCGAATTTCATTATTTATTGCGGTTTTTCACCATCGACATCATACGCTTACGTTTACGCTCTTGTGATAGCGTAAGCTTATTCGTACGGTTCTCGTATGGGTTATCACTGTTGTGGAAGTTAATGCGAATCGGTGTTCCCATAATTTCCAGAGACTTACGGAAGTAGTTCATCAGATAACGTTTATACGAATCTGGCAATTCACGAACCATGTTACCGTGGATAACAACGATCGGTGGGTTGTAACCACCTGCGTGTGCGTATTTGAGTTTGATACGACGACCACGAACCATTGGCGGTTGGTGATCATCCACAGCCATCTTCATGATACGCGTCAGTACTGACGTACCCACACGCGTTGTCGCCGAGTTATATGCTTCTTGGATAGATTCAAACAAGTGACCAACGCCAGTACCGTGCAGCGCAGAGATAAAGTGGATACGCGCGAAGTCGACGAATCCTAGACGGCGGTCCAGTTCTTTCTTCACGCTTTCTTTCACGTCACTGTCTAGACCATCCCACTTGTTAACGGCGATGACAATTGAGCGGCCAGCATTCAGTGCAAAACCAAGCAAGCTTAGGTCTTGGTCTGAAATATTTTCACGTGCATCAATCACCAGTAGAACGACGTTTGCATCTTCTACCGCTTTCAGCGTCTTAACAACAGAGAACTTTTCAACCGTTTCATTGATACGACCACGACGACGAACACCTGCGGTATCAATTAGTACGTATTCGCGTCCATCACGCTCCATCGGGATGTAGATAGAATCGCGCGTTGTACCAGGCATATCGTATACAACCACACGTTCTTCACCCAGAATACGGTTAGTCAGTGTCGATTTACCTACGTTAGGACGACCGATGATCGCCAACTTAATCGGCTGCTCTTGAAGGCGTTTGAACTCTGCTTCTGCGTCTTCTTCAGTGTAATCTTCAACAAGAGGCTCTTCGTCTTCGAATCCAGTCAGGTCTTCAATCTCACCTTCTTCAGATTCACTTGTTAGTAGATCATCAAAGAATGGAGATAAAGCACGCTCAAGCAAAGCGGTCACACCACGGCCATGAGCGGCCGCAATCTGGTACATATCATCCACGCCGAGCTGCCAAAAGTCAGCACACGCCGCATCGGCATCAATACCATCGATTTTGTTTACTACCAGCATCGCTGGCTTTTCAATTTTACGCAGATGCGCAGCAATTGCTTCATCTGAAGGTGTCAGACCAGCACGACCGTCAACAAGGAACAATACAACATCAGCCTCATCAATCGCGGCTAATGACTGTTCTGCCATCTTTGTTTCCACGCCTTCTTCTGTGCCATCGATACCACCAGTATCAATCACAATGAATTCGTGCTCTTCACCAAGTCTCGCCTGGCCATATTTACGGTCTCGCGTTAGGCCTGGAAAGTCCGCAACCAACGCGTCACGAGTGCGAGTCAATCGGTTAAATAGTGTAGATTTACCTACGTTCGGACGCCCTACTAGAGCTACAACAGGTACCATAACAACCTCTACAATAATCTTTCTTCTGTAGTTATAGGTAACGACTTGCTCGATGCCAAATCAAACCAGCTTTTTACCTATAACCACGTCAGGGTTAATAAATTCAAACAACAAAACGGCTCCTAGCTGTCACCAGCCAGGAGCCGAATGTGAATTATATCACGATATTATTCGTTAATGGTTAGTTTCTTTACATCGCCGTTGCGAGTTGTAATCACATAACCATCCGACAATAACGTCGGGCCAACTGCCAAGCCACTATCATCGACAAACTGCTGCGCAACAAATTCGCCCGTTGAACGATCCATCCAGTGAAGGTAACCAAGCGTGTCACCGACAACGAGATAATTGCCAACAATAACTGGCGCTGTAAGTTGTCGGTGCTCAAGCAAGCTGTTTTCCCACAACTCAGTCCCGCTTCGTGAATCAACGGCAACAACATGATCTTTTTCCGTTATCACAAAGATGCGACTACCATCTGTAGAAATGTCTGTCGCAGATGAGTAATTACGCTTCCAAATCGGGTTCGCTGAACGCAAGTCAATGGCGATAAGTTGACCATTGTATCCAATGGTGAAAAGAGTACCGCCTAGCACAATTGGCGATGAATCAACGTCAACCAAACGATCAATTTCTGTCGCGCCTTTTGGCGTACCAACAGGCTGTTGCCAAATCAACTGACCACGCTCAACGATAGCAGCTGCGAGTCGGCCATTTGCCGTTCCCCAAAATACACCGCCGCCAATTGCAGTCGGAGTACTGTCGCCACGTAAAGTTAAGTTCGGCACTTCTGTGCTTAATGCCCAGCGTTGCTCACCTGTACTCTCATTAAGGGCAATCAGCATGCCTCGGCTAGTATTGATGATAATAAGGCCTGAATCTGCAACTGGCTTCGCCAGTACCTCACCACCAACTTTTACACGCCAAACAATTTCACCTGTTTCTTGGTCAAGAGAGATGACTTCACCATTCTCAGAGCCAATGTAAAGGTTTCCGTATGCCGCTGTGATACCACCAGAGAGACGAGCAATGACATCTTCTTCTAGGTCCGTTTGCCAACGTTGTTTACCATTCTCAGGATCCAGCGCTTTTACTAAGCCATCACGACTTGCCACGAACAATGTATCATTCGCAAATACAGGGGATAGTTTTGAAAAGTAATGACCGACACCATCGCCAACCGACGTGCTCCACTCACTACTGGTTGTAAACTGACTGTCTACCTGAGGTAGTGGCGCCATTACAATGGTGTCTTTCTCACCTGCACAACCGGCAAGTACTCCCATTGTTAACGCCCCTAGCAAGGCTTTCTTAAAGACTCTTTTCATCCAATGCGGTCCTTATTTCGCCAGATCGTCCAATTTCATTTGTAGTGTCGGGCTTGCATCTGCCGCTTGCTGAGCTTCAGTATACGCAGCGTACGCAGCATCTTTGTCACCTTGGCGAATCGCAATATCGCCACGAAGTTCAGCAATACGACCTGTCCATGCTGTATCAGTGACGTTACTTAGCTCTGCCGTTGCAGCGTCGAAGTTACCCATTTCCGTCTCAATACGCGCAATGCGGTAACTAATCAATGGTAACAACGCAGCATCTTGAGTGTTGCTTTGCGCCCACTTCAGTTGCTCCAATGCAGCAGAAAGGTCTTGAGCTTCAACTTGTGCTTTAGCAAGTTGTAGTGCAGCCAATACTGAATATTCTTTTACTTCATTTGACTCAATGAAAGCTTTCACGTCAGCTTGAGCATCAGTGCCTTTGTCTTGCAAAGCATTCATTGCTGTCGTGTAGCTTTGAGAAGCTGCTTCACTCGCCTGAATCACAGAATCCTGGTAGTAACGCCAGCCAAATAGACCACCTAAACCAACAACCGCACCGATGATGACGGCTTTGCCGTTTTCCTTCCACCAGTCTTTAATGGCTTCAACTTGTTGTTCTTCAGTATCGTAAAGTTCCACTTCCTGTCCTCTTAAAACATGTAAATGGCAGCTTAGCTGCCATTGTTCCTATTTCGTTTAAAGGCTCCACATTTGGGAGCCTTAGCTTACGAACTAGGATGTAATTTTGTTAGATTACTAAAAGACTTAAATCAGTGCTGCGATCTTTTCTGCAACTTCTGCTTGGTTGTAAGTCTCTTGCTCACCACCAGCTAAGTCTTTCAGTACTACAGTGTTATCCGCAACTTCGTTTTCGCCCAGAACCAATGCTACAACAGCACCAACTTTGTCTGCGCGTTTAAACTGTTTCTTGAAGTTACCGCCACCGAAGTGATTCATCACACGAACGCCTGGAACAGACTCGCGAAGCTGTTCTGCTAGCTTCATTCCTGCCATCATGGTGCCTTCACCCGCAGTGACTACGTACACGTCAACACTGCGACGAACGTCTGTCAGTTCCAACGTTTCTAGCATCAGTACTAGACGCTCTAGGCCCATTGCAAAGCCAACCGCTGGTGTTGGTTTACCACCTAATTGCTCTACAAGGCCATCGTAACGACCACCGCCACATACAGTGCCTTGAGCACCTAGGCTCTCAGTGATCCACTCAAATACCGTGCGATTGTAGTAATCCAGACCACGAACTAGACGTTCGTTAACTGTGTATTTGATACCTGCAGCGTCTAAAAGTTCACATAGACCTGCGAAGTGTGCTTTAGATTCTTCACCCAAGTAATCTGAAAGGCGAGGCGCATCACCTAAAATAGCTTGAACGTCTGGGTTCTTCGTATCCAGAACACGCAGTGGGTTCGTGTGCATGCGACGCTTACAATCTTCATCTAGCACATCAATATGTTGCTCAAGGAATGCAACCAGTGCAGTACGGTAGTCTGCGCGGTCTTCTTGAGAACCGATAGAGTTCAGCTCAAGACGAACATGTTCATTGATACCTAGCTCACGCCATAAACGCGCCGTCATCATGATAAGCTCTGCATCAACATCTGGACCATTTAGACCAAACACCTCAACACCACACTGGTGGAATTGACGGTAACGACCTTTCTGCGGACGTTCATGGCGGAACATAGGCCCCATGTACCACAGACGCTGTTCATCACGGTTGATAAGGCTGTTTTGAATACATGAACGTACACAACCCGCCGTACCTTCAGGGCGAAGTGTTAGGCTGTCGCCGTTACGGTCATCAAAGGTGTACATTTCTTTTGAAACGACGTCTGTTTCTTCACCAACAGCGCGGCTGAATAGGTTTGTTTCTTCAACGATTGGCATGCGCACTTCGTTATAACCGTATGCGCTAATTACATTTTTCACTGTGTTTTCTAGTTTTTGCCACAGTGGCGACTGAGTTGGGAGGCAATCGTTCATGCCTCGAATTGCTTGAATTGTTTTTGCCACAATACTTACCGTAATTCTCGTTGAGATTAATCTTGTACTTTAACTTCGATGCGGTTTTCGCCATTCATCATAGCTGCTTTCGCACGGATCTTAGCTTCTAGCTTATTCACAAGGTCATCGTTATCAAAGCGCTCTTTCTGGCGTTTACCATCTTCGTAGAATGCGCTCTTCTTGTTACTACCTGCTAGACCTAAGTGAGAAACTTCTGCTTCACCAGGGCCGTTTACCACACAACCGATGATAGACACATCCATTGGCGTGATGATGTCTTCTAAACGTTGCTCCAGTGCATTCACCGTACCAATCACATCGAATTCTTGGCGTGAGCAGCTTGGGCACGCAATAAAGTTGATGCCTCGAGAGCGAATGCGCAGAGATTTAAGGATGTCGAAACCGACTTTGATTTCTTCAACTGGATCGGCAGCCAAAGAGATACGCAGCGTATCGCCTATCCCTTCAGATAACAGCATACCTAAGCCAACAGATGACTTAACAGCGCCAGCTCGAGCACCACCCGCCTCTGTGATACCTAAATGAAGAGGCTGATCGATTTTCTTCGCCAGCAGACGATATGAATCCACCGCAAGAAAAACGTCTGAAGCTTTCACGCTAACTTTAAATTGGTCAAAGTTAAGACGATCGAGATGATCTACGTGACGCATCGCCGATTCAACCAAGGCTTCTGGCGTAGGCTCACCGTATTTCATCTGTAGATCTTTTTCCAAAGATCCACCATTGACACCAATACGGATCGGGATATTTTTATCGCGAGCGCAATCAACAACAGCGCGAATGCGCTCTTCATTGCCGATGTTACCTGGGTTGATACGTAAACAGTCAACTCCGTACTCCGCCACTTTCAGCGCGATACGATAGTCGAAATGAATATCAGCCACTAATGGTACAGAAACTTGCTGTTTAATCAGTTTGAAAGCTTCTGCTGCGTCTATCGTAGGTACAGAAACTCGAACGATATCTGCGCCGACTTTTTCTAGTGCTCGGATTTGAGCGACTGTCGCTTCTACGTCAGTCGTGCGAGTGTTAGTCATTGACTGTACTGCAATTGGCGCACCATCACCAATTGGCACATCACCCACATAAATACGCGTCGATTTACGACGAATAATTGGAGATTCGTGTTGCATAATTTTTTATAACGGTAGAGTGAATCTAGCTACTTTGCCTGAAGTATACCCAGAAAGGTCGACAGGTTCACTTGCAAATGTCATTGTAACCCCTTCCGGTGCGCCTAATATCACTTTAAATGGCGCTTTTCCGGTAAGTTCTACATCTTGTCCTGGCTTATGAGTACCACTTACCAGCGTTTTACCATTGGTGTCTTTTACTTGAATCCAACAGTCCGCTTTAAACTTCATAGTAAGAAGTGTCATGCCTTCAGGTACTACTGGCGCAGGCTGTTCCTCTTCCGCCGCTTCAATCACGGCAACAGGTTCTTCAGAATCTACGCTTGTTGTATTTTCAGTTTCAGTCAGCAAAGGATCCGCCCCTTGCTCAACGGGTGCTTCAGTCAATTCAGCAACACCTTCATTAGTTGAAGCAACTTCTTCAGGAGTGCTTGCGATTAACTCTTCAGCCGTCATCAAATCGATATCAGCTAATTCTTGAGCAGTGGGCTGCGGCGCTTCAACACTTGAATCCGTTACTTCCTTAGTTAGGCTATTCTCTTGTTGGTTTTGCCACCACCATGCAGCTGAAATGCCAATAATGACTAGCCCGATAACCCAAGTAAGGAGCATAATACGGCTATTGTGCTTCTCGTCTTTTGTTTTACGAGAGAAGCTTTGCATTTCAATTTCTTGCTCTTGAGGCTGAGCATCGGCAGTCTGCTCTAACGCCGTCAAAACCACCTTCTCATCAAGACCTACGAATTTAGCGTAAGAGCGTAAGTAACCACGCGTAAATGTCGCGACTTGTTGAGATTCAAATCGGTTATTTTCAATATCTTCAATCACAGAAATGCGAAGCCTCAGGCGGTCGGCAACTTGCTTTTGGCTCATTCCCAAGGATTCACGTTTGTTTTTCAGTAATGTGCCAGCTTCAATAGAGAGTGGCACTTCATTCGTATTTTCGTGTTCTGTCATAATGGCGGTATTTAATCTGTTTTAGTGGCTAACGTGGTCATGTATTTTCGTTATTGTTCTTAAGCCTCTTTAAAGATAGCTAGCCAAAACGCGTTAACCAAAAATAATAATTTTAAGAAACTCTCAGCGATCTGAGTGCGAATACCCGTTTTGCAAAAATCAGCAAAACGTATGTGAGAAAGTGCTGAGAATTATCGGTGTCATCGTTAGTGTTACATATCATGATAAGCGAATGCGCAACGAAGACAAAAACTCTTTACACTCAAACTAACAGATAGCTCAAGCTTTTGTCCAAACTTTGACAAAGGAATTCGAAATTATACCCAAATAACCTTAGGTTGAAGAGTGATAGTCCCAAATCTTGGCGAAAATGTCCTAAACAATAAACAAAATAGCCAGAGCGAATGGCTCTGGCTATTTTTGAATTCCGGTCGTTTATACAGCTTTCACTTCAATGGTATCGGCACCGCGTGACGCTTTCAGCATTGCCGTACGTTTAGTTCGGTCAATTACATCACCGACCAACTGACCACATGCGGCATCAATGTCATCACCACGTGTTTTACGAACCGTAACTGTGTGCTCGTATTGCATCAATGTTTTTTGGAAGCGATCAATACGTGAGTTACTTGGTTTCTTGTAAGGTGAACCTGGGTACGGGTTAAACGGAATCAAGTTAATCTTACATGGTGTGTCTTTCATCAATTCAGCCAGTTCACGAGCATGGTCCATGTCATCGTTCACATGATCAAGCAACACGTACTCGACTGTTACCTTGCCACGGTTTGCATTCGATGAAGCAATGTAACGACGAACGGATGCTAGGAAATCTTGAATATCCCAACGATCGTTAATTGGCATGATTTCACTACGCAGCTTATCGTTTGGCGCATGAAGAGAGATCGCTAACGCAACGTCGATTTTGCCCGTCATCTGATCAAGACCAGAAACGACACCTGATGTTGATACGGTTACGCGACGCTTCGACAAACCAAAGCCAAGGTCATCCAGCATTAACTCCAATGCAGGAATCAAGTTCTTCATATTAAGAAGCGGCTCACCCATGCCCATCATCACGACGTTCGTAATTGGGCGACGGCCTGTTTCTTTCTCAAGACCAATTTCACGTGCAGCACGCCACACCTGACCGATGATCTCTGAAACTTTCAAGTTACGGTTAAAGCCCTGCTGTGCTGTTGAGCAGAACTTACATTCCAATGCACAACCTACTTGAGAAGATACACAAAGCGTTGCGCGATCATCTTCTGGAATGTAAACCGTTTCTACATCCTGATCACCAACCTTCATTGCCCACTTGATCGTGCCGTCTGAAGAATGCTGAGCTTCTGCTACAGTTGGTGCTTTAATTTCACACTTGTGTAAAAGCTTTTCGCGCAGCTTCTTGTTGATGTTTGTCATTTTTTCGAAGTCATCTACACCGAAATGGTAGATCCACTTCATAACCTGATCGGCACGAAACGCTTTCTCGCCAAGTTCTTCCGCGAAAAACTGACGCATGCCTTTGCGATCAAAGTCGAGTAGATTGATTTTTTCAGTGGTCATGTTGCCTCTCAATGACTGAAACAAGAATAAGGGCGCGAATTGTACAGCCTTTATGCAGCTACAACAAGGGGTGTAAGACCCTGAGTTTGCTAAGGCATTAAAATAAAAACGATTAAATTTTAATCAGACTTTACGGTGAGAATAATGATTAGACAACCGACAGCAAAAGCGTAGAAGTGATACAGAGAAAACAGTGAGAACAAACACACTTAACTAAGCTTTCCCCCCTGTAAGATGCTCAGATTAGCCAACGTCTTCGAGAATAATTACGAATGAACTCGCCGGTGAAATGGAGAACGCGGAATAAAAAACCTCGGACAAATCCGAGGTTGTTACGAACTAGATCATCACGCAAAAGTGATGCATGAACGAGTTAGCGAGAGAAAACTTCTGATTCAGGGAAGAAAAACTCAATTTCACGAGCGGCAGACTCAGGGCTATCGGAACCATGAACTGAATTGTGACGCATGCTGAGTGCGTAATCAGCACGCAAAGTGCCACATGCCGCGTCCTCTGGGTTGGTTTTACCCATTAGCTCGCGGTAACGTGCAATCGCATTTTCGCCTTCCAATACCTGAACCATAATAGGACCAGATGTCATGAACTCTTTTAGAGGAGGGAAAAACTCTTTACCTTCATGCTCTGCATAAAAGCCGCTTGCCTGATCTTCTGTCAGGTGAACCATTTTGGCAGCGATGATACGTAGGCCAGCCTTTTCAATACGATTGTAGATTTCACCAATTAGGTTTCGCTCTACAGCATCAGGCTTAATGATTGAAAATGTTCTTTCTAGAGCCATAAAATTTCCTTTCTGTACTTGTAATAATAGTTGTGCTTTTAAAGTGACTTACTGGGTAAGAGCAGCACTCAAACAAGAGAGTGCTGCAATCAATCTTATTTTCCAGCTTGCTCATTGAGGAAACGAGCAAGTGTACGAACACCCATACCCGTTGCTCCCGCAGCCCATTTATCAGAAGCGGCTTTACGATACGTACCCGCACAGTCGAAATGTAACCAGCCTTTTTTGTAGTCCTCAACGAAGTAAGATAAGAACGCAGCTGCAGTACTTGCACCCGGAGAATAATCACCAGAGCTGATATTCGATAAATCGGCAAAATTAGATGGCAGCATTTCTCGATGGAAATCAGCAAGTGGTAGCGGCCACAAGCCTTCTTTTTCCTGGTTTGCCGCCGTAAGCGCTTGATGCGATAGCTCATCATCAAAGCTCATTAGCGCATGGTAATCGTTACCTAACGCATTCTTCGCTGCGCCTGTTAGCGTCGCGCAGTCAATGATTAACTCAGGCTTTTGCTCACTGGCGTAGATAAGACCGTCTGCAAGCACCAAGCGACCTTCCGCGTCGGTATTCATAATCTCAACGGTTTTGCCGTTTTTGTAAGTGATGATGTCGCCAAGCTTAAGGGCACGGCCAGAAACCATGTTCTCAGCACAACACAAGATCAGTTTTACGCGCTTGTTTAAACCGCGTAGGATAGCTAATCCTAGGCCACCAGTGATAGTACCCGAGCCACCCATATCTGCTTTCATTGCACTCATGAAGGTAGAAGGCTTCAAGCTGTAACCACCGGAATCAAAGGTGATGCCTTTACCCACAAGACATGCGAATACAGGTGCGTTTTCGTCACCAGTTGGGTTGTAGTCTAACTGAAGCATCGCAGAAGTACGCTCAGAACCACGGCCTACTGCGTAAATACCTTCCCAACCTTCTGCCAACAAGTCTTTGTCTTTGACGATACGTGCTGTCACAGTGCCTTTCGGCGCAACAGATTTGATGAATTCAGCAGCCATTGTCGCTAGCTGACGAGGAGCAACTTCTTCTGCCGTTTTGTTGATAATATCGCGGGTAAAATCAGTCGAAGTAATACGAGCTTGAAGCTCTGCTTGATCTTCATCAGACAATGCTGCCCACTCAACTGAGCCATGTTTTTTAGGGTTACGGAACCCTTGGTGGAAAGCCCATACGCTCTCTAGATCCCAGTTATCACCAGAAAGAAAAATAGAACGAATTCCTTGGCCATCTAGCTGACGAGCTGCACGTTGAATTGCGCCGAGATCATGACCTTCACCTAAGTGAATAGTTGCGCCGTTTTCAGCGAATGAAAGCAGTGCTTTTTCACCCCAATGTGGTGCTGCCGACTCTTGACTTAAAAATACAGACATCTGTGTAGACATGGTTTCTCCTTGTCTTATAGCAGCGTTGCCTACGCTGCTTCTTTTTAATAACTCACGGATGTTAGCATTATGTAGGGCAAAAATGTCAATTGGATAAAAAAACGGACCTAAAGGTCCGCTTTTTTTAGTAAGAATTGTTAACTAGGCTGTGTTTTACAGACTTAGTCCGCTTCGTCCATCCAGCACATGATAACGGCTTCTAGAATCTTTTCATTAGAACGGTTTGGCTCATCGTCAAACTCATCTAACTCCATGATCCATTGATGAAGATCGGTAAAACGCACTGTTTTTGGATCGACATCTGGAAACTTGTCACAAAGTTCAATCGCGATATCGCGAGAATCTGTCCATTTCATTGCTCATCTTCCTTTTGCTTCTTCCCTATATTGGGAAGATAGTTTTAGTGATCTTCTGAAGCGTGGTTTAGTGTGTATTTAGGAATTTCTACCACCAAGTCTTCATCAGCAATTCTCGCCTGACACCCTAGGCGTGACTCAGGCTCTAGACCCCACGCTTTATCTAGCATGTCGTCTTCTAGTTCTTCACTTTCTTCAAGTGAATCAAAACCTTCACGGATGATTACGTGGCAGGTAGTACACGCACATGACTTCTCACACGCATGTTCAATACCGATACCGTTTTTTAGCGCTACGTCTAGAACGGTGTCACCAGAGTTTGCTTCCAACACTGCACCTTCTGGGCACAAATCGTCGTGTGGTAATACAATAATCTTAGGCATAACTACTTATCTCTTATATATCGTCTACTGATTGACCTGACAACGCAGCTCGAATCGATTTATCCATACGGCGTGATGCGAAATCTTGGCTCGCTTTATCGGTATCTTTAATGCCCTGCTCTATCGCATCTGCATCATCACCATTACGCAGCTCAATCAAGGCTTCGATGGCTTTAATCAAGTTTTGTTTCTCTTGTTCTGATAGTAAGTCATCACCATCAGCTTGCATCGCTGCAATCAAACCTTCTATCACTCGGTCGGCTTCAACACGCTGTTCAGCTAAGGCACGAGCTTGCATGTCTTCTTTTGCGTGCGTCATTGAATCACGCAACATATCCGCCACTTCATTGTCACTTAAGCCGTAAGAAGGTTTTACTTGAATCTCTGATTGAACACCAGTGCTCTTCTCCATTGCCGTAACAGAAAGAAGGCCATCAGCGTCAACTTGGTAAGTCACGCGAATATGTGCCGCACCCGCTGCCATCGGAGGAATACCTTTTAACGAGAAGCGAGCAAGTGAACGACAGTCATCAACCATTTCACGTTCACCTTGTACCACATGAACACTCATCGCCGTTTGGCCATCTTTGAATGTGGTAAATTCTTGCGCACGCGCAACGGGAATCGTAGTGTTGCGGGGGATGATCTTCTCGACCAAACCACCCATGGTTTCAATACCGAGCGACAGTGGAATCACATCAAGAAGCAACATTTCAGAGTCAGGTTTGTTACCCGCGAGAATATCAGCTTGAATACCCGCACCGATTGCGACGACTTCATCTGGGTTAATGCTTGTCAGTGGTGTACGGCCAAAGAATTCGCCAACCATTTCTCGTACAAGCAATGTGCGTGTTGAGCCACCGACCATGACTACTTCAAGTACATCTTCCGCATCTACATCCGCATCTTTCAGCGCACGGCGGCAAGACATCAGGGTTTTCTTCACTAGCGGACGAATCAGATCTTCGAACTGCTCGCGAGTCACGGTGCCTTTCCAACCAAAAACGTCAACGTCAACACTGTCTTGCTCAGAGAAAGCAATCTTAGCTTCAGTAGCAATGTTCAACAGTGTACGGTTCTTTTCTGCAGAAAGCGGAGCTTCTAGACCCGCTTGCTCCATTAAATAATCGGCAAATAGATGGTCGAAGTCGTCACCGCCTAATGCAGAGTCGCCACCTGTTGCTAATACTTCAAATACGCCTTTCGATAAACGTAGGATAGAGATATCAAAAGTACCGCCACCTAGATCGTAAACCGCAATCACACCTTCTTGACCAGAGTCTAGGCCATAAGCAATTGCCGCAGCGGTTGGTTCATTAAGTAGACGGAGAACATGAAGACCAGCTAATTTCGCCGCATCTTTTGTACCTGCACGTTGCGCGTCATCAAAGTAAGCAGGAACGGTAATAACGACACCAGCTAACTCACCACCTAACGTATCTTCAGCTCGCTTACCCAATACTTTTAGGATGTCCGCAGATACTTCAATCGGGTTTTTGTCACCTTGAGGTGTTTGCAGAATTGGCAGGCCATTTTCACTCTCTTTAAAACGATAAGGAAGTGAAGAGTAACGGGACTTAATGTCCTTTAATGAACGACCGATCAAACGTTTTACAGAGATAATCGTGTTCTCTGGTTCAAACTCTGCTTTGGCTTTGGCTTCGTGGCCGACCGTTAACGTTTCCTCAGCGTAATTAACGACTGAAGGTAAAATAGTACGGCCCTGCTCGTCCGCAAGTGGAGTTGCATCGCCGCTACGTACAGAAGCAACCAAAGAGTTGGTAGTACCTAAGTCGATACCCGCTGCTAACTTATGCTCATGAGGTGCCGAGCTTTGGCCCGGTTCTGCGATTTGAAGTAGTGCCATGATAGGTCCTTGTCACGCTTACTAGCCGAGGAGTTTGTCTTCGACTAGCTCAATTTCGTTCTTTAGTTTGGCAATGAATTTTAGCTTACGAACTCGGTCTGCGGCTTCAGTCCATAGACCATCATCAAGCTCTTGCTCGACGCTTGCCAGATGCTGTTTGTACATTTTGCTGACCTTAGAGTCGAAGTCAAAAAGCGCCGATTCAGGATCGGACTTGTCAGCAATCTCTTCCAGTTCTTCGCGCAGTTCCATTTGCTCCATTAAGAACATCGGATCTTGCATTGTTTGCTGTTCACCTCGGATCTCAACACCTTGCTCTGCGAGGATATACTCGGCGCGAGAAATAGGATTTTTCAGAACTTGATAGGCATCGTTGATTTGCGCCGCCTTTTGCACCGCCATCAAACGGTCACGTTCTGAGCCCGTTGCAAAGTTATCCGGGTGGAAGCGTTTTTGTAGTTCTCGGAACTGAGAAGAAAGAAGGCTACCATCCAGCTTAAACTGACTTGGTAGCCCAAATAATTCAAAGTGATTCATTAAGTTCGGGTCCTAGTAAAGCCTTCCGGACTCGTTTGCCCAGAAGGACAATCAATTAGACGTTGAAGCTTTCACCACAACCACATTCACTTTTCGCGTTAGGGTTGTTGAATTCAAAACCTTCATTCAACCCTTCTTTCACGTAATCCAATTCAGTACCATCTAGGTACACTAAGCTCTTTTGATCGATGATAATTTTCACTCCAGAGAGTTCAAATACTTCGTCTTCTTCATTGAGCTCATCAACAAACTCAAGTACGTATGCCATGCCGGAACAGCCAGTCGTCTTCACTCCAAGACGTAAACCGATACCTTTGCCTCGGTTATCTAGGAATGCTCTTACGCGACTTGCCGCTGATTCTGTCATTGTGATGGCCATACTGCACCTTAGTCTGTCTAAATTTCGATTGGAATGGGAGCGTCAAAGCTCCCATTATATTACGGAATAATTATTCTTGGTGTTTTTTCTTGTAGTCAGCAACCGCTGCTTTGATTGCATCTTCAGCAAGAATAGAACAGTGAACTTTCACTGGTGGAAGCTCTAGCTCTTCAGCAATCTCAGAGTTTTTAATTGCTGCCGCTTCATCAACTGACTTACCTTTTACCCACTCAGTTACTAGTGAGCTTGATGCGATTGCACTACCACAACCGTATGTTTTGAACTTCGCATCTTCGATGATACCTTCAGGTGTCACTTTGATTTGAAGCTTCATTACGTCACCACACGCAGGAGCGCCAACCATGCCGCTACCTACTGATGGATCTTCTTTATCGAATGAACCAACGTTACGTGGGTTCTCGTAGTGATCAATTACTTTTTCGCTGTATGCCATGATAAATTACCTCGAATCCTCTATTTCAATCCCTGAGATTAATGGTGAGCCCATTCAACAGTGCTCAAATCAATCCCTTCTTTGTACATATCCCATAGAGGAGACATGTCGCGTAGCTTAGTCACTGCAACGCGGATTTGTTCAATTGCGTAATCAATTTCTTCTTCAGTCGTGAAACGACCAAACGAGAAACGAACCGAGCTGTGAGCCAATTCGTCATCCATGCCTAGGGCACGAAGAACGTAAGAAGGCTCAAGGCTTGCAGACGTACAAGCACTACCAGAAGATACCGCTAGATCTTTAAGCGACATTAGTAGTGATTCACCTTCTACGAATGCGAAACTGATGTTTAGGTTGTGTGGTACACGCTGCTCAAAGTCACCGTTTACCGTCACTGCTTCTAAGTCTTTCACGCCATCAAAAAGACGGTTACGAAGCGCTAAAGCATGATCGTAATCTTTTTGCATGTCTTCTTTTGCAATGCGGAATGCTTCACCCATGCCTACGATTTGGTGAGTAGGTAGTGTACCAGAGCGGAAACCACGCTCATGACCGCCACCGTGCATTTGCGCTTCAAGACGAATACGAGGCTTACGACGTACGTAAAGTGCACCGATACCTTTAGGACCGTAAACTTTGTGAGCAGAAAGTGAAATTAGATCAACTTTCATCTCTTGAACGTCGATTGGTAATTTACCTGCAGATTGCGCAGCGTCCACGTGGAAAACAATTTTACGCTCACGGCACAGTTCGCCGATCGCTGTAATGTCTTGAACCACACCAATCTCGTTGTTTACATGCATAATAGACACAAGCACGGTGTCATCACGCATGGCTGCTCTAAGCTTCTCTAGATCGATCAAGCCATTTGATTCTGGCTCAAGGTAAGTCACTTCAAAGCCTTCACGCTCAAGTTGACGACATGGGTCAAGAACGGCTTTGTGCTCTGTTTTACAAGTGATTACGTGCTTGCCTTTCTTCGAGTAAAAGTGCGCTGCACCTTTAATCGCAAGGTTGTCTGATTCTGTCGCACCAGATGTAAATACGATTTCGCGAGGATCTGCATTTAGAAGGTCAGCAATTTGCTCACGAGCAGTATCGACCGCTTCTTCTGCCTGCCAGCCGTAACGGTGCGAACGTGACGCTGGGTTGCCAAATGTGCCATCCATTGTCATGTACTGAACCATTTTTTCAGCAACACGTGGATCAACTGGACATGTAGCGGAATAATCAAGATAAATCGGCAGTTTCATTCTCTACTCCAATGTAAAAAGCTGACCGCTAAGAGCGGACGTTTACACCGATGGGCGCGGCGGTTGTATTTTTGTTTGATAGCCCATGGGTTACCGCCAGATCAATGTCCTGACGATCAGAAATTTCGAGTACTTCATTGTCTGTCATCAACTCACCAAGAGTGATGTTATTCAAAAAGTCACTAATGCGAGAGCTTAGGTCACGCCACAGCGTGTGAGTAAGGCAACGTGTTCCACCTTGGCAATCTCCTTTACCTTGGCATTTGGTTGCATCTACTGACTCATCAACGGCAGCAATCACGGTACCAATAGCGATACTGTGAGCGTCGGCACCAAGTCGGTAACCACCACCAGGACCACGAACGCTGGCAACGAGACCTGCTTTACGCAATTTTGAAAATAGCTGCTCTAAGTAAGAGAGCGAGATCCCTTGACGCTCTGAAATATCAGCCAGAGGTACAGGGTTTTGTTGCGAATGCAGTGCCACATCCAGCATGGCTGTCACCGCATATCTTCCTTTAGATGTAAGTTTCATACCACACCGTATCCACATGGTTTGTAATGGTTAAGATTTTTCCATACCTGAGTAATTTGGTCAAGTATTTATTTGACCATTTTACTCAGGTATTCATCCTCACATCTAAAGTGGTTATTATTCACTCAGAACTTCTTTTCTATCGAAGTCAAAACGCCTCGTAGAATATTAAGTTCTTGGGTTTCTGGTCGAGCACGAGAGAACAAACGGCGCAACTTATTCATCACCTGTCCAGGTTGCTCTTTGTTAATAAACTGGGTCTCAACCATCACCTTTTCAAGATGCTCGAAGAACAATTCGAGTTCTCGATGACGCGGGTATTCTTCCGATTCATTTGGGGAAAACTGGCTTTGCTCTAAGTTCAAGTGTGCAACTCGCACTTCGTAACTGAGAGTTTGTACAGCCATCGCTAGGTTAAGCGAGCTGTACTCAGGATTAGCGGGAATACAAACATGGTAGTGGCACTTTTGTAGCTCTTCGTTTGTCAAACCAGTTCTTTCTCGGCCAAACACGAGCGCAACCGGATGCTTTCGGCCTTCAACTGCAAATTTCTCACCGCATTCACGTGGCTCGAGCATTGGCCATTCTAATGTACGAGAGCGGGCGCTAGAACCCACAACAAGGCCACAATCTTCAACCGCTTCTTCTAATGTGCCGACAATCTTTGCATTTTGAGCAATATCACCAGCACCCGCAGCTAAAGCAAGAGTTTGTTCATCCACTTCACATTGTGGATCGACTAATACTAGTTGGTTTAAACCCATCACTTTCATTGCTCGAGCTGCTGAGCCAATATTGCCTGAATGAGAGGTACCTACGAGTACAATTTTTACTTGATCCAACATCTGTGTTTGCTACCTAAATTAAAACCGCAGAATGTTATCATAGTTTTTTAAGACACCCTAGAGGCAAGCAGACCTCTCTTCTCATTCTTGGTTATTGTTCTCGTCCGCAGTATGATCTGTACACTCAGCCGGCCGCAATTAGAGTAAAAAATAACCACTTCCCTTTTTGATTATCTCTGGTATACTCGCCGCCGCTTTCATTTGTTCTTTAACATCCGTTGGGAAATTCGTATGCATCCAATGCTAAACATTGCTATTCGCGCTGCGCGAAAGGCAGGCAATCATATTGCTAAATCATTAGAAAACACTGATAAAGTAGAATCTACTCTTAAAGGCACTAATGACTTTGTCACTAACGTAGACAAAGAAGCAGAATACATCATCATCGATACTATCAAGCAGTCTTACCCTGAGCACTGTATCGTTGCTGAAGAACAAGGTCTTATCGAAGGTAAAGATAAAGACGTACAATGGATCATCGACCCACTGGATGGCACCACTAACTTTGTAAAAGGTTACCCAACTTTCGCGGTTTCTATCGCTGTTCGTATTAAGGGCAAAACTGAAGTTGCTTGTGTTTACGATCCAATGCAAAACGAGCTATTCACTGCACAACGCGGTGCCGGCGCTCAACTAAACAGTGCACGTATTCGTGTTGCTCAACTAAAAGACCTTCAAGGTACTGTTCTAGCAACAGGCTTCCCATTCAAGCAGAAACAACACGCTGAGTCTTACATCAAGATCGTTGGTGCGCTATTCACTGAATGTGCTGATTTCCGTCGTAGCGGCTCTGCTGCTCTTGACCTTTGTTACGTGGCTGCTGGCCGTGTTGATGGTTACTTCGAGCTAGGCCTAAAACCTTGGGATATGGCAGCAGGTGAGCTTATTGCTCGTGAAGCTGGCGCAATCCTAACAGACTTTGCTGGCGGCACTGACTACATGAAGTCTGGTAACATCGTTGCTTCAAGCGCTCGTGGCGTAAAATCTATCCTTAAGCACATCCGCGAAAACGGTAACAGCGCGATCCTTAAGTAAGATTTGAAAGTCATATATAGCCCGTCACGCTGATGACTTTAGAAAGCCCCGCTCATTGAGCGGGGCTTTTTTATTTCGAACAATCAGCCTGTTTGTAGAAACGGTCGTAGTCAGATAAGTGGTCTATTTTTACGTGCTTAACCTTCCATATTTG
Organism: Vibrio sp. Vb1980; assembly: GCF_033338615.1. Lineage (NCBI taxonomy): Bacteria > Pseudomonadati > Pseudomonadota > Gammaproteobacteria > Vibrionales > Vibrionaceae > Vibrio > Vibrio sp. Vb1980. The sequence continues at coordinate 61,030 of NZ_JAWOSZ010000017.1, forward strand.
TTCCTTCATTAAAAACTGCAGCGAAACCGTGACTGGCTGGTATACATCACCAAAGCCGTTTACAGAAAGACATCCAACTCCTCCATCCTCACTGTACTCTTCAAAGTAAGACAGCTCTGTAACCAAACTTGATGGGATAGATGATAAAAATGGAAATTGATGACCAAATTTTATTGGGTGAGACTTAATACTGTTCAGCTCTTCAATCGATAGATTTGGTCCTGCCATAGCTTCTACCACCTCTATATACTGCATCTTGTATAAATTATTACGTATATCAAGGTAAGTATCGTGGAGTGGACTTGCGATGCAGGGCGTTGAAACACTTAGTAAAACCGGAATAGGTAGAATTCTATTTAGCATAACCAACTAAACCCCAGCTTCACGGAGCGCTTGATCAATTTTACTCGGCTTAAATCTGTACTTACAAAGCCCCCACTCGCACTGCTCTAAAAGCTCACGGACATTTACCTGCCCAGTAACTCCAAAGGAAACAACACCAAAAAGAGAAACACTCCCACTGTATGTCAAAACACCATCACGAGTAGTTTTAAAAGTAACAGAAACGGCTTTTAATTTTATGCCCAGCTCTTCAACCATTTCTTTTGAAACTTCAAACTTAGTAAATCCAAGCTCACCAGATAAAGTTACTTTACCTGACTCATCAACTGCTAACTTGAACCTTTTCCCTCCAGTAACTAGCTTGGTGGTAACACCTTTATTGTGCTTGTAAGAAATCTCTACAAACTTCAGTAACTGTACTTTTATTTCAGCTTGCCTTGACATTATTTCCTCCCGAAATTGTTGAACATACTTCCGATATTCAACTCAATCAAAAAACTACAATTCAAGCTGGAAGTACCTCAAAAAAAAATGAAACTTTCAAATCTATCAGGCATAAAAAAACCGCTGATTGTTCAGCGGTTTTTGTTTTCGGTTCTCAATCTGCCTTATGGCATTTCGTCGAACTCTGCACCCTCTTTTTCTACTTGAGGTGGCATCAAGTGCTCTTTCTGGATACCCAGTTTTAGAGCCAGTGCTGATGCTACGTAGATAGAAGAGTAAGTACCTACAGTGATACCGAGTAAAAGTGCGGTTGCAAAGCCGTGAATCATAGCACCACCCTGCATGAACAGTGCAATTACCACGAACAACGTCGTACCAGATGTAATCAATGTACGGCTCAACGTTTGAGTGATTGAGGCGTCCATAATGTCTGAAGGTTCACCCTTACGCATCTTACGGAAGTTTTCACGAATCCGGTCAAATACAACGATGGTATCGTTGAGTGAGTAGCCCACAACCGTCAGTAGCGCAGCTACGATAGTCAGGTCAACTTCAATTTGTAGAAACGAGAAGACACCTAGCGTGATAATTATATCGTGAGCCAATGCCATTACCGCACCAGCCGCTAGACGCCATTCAAATCGCATCGATACATAAAGCAGAATACAGATCAGCGATACCAAGATCGCTAGACCACCAGCTTCTGTTAGCTCATCACCAACGTTGGGACCTACGAACTCAATACGACGCATTTCTACGCTTTCGCCAGTACCATCTTTGATAGCACCAATGATTTGGTTACCTAGCGTTTCACCAGAAACGTCATCACGTGGACGAAGACGAACCATGACTTCACGAGCACTACCGAAGTTTTGTACTGTCGCATCGCCAAAGCCTTTTGAATCTAGTGCTGCACGAATCTCTTCAAGGTTTGCTGGCTGTTCAAAACCGACCTCGATAAGAGTACCGCCAGTGAAATCTAGACCCCAATTAAGCCACTTGGTTGACAAAGTGAAGATAGAAGCAGCAATCATTATAATTGAAAAAACGAATGCTACTTTCGACCAACGCATAAAGCCGATCGTCTTCTCTGCTTTTAGAATTTGAAACATATTAATTCCCAGCCTTAGATCGACAATTTATCAACGCGTTTGCCACCGTAGATCAGGTTCACGATACAACGTGTACCAATAATGGCGGTGAACATTGAAGTTAAGATACCGATAGATAGAGTAACTGCGAAACCTTTCACCGCACCTGTACCGACCGCAAATAGAATGATTGCAGTAATTAGTGTTGTGATGTTCGCATCAGCAATCGTGCTGAATGCATTCGCGTAACCTTGGTGAATCGCTTGTTGTGGACTACGTCCATCACGAATTTCTTCACGGATACGCTCGAAGATCAGTACGTTCGCATCAACTGCCATACCGACTGTTAACACGATACCGGCTATCCCCGGAAGCGTCATGGTAGCGCCTGGAATCATCGACATAACACCAATGATAAGCACTAAGTTTGCCATTAGAGCAATGTTTGCAATCAAACCAAAGCCGCGGTAGTAAAGCAGCGTAAATAGCATTACGGCAACCATACCCCAGATACATGCTTGGATACCCATATCGATGTTTTGCTGGCCCATTGATGGACCAATGGTACGTTCTTCAACGATAGAGATAGGTGCAATCAGTGCACCAGCACGTAGTAAAAGTGCTAGGTTGTGTGCTTCTGCAGCAGAGTCGATACCTGTGATACGGAAGTTACGACCAAGAGCCGATTGAATCGTTGCTTGGTTGATGACTTCTTCATGCTTATCCAGAATAACTTTGCCTTCAGGCGTACGACGGCCACTGTCTTTGTATTCTGCAAACACGGTAGCCATTAGCTTACCAATGTTCTTCTTAGAGAACGCAGACATCTTATTACCACCTTCGCTGTCTAGCGAGATGTTAACTTGTGGACGACCATATTCATCAACACTTGAGCTTGCATCTGTGATGCTTTGACCGCCAAGAATAACGCGCTTCTTAAGCACAACTGGGCGACCATCACGGTCCATCTTGATTTCACTACCTGCTGGCGCACGACCATTTGCCGCTGCCGATAGGTCAGCTTTATCATCAACTTCACGGAATTCAAGCGTTGCCGTAGCTCCGAGAATTTCTTTTGCACGAGCAGTGTCTTGAACACCAGGCAGTTCAACTACAATGCGACTAGCACCTTGACGTTGAACCAATGGTTCCGCAACACCTAGTTCGTTGACACGATTACGTAAAATCGTAATGTTTTGCTCAACAGCATAGTTACGGATCTCTTGTAAACGTTGCTCAGTAAAGGTTGCAGTAAGAGCGTAACGGCCATTTGAATCAGAATCGACAAAAATCATGTCCGGGTGATTCTTTTCTAGCGTTGCTTTCGCTTCTGCTAATTGCTCTTCGTTACGCAACAACACTTCTACCGCTTCTTTTCCAGAAGGGCGGATTGCACGGTAACGAATCTTGGCGTCACGAAGTTCGCTACGGAAAGCTTCTTCTTGTTGACCAATAAGCTTTTCCATCGCTGCATCCATATCCACTTCCATTAAGAAGTGAACACCACCGCGAAGGTCAAGACCTAGCTTCAATGGTGACGCGCCAATCGCTTCTAGCCAATCGGGTGTAGAAGGTGCAAGGTTAAGTGCAACAATTGTGTCTTTGCCTAGCGCTTCGCTGATGACATCACGAGCACTGATTTGTGTGTCAGTGTCGTTAAAACGAACAAGAATTGATCCATCTTCGAGAGCAATGGATTTATGAGAAAGTTGCTCTTTGTTAAGAGCAGTAGTGACAGCATCCAGCGTTGACATATCTACAGAGGCGCCACGCGCCCCTGTAACTTGAATAGCCGGATCTTCACCGTAGATATTTGGAAGTGCGTATAACGCAGCGGTGATGATGGCAAAAAGCACCATCAAGTACTTCCATAATGGATAACGGTTTAGCACAGCGAGGATCCTTTAGCTGTTTTATAGAGACTTAAGCGTACCTTTTGGTAGCACTGCAGTGATGAAGTCTTTCTTGATTACTACTTCATTGTTCGCGTTAAGCTCAATTGAAATGTAGTCATTGTCTTCAGCAATCTTAGTGATTTTACCCACTAGGCCACCGCTAGTTAAAACTTCGTCGCCTTTGCCCATAGAAGCCATTAGGTTTTTGTGTTCTTTTACGCGTTTCGCTTGTGGACGGTAAATCATGAAGTAAAAGATCACTGCGAACATGCCAAGCATGATTAGCATTTCAAAACCACCGCCTGCTGGCGCGCCTTCTGCTGCTGCGTGAGCCTGAGAAATAAACATTAAAACATCCTCATTATATTTTATTGATAATCAAACAAATTGGGCTTTCGCATTTTAGATTCAAGTCTGAGAGTAACTAATAGAGATCGCTCTCTCAAAAATAACGTGCGTTAGCCTACTTTATTAGCAAAAGCCTCTGGCGACATGCCAAAGGCTTTAATTCTTTTAGTTTTTCAATTACTGCTCTTTTGCTAGTGGTGGCACTTCACGGCCACGACGCTCATAGAACTCAGTAACAAATTCATCGAAGCGATCTTCATCAATTGCTTTACGAATGCTTTCCATCAGACGCTGGTAGTAACGCAGGTTATGGATTGTATTCAAGCGAGCGCCTAAGATTTCATTACAACGCTCTAAATGGTGAAGGTACGACTTGCTGTAGTTTTGACAAGTGTAACAGTCACAATGCGGATCCAATGGTGTTGTATCCGTTTTATGTTTCGCATTACGGATCTTGATCACACCACCAGTCACAAATAAGTGACCATTACGTGCGTTACGCGTTGGCATTACACAGTCAAACATGTCGATACCACGACGAACACCTTCAACCAAGTCTTCTGGCTTACCTACGCCCATCAAGTAGCGAGGTTTGTCTTCAGGAAGTTGAGGACAAGTATGCTCAAGAATACGGTGCATGTCTTCTTTAGGCTCACCTACTGCCAAACCACCAACCGCGTAACCGTCAAAACCGATTTCCGTTAGACCTTTTACCGACACATCACGTAAATCTTCGTAAACACCACCTTGGACAATACCAAATAGGTTGTTCGGGTTTTCTAGCTTCTCGAAGTGGTCACGTGAACGCTGTGCCCAGCGTAATGACATTTCCATCGATTTCTTCGCTTCATCGTGTGTCGCTGGGTAAGGCGTACACTCGTCAAAAATCATAACGATGTCAGAGCCCAGGTCTTTTTGAATTTCCATCGACTTTTCTGCGTCCATGAAAATCTTGTCACCGTTTACTGGGTTACGAAAGTGAACACCCTCTTCAGTGATCGTACGCATCTTACCAAGGCTGAATACTTGGAAGCCGCCTGAATCAGTAAGAATAGGACCGTGCCAGTTCATAAAATCGTGCAGGTCACCGTGCATTTTCATCACTTCTTGACCAGGACGTAGCCACAGGTGGAACGTATTACCTAGCAGAATTTCTGCACCAGTACCTTTTACTTCTTCTGGTGTCATACCTTTAACGGTACCGTAAGTACCTACTGGCATGAACGCAGGAGTTTGAACAGTGCCGCGTTCGAAAGTCAGTTGACCACGACGTGCATTGCCGTTTTTCTTCTTAAGATCGAATTTTAATTTCACGATGCCTCCGGGTGTCAGAGAAACAGTCTGACTGAGTGTTTAGGGCTCTACCCTACTTTAAGGAGCGGTCGCTTTTCCTTGCGAGAGACAAAGCAATGGATGCTTTATTTCCTAGCTTACTGCTAGCACTCGTAAATCTATTTTTAACTACGCCGTTTTCTTCTTGATGAACATTGAATCGCCATACGAGAAGAAACGGTATTTGTTTTCCACCGCATGTTTGTAAGCATTCATGGTGTTCTCGTATCCAGCAAATGCACTCACCAACATGATCAGTGTTGATTCAGGCAAGTGGAAGTTTGTGATCAAGCAATCCACCAACTGATATTCGTAACCAGGGAAAATAAAGATTTCTGTATCGCCAAAGAATGGGGCCAGCTCAGTCCCTTTTTGCAATGCGTCTTGCGCTGCACTTTCAAGTGAACGCACAGATGTTGTACCAACAGCAATAATTCGTCCGCCACGCGCTTTCGCCGCTTTAATTGCTTCGACGACTTCTTGTGGTACTTCTACGTACTCGGCATGCATGTGGTGATCGTTGATATTTTCCACTTTTACTGGCTGGAATGTACCCGCCCCAACGTGCAAAGTAACGTAAGCAAACTCTGCACCTTTCGCTTTGATTTTCTCCAAGAGAACATCATCAAAGTGAAGGCCCGCCGTCGGTGCCGCAACCGCACCTGGCTTTTGATTATATACCGTTTGGTAACGCTCTTTATCTGCATCTTCGTCTGGACGGTCGATGTAAGGAGGAAGCGGCATATGGCCGATTTCTTCCAGAATTTCTAGTACCGTCTTATCAGAACTAAATTTCAGTTCAAATAAAGCATCATGGCGTGCAACCATTTCTGCTGAATATTCATCATTCTCGCCAACAATAATGGTTGTACCTGGTTTTGGTGATTTAGAGCAACGAACGTGCGCGAGGATGCTTTTCTCATCCAACATGCGCTCCACTAGCACTTCTAATTTACCGCCCGACTCCTTGCGGCCAAAAAGACGAGCAGGAATAACACGAGTATTATTAAACACCACTAAGTCACCGGGTTGAACTTGGCCCAATACATCAATAAATGTGCCATCAATGAGCTCTCCGGTATTGCCGTCCATTTGCAGCAGTCGGCTAGCGGTACGCTCTGGTTGAGGGTAGCGAGCGATGAGTTCATCTGGAAGGTCGAAATGGAAATCTGATACTTGCATGTTACTTGTCTTATCTATTGGTCAAATCACGTCTAGGCGACGATAAAATTGCGACGAGTTTTTCGCAGCAGACTAGTATATGTTTACATGCTGCAATAGCAAGCAAATCACCAGAATATAGCAGTAAAAGCCATGGTGAAGAGTGTAATAAAACGTGAAAAGCCTCGATTACTTGGCACTATTTTTAATTTGAGCCCAAAAGAGAAAACATGAAAAAAGCAAAGCAGCGTATACCGCTGCTTATTAGTTTGGCATTCCAATCGCCCTATCAAACCTCACGCTTTCGCCACAAGAATAACGGCACGAATAAACCCAATAACCAAAACCCTAGACTGCCACCTTCATCATCTGAGCCTTTGAAATCACAGTTATTGGTCGCAATGCCATCGTGACACTCTTTATTGTCACCACTTTCATTGTTAGCACTTTTGATAAAATTCGGCGCAATGATGTAACGACTTGGTGGCGCATCGGCAGTGATGTAAGACTGTACCCAGTCGTAATAGTGGCTCACCTTGGTGTAGAAACTTGGGATCGTCAAAGAGCCACACGTTGGTAGAATAAGGGGGCCGCCACTAACAATACCAATTTGTTTGCCGGTCGCCACATCGACCAACGGGCCACCACTGTCACCTTTACATGCAGAGTTGCCATATTGAGTATGGCTATCTGGCTCCAATACATGGTTTTGTGTTGGTAGCGTACAAATTTTGGTTTGGTTGTCTCTTGAATCAATGATCCCCGGAAAACTGCTGCCAATTTCTAAACGCTCATAACATTTGTCGATGGGTAAAAATGTGCTAATGGTGGTTTTGAGCGTATTAGAAGGTTCAGAAGCATCCGGCTGAGTAGCCCCCCATCCAAACACTTGCACATTTTCGACACGTTGATTGGTCAGGTAATTATCGTTCCAATCCGCCACCAAACGTGCTTCGATACTCTCCATGTCAACTTTACTCGCTAGGTCAGCAAAGTTCGCGTTTGCCACTGGGCGCGTGAGATACAGCAACGCGATGTCTGAATCTAAACCGGTTTGGATAGGTTTCACGTTGCCATTACTGTCGGTCTCAGCTTTTGAAATCCGGGTGTAATCCGGATGAACCACAACGTGAGACACCGGATAAAAGTTATCAAGCCCTGCAGAATTAAGTTCATACGCATTCGCATTCACCGACAGCTCACCCGGCGGGGTCACATAGTAGGTTGCTTCATTGGTTCCTTGTCCCATCACCACACAGTGCGCCGCAGTCAGTACCCATTGCTCTGTCAGCATCGTTCCACCACACAGCGGAAACTCTGCCATGTTACTTGCTCGCAAAGTAACGCGGTCAACAGGATCGGTTTGTTCATCTCCTAACACAATCGCCTGTGTTGATGGCACACTGAATGCCGCCACTGCCAGCGCAATAAGTTTGTTACACGTTGTTCGTTTCATCTAGGTTGCTGTCTTCAATTTGGTAAGCCTGGACGTATCTTCTTCGAGAGAAGAATCTTGGAAAATCCAGCGAATAAAAATGTGCGATTCAATTCATTGGATTACCTTGGGAACACATTCAATATCAACTAAAAATGCCAACTGACTCGCACACAAACCGACTTATTCAAATTAATAAAAACACCAATAAAACACAGATTACGCAGCCCATCAGCATTGTGCTATTTAATTGATGAAAAACGAGTTAGCTCCCAGATATACAGAAAAATATTCTCTATATTTAAGAGAAGGACAATGCCGCTGGAGGTCTCTATGATCAAGGTTGAAGACATGATGACTCGTAATCCTCATACCTTACTGCGCACGCACACCTTGCGTGATGCAAAAAGCATGATGGATGCGCTTGATATTCGACACATTCCGGTTGTTGATGCCAATAACCACTTACAAGGCTTGGTGACTCAACGCGACATTCTTGCTGCTCAAGAATCGAGCTTGCACCCAGATGAGGCTGAACAATCTTTTACTTTAGACACACCGCTCTACGAAATGATGCACACCAATATCATGACGGCAGAGCCTATCGCGGGGCTCAAAGAGAGCGCTATCTATATGCAAAAGCATAAAGTTGGCTGTCTACCTGTTGTCACCAAAGGTCGATTGGTCGGCATCATTACTGACAGTGACTTTGTGACCATTGCGATTAACTTATTGGAACTGCAAGAAGAAGTGGAACCTGAAGAAATCGAGCAGGAAGAGTAGTACGCAAGCGTATTCTCTTTGTTGTAAGTTTCGTTTTTACACCGGTTAAACGAAAAAAGAGCGGCAGGGTTGCCGCTCAAAATGCCATTACTGACGCTGATTAAGGAAGTGTTTCTCTGCCAATTAGAATTGGTCTTCTTCGGTCGAACCTGTCAATGCTGTCACTGAAGAGTTACCACCTTGGATAGTATTGGTCATTCTATCGAAGTAACCTGTACCTACTTCTTGTTGGTGCGCAACAAACGTATAGCCTTTTTCAGCTGCTTGGAATTCAGGACGCTGAACTTTCTCAACATAATGACGCATACCTTCACCTTGAGCGTAAGCGTGCGCCAGTTCAAACATGTTGAACCACATGTTGTGAATGCCTGCTAGCGTGATGAATTGGTACTTGTAGCCCATGTCTGCAAGCTCTTGTTGGAACTTAGCAATGGTTTCTGCATCTAGGTTTTTCTCCCAGTTGAATGAAGGCGAGCAGTTGTACGCCAACAATTGATCTGGGTATTCAGCGTGAATTGCTTCTGCAAACTTACGTGCTTCTTCCAAACATGGCGTAGCCGTTTCACACCAAATCAAGTCTGCATATGGTGCGTAAGCCAGGCCGCGAGAGATAGCTTGGTCGATACCCGCGCGAACGCGGTAGAAACCTTCTTGAGTACGCTCACCTTCGATGAAGTCTTTATCATATGGGTCGCAATCTGAAGTAATGAGATCCGCCGCATTCGCATCAGTACGAGCAATAACTAATGTTGTTGTACCCGCTACGTCAGCAGCCAAACGAGCTGCAACGAGCTTTTGTACCGCTTCTTGCGTAGGAACTAATACCTTACCCCCCATATGACCACACTTTTTCACCGATGCTAACTGGTCTTCAAAGTGAACGCCCGCGGCACCGGCTTCGATCATCGATTTCATTAGTTCGTAAGCGTTAAGCACACCACCAAAGCCCGCTTCAGCATCCGCTACGATAGGTAGGAAGTAATCAATACCACCTTCATCTTCAGGCGTCTTACCAGCAGCCCACTGAATTTGGTCTGCACGACGGAATGAGTTGTTGATACGCTTTACTACTGACGGTACAGAATCTACTGGGTAAAGAGATTGGTCTGGATACATCGTCGAAGCGGTGTTGTTATCCGCCGCTACCTGCCAGCCTGACAGATAGATCGCTTCAATACCTGCCTTAGCTTGTTGAACGGCTTGACCACCCGTTAGCGCACCAAGACAGTTTACGTAACCTTTTTTCGCACTACCGTTGACCAGTGACCAAAGTTTGTCTGCACCACGTTGTGCAATTGTGTTTGCAGGCACCATAGAGCCACGCAGTTCCACCACTTCCTCGGCAGTGTAAGTACGCTTCACATTTTTCCAGCGTGGGTTAGTTGCCCAGTCTTTTTCCAGAGCTTCAATTTGTTGGCGGCGAGTTAAGTTAGTCATTGGTCTATCCCTCTTTATAATTTGCACTTTATGCGTGTGCGTTGAGTTTCCGTTCTCAGGCAGTACTTCCCTATCTGCCTTGAAAATCCTTCACGTTATTGGTGTTACAGTTATTCTTTATTAATCCAGGTAGTCATAACCAGGAACTGTCAAAAAGTTGGTCAGTTCATCGCTCGTCGTGAGCCTTGCCATTAAGTCTGCTGCTTCTTCAAATCGACCCGCATGGTAGCGCTGCTCGCCAATTTCTTGCTTCACGACTTCAATCTCCTCTTTGAGATAGAGCTCGAACAGCTCTTTAGTGACCTTTAATCCGTTGTCTAGCGACTTGCCGTGTTGAATCCATTGCCAGATAGAGGCACGGGAGATTTCTGCCGTTGCTGCGTCTTCCATCAGTCCGTAAATCGGCACACAACCATTGCCAGAAATCCAAGCTTCGATGTATTGCAGCGCAACGCGAATATTGTGGCGCATTCCGCCTTCAGTGCGCTCGCCTTCACAAGGCTCAAGCAGTTCAGCGGCTGTAATAGGCGCATCCTCTGCACGGCTCACATCCAACTGGTTGGTGCGTTCACCCAGCACAGCACTAAAGACTTCCATAGCAGTGTCAGCCAAACCTGGATGAGCCACCCAAGTACCGTCGTGGCCGTTGTTAGCTTCTAACGATTTGTCAGTCTGGATCTTGTCTAATACTTTTTGATTCTCTTTCGGGTCTTTAGCTGGGATAAATGCGGCCATTCCTCCCATCGCGAAAGCACCTCGTTTATGGCAAGTACGTACCAATAATCGCGAGTAAGCGTTTAAGAATGGCTTGTCCATCGTTACCACTTGGCGATCTGGCAGTACTCGGTCTGAGTGTTTTTTCAATGTTTTGATATAGCTAAAGATGTAATCCCAGCGACCACAGTTCAAACCAACGATGTGTTCTTTGAGCGAGAACAGAATCTCGTCCATTTCGAATACCGCTGGTAAGGTTTCAATCAGCACAGTCGCTTTGATGGTGCCTGTATCCAAACCGAAGTAGTCTTCCGTGAAATGGAACACTTCGCTCCACCACTTCGCTTCGTGATGCGATTGCAGTTTTGGAAGGTAGAAATAAGGGCCACTGCCTTTTTGAAGTAACGCTTTGTAGTTGTTATAGAAATACAGAGCGAAATCGAATAGCGCACCTGGAATGATCTGACCGTGCCACGTAACGTGTTTTTCTTTTAAATGAAGGCCGCGAACACGGCAGATCAACACCGCTGGGTCATCTTCCAGCTGATAATGTTTGCCATTGCCAGGATTGGTGTAACTGATGGTGCCATTAACAGCATCGCGCAAGTTAATTTGACCATCTAGCACTTTACTCCATGCAGGAGACATTGAATCTTCGAAGTCTGCCATGAACACTTTTACATTCGCATTCAGTGCGTTAATCACCATCTTGCGGTCAGTTGGTCCGGTAATCTCCACACGGCGATCTTGCAGATCTTGTGGAATTCCTAGGATCTTCCAACTTCCTTCACGGATGTCTTGTGTCTCTGGTAGAAAATCTGGTAGCTCACCAGCATCAATACGTGCTTGCTTCTCTTCTCTTGCTTCCAGCAACTGTTCAACACGTCCGGCAAATTTTTCACACAGTAGAGATAAAAAGGTTTGGGCTTCAACAGGGAAAATTGCTTGATGTTCTGGAGCAACGACTCCATTCACCTCAAGCATGCCTTGGGTTTGCTTTAGTTGTTGTGTTTTTTGTTCTGTCTGAGCAAGCATAATCATTCATCCTTAACGTGCTTTATCAATCTTGGGCAGTCAGCGTAAAGCTACATTTGTAAGTTATGAACAACAAATTACATCCTTTAACTTTGTGTTCAACTCGTCTAGCCATGCCGATAGATTGCGTAATGCTACGTGTATTTTCAATCTAGACATAAGTCGTATCGGCCTTTAAATAAGCTATATCAACAAAGGGTTTAGTGAAACCCCTAATATAAACAAAACAGAAAATTCAAAGTTTTATTCCGCAAGGTAAAAACCATCTATCAAGCGCCTTATTTTGTAAGTTATTACGTAATAAAATTACATTAAATTTAAAGTCGTTTTATCATTTCAAACAAGCGTATGAATATTGACAGGTAAACAAACACCTTGTATTCACAAGGGCTGAAGAGATGGATTTAAACAGGGGTCAAACAAGACATGCAGGGCTTTGTGTAAAATTAACATTGTGAAATTTCACTATTTTATGAAAGCTTCATCAAAGAAGAGCTGTAAAATTTTACAAGTCAAAGTTTACCAGCAGAATAAAATACTAGAAAGCGCACTGTTTCCAGTGCGCTTTTAGATAAATAATGGAGAAGTAAGGGCTAATACTAATAGCTAAAGCAGCTCTGAAACGACTTCTGCAAGTTGATTAAATGTTTTCGTTCTTGACGAGCTCGGACGCCAAACTAAGCCGATTTCGCGATAAGCTTGTTTACCTGGAGGATCGATCACGACTAAATTCTGGTTATGCAGCAAGCCATGGTCGATAGCCATTTGAGGAATGAACGTTGTTCCCAAACCATTCGCAACCATTTGCACCAGTGTATGGAGGCTGGTTGCCGTAAACGGATTGATTTTTTCTTTGTCTGTTAATTTACACGCTGATACCGCATGTTCCGTTAAGCAATGTTCTTTCTCTAGTAGAAAGACGGATTCGTCAGGTAAATCCGCGTAACGAATCGGCACAGGGACCGATTGGGCTTGATTAGCGCTTATAACCATTCGAAACGGATCCTTACCCACTACTCGGCTTTCCATGCCATCAATTTCGACTGGTAACGCTAAAATAAGCACATCCAGCTCACCATGTCTGAGCGCTTGAAGTAAGTTTGTCGTCGTGTCTTCTCTTAATAAAAGATTCAGTTGTGGAAAACGGTAGTTCACCTCTTGTACCAAATCACACAGTAAAAACGGAGCAATTGTTGGTATACATCCTACTTTTAGCTGGCCTTGCATATCGTCGCCTTGGCACATACGTCCAAGCTCGACCAAATCTTGCCCTTTTGCTAACAGCTCTCGCCCCTGCTTTACTACCATTTCTCCTGTTTGGGTAAAAACCAGTGGACTTTTCTTGTCTTTCTTTTCATATAATGGACAGCCAATCAACTCCTCTAAGTTTTGAATACCCTTACTTAAAGTCGACTGACTGACAAAACAACGCTCTGCAGCGTCACTAAAATGTCTTGTTTCATGCAGTGTGACTAAATAGTGTAACTGCTTCAAACTGGGCCATTTATTCATAATTGTATTTGTATCTACCGCCGTTCCAGTGATCGAGTTAAGAGTTTTGTTATTATCGTTTTTTTCGATTAACTCAATCTATTTATTTCGCTTTTTTCAATACTACAATCTGTACTATAGTTTGTCTCGTACAAACACGAACCAAACCGACACAACTGAATTCGGTTTGGAGCTAACCATACTTTTTAGGAGCTAAAAAATGGTACTAGTAGGTCGTCAAGCCCCTGATTTTACTGCAGCAGCTGTTCTAGGTAACGGTGAAATCGTTGAAAACTTCAACTTTGCAGAGTTCACTAAAGGTAAGAAAGCAGTAGTATTCTTCTACCCACTAGATTTCACTTTCGTTTGCCCATCTGAGCTAATCGCATTCGACAACCGTCTAGCTGACTTCCAAGCTAAAGGTGTTGAAGTAATCGGTGTTTCTATCGATTCTCAGTTCTCTCACAACGCATGGCGTAACACTGCTATCGAAGATGGCGGTATCGGTCAAGTTAAGTACCCACTAGTTGCTGACGTTAAGCACGAAATCTGTAAAGCTTACGACGTTGAGCACCCAGAAGCAGGCGTTGCTTTCCGTGGTTCTTTCCTAATCGACGAAGAAGGCGTTGTACGTCACCAAGTAGTTAACGACCTACCACTAGGCCGTAACATCGACGAAATGCTACGCATGGTTGACGCTCTTAACTTCCACCAGAAGCACGGCGAAGTATGTCCTGCACAATGGGAAGAAGGTAAAGCAGGTATGGACGCATCTCCAAAAGGTGTTGCAGCGTTCCTATCTGAGCACGCAGCTGACCTAGGCAAAAAATAATAGACCTTCACCCTAGCTCAACGGGTGTGATGGTTGGATGTATATAAAGCAATAAGCTAATGCGGAAAACCGCAAACGCCAATCAGTCTAAGTAAAGTCCTATCAAAGCCCAGAGCCTCTGCTCTGGGCTTTCTTTTTCCTTCAGATAAACCGCCAAATGAGGTAACGCTTCAGCGTAAACTTTACCTCTATTTATCATCCCCTCCATACAGATTCTGCTTACTGGCCCTGTTAATATCTTAGCCACAACACTTATTTGTAACGTTAGCAGGATGAATGAACGTGGTTACTCACCTAGAAGTCTGTATTGATAATATTGAATCTCTGCACTACGCCATTGCTGGCGGCGCCACTCGGATTGAACTTTGCTCCTCTTTGGCTTTAGGCGGACTAACACCCAGTTATGGCTTTATGCAGCAAGCGGCTAAGCTTTCGAGTGTTCCAGTTTATGCCATGACCCGCCCACGCCAAGGTGACTTCTTCTACAATGAAGAAGAGATCGAAATGATGCGTTGGGATATTGAAGCCGCTAAACAAGCTGGCTTGAATGGTGTCGTGCTCGGCGTGCTCACTCAAGACGGCGACATTCATATGCCGTACGCAACGGCACTGTGTGAATTTGCTCAAGCGCTTGGCTTAGGCGTGACTTTCCATCGTGCCTTTGACCAGTGTCGTGACGCTGAAAAAGCTTTGGAAGAAGTGATCAGCTTAGGCTGTGAACGTATTTTGACTTCCGGCCTTGCGCCTTCTGCACCGCAAGGTATCGATGTGCTTAAAGCCTTAGTTGAGCAAGCGCAAGGACGCATTGCGATCATGGCGGGGGCTGGCGTTAATGCGAGTAACGTACGTGCGTTAGTAGAAGACACTCAAGTTCCTGAAATCCATCTGTCAGGCAAAACCACACGCCCTAGCCAAATGACCTTTGTTGCTGAACAAAGCAAAATGGGCGCATCCGATGTCGATGATTTTTTAATCCCCATCACAAGTACACAAGCCATTACCGATGTCGTAGCAGCTCTCAAATACACGACCGTAACCTCACACGCATAGCTTTTGAGTGCTAACATATTGTTTATCAAGGAGTGAGGAAATGTGTATGTCTAAATTGAAGAAAAAGGAATACGAAAAGGAGCTCAAAAACCTTCAAGTTGAGCTCGTAAAACTTCAAGAGTGGGTCAAACACAAAGGGTTAAAAGTGGTGGTTCTGTTTGAAGGACGTGATGCTGCGGGCAAAGGCGGAGTGATAAAGCGAATTACAGAAAAGCTAAACCCGCGTGTTTGTCGCGTAGTGGCTCTGCCTGCACCGACAGAAAAAGAAAAAACGCAATGGTACTTCCAACGTTACGTCGCTCATTTACCATCTGCTGGTGAAATCGTTTTATTTGACCGAAGTTGGTATAACCGAGCAGGTGTCGAAAAAGTCATGGGGTTCTGTACTCCAGACGAATACGAGGAGTTTTTACGCTCTTGCCCTGAATTCGAGAGAATGTTGCAACGATCTGGGATTATTCTGATTAAGTATTGGTTTTCGGTTTCAGACGAAGAGCAGGAAAAACGTTTTCTAGGTCGAATTAATACGCCGATCAAACGTTGGAAATTCAGCCCAATGGATTTAGAGTCACGTCATTGCTGGGCGGAGTATTCGGAAGCAAAAGATAAGATGTTTGCCTATACAGACACGAAAAACTGCCCTTGGTGGGTCGTCCCTTCTGATGACAAAAAGAAAGCGCGCTTGAACTGTATCAGTCATTTACTAAGCCAGATTGACTACAAAGCACTTGAGTACTCACCCATCGAATTACCTGAACTCAATAAAGAAGGTTACGTCAGAGCGCCCATTGATGATCAGACCTTCGTTCCTGATAAATATTGACGTGCTTTCCTTCTCTCTAATAAATAGGCCAGCCTAAAAGCTGGTCTATTTGTTGAAGTCAGTTACTTCAGTACGTCATCAATACTTTGATCACCTAGGTGGCGTACATCTTTCCCTTTCACAAAGTAAATAATGTATTCACAGATGTTCTGGCAGCGGTCCCCCACGCGTTCAATCGCGCGTGCAGACCACATCACTTGCAGAATATTAGGGATATTTTTTGGATCCTCCATCATGTAAGTCATCAACTGACGAATCACCGCTTCATACTCGGCGTCTAGTTTGTCATCTTGTTTGTGCACCTCTGCTGCCGCTTCTACATCCATACGGGCAAACGCGTCTAAAACCTGATGCAGCATATTAATTGCCTGACGGCAGAGAGGCTCTAACGACACTTGGAATTGTCGTTCTTTTGATGATGGGCTTTCAATGGCAACGTAAGCAATGCGTGTCGCCACATCACCGATGCGTTCTAAATCCGTGATCGTTTTGATGATAGCCATGATTAAGCGCAAGTCTTTTGCCGTTGGCTGACGCTTAGCAATAATGCGTGTACAGGCGTCATCGATCGAGACTTCCATCGCATTCACTTTATGATCGTCACGCACAACCTTACGCGCCAGTTCGATGTCTTCTTTATGCAAGGCTTGAATAGCATACGAAAGCTGCTGCTCTACCAAGCCTCCCATGGTTAATACATGAGTACGAATCGATTCTAGCTCTACGTTAAATTGTCCTGAAATATGACGTCCAAAGTGCATGATGTTCCTTATTCCGTATAGAGTCGCGACTTAACCGTAGCGACCCGTAATGTAATCTTCGGTCTGTTTCTTCATTGGCGAAGTGAAGATCGAGTCCGCGTCAGAGTATTCAATTAACTTACCCATATGAATGAATGCAGTATGATCGCTCACTCTCGCCGCTTGTTGCATGTTATGGGTAACGATAACGACAGTATATTGAGTCTTCAGCTCATTGATAAGCTCTTCAATAGTTAAAGTTGAGATTGGATCCAACGCTGATGTTGGCTCGTCCAATAACAGGACTTCCGGCTCAATCGCCACCGCACGCGCAATGACCAAGCGCTGTTGCTGACCACCAGATAAACCAAATGCGTTCTCATGCAAGCGGTCTTTTACCTCATCCCACAACGCCGCCGAGCGCAAGGATCGCTCCACTGCGTCATCTAAACTGCGGCTGTTTTTTACACCTTGTAAGCGTAAGCCATAAACTACATTTTCATAAATAGACTTAGGAAATGGATTGGGTCTTTGAAACACCATCCCCACTCGGCGTCGAAGTGTCGCAACATCAACATTAGGATGATAAACATTCTTGCCATGGAGACGCACTTTGCCTGTGACTCGACACCCTTCCACTAAGTCGTTCATGCGATTGATGCAACGTAATAACGTCGACTTTCCACACCCTGAAGGACCGATAAAAGCGGTGACTCGCCCTTTGGGAATTCGCATCGAAATATCATGCAGCGCCTGAGTTTGACCATAGAACAGATTAAGGTTCTCGATTGAGATGGCTGTTTGTTCATCCGTTAAATTATGAACATCCAATGGTGGCTCATAACCTAATGTACTATCAAAATTAAACATACTTAATCTTGTCCTAACGTTCTGTATTTTTCTCGTAAATTATTGCGAATACTGATTGCTGTTAAGTTTAGCCCGACAATCACTGTCACGAGTAAGAAAGAGGTAGCATAAACTAATGGTCGCGCCGCTTCGATGTTGGAGGTTTGAAAGCCAACATCGTAAATGTGAAAACCTAAATGCATGAACTTTCTATCCAAATGCACATAAGGGAATTGTCCGTCAACCGGTAAACTGGATGCCAATTTCACGACCCCCACCAGCATCAGTGGCGCTACTTCGCCAGCTGCACGTGCAATCGCAAGGATCAAACCTGTGATAATAGCTGGCGTCGCCATAGGTAAAACCACACGCCATAGTGTTTCGAACTGAGTTGCACCAAGCGCCAGAGAACCATGTCGTACTGAGCTCGGAATACGAGTTAAACCTTCTTCAGTAGTCACAATCACAACTGGAAGCGTCAGCACGGCAAGAGTTAGTGCAGACCATAACAAACCCGGCGTACCAAAGGTTGGTGCCGGTAGCTTCTCCGCATAGAATACGTTGTCGATAGAGGCACCAATCGTATAAACGAAGAAACCTAAACCAAACACGCCATAAACAATCGATGGAACACCCGCTAGGTTTATAACCGCAATACGAATAACTCTGGTTAGAGCGTTATTCTTAGCGTATTCATGTAGATAGATAGCGGCGATCACCCCGAGTGGCATCACAATGATCGACATGATGAGTACTAAGAAAACCGTACCAAATATCGCAGGGAACACGCCTCCTTCGGAGTTAGACTCTCTTGGATCTTCAGATAAAAACTTCCAAACCTGTTTTCCCCAATGCATGACTTTATCAGGCAGTGACATTTGGTTTGGATACCAGTAGTCCAAAATGTCTTCGAGCGGAATCGATACTTGTGACCCCGTCATATCCTCGGCAATCAAGGCATAGTCAGAGAGCTGAAGTCGTAAACCATCAAGTTGCAAATCTAACGTCGCAAGCGCTTTTTCTATCTGCTCTTTTTTCGTCTGATTTTCCTTTAAGAAGCTTTCTGTCAGCGTGTCATTCAATTCATGCTTGCGCTTTTCTAATCGCAACTGCTCTAGCTTCCAACCAAGCTCTTTAAGCTGATCGACCACCAAAGAATCAATCTCATGGCGCAGAGTTTCTGCATCATCAAGCTTTTTATTTAGTATCGATTGAATATCACTGGTGTATATATTATCGCCATCTTGAAACGCCACCAGCTTACCAAAGAAATAACCACCGCTACTGCGCTCTATCACCGCCCACTCTTTTGGCGTCGTGGGCTCATCCAACTGCATTTGCAATACGGAGATAAAATCGGCGGGATACAACTCTCGGTTAGCGATTTTGATGTTGAGTCGCGTGGCAAAATCTTCATCGTCTTCTAACTGTTGTGCTGCGCTTTCAGGCAAATAACTCTTCGGTACAAAGCTGCGCTCATACACTTGACCAATCAGAATAGTATTTTCATGTAGCACTTCGCCTTGTACAGGAGTCAGCGCTGCAACATTCCACTGATACAAGGGCGCTGGCCAAAAGTAAGTCAGGCCTTTCCAGCCGATAAGGAGTAACAACCCTAATACCGACAACAAACTGATGCTGACTGCACCGCCTGTTAGCCATATCCACGGTGCGCCAGAACGAATCCAATTTAACACGTTATTACTCGCTCTTTATTCAAACCATTATTACAACGCACGGTACTTATCTCTCAGTCTCTGACGAACCCACTCCGCAAGCGCGTTTACTGCAAACGTAAACACAAACAAAATCAATGCAGCTAGGAACAGCAGGCGATAATGCGAACTTCCAACTTCCGACTCTGGCAACTCAACGGCGATGGTCGCCGACAGGCTGCGCAATCCTTCCAAAATATTCCAATCCATTAATGGCGTATTGCCCGTTGCCATTAACACAATCATGGTTTCGCCAACAGCGCGTCCCAGGCCCATCATAATGGCAGAAAAAATACCTGGGCTTGCAGTAAGCAAGACAACATAGATTAAAGTTTGCCAAGGCGTGGCCCCTAATGCCAAAGAGCCATCCGATAAATGCTTCGGTACAGAGAAAATAGCATCTTCGGCAATGGTAAAAATCGTCGGGATAACAGCAAACCCCATCGCTAGCCCCACCACCAATGCATTGCGTTGATCGTAACCAATACCATGCTCGGTTAAGAATAAGCGCATATCGCCACCAAAGAACGTCTGCTCAATCGTAGGCGAAATCCACACTCCAAGCCCAATCAGTACCAATATGACAGGCATGAGCACTAAAGCATGCCAACCATTAGGCAGACGATTCCGCAAAGGTTGCGGTATTAATGCCCATAGCCCGCCCATAATCATGGTGCTCAAGGGCAAAACAAACAGCATAACGACGATCGTAATCAGGTGATCTTCGACAATAGGCGCGAACCACAATCCCGCGAGGAAACCAATGATCACCGTCGGCAGTGCTTCCATTAGCTCAATCGACGGTTTTACGACACGACGCATGCGTGGCGACATAAAGTAAGCCGTATAAATAGCGCCTAGCACTGCGAGCGGTACTGAAAACAGCATCGCAAACATCGCCGCTTTTATCGTTCCAAACGCAATAGGTACTAGGCTGAACTTAGCCTCAAAGTTATCGCTCGCCGAAGTCGATTGCCACACAAATTCAGGCTCAGGATACCCTTCGTACCACACTTCTTGCCATAATGAAGACAATGAAATTTCCGGATAGGCATTGTCCACTTCCGCAACATTTAACGCATTATTTTGCCAAGTGATTAAGTAGCGTTCATTGTTAGACATTGCTGCGATTGCGGGCGCTTGATTGTACGCACGCTTAAACAACACCAGTTTTTCACTGGTTGTATAATGGCTTTGCAACGTGCCGTTGGTGTAAAAGCTATAAAATCCTTTTCGATGAGAATCCGGCAACAAATACTTAAGCTCTGATGCCAATTTAAAATCACGAATATGCGTTAACGTGCGTTTTTCTTCTTGCAGCGTATCAAACCATTGCGACACCCGACCATCGTTGTGCGTCACCAAAAGCGAGTAAGCACCAGCCAATAAGTCTATCGTACGAACGGAATGCTTCTTATCACCTTGAGTGAGATCGACCACCTCTCGCACAGCAAATTTACGTGCGGTTTTCTTTAACACGATCAACTCAGAGCCATCGCGCAAATAAAGCGTTTCACCGTCAGGTGTCAACAACATTTGCTGAGGCGTATTAAAGCCTGAAGAGAACGTAAAATCGATCGTTGTAGGAGGCGTACCCAAAGACGAAGCCACTTGCCAGCGAGCTTTCACTTCACCGCTTTGCTTCTGCCAAACAATCGTTGGTAAGGGCGTCGAAGCTGCAAATACAAACTGAGTCACAGGATCTTGAGGCGTACTTAGTGTCAGATCCATGCTGGTGTCTAGCTCAATCACTTCCGGAGGACGTGTATTTTCTCTCAATGTGGCATTAAATTCTGGCTTGAAAAGGTTCGCTTTACCCTGCCCATCAACAAATCCATACCAACCTAGCCCAGGAGCAGATTGAGAGAAAGCGACGGGTTTCTGGACGATTTGCTGTGTATACACCGCAGGTTTCGTAGGATCGTCCATCGACAAATATTGAATCTCACCACTTTGGGTTAGAACGAACGCGAGCTGAGCGTAATCATCCACTGAAATCGCAAGTGGTGTTTCAATATGAGTGGCTCGAATGGCTTGGTTGGTTTTGATCTCCGCATCAGAAAAAAGCGGAATGATCACCATGGCGAGGTAGACAAAGATCAAAATAAGCGCCGCGAGTACGCCGACACCACCGGATGTCACTGCAAGTCGAACTAAACGATCTTTTATCAGTCGTTTCTTATCTTTTTCCTGCAATGAAAACTCGGCTTGTGCCATTTATATCTCTACCTTTTTTGACTTAGTACTAGAATATGTCGTTAAGATGACAATTATATTACAGATCACATTAAACACCTGAAAAGAATACAACTCTTATGCAATGCGTGGTATGAAATAAATCTGTAATGAAAATCTCATAATGTTCTCACTCATCCATTTTTCCAAGATGAGTACGTAATACTTCACTTTTGGCTAGGTAAGGTTATGAGCGCAGAAAAACTATATATAGAAAAAGAGCTGAGTTGGTTGTCTTTCAACGAACGAGTATTACAAGAAGCTGCCGATAAAACCGTCCCTTTGATCGAACGTATTCGCTTTCTTGGGATCTTTTCCAACAATTTAGATGAATTTTACAAAGTACGCTTTGCGGACGTGAAGCGCAGAATCCTAATCAGCCAAGAGCGCGGTGGCAGTGATAGCCCTAAACGACTGTTAACCAAAATGCAGTCGAAAGCACTAAAGCTTAACGAACAATTTGATGAGCTTTACAGCGAGTTGATTCGAGAAATGGCGCGACGTCGCATTTTCTTGGTCAACGAGCAACAACTGGATGAATCGCAACAAAAGTGGATCGCGAAATACTTCCGTAGAGAGGTAATGCCGCATATCACTCCCCTCCTAATGAAAGACGAGATCGATGTTCTGCAATTTCTCAAAGACGAGTACGCTTACATCGCCGTGGAACTGCGTAAAGAAGAACATTACCAGTATGCTCTGATCGAAATTCCGACCGATCACCTTCCCCGCTTTGTGATGGTACCAGAACAGAAAGGAAAGCGTCGAAAAACCATCATCTTACTTGATAATATTATCCGCCACTGTTTGGACGAGCTGTTCAAAGGCTTTTTTGATTATGATGAGCTTAGCGGCTATGCGATGAAAATGACGCGTGACGCTGAATACGATTTACGCAATGAAATCGAGTACAGCTTGCTTGAACAAATGTCAGAGGGTGTCAATCAGCGACTGACAGCAAAGCCCGTTCGCTTCGTCTACGAACGCGATATGCCGCCTCAAATGTTAGAGTTTCTGTGTAACAAACTTAATATCTCTAACTACGATAACCTTATCCCCGGCGGACGCTATCACAACTTTAAAGACTTCATCGGCTTTCCAAATGTTGGACGAGAGTATCTTGAAAATAAACCTCTCCCGCCAATGAAATGTGCCGATTTCGAAGGTTATGCCAACAGCTTTGACGCGATTAAAGCGAAAGATATTCTGCTCTATTATCCCTACCACACTTTTGACCACATTAGTGAGTTAGTGCGCCAAGCCTCCTTCGATCCCAAAGTACTTAGTATCAAGATTAACATTTATCGCGTCGCGAAAGATTCTCGCTTGATGAACTCTTTAATTGATGCGGTGCACAACGGCAAAAATGTCACTGTGGTCGTCGAACTGCAAGCTCGCTTTGATGAAGAAGCCAATATCGAATGGTCAAAAGTATTAACCGAAGCGGGTGTGCACGTCATCTTTGGTGCGCCTGGTCTTAAGATTCACTCAAAGCTACTGATGATTAGCCGCCGCGAAGGTGAAGAAATTATTCGCTACGCACACATCGGCACAGGCAACTTCCATGAGAAGACGGCACGAATTTATACCGACTTCTCCCTGCTTACGGCAGATCAAGAAATCACTAATGAAGTCCGTAATGTCTTCGGTTACATTGAGAATCCATACCGACCAGTGAAGTTCAATCACCTTATGGTATCTCCTCGTAATTCTCGAACCCAAATCTACCGCTTAATCGATAATGAAATTGCGAATGCCAAGCTAGGGAAAAAAGCCGCTCTTACGATCAAGGTCAATAACCTAGTCGATAAAGGCATCGTCAATAAGCTTTATGGAGCAAGTACTTCCGGTGTAAAAATAAACATGATAATTCGAGGCATGTGCTCATTAGTACCGGGCATTGAGGGGATCAGCGACAATATTCGCATCATCAGTATTGTTGACCGCTTTCTTGAGCACCCTCGCGTGGTGATCACCCACAATGATGGCGATCCGCAAGTTTATATCTCCTCCGCAGACTGGATGACAAGAAATATTGATCACCGTATCGAGGTAGCAGTACCAGTCCGTGATCCACGTTTGAAACAGAGAATTATTGATATAACGAATATCCATTTTACCGATACAGTAAAGGCTCGTTTAATAGATAAAGAAATGAGTAACGCTTACGTACCACGAGGTAATCGCAAAAAAGTTCGCTCTCAAATCGCTATCTATGACTATCTTAAAAATATAGAAAAGCAAACTAGAAAACAAAATTCAGATGCCTCAAATACTTGAACAAGATACTCGCTACATTGCCGCGATAGACCTCGGCTCAAACAGTTTCCATATGGTGGTGGCCAAAGTTGTCGGCAGTGACCTACAACTGGTTAGTCGTCATAAACAACGTGTTCGCTTAGCATCAGGACTCGACAGTGAATTGAACTTAAGTCACGCCGCAATGGAGCGTGCGCTAGAATGCTTAGCCATGTTCGCTGAAAGGTTGCAAGGGCTTGATGAGTCAAATGTACGTATCGCCGCCACACACACACTAAGACGCGCTAAAAATGCCCACCTTTTCATCGAGCGTGCGAAAGAAGTGATGCCTTTCCCAATAGAAATTATCCCCGGAGAAGAAGAAGCCCGCCTGATTTACTTAGGCGTCGCGCACACTCAAGTAGAATCCAACTCCAAACTAGTCATCGATATCGGAGGCGGCAGTACCGAGATGATTATTGGACAAGAATTTGAGCCTGAGCTTCTCAACAGTAAACAGATGGGATGCGTCAGTTTTACAGAGCAATACTTTAAAAACGGCAAACTGTCAGGAAAAAACTTCAGCAAGGCGATGTTAGCGGCCGAACAAAAACTCGAGTCCATCGCTTCAACATATCGTAAAAAGGGCTGGGATATTGCTCTCGGCTCATCAGGAACCATCAAAGCGATTCAAGAAGTGCTAGTAGGATTAGGTTTTGAAGATGGCCTGATCACAGCGAGTCGACTGGATACACTTATCGAAACTCTGTGTAAATTTGATTCCATTGAAGATATTGAGCTGGCGGGTCTAACAGAAGAACGTAAACCCGTATTCGCAGCAGGCGTAGCGATTTTGTCCGCGATTTTCAAAGCGCTTCGCATTGAGCAAATGTTTTTCTCCGATGGTGCTCTACGCGAAGGCCTGTTGTACGAAATGGAAGAGCGTTTTGCACGCTCCGATATTCGCATGCGCACCACAGAAAATTTAGCCAACAAGCACCGAGTCGACTTAGAGCATGCCGCTCGTGTTAAGGGGCATGCACGTGAGATGTTATGTCAGGTACGCTCTGAACTAGGCATTAAGAAAAAGAGTGAATTATTTGACTTACTAGAGTGGGCAGCGTTGCTTCATGAAGTCGGATTAAGTATCAACTTGCGTAGTTTCCATCGCCACTCTTTTTATATTCTGTTGCACTCCACCCTACAAGGCTTCAACCGTGAGCAGCAATTAGTGCTTGCAACATTGGCTCGCTTCCAGCGTAAAGCGCTCAAATTGCAAGAACTACCAGATTTCAACCTCTATAAACAGAGTAACGTTATAAGCCTCATCAAAATATTACGACTTTCTATCGTATTAAATGGGCAGCGTAATGAAGATCCATTGCCTGATATCACCTTATCTATCAAAAATGACGAATGGATTCTCACATGCACAGATGAAGCATGGCTAGAAAACAATAAATTACTTCACGCGGATTTACAGGAAGAACAAGAACGTTGGGACAGCGCGAAGTGGACACTCACTTTCTGATCTCGTACTGCCCATACCTAAATAAAAAGTCGGCTTACAGGCCGACTTTTTTTAACTCTTCTTCTGCAAAGTCTGCCGTAATGGGCACATAACCATCTTTCTCAACCAACGCTTGTCCCTGAGCAGAAAAGATAAAGCGAATAAATTCAGCTTCAATTGGTGTTAATGGGTAATCAGGGTGCTTATTCACGTAAACATATAAGTAACGTGATAGTGGGTACTTACCACTAACAATATGTTCTCGCGTTGGAGTCACGTAGTCATTTCCCATTTTAGCCACAGGGACTAAGCGCACACCTGCCACTCGATAACCGACACCGGAATAACCAATTCCACTGATGGTTGACGCTACAGCTTGCACAACTGACGCGGAGCCTGGCTGCTCGTTAACTCGGGTCTTGAAATCGCCGCCACACAAGGCATTACTTTTGAAGTAACCATAAGTTCCAGAAACGGAGTTACGACCAAACAACTGTACGTTTCGCTTTGCCCACTGTGATTCAAGACCGAGTTGCTGCCAGTTTGTGACAAATTGACTTTCACCACAGCGTAGCGTGGCAGAAAACAAAGCATCTAATTGACTAAAGTTAAGACCTTGAATTGGATTATCTTGATGAACAAAAATACCGATTGCATCGATGGCTACCCTAAGCGCCGTTGGCTTGTAGCCATGTTCACGTTCAAACGCTTCAACCTCTCTTAAACGCATAGGGCGGCTCATGGGACCAAACTGAGCTGTTTGTTCGGTCAATGCTGGAGGGGCAGTAGAAGAGCCAGATGCTTGGACTTGCGCATTAATATTCGGGTAAATGGATTTAAACTCTTCAACCCAAAGCGTTGTCATACCCGCAAGTGTATCGGAGCCAACAGAGAGCAAGTTCCCGACAATCCCCGTCGTTTTATGATAACTCGGCAATGGTTTATCTTGAGCGCCAGCCATACAGGAACAAACAAGCGCGAATAAACTGAATGTTTTTGCCAATCGTAACGCCATTATTTCACCACCAAACGCTCAGGCAATACGAAAGAAAACTTACTGCCCACGCCTACTTCACTGTGAATTTCTAAATGAGAGTCATGGTGACTCAGCGCGTGTTTTACAATGGCTAGCCCTAAACCACTTCCTCCAGTATCACGTGATCTTGCTTTATCTACTCGATAAAAACGCTCGGTAAGTCGGTGTAGGTGCTGAGGTTCAATACCATCACCGCTATCTTCCACCTCTAAGCATGCGCCTTGAGAGGTCTGGAACCAACGAACATTAATGTTCGCACCAGGTGGTGTGTATTTGACGGCGTTATAAACGAGGTTAGAGATAGCACTACGTAACTGGTCATCATCGCCCAACACGCGTAGGCTTGCATCAACATCAAATTTCAATTTATGTTGGTTGTCCCCACTAAGGCTAACCGCCTCTTTTTCTAACACTTCAAGCATCGCGGGCACATTCACGACTTCCTCAAGCTCATGCATAGGTGCCGCTTCAATTTTAGATAGTGTCAGTAGTTGGTTCACCAAACTGTTCATGCGGTTAAGCTGCTCCGTCATGACACCATGAGCTTTGCTCCACATTGGACCCACGACCATATCAGGGTCTTCTGTCATCTCAAGATAACCTTGTAGCACCGTCATTGGTGTACGCAGTTCATGAGATACGTTGGCAAAGAAGTTGCGACGCATTCCCTCAAGTTGTTTTAACTGGCTAACATCACGCACCACCATCAAATGTTCACCTTCGGTATACGGTACGATACGTAGTTCTAGCATGCGTTCGACATTGAGTGGTGAACGCATTTCTAATGGCTCTGAAAAGTCTTTCTTGTTGAGGTACTTGATAAAATCAGGTGTACGAATGAGATTGGAGATAGGTTGACCTGAATCTTCTGGCCAATGGAAGCCCAGTAAGTGCTGAGCCAGCTTGTTGCACCAAACAATATTGCCTTCAGCACGGAATACCACTACCGCATCGGGTAGCGATTCTGCACCATTTCGGAATCGACGAATAAGATTAGTAAGCTCTTTTCGTTTGCGGCGTTGGCGCTGTTGTAAGCGATACAACCCATTGAACAAAGATTCCCAGTTACCGCTACCAGATGGTGGCGTGAGGCGTTTTTCATCCCATAACCAAGAAGATAAACGTACTTGGTTATGCAAATGCCACACAAGCTGCAATGCCGTAGCTGCCAAAAGCAACCACGGCATATAACCGAATATCCAACCTACTATCACCCATGGGGTGTAAAAAAAAGCCAGCTCCCAGGCCAGCTTTTTCCACGTTAATCTTTCAACCACTCATAACTCCAGAAATGGTACCGATAAGCTGCGTGTTAATTTATGCCTTCGTCGAGAAGCGATATCCAGCACCACGAACAGTTTGGATCAGCTTATCATGCCCTGCAGTTTCCAATGCTTTACGCAGGCGGCGAATGTGAACATCGACCGTACGGTCTTCGACATACACGTTAGTGCCCCAAACATTGTTTAATAGCTGCTCACGGCTGTATACGCGTTCTTGATGCGTCATGAAAAAATGAAGCATCTTAAATTCTGTTGGGCCCATGTCTAATGGCGCATCATTAGCCGTAACACGGTGCGATACAGGGTCAAGCTTCAATCCCTGTACATCAATTACATCTTCTAGTGCAGTAGGGGTAACGCGACGAATCACCGCTTTTAGGCGTGCAACCAACTCTTTAGGAGAGAATGGCTTAGTAATGTAGTCATCCGCACCGACTTCTAAACCGCGCACTTTATCTTCTTCTTCACCACGAGCGGTAAGCATCACAACTGGAATGTTGCGCGTTAATTCCTCTCGCTTCATATGTTTGATGAAGTTAATGCCACTACCGCCTGGTAACATCCAATCCAGTAAAACTAAATCAGGGAAGGGTTCAGCCAGTTTGGTTACTGCAGTATCGTAATCTTCCGCTTCTACCGCTTGGTAACCTTTCTGCTCAAGTACGAAGCACAGCATTTCGCGAATAGGAGCTTCGTCTTCAACAACCAGAATCCTTCTAGACATAATTGAGTAACCTTATGTTCGTTGAGCTAATGAATTTAAGAGACAAAGCGCCTCTCTTTGCATAAGCATTATCACTACCAATTATGACACTTTTGTGACCTTTGAAAACAAATTTTCATATAACTTTCTTTTGAGGTTCATTCGGATATTTTTCATTTCTATTAAGACATCAGCACAAAAATTCCCTATGATTAGTCCCTTGTCATCAAGCCTAGAGAAGATTTATGTGGTTTAAAAACTGTCTGGTATACCGCGTTAACCGCGAGGTTACTTTTAACGCCGAACAACTAGAAACTCAGCTGTCTGAATTCCGATTCACCCCGTGTGGCAGTCAAGACAAACAGAAATTTGGCTGGGTCAGTGCAATGGGTAGACATGGCGATATGATGACTCACGTGTCAGAAAACCGCATTCTGATTTGCGCCAAGAAAGAAGAGAAAATGCTACCTGCCTCTGTGATCAAAGAATCATTGAATGCAAAAGTAGAAGCAATGGAAGCGCAAGAAGGTCGTCCTCTGAAGAAGAAAGAGAAAGACAACCTGAAAGATGACATCGTAATGGATTTACTGCCGCGCGCATTCAGCCGCAGCAGCCACACTCACGTGCTCATCATGCCAAAAGAAGGTTTTATCCTTGTTGATGCAAGCAGCTATAAAAAAGCAGAAGATGTATTAGCATTGCTTCGTAAAACCATGGGTAGTCTACCTGTTGTTCCTGCTATTCCAGAAGTGGCGATTGAAACTACGCTAACCGAGTGGGTGAAAAGCGGTGACACACCTCAAGGTATCAGCATGATGGACGAAGCTGAGCTAAAATCCGTACTTGAAGAAGGTGGTGTGATTCGCTGTAAGAAGCAAGAGCTAACCACTGATGAAATCCGCAACCACATCGCTGCGGATAAAGTCGTGACGAAACTTGCGCTTAATTGGCAAGATCGTATTGAGTTCATTATGACGGAAGATGCAGGCATCAAACGTCTAAAATTCTCTGATGAATTGAAAGATCAAAACGATGATATTCCACGTGAAGATCAAGCAGCTCGATTTGATGCAGACTTCTCTCTAATGTGTGGAGAGTTCAGTGCTTTCCTTCCCAACCTATACGATGCGCTAGGCGGCTTACCGAATCCTAACGCTTAATTTTGTATAAAGGTTAACCATAACGCCCTCACTTTTTTTGAGGGCGTTTTTCTATCTGAAGCACAATTACCCTAGTCACAGTTCACATTTTGACGTAAAATTTGCGCCCCATTTCCATTAGGTGGAATTGGCCTGACTTGTGATCAGATAAAAGAGAATTGAGCAATGACAACTGAGAAAGCATTCGTGCCTGAGCTACTATCTCCAGCGGGCAGCCTGAAAAACATGCGTTACGCATTCGCCTACGGGGCAGATGCAGTTTACGCTGGCCAACCTCGCTACAGCCTTCGCGTACGTAACAACGAGTTTAACCACGAGAACCTAAAAATCGGTATCGATGAAGCCCACGCCCTAGGCAAAAAGCTTTATGTGGTATGTAACATTCAACCACACAACTCGAAGCTAAAAACGTTCATCCGTGATCTTAAGCCAATCGTAGAGATGGGTCCTGACGCATTGATCATGTCAGATCCAGGCCTAATTATGATGGTTCGTGAAGCTTTCCCAGAAATGCCAATTCACCTTTCTGTACAAGCAAACGCTGTAAACTGGGCGACCGTTAAGTTCTGGGCAGCGAATGGCGTGGAACGTGTGATCGTTTCTCGCGAGCTGTCACTAGAAGAAATCGAAGAAATTCGTGAGCATTGCCCTGAAACTGAGCTTGAAGTATTCGTTCACGGTGCATTATGCATGGCTTACTCAGGTCGTTGCCTACTTTCTGGCTATATCAACAAACGTGACCCTAACCAAGGCACTTGCACTAACGCATGCCGCTGGGAATACAAAGTTGAAGAGGGTAAAGAAAACGACGCTGGTGATATCGTAGAGAAATTCGACCCGACTGAAGCACAGCCTGTCGAAGTACAAGACGAGCGCCCTGAAACCACAATTGGTCGCGGCAAACCAACAGATGAAGTCGTTCTGCTTTCTGAAGCGCACCGTCCAGAAGAAAAAATGGCGGCCTACGAAGATGAGCATGGTACTTACATCATGAACTCTAAAGACCTACGAGCGGTTCAGCACGTTGAACGCTTAACTAAGATGGGTGTTCACTCATTGAAAATTGAAGGTCGTACTAAATCGTTCTACTACTGCGCACGTACCGCTCAAGTTTATCGTAAAGCAATTGATGATGCTGTAGCAGGTCGACCATTCGATGAAAGCCTAATGGGTACACTAGAAAGCCTAGCTCACCGTGGCTACACTGAAGGCTTCCTACGCCGTCATACACACGACACTTACCAAAACTACGATTACGGTTACTCAGTCTCTGATGCTCAACAGTTTGTTGGTGAATTCACTGGCCAACGTCGTGGTGACATGGCTGAAGTAGAAGTAAAAAATAAGTTTCTTGTCGGTGATAGCCTTGAACTAATGACGCCAAAAGGCAATATTGTTTTCACACTAGAGGCAATGGAAAACCGCAAATCAGAGTCTATTGAAGACGCGAAAGGAAACGGTCACTTTGTATTCATTCCAGTACCAGCAGAGCTAGATTTAGAATATGGCCTATTAATGCGTAATCTAAACTCAGGGCAGGACACCCGTAACCCGACTGGTAAGTAACCATGGCCTTGCTCATTACTGACAAATGCATTAACTGCGACATGTGTGATCCCGAATGCCCCAATGGGGCAATCAGTATGGGAGAGAGCATTTTCGAAATTGATCCAGCGCTATGTACAGAGTGTAAGGGGCATTACGAAAAGCCGACCTGTCAGTCAGTGTGTCCAATTACAAAATGCATAATCAATGATCCGAACCATGTCGAAACTGAAGAGCAGTTGCTTGAAAAATTCGTGATTATTCAAGGGTTAGCATAAGAGCAATTAGGTTCAACTTTGGCATCAAAGTTGAACCTTTTCTCAACCTGATTTTTCAATAGGGATAATATTGCAGAATAGCTCTTTTTCAAAATGATACTCTAGTCTCTCACGCCAATTTTCCGCTTGAGAAACAGGTATTAAATAAAAGTTTTCTCGGCTCGTATCAGTAACGAAAGCCATTCCATATTGCATCAGCTCATAATGCACATCATTAACAAAACCCGGATCAAGGCGTTGACGCCCAGTCAGGTGATTCACATCCTCTCGAGTCAAAGAGACTCCTTTAGTATCACTGCTAAATCTGTGTCTTAACCACTCTGCAAATTCTTTTGCACAAATCATAGTCATGGTTTTGTCCTTGATTTACTCTTCTAACAGGAAAAGGGTATATCCCTGCCTTACACACTTGTCTGCGTTGTTATTGCTTTTTAGCCAACTGACAGACATATTGCTAAGAAACCAGAGTATCGTGACGAAAGATCTTTTTCTAAACAGAGAAGTTACAACTTACCCATACTACAACTCTTTGTTTAATTTAGATTTCTATAATATGTCCCCAAAACTGATTGGGTTAGTTTTTGTATTGGTACTATTCAATGTAGACAAAAGTATGATGTTTCTCCAGTTTCATAAAAGAGATCACCAAGTACAGATAAACCTGAAGAGTAACACTAATTAGGATTGATAAGCGGCAAGCATTGAGGTGGAACGACTTTTTTTCGTTTGGGCTTAGAGGTTGTTTTTACCCGTGGAGGGGTATCAATAGGTTTTGCTTTCGGGGCCCAACTTGCGAGCTCAACACCGCAGCCATCGCCTACTGGAGGTGGTGCTTGATCAACACAATAGTCGCTCGAATCAGGACAAGACAACCTGACGTGAAAGTGGTAATGATGCCCCCACCATGGACGCACTTTACGTAACCAAGAACGATCTTTGCCGTTTTCTTGCAAACAAAGTTGCTCCTTAATAACAGGATGTACAAAAATTCGTGCAACATCCTTACTTTTTGAAGCGTACCGAATTAGCTTAAAGTGCCGCTCTTCCCAGCGATGATTAAGTATGGAATAACCTTTTAAATCCACCACACTCATGGGTTTAGGAAGTTGTAATTCGTTATAAGAAAGCGGTTGGTCAGCAAGTCTTAACCAGATATCGATATCTAACCCGGTTTGATGACTAGAATGACCAGAGGAGAACCTTCCACCTCTAGGTAAAGACAAATCACCAATTAGCAGAGTGGTGTTGAGATTTTGATGAGCTTTAAGCGCCAGATTTTCAATAAACTCTATCGTTTTAGGGTGCCCATAGTAGCGCTTCGTTTTACTACGTAAGACTTGATAACCAACGCCATCGAGAGGCAAGGGTAATGCACCATCTAAACAACCGTTAGCATAACTACCAATAGAGGAGGAAGAGTTTCGGGTAGGATTAACCGCAGACTCCCAAGGAGTAGAACATACTGAAGCTGAGAAACATAAACCCAAAGTTACAATGAAACTCAGCCTCATAGCCTTTAACCTTTAGTAGTGTTCGCCATTATCGTAATAAGCTTTAGGAGATAAGGCGGAAAAGATAACTGCAACATCAATATCGGCACCAGCGATACCGCGCACTTGTTGCGTAATAAGCTTGGCAACTTCATCTTGCACTTCCTGGCCACGGTCGAACCAAAGCACTTCGACAAAAGGATATGCAGCACTCACCTCACCCTCATTGAAAAACGTAGTGTAGATATACTCAAAAGTAAAATCCTCACGCGGACAGTCCATTAGAGGCTGAAGTTCATCCGTAAGGGGTTTTGATAATGCCTGAACAGCTTGTGGCTCTACAGCACGGAATCGAAAATGTGGCATAAACTTACTTCCTAATTATTAGCATTAATGCATGATGATAACAGGAACCAAGTCAGTAATCATCCAAGCCAATGTAACCACTGACCTTTCAATAGATTGTGAATCAGATGTGCTCGATAACGAAGAAAAAGTGTTATGAAATTCGAAGGTAAAACAGAAAGAGCAAAGCGATACATCAACATTTAGTAATTACATTACTAGAAAATAAAACTATATGAAGCAAAGATATGCCATATTCGTTGGATCAACATACACCTGACGTTGAAACTATACGTTAGGAATAAAAGACATATTCGTTAGAAATAAAAGAGCCCCTGACCTAAGCCAGAGCTTATGAATATGGGGGATAGGTGAAGTGGACCAATATCCCGGAGATATGAGCTTTCAATCCCCCCGATACTTTGGTATCAGAGGAATCGACAACTCTTCCAACTAGTCAGCTTCTCTTTTCTTCAGATGCAAAAAAGCCCCAGCATTACTGCTGAGGCTTTAGAGTATGGCAGGGGTGGAGAGATTCGAACTCCCAACACGCGGATTTGGAATCCGCTGCTCTGCCAATTGGAGCTACACCCCTGTAATTCGTGTTTATTGAGACGACGCTCAAATAAGTGGCGGAGTGGACGGGACTCGAACCCGCGACCCCCGGCGTGACAGGCCGGTATTCTAACCAACTGAACTACC
>NZ_JAWOSZ010000018.1:0-91301 GCF_033338615.1 Vibrio sp. Vb1980
ATTTTGTTCGGCTCAATGAATACTGAACATTCCTTTCGCTAATAAATAGCAGAAGTAATGTTTGAATTGACTGTGCTCTTATTGGTTTTTACTTTTGAAAAAGTAAAACAAAACAGCTCAAGGCTGCTTCCCAATTCGAATGGTCACTTCGTTTCATTGAAACCTAATTTGATACCGAAGTATCGAATTGGATTATCATCAACGAGTGCCCACACAGATTGATAGGTCTATATTGTTAAAGAGCTTGCTTTGCGAGAAGTTTTTCTCTCAAAGCGGAGGTGCATTCTAGCGATTTAGTTGTTAGTGTCAAACACTTTTTTAAACTAATTTTTTGTAGAAGCTTTTTACCTCTTCGACCCTGCTAAAGCCTTGTGGCGTCTGCCGTGTCGATGGATGCGCATTATAGGGAGAAGATTTTCTTTGGCAATACTAAAAATGCATTTTTTCTAAAAAAACATGCCAAATGGATACTTTCCATCCAACCCTAAAATTACCCAGAAATAACACTCAGGATTTATACAATTTACCCACAAAAAGCTGTGGATAACTACTCATCACTATCAAAGAAATAAGAAATACGCGAACGCGGATTTAGATACTCTTTTACTTTATCCGGTAATTTTGACGGATGAATCGCGTTAACTATCTTTATATCTTTTGAGGCAAGATCAATGATTGGCGCTTGCGTCCTTGGTACTGATGGATCGTAAACCAAGACATTCGGGAATAATAAATGCGATGCATTCACTGAGATAACCAGGCCGACCATATTATTAGAAAGCTGAACTACGGTACCCGGAGGAAACACGCCCATAAACTTAATTAGGATGTTCAGGTTCTCTTCTTTATATAGGTGTTTACAGTTCTTATATAAATGAGAGAGTGCGGTATAAGGAATCTTTTGATCTGAGACTATCGGTGTATGACACAAGTTATCAAACGCATTGGCTACAGCAATAATTTGAGCAAACTCGTTGATCTCATCTCCTTTCAGGCCTTTAGGATAACCAGACCCATCTCTTAGCTCATGGTGCTGCGCGATCACAATTCTCGCGACTTCGGGAAAAGCCTCGATTTGACTCGCAAGATCGACGCCATATTTAGTGTGCAACTTTAAGTAGTTGGTTTCTGGCTCTGTTAGAGGTAGTTGCTTTCTTAATATTGCAGTCGGGATTTTTATTTTCCCGATATCATGGAATAGTGCGGAGAAGGAAAGCTCTTTCAACTGTGCTGCTGAGTACCCTTTAGCACGGCCAATCATCATCGAGATAACAGCCACGTTCAATGAGTGGAAATAAATATCTTCAAACTCATTTTTTCCGTTCATCAGATGTAACGTAACATTATCATCGCACATTAACTTCTCGACGATATCTTCAATAAGAAGCTTTGCTTCATCAACTGCTGCTGTCGGACGGTTACGGATTTTAGTCATGACTGAACGCATACGTGCCAGAGAGCGCTCAAACTCTTTTTCACACTGAATCACGCGTCGACGGTATGCACTTAACTTTTCTATGCGGTTCTGTTTTTCTTGCCACATTTTTTGAGTTTCATGATCTAACGACGCTTCATTTGTTACTCTGTCAGCTTGTCTTTGATCAACAGGGAGTGGAACGGCATCGCTTTGCTCTGGATTAAAGTAAACGAACTTTACGCCGAGGTGGCGGATCATCTCGACTTGCTCTTGGTCTTTAATCTTAAAGCTATTGAGTAGAAAGGGGTGATCGTTCCACTTTAGCGGAAGACGGATATGTAATCCGGGTTGAATACGATCGACCGTTAGTTTAATGGCTGCCACTTATTCACTACTGATTTATATTTCTTAAGAGAGTTAGAATACTAGTAAATTTTGTGAATAAATTCATCAGTAACTATCAAAACATCAAACCGTTATTTCT
Organism: Vibrio sp. Vb1980; assembly: GCF_033338615.1. NCBI lineage: Bacteria > Pseudomonadati > Pseudomonadota > Gammaproteobacteria > Vibrionales > Vibrionaceae > Vibrio > Vibrio sp. Vb1980. The sequence goes on from NZ_JAWOSZ010000018.1 coordinate 1,902, forward strand.
AAGCGACTCACTTAATTAGATAGAAGTAAGCTACTTTAAGGAGCGATCTGCTTTGCGTATTTTAAGCTTGGCCTCGAACACTGGCTTGTCTATTACTTCTTGATCTTTGACTAGCCCCATTAACGTTTGTACCGCTACACGGGCCATGTCACTGATAGGAAAGTGCACTGCTGATACTGTAGGGTAAAGACTTTCACAAAGATCAACACTGTCAAAGCTAGTTAATGAGATTTGCTCTGGTACAGAAATACTGTGCTCGTGTAAGTACTGCATTGCGCCAACCGTCATTTCTTCACTGCACGAAAAGACAGCCGTCACATCAGGGTGTCGTTGTAAAATTGCAGCCGTTGCATCATAACCACTTTGCCGACCATAATTCCCTTCTTCACACCAGCTTTCATCAATATCTATACCAGCATCCTTCATTGCATCAATATACCCAAGCTTTCTCAATACACTGTTATGACGTTGGGATGGACCGGCAATACAAGCAATCTTTCGATGACCACCAGCTAAAAGGTGCTCAACGGCAATACGGCTTGCATGATGATGGTTAAAGGTAACACAACGCTCTTCTATTCCTTCCACGTAGCGATCCAGAAGAACGAAAGGTGTTGGCTGTTTAGCTAATTCACGTAAGTCATCATCTGACAAATAACGACTATGAAGTACATAGCCGTCACAACGTAAATCATTAAAACGCTGAATTGCCTCTTTTTCACCTTGTGCAGAATGATGGCCTTGAGCTGTAATCAAAAACTTCTTATGAATATCCAGCTCGGTCTGAACCTGCTCCATCATCTCGCCAAAGAAGCCCCCCGTATAGTAAGTCACCAATAACCCAACCATATTACTGGATGAGGTTGCGAGTGAACGAGCAATTGCACTAGGACGATAATTCAATTGCGCCATAGCTTGCTCTACTTTTTTTCGAGTTTCCTCGCGAAATTTCCCCTCTCCATTAATAATTCGAGAAACGGTAGAGCGATTTACACCGGCGAGTTCGGCTACATCTTTAATCCTTGCCATAATGCTATTGGGTCCAACTGCAATTGTTATTAAATATTCGTTTGTGTAGAACGGCTGCCAGCAATTCGTAAGGTGCTATAGGGGGCGAAGCTGGCAGCCTTTAATCATACACCGACCATTTGATTGGTAGAAACAAGCTCAGAGTAATCCGTGACAGTTATGCCATGATGAGCTAACTGTTCTTTTAAAATGGGAGAGGTAAGAACTTGTAACTCTAGCTCTCGCTGAAGCGCATAGCCACTCTTTAAGATAAGCGCCTGATCGGCCTCTGCCGGGTGGCACATCACCTCAACCAAGTAATAGTCAGCTTTTAAGCTCAATAGATGTGCCATTAAGCCATCCAAGCTCACTTTTTGATCATAAAACTCATCAGTAAAGATATACCTGATTGTCATCGATTCTTGACACAAGCCAGTGCCCCGCAGTGGCACTCTGTATTCATTCGCTACTTCTTTAATAACGGGCAAAATTTGAGGGTGAGTATGCGCGTGATGATGGCTATCTAAGTGGCTTAGCTCTAACCCAAGCGATAAAAAATGTTCCACCTGAGCTTTTGCTTCATCATAAATGACCTGAGTTTCGAAGTCCTGCTTACTCCAAAGTTCGTCATAGTTGATAAAGTGCGATCGGCCGTTGGTCAAGTTAGGATGCTTCGTTATAGGCACACCTGCTGTAAACCTAAGATGAACGCCAGTTTTCAAGTCTGGATTATGGCGAGCTAGTTCTAAGGCATGTTGCTCAGCATCCATACCCACCATCATGGTGGTTGAATGAACCACACCTTGCTGATGAGCTTTAACGATGCCGCTATTTACACCTCTCGTTAAACCAAAATCATCAGCATTAAAAATGACTTTCATCGGCGCCCTTCCTTAGTTTTACAACGTCGTTAGTTTAAATTGAGGTAAATACGGAGCGTTCACCGCCAGAATATCATCCAGGATTGACTTGGCGCGGCCAATGTCAGGCACCAATGGGTTATTGGTTAATGCCATAAGCGCCTTGTTATAATTACCTTCGACAGCAGCTTCTATTGTTAGCTGCTCATACGCTTTAACTTGATGGAGTAATCCTTTGATATTGTTTGACAACTCGCCAACCGCAAGAGGTTTCGCCCCCCAGCTACCAATCACGGCACTACATTCAATCACAGCATCGTCAGGTAGGCCGTTGATCGCTCCATTATTTAAAACGTTAACAACATGAATACTATTACGATTGTTATAAATTGAATCAACTAGGTTCAGTGATGCATCAGAATAATAAGCACCACCCCGCTCCTCTAACTCTTTCGGCTTATGATCGAGGGTAGGATCTTGATAGAGCTTAAATAGCGCATTTTCTGTTTCCATTACCTGCTCAGCACGAGTGCCTTTTTCATCGGCACTTTGTTTCTCTTCAGCAAGCATGGCATCAGTTTGATAGAAGTAGCGATGATAAGGACATGGTATCGCCCCCAGTGCTTTTAGAAATGCCAGATCCCACGGTTCTTCCCAGATATTCTTCATACTGAAGTTGGCACCATCACCGACTTTCTCTAATACCGTTTGAGTAATATCTTCCCCATTGAGCCATGCTTTGTGTACCCACACGAGATGGTTTAACCCAGCAAACTCAAGTTGTAGCTCTTTTGGCTCGCACTCCATCATTTCTGCAATCATCATTTCCATTGAAACGGGCACATTGCATAAACCAATACTCTTTACTTTGGTGTACTTACTGACCGCTTCGGAAACTAAACCCGCTGGGTTGGTGAAATTGAGCATCCATGCGTTTGGAGCCAACTCTTCAATGTCTTTACAGATATCAAGAATGACCGGAATGGTTCGCAGTGCTTTAGCAAAACCACCAGGGCCCGTTGTTTCTTGGCCGATGACGTCGTACTTGATTGGGATTCGCTCATCGTTAGCGCGTGCAGCAAGGCCACCAACACGAAACTGCGTCATCACAAAATCTGCATCTTTTATCGCAGCACGGCGATCGAAACCGGCTTTTATCTCAATTTTTGCGCCGGCTTTATCGACCATTCGCTGAGCCAATCCTTTGATGATCTCAAGCTTCTCAGCTCCTGACTCAATGTCCACAAAATGAATCTTCTTAACGGGTAAATATTCTAAGCGCTTAATAACCCCTTCAACCAATTCCGGGGTATAGCTACTACCACCGCCAATAATGGCAAGTTTGATCGCCTCTCTAGACATTTTCATCCCCCTTTATTTGTTCGAGATTTTTTTGTTCAGTGCGACGATTTCTACAGCCATCTCTTGAGCCAAAATCGTAGTCATTAGGTGATCTTGAGCATGCACCATCACTAACGTCATCGGGACTTTCCCTTCTCCCTGATCTTCTTCAATAAGCTGAGTCTGTATTAAGTGGGCTTTATTAATACACTCTCTTGCTTGAGAGAGCTTCTCATCAGCCGCTTCAAAATCTTGTTCTCGAGATAAACGCAATGCCTCGTAGCTTAAACTTCTGGCTTCACCAGCATTGCAAATGATCTCCATTACAACCAATTCTTGTTCCATCATTTTCTCTCCGAAAATCGGGCCGCGGTAATTGCGGCCCATTAAGCACAGTTAAGCAGTAACGCCTTCGCCTGACGGCTGCGTGTCACCTTTAGTTTCCTTCGTCGTTGGTAGTTCTTGCTCCAACATTTGCTTCTCAAACATTTTGAAGAATGGGAAGTAGATGATTAGATCAAGAATCAATAAACCAATGACGAGCAATACTGGCGCAAAGGTCCAACCGCTACCCCACGAAGCACCTATCAGTGCCGGTGTTGTCCAAGGTGTTGTAGCGACACCCATACCCACAAAGCCGACATGCACAGCAAAATACGCAATCGTAGCGTTGATGACTGGAGCGAAGACGAACGGGATAAACAAGGTCGGGTTCATCACAACTGGGCTACCGAAGATCACTGGTTCGTTGATTTGGAAAAAGCCAGGCACCGCACTCATTCGACCAATGCTCTTAAGGTGAACAGAACGGCTAAACGACATCAGCATAACAAGAGCAAGTGTTGCACCAGAGCCGCCAATAAAGATGTAAAAATCCCAGAACGGTTGAGTAAATACGTTTGGAATCGGTTCACCTGCAACAAAGGCTTCAATGTTGGCACCAATGTTGGTCAAAAAGATTGGAGAAAGCAGTCCAACAACAATTGCAGCACCATGAATACCCGCAAACCAAAGCAGCTGGCAAAGCAATAAAGCGCCAATAATGGCAGGCAATGAGTTAGACGCACTAATTAGCGGTTTAAAGATAGCCATAACAGCGTCTGGAATCAGCATGTCGTACTGGGTTTGTACGAAAAGGCTAAGTGGATATAAGGTAATGAATATCGCTAAGACTGGTAGCAATACTTCAAATGATCGCGCAATCGCCGGTGGCACCTGCTCTGGCATGCGAATCGTAATATTGTGCTTTTTCATAAAACGGTAGAGCTCCACCGAGAAAAATGCACACATCACTGCGGTGAAGATCCCGGTTCCGCCCATGTGAGACATAGACAACGCGCCATCTTTAGCTGGGGCCGCAATGAGTAAAAAAGACATTAGTGACAATACAGCACTCGTGATCCCATCCATCTTGTAAGCCTTCGCTAAACTATAAGCAACGCCCAGCGAAACAAAAATAGTCATGATCCCCATCGACATGTTGTAGGGCATCATTATGGTATCAAAATGTGTAGTGGCGAAATCGAGCCAAATTCGACCAAAAGTAAAGGTTGTATCTTCGGCAAATGGGGGGAATGCAAAAATCAAAATGAAACTGCCGACAATAATAAACGGCATTGCGACAATAAAACCGTCTCTCATTGCGCGAACATGGGGCTGATTCCCCACTTTAGCTGCTATAGGGGCTATATGCTTTTCGACTGCGCCTATAATTGCGTCATAAAGCTTCATAGAATCCATCCTTATTTTAGGCAAAAGAATCCCGCATCAAATATTTATATTTGATGTACAGTTATCTTTTTAATTTAAAACTATAGTTTAGTTAATTAATTCTAATGCTTGCTCTAGTACTTCTTCTCCCTTCATCATTCCATAATGCTGAGGAGAAATAGCATCAATGTTTTTACCATGCTCTTGCGCCGTTTTTCTTAGCTCTTCTAGCTGAAAACGTACTTGAGGCCCGAGAAGACAAACATCGTACTCTTTAATTACATCTTCAAACGCATTCACTGACATTGCATCAATTTTGCACTCAATTCCTTTATTTTCAGCAGCTTGCTCCATTTTCTTAACAAGCATACTGGTTGACATCCCTGCGCTACAGCATAAAAGGATCTTTTTCATAGCCTTACTCCCGTTGTGTAAATTTCAACCTGTAAAAACTGTAGCAAAAATAACCAAGACAAAAAAGCGCAACCGGTTGCATTATTCGTGAACACAATCCCAATTTAGAAAATACTACCTATTTTTTTGTAATTATTTAGGTCTAGGATAAAAGTCATAAAATAATTTAATACATCACATTAAGTTTCAAATTATCAATATTTTACTACTGACAACGTCGTTATTAATTTCTTAAAAGGAATAGAGAATGAAATTTAATAAATTGGCTATTGCAGCGCTTGTAAGTGCCGCACTATCACAACACTCATTTGCTCAAACCGACTCTAAAGGCACCATTTATCTAACGTTTGATGATGGACCAATCAATGCATCTATTGACGTTATTCAAGTACTTAACCAGGAAGATATCAAAGCGACGTTTTACTTTAATGCTTGGCATTTAGATGGAATTGGTGATGAGAATGAAGACCGTTCCCTAGAAGCCTTAAAGCTCGCATTAGACACTGGTCATATTGTTGCGAACCACAGTTACGATCACATGGTGCACAACTGCGTGGATGAGTTTGGACCGAACAGTGCTGCGGAGTGTAATGCGACCGGGGACCACCAGCTTAACTCGTATCAAGACCCTGTTTACGATGCCTCAATGTTTACGGAAAACTTATCTGTGTTAGCAAAGTATTTGCCGAACATTACAAGCTACCCGAACTACAAGGCAACAGAGTTTGCTAGACTGCCCTACACCAACGGTTGGCGCGTGACGAAAGACTTCAAAGCAGATGGGTTATGTGCCACGTCTGATAACCTGAAACCTTGGGAACCAGGATATGTATGCGATACATCCAACCCATCCAACAGTGTAAAAGCAGCTATCGAGGTTCAAAATATCCTAGCGAATAACGGCTATCAAACTCACGGTTGGGATGTGGACTGGGCACCCGAAAATTGGGGCATTGAAATGCCAGCAAACAGCCTTACAGAAGCAGAAGCATTTCTTGGATATGTGGATTCCGCGTTAAACACTTGTGCACCAACAACGATTAACCCGATCAACTCCAAAGCTCAAGAGTTCCCATGTGGTACACCTTTACACGCCGATAAAGTTATCGTATTAACTCACGAGTTCCTATTTGAAGATGGTAAGCGTGGCATGGGGGCAACGCAAAACCTGCCTAAGCTCGCTAAGTTTATACAGTTAGCAAAACAAGCGGGTTACGACTTCGACACAATGGATAACTACACGCCGAACTGGCAAGTTGGTCATAACTACGACGCTGGCGATTACGTCTTACACCTAGGTACTGTATACCAGGCTGTAACAAACCATACTGCACAACAAGATTGGGCACCGTCTCCAACCTCTAGCCTCTGGACAAATGCAGACCCAGCCACTAACTGGACTCAGAATGTTTCCTATAAACAAGGCGATGTGGTGACTTATCAAGGTTTGCGTTATCTAGTTGATGTACCGCACGTGTCCCAAGCAGACTGGACTCCGAACACTCAGAATACCTTGTTCACAACTCTATAGGCTGTTCCTACTATCACCATGTAGTAGTTTGCGCGAGGCATACCCCTCGCGCTTTTTTGTTTTGAAGATCCAGATACAACAAAGCCCCGACTTTCATCGAGGCTCTGTCTTAAAATATGGTACCGGTGGACGGAGTTGATTGGACTGGCATTCCTGCCGCCACCGCGAAGGCAACGCTAACTTTCTTTTGATATTTACGAACACCTAAAACGACGAAAGGCCGCTATAAAAGCGACCTTTCTAATATGGTACCGGTGGGCGGACTTGAACCGCCACGCCCGAAGGCAACGGATTTTGAATCCGTCGTGTATACCAATTTCACCACACCGGCATCTTTGGGCTATTGCCCTTTGATGGTTGGCATTATACGTAAGCTTTTGACCTGCGCAAGCAGAAATACCTTAAATAACTATCGTTTGCTGATAATTTCGCCACAAAGTGTGACAAAGCTGTACTCATAAGAAACGTACGCTCCATTTTCTACTACTCTTCCAGATGAAAATGAGTATACGAAACTCTTTTTAAGTTCTATTCACTGTAATATCAGAAACATAACCATTCCCAATGCTCGACAACGCATTATGGAGCATCTCTGCGGCATCTTCTGCTTGCATGAAGTGACTCGTGTCCATCGTATTGCCGCTTGATTTCCAGAATTCCGTATCCATTCCACCAGGATAAACCGCGATAATTTTCATAGGTTTTCCTTTTAGCTCCAAACGAACCGACTCAATTAATCCTTTGACGGCCCATTTCACTGCACAATACGTAGACTCTTGCGCTTTAGGTTGTTGCGCGGCTGTGGACATGATCATGACCACTTTTATTGGATGATCTTTGTAACGCTTTACTAACTCTCTTAGCACATGAATCGCAGAATTCAGGTTGTTATCAATCAACTTTTGAATCTCTTCCGGCTCCTGCTCTTCCAGTAAGCCAAAATAACCACTTCCCGCACTATGAATGACCATTTCAGGGGACTGTTTCACCCCATCAAAGAGCTGTTTCACATTTTGGTGCAATGAGAGGTTGCAAGCTTGATAACCAACGTTATGAGAGAGTTGTTTTGCTAGTGCGGATAGTTTTTCTGTATTTCTTCCTATTACATACGTCTCTTTGCCTTCCGCATCATAACGCTTTGCTAGTTCCGCCCCTAAGCCGCTACTTGCACCTGTAATTACAATCATGCGCTACCTCTTTTCAATCACATACTTTTAATTCATCTATCAATTAAGGTAACAGAATCGTGGTAATTCACACCTCAAGAGCACCATTCTTTGAAGCAAGCAGCTTTCTTACTTTCGTGATGCATGAAATATCAAGCAGAACGACGGGCATTTAACCTATGCTTAAGCAAGAATAACTTTCTGAATTTTCTATCGACTTTCTAGTGAGAACTGAATAGGAGCAAAGAATGACTGGGTCAAAATGGCAGTGGTTACTGAAACAGATGACACGAAAACTGTGGGTCCGGACGTCACTCTACGCATTACTAGCTGTTGCTACCGCCTTAATGTCGATTGTTTTAAACCAGTTCATTACTCTGCCCCCTGCCATCAACGTCAGCAAGGATTTGTTGAACAACATATTAAATATCCTCGCAACCTCCATGCTTGCAGTGACTACATTCTCTCTCAATATTATGGTCTCAGCGTACAGTGCCGCTAGTGCAGGGGTAACGCCGCGAGCGACAAAACTGTTGATGGAAGACAGCACAACACAAAATGCCTTAGCAACCTTTCTTGGCTCTTTTCTATTTAGTTTGGTAGGAATTATCGCGCTAGGTATTGGGGCCTATCATCAACAAGCACAAATTTATCTATTCATCGTGACTATCGCCGTAATCGTGATGATCATACTCACTCTGCTACGTTGGATTCAGCACCTTTCCGTACTAGGAAGGGTCAGTGAAACCACTTCATACGTAGAGCAAGCCTTGTTAGATGCGATAAGAAAACGGGGCAAAGAGCGCTGGCTAGGTGCTCACCCATGGAGCCACCCAGAGCATAAGCCCAGAGGAAGTAAACCTATTTTGAGCCAAGAAATTGGCTACTTACAGCATGTTGATATGCATCACCTCGATAGTATTGCTGAAGCAAACCAATGCACCATCTACCTTGAGCGACAACCGGGAAGTTTTGTGTACGTAGGTCAACCATTGGCTTGGGTTTGTGGTGAATTGCCAGACGAAAGCGAAGTAACGGCAGCCTTCACGATTCGAACGGAGCGTTCATATGATCAGGACCCTCGCTTTGGTTTAGTCGTTATGGCGGAAATCGCCTCACGAGCACTATCTCCGGCTGTAAATGATAATGGCACCGCAATTGACGTTCTTGGGCGTTCTGTACGAGCACTTTCATTATGGGGAGACCTACTCAGTGAGCCGCCTACCAAAACTCGATATCCTAGACTATTTGTGCCCGCATTGAGCTGCCAGGATTTGTTTGATGATGTCTTTTTGCCGATAGCACACGATGGTGCAGCGCAACTCCAAATACAGATTCGCCTACAAAAGGCCTTGCTAGCTCTCTCTAGTATGCACCCTAAGTTATTTTTGTCACCAGCAATCAAGCTGTCAGAAAAAGCTTTAGAGCTTTCATTAAGCCAACATTATACCGAAGATGAGAAACACCAACTCTCTCAGCTATCTAATCTGGTCACAGACCAAAAAGCCAATGGTTAAGAGAGTCGAATTCAGTTGAAACATATTGCTGCACGGCCTCGTGTATCATGACATGTGCTGATAACGTAGGGCAGAAAAGTCTCTTCGTTTATACACAATTAAAGACTCTGTGCGTTAGGTCTCTTTTCTCTTGGTGAGGGAATCTATATTCTGACGCACAATTTTTAAGGTAAGTGATGGAATAATGACAACGTCTACAACTCTTCCACCTGCTGGTCTCTTTCGCCGACTTGCAGCGTTGATTTACGACACATTGATTATTATCGCAATTGAAATGATGGCCGCTGGTATTGTTATGGCCGTTGTGTTTGCACTAAATGCAGCAGGATTGTTGAGCTATGGCGAGTACGCTGATGCCGCAGATATGCTCGGAAAGCACCCTGTATTCAGCCCTCTATTTACACTTTATCTTGCGGGTGTGTGGATATATTTCTTTGTGTTCTTCTGGACGCGAGCAGGACAAACTCTTGGGATGCGCGCTTGGAAGCTTCGAGTTCGCAATGCCAAAGACGGAGCACCAATTACGGTAACTCAAGCTCTGATTCGTATTTCGACATCTGGCTTTGGCTTGGCAAATCTGACTGTACCGATTGATCCGAAGAAACGTGGTTTCCACGACATTTGGGCCAAAACAGAGGTTGTTGTATTACCTAAGGCAAATTAACTTGTCTAGGAACACAAAAAAGGAAGGCGTAATGCCTTCCTTTTACATTTGGTTCGGTAAAACTTGGTTTATTCGATGATGCTTCAGTTATAGCTTTCTTCGTAGCAGTGCAATCGCAATAGCTAAGAACACCAAACTCGGGGCCAAAGCACCAAACACTGGGGATATGCCATACACCAAGCTTAATGGGCCAAAGAACTCACTGGATATGTAAAAAGTAAACCCGGCAACCACGCCCGACAATACCCTTGCCCCCATGGTCACGCTTCTGAGTGGACCGAAAACAAAAGATAGCGCCATTAACATCATCACAGCAATTGAAAGCGGCTGAGTCAACTTACGCCAAAACGCCAACTCATAGCGAGATGCATCTTGTTCCGATGCTTTTAGGTAAGTCACATAATCATACAAACCGCTCAGTGACAGTTCTTCTGGCTTCACGGTCACCACGGCTAGCTTATCTGGTGCCAAAGAGGTGTGCCACTCCATCTGTTCGATGTCTTGCTTCGAAATTACGTTTTCATTTTCCATGTCCGTAATTTGTACGTAGCGCATCAGCCAGTTGTTATCTTGTTGGTAGTCGACTTCTTCGGCGAAAATAACTTTTTGTAGATTCTTATCATCATCAAAACGCCACATATTTAAAGCATAAAGCTTGTCGTCTTCGACTTTACCTATAAAGATAAAGTCGTTTGCGTCACGAGCCCACACACCTGAGCGCACAGACACAATGCTACCACCTGATATCGCAAACGCACGTAAGTCACGGGCCATCTTCTGGGCCTCAGGAGCGCCCCATTGACCTAACGCCATAACGACTATCATGAGCGGGACGGCCGTTTTGAGTACCGATAACCCGATATCTAGCTTAGAGAAACCAGCAGCTTGCATCACCACCAGCTCAGAGCTTGAAGCCAACATACCTAAGCCGATCAGGGCACCGAGTAATGCCGCCATTGGAAAGAACATTTCGATATCACGCGGCACACTGAGTAACACAAAGTACAACGCATGAGTGAGGTCGTACACACCTCGCCCTACTTTACGTAGCTGTTCTACATATTTGATGATGCCCGATAAGCCAACAAACGTCGCTAAAACCAAGGCAGTGGTAGAGATGATGGTTCTACCGATGTAAAGGTCTAAGATTTTGAACACAGCTTACGCGAGCCTCTTCTTGCGGAATTTGTCTTTTATTCGTCTAGCAGCAACGCTGTCCATCATATTCGCCATGATAGCAACAATCAGCAACATCGTATTGATTGGCCACATACCAATAGCAGCCGGGATGTCACCATCTTCTAATGCAGATTTGGTTGCACTGATCGCCAAGAAATACGCTAGGTAGATCAGAATCGCAGGCCCCATTTTGGCAAACCGTCCCTGACGCGGATTCACCGCAGACAAAGGAATAACGAGCATTGTTAAGAGTGGAATACACACAAATAACGAAATTCGCCATTGTAGCTCCGCTTGCGCCTCTGGATCTGGGTGACCTATCAAGTCAACCGTTGGGTATGCTTCCCAGTCTCGCCCTTTCTTTTTGACCTCACGTTGGCCGATAACACCTTCGTATTCATCGAATTTCGTGATCATATATTCAACGCGAGTAGGCACACCTTCATAACGCGTACCTTCTTTCATAGTGATGATCTGACGACCGTCCGAAAGCTCTTTTACTTCACCAGAAGATGAGAACATCACACTCGGTAACACTGAATCTCGAGGGCGCATCTGCGCAACAAAAACGTTGCTCAAGGTATTGTCTTTAATGTCATCGATGAACACAACCGATGAACCGTCTGGTGTACCTTGGAACTGACCTTTTTTAAGTAGGTCAACGCTGTTTTCTGACGCTACCTGCTCATAAAGCTGCTCAACGCGGTCTTGAGACCACGGCGATAGCCACAACGCATTGAAAGCCGCCACCGCTGAAGTAATCAACGCTAGGTATAAGGCCGCTTGAACCAAGAATTTATTACCAATACCTGTCGCGTTCATTACGACAATTTCGCTCTCTGCATACAGACGACCAAATGTGATCAATATGCCGATATACAGACTTAAAGGCAGCATTAACAGACCCATTGCTGGCATATTCAAACCAACAATCGAGAAAATCAATCCAGCAGGAATATCCCCATCAGAAGCATCAGCAAGAACACTTATGAATTTCTGGCTTACAAACACCAAAAAAAGTACGAAAAAAATCGCAAATTGGCTCTTGAGTGTTTCGCGGATCAAATATCTAACAATAATCACGCTGAAATTACCTATACAAAACTTGTTTTTTTGGTCGAATCACTATAGTTTCCCGTTGAACCATTTATTTTTTTAAAAATTATAAACTAGATGTTAGTCGCTTAATCAGCTCTGCATGTAAGCCTGGAGCTAAAATTCAACAAGTAAGCGATCATTATCTAACATTTAGAGCAATTTGTCTTCAGGATGTAGGAGTACGCATGGAGTTCAGTGTAAAAAGTGGCAGTCCAGAGAAACAACGTAGCGCATGTATCGTTGTTGGTGTGTTTGAACCACGTCGCCTTTCTCCAGTAGCCGAACAACTTGATAAAATCAGTGACGGTTACATCAGTTCACTACTTCGCCGTGGTGATCTAGAGGGTAAACCTGGTCAGATGCTGCTACTGCATCAAGTACCAGGTGTTTTGTCAGAGCGCGTTTTACTTGTCGGTTGCGGCAAAGAGCGTGAACTTGGCGAGCGCCAGTACAAGGAAATCATTCAAAAGACGATCAGCACACTTAACGAGACAGGCTCAATGGAAGCGGTATGTTTCCTAACTGAACTGCATGTTAAGGGTCGTGATACATACTGGAAAGTGCGCCAGGCTGTAGAAGCGACTAAAGATGGTCTATACACATTTAATCAATTCAAGAGCGTGAAACCTGAGACTCGCCGCCCACTGCGCAAGCTTGTTTTCAACGTACCAACGCGTCGTGAATTGAACTTGGGTGAAAAAGCAATCACTCATGGTCTTGCTATCGCATCAGGTGTCAAAGCCTCAAAAGACCTTGGCAACATGCCACCAAACGTAGCAAACCCAGCTTACTTAGCCTCTCAAGCTCGTCGTCTTGCTGACGATTACGAAACCGTAACCACCAAGATCATTGGTGAGCAAGAGATGGAAAAACTGGGTATGACCTCTTACCTAGCAGTAGGCCGTGGTTCTAAAAACGAATCTATGATGTCTATCATCGAGTACAAAGGTAACCCTGACTCAGATGCAAAACCGATTGTGCTCGTAGGTAAAGGTCTAACCTTCGACTCAGGCGGTATCTCTCTAAAGCCGGGCGAAGGTATGGATGAGATGAAGTACGACATGTGTGGTGCGGCATCGGTATTCGGTACAATGAAAGCGCTAGCGAAGCTAAACCTACCAATCAACGTTATTGGTGTTCTAGCGGGCTGTGAAAACATGCCTGGCAGCAACGCTTACCGTCCAGGTGACATCCTAACGACCATGTCTGGTCAAACTGTAGAAGTTCTGAACACGGATGCGGAAGGTCGTCTTGTTCTTTGTGACGCACTGACTTACGTAGAGCGTTTCGAACCAGACTGCGTGGTTGACGTTGCAACGCTAACTGGTGCTTGTGTTATCGCACTAGGCCACCATATCAGCGGCGTAATCTCTAACCACAACCCTCTTTCTCATGAGCTAGTAAACGCTTCTGAGCAAGCGAGTGACCGTGCATGGCGTCTACCAATGGCAGACGAGTACCACGAACAGTTGAAAAGCCCGTTTGCGGATATGGCAAACATTGGTGGTCGCCCTGGTGGCACAATTACTGCGGGTTGCTTCTTATCTAAGTTCGCGAAGAAGTACAACTGGGCACACGTCGATATCGCAGGTACCGCGTGGAAATCAGGCGCAGCGAAAGGCTCAACGGGCCGTCCTGTCTCAATGCTTGTCCAATTCCTTTTGAACCGCAGCGGCCAAGAGACAGAAGAGTAATTTCTGAACAGAATCTAAAAGGGCCGCAAGGCCCTTTTTTATTATCCTAATTTTCTAAAATGAAAGTGGGACTTAAGATGGTCTTAGGAAGAGACCCAAGGCAAGTGAGAGAATGATGCAAACTGCAACCTTCTACATCATTAACGAAGAGAGCCCGCAAGCAACGGTGGCTGGCTTTGAAGAATACATCGTGTTTTTGGCTCAGCACTTTGCTCGCCAAGGCGCTAAAGTGTATTTAAACTGCCAAGACAAACCACACGCCGAGCAGCTCGCTGAAGCCTTTTGGCAAGTTGATGCAGACAAGTTCATGGCACATAACCTCGTAGGCGAGGGACCGAAATACGCCACCAATATTGAAATCGGCCATGAAGGTGTAAAACCTAATTGGAACCGTCAGCTGGTAATTAATTTGGCGGAAAATGAGACAACCTTTGCGAACAAGTTTGCTCAAGTGGTAGACTTCGTGCCCTGCGAAGAAAAAGCTAAACAACTCGCAAGAGAAAGATATAAAATTTACCGTCAAGCAGGTTACCAGCTGCAAACGATCGAAATTCAATATCCTTAACGGTCAATCCTTATAGTTAAGGCGATCTTGTTAAGATCCCTCACTTATAAAGATTGACTAAGATTCAACCATCAACGTATCCATTAAAAGAGCGCTATGGAAAAGACATACAACCCAACTTCAATCGAACAAGCTCTGTATCAGACTTGGGAAGAGAAAGGCTACTTTAAGCCACACGGTGACACTACTAAAGAATCATACAGCATCATGATCCCGCCACCGAACGTCACTGGTAGCCTACACATGGGCCACGCGTTCCAAGATACGATCATGGATACGCTTATCCGTTGTGAACGTATGAAGGGTAAAAACACCCTTTGGCAAGTAGGTACTGACCACGCTGGTATCGCAACTCAGATGGTTGTTGAGCGTAAGATCGCTGCAGAAGAAGGCAAAACAAAACACGATTACGGTCGTGAAGCTTTCATCGACAAAATCTGGGAATGGAAAGGCGAATCTGGCGGCACTATCACTAAGCAGCTTCGTCGTCTTGGCGCATCTGTAGACTGGGATCGTGAACGCTTTACGATGGACGATGGTCTATCTAACGCCGTTCAAGAAGTCTTCGTACGTCTATACGAAGACGATCTAATCTACCGCGGTAAGCGTCTAGTTAACTGGGATCCAAAGCTACACACAGCGATTTCAGATCTAGAAGTAGAGAACAAAGACACTAAAGGCCACATGTGGCACTTCCGCTACCCACTAGCAGATGGCGCTAAAACAGCGGATGGCAAAGACTACATCGTTGTTGCAACGACTCGTCCAGAGACCGTGCTAGGCGATACGGGTGTTGCAGTTAACCCAGAAGATCCACGTTACAAAGATCTTATCGGTAAAGAAATCATCCTTCCTATCGTTGATCGTCGCATCCCAATCGTGGGCGATGAGCACGCAGATATGGAAAAAGGTACTGGCTGTGTGAAAATCACACCTGCGCACGACTTCAACGACTACGAAGTAGGTAAGCGCCACCAGCTACCAATGATCAACATTCTGACTTTCGACGCGAACATCCGCGACTCAGCAGAAGTATTCAACACTAACGGCGAAGCAAGCGACGCTTACAGCACTGAGCTACCAGCTAAATACCACGGTATGGAGCGTTTTGCCGCTCGTAAAGCTATCGTTGCTGAATTCGACGAGCTAGGTCTACTTGAAGAAGTGAAAGATCACGATCTACAAGTTCCTTACGGCGACCGTGGTGGCGTTGTTATCGAACCAATGCTAACTGACCAATGGTACGTACGTACTGCGCCTCTAGCGAAAACCGCAGTTGAAGCAGTAGAAAACGGCGACATCCAATTCGTTCCTAAGCAATACGAAAACATGTACTTCTCTTGGATGCGTGACGTTCAAGACTGGTGTATCTCTCGTCAGCTATGGTGGGGTCACCGCATCCCAGCTTGGTACGACAACCAAGGTAATGTTTACGTAGGTCGCACTGAAGAAGAAGTTCGCAAGAACAACAACCTAGAGTCAGTCATTGAACTTCACCAAGACGAAGACGTACTGGATACGTGGTTCTCTTCTGCACTATGGACGTTCGGTACTCAAGGTTGGCCAGAGCAAACTGACGATCTGAAAGTATTCCACCCTTCAGACGTACTAGTAACTGGTTTCGACATCATCTTCTTCTGGGTTGCGCGCATGATCATGATGACCATGCACTTCGTGAAAGACGAAAACGGCAAACCACAAGTACCATTTAAGACGGTTTACGTTACTGGTCTAATCCGTGACGAAAACGGCGACAAGATGTCCAAGTCGAAAGGTAACGTACTTGACCCAATCGACATGATCGATGGTATCGACCTAGAGTCTCTCGTAGAGAAGCGTTGTGGCAACATGATGCAGCCTCAACTAGCGAAGAAGATCGAGAAGAACACTCGTAAGACGTTTGAAAACGGTATCGAAGCATACGGTACAGACGCACTGCGTTTCACTCTTGCAGCAATGGCATCAACAGGTCGCGATATCAACTGGGATATGAAGCGTCTTGAAGGTTACCGTAACTTCTGTAACAAACTATGGAACGCAAGCCGTTACGTAATGATGAACACAGAAGAGCAAGATTGTGGCTTCAACGGTGGTGAGATTGAATACTCACTAGCAGACAAATGGATCGAGTCTCAGTTTGAACTAGCAGCGAAAGCGTTCAACAACCATATCGACAACTTCCGTCTAGATATGGCTGCGAACACACTTTACGAATTCATCTGGAACCAATTCTGTGACTGGTACCTAGAGCTAACTAAACCCGTTCTATGGAAAGGTACTGAAGCGCAACAGCGTGGTACTCGCCGTACACTAATCACGGTACTTGAGAAGACGCTACGTCTAGCTCACCCTGTGATTCCTTACATCACAGAAACTATCTGGCAAAGCATCAAGCCACTAGTTGACGGTGTTGAGGGCGAGACAATCATGCTACAAACTCTGCCTCAGTTTGACGAAGCGAACTTCCACCAAGAAGCGCTAGACGACATCGAGTGGGTGAAAGCGTTCATCACTAGCATCCGCAACCTACGTGCTGAATACGACATCAACCCTGGTAAGCCGCTTGACGTTATGCTGAAAGCAGCAAATGCAGAAGATGCCTCTCGTCTAGAAGCAAGCAAGCAAGTACTGATGTCACTAGCGAAGCTAGAAGCAGTACGCGTGCTTGAAACTGGCGAACAAACTCCTGCATGTGCGACAGCACTGGTTGGTAAGTCTGAGTTGATGATCCCAATGGCAGGTCTGATCGACAAAGATGCTGAGCTTGCTCGTCTAGATGGCGAAATCAAGAAAACTCACGGCGAAATCAAGCGTATCGAAGGCAAACTAGGTAACGAAGGCTTCGTAGCGAAAGCACCTGAAGCAGTTGTTGCTAAAGAGCGTGAGAAGCTTGAAGGCTACAAAGAAACGCTAGCTAAGCTAGAAGAGCAGAAGACAACGATCGCTGCGCTTTAAGCCTCAGTGAAAGAGAAGAATTAACACTTCTCACTTTTGGTTCAAAAGGTTGGTCATCATGGCCAACCTTTTTTGTATACATTTCACCAAAACCATCATCAATAGCTTCCCCCTATCACAACAATACTCATTACCCATTATCATTAATGAGAATTATTATCGATAATGAACTCATCGAAACAAACACGATTGAGTAATTATCATGAAAAAGACACTAACTTTCGCAGCACTGCATTTTACTATCGCATTTAGTGTCGCTTACGTACTCACAGGCGACATTCTAATTGGTAGTTTAATTGCCATGATTGAGCCTTCAGTGAACACCGTAGCCTTCTACTTTCATGAAAAGGCATGGGCAAAAGTCCCAGCACTTAAAGCTCGTCAGTGGATGACCAAATTAAAAACCGCAAGCTTTGCGACCGTGCACTTCAGCGTCGCTTTTACCGTGGTTTACTTACTAACAGGTGATGCATTCGTCGGCGGCGTAATGGCGATGCTAGAGCCGAGTTTGAACACGGTGGCTTACTACTTCCACGAGAAAGTATGGATGCGTAAATCATCAGAAAAAGCTCCAGCACCGCAGTTTTGTTTACATCACCACGCTTAAACATGGAGGCTCACTACGTCTCCTAACGAGAAAAATGACATTTACCATTGACAAGGTTGCGCACCGCAATTAATTTAATTGCGGTGCGCAACTTTATTTTTAGAGGTAAGTGATAATGAACGCTCGTCAACTTCGACACTACTCCCGTCAAGCCGTCCGATTGCTTGGTATGCTTGATAAACAATGCAGCGATGTCGCTCTCACTCCAGTGCAAGCGCACGCATTGGGTGAAATCCAATTGCAGCCATTGACCATCAATCAGCTGGCACAGCAGCTTAATGTCGACAAGTCCAACGCGAGCCGAACCGTTACTGGTTTGATTAAATTAGGTTTGGTCGAGAGCATCGAAAACCCAAAAGACAAACGTAGTCAACTCGTAGCGATTACAGAGCAAGGCCAACAGGCGTTATCACAACTGGACCAACAGCAAAACCACTTCTTTGAACAACTGCTTACCCAACTCGATGACAGCGAGCAAGAGCAACTCAAACTTGGTCTAGAGACTTACCTAAAAGGGCTAACAAAAGTGTGTCAGTCTGAGGAATACGTTCTTCGACCTCTTACTAAAGCAGACAACCCGCAAGTCGCAGATGTGATTCGTAAAGTCTCTGCAGAATACGGCTTAACCGCAGACAAAGGTTATGGTGTGGCCGATCCAACGCTTGATGATATGTATTCGGTTTACAATCAATGCGGGGCCGCCTATTGGGTCATTGAACATCGCGGAGAGATCGTTGGTGGCGGTGGCTTTGCCCCTTTAGCGGGCGAGCCAAATGTGTGTGAACTACAAAAGATGTACTTCTTACCTCAAACACGAGGACACGGTTTAGCCAAACGCATCGTCGCATTGAGCTTACAATTGGCGAAACAATTTGGGTATCAGCAGTGCTATTTAGAGACAACTGAATGTCTGAGAGAAGCGGTAAGCTTGTATGAAAAGCTAGGCTTTGAGCATCTCGATGCCCCGCTTGGACAAACAGGGCATGATGCATGTGAAGTCGTAATGATTAAGATGCTGTAATAGATAATATTATTAGACGTTAAAGCACAACATGGGTAACACAAAGCTCCTGGCTCAAGGCAACAGTGAAGTTTTGGTGCTGCCCATCCAACTCAACAGACAACTGGTAGAGATCACTTGGATCAGGATCAGTAAGATCGGCATACTTTGGCGCTTCGATCTGGAATAAAGCGCTCGCATGCTCCGCTCGGACATCAATAGGAATATGGTAAGTCATGCCATTGAACTTAACCGATGCCGATACTAAACCCGGCGCAAAAGTTTGGTAGTACAAATCCACCTTAAACTCACAACCACCACCGTGGTGCCAAATCTGTTCAGTAGCCACGCGGTCTAAACGCACATTGCGAATAAACTGCAGATACGGCTCTTGCCATACCCCTAAGCGCTCGTCACTCTTTTGGTATTCATGATCTGCAAGTGAACACAACTCCGGTTTATCCTCATCCAACAGAAGATCTTCTTCTTCCTCAAGGAATAGGATCTCAAAACGGTTGCGCCCCATCTGCATGAACGGGCGAATGTCTTTCTTGTAGACATTTTGAGAACCGTCACAGTCAAACAATGCTACTCCGTTCAAACGCACTTCTGCATGGTAATCCACACCACCCAACACCATTTCTACCGCTGGGAATGCCATCATGGATTCATCCACTTCAATGTCATGCATCAGGTGCCACTCTTGCTGACGAATTGCTTCTTCTGTCAGTTCAGCTGGCAATACCTGACTCAAAGGAGCAGGGAAAGTAATGTCATCCTGTGGGATAGAAAGGTCCGTCAGTGGAGAGACTTGCCATAAACCGGCGAGTGAGAGTTGCATATACACCTTGAGCTAGATCAATTTTCACGCATTATAGGGAGAAATCCCCTATAAACTCAATGTGAATTATTTATCGCCTCCACATTCGTCAGTTTTTCAAGGAATAAAAAAACCAGCGTTAAACGCTGGTTTTTCCAAAAGTAGTGAGCTTTGATTACTCGTCGTCTTCATCTTCTTCAGGGTAAAGCGCATCTTCGCCTTCGTAGTACGTACCCCAACCGTCATAGATGATGTCGTATTTTTCTGCCAAGTGAATCAATTTTTCAACTTGCGCATCAATCGCTTCTG
This sequence comes from Vibrio sp. Vb1980, assembly GCF_033338615.1. Taxonomy (NCBI): domain Bacteria; kingdom Pseudomonadati; phylum Pseudomonadota; class Gammaproteobacteria; order Vibrionales; family Vibrionaceae; genus Vibrio; species Vibrio sp. Vb1980. Next base: position 22,340 of record NZ_JAWOSZ010000018.1, read on the forward strand.
CGTCTAGTGCGGACTCCATAGTCGCATCACAGCAAAGCAACTTGTTACCATCTTCATCTTCAGTTTCTTCTGCTTCAAGAACTTCAAAGCCCATCTTGAATGCTTCAACTACCGCTTTTTCTAGCGTGTCAAAATCTTCGGCAAACAGGTGGTGCTCAATTTCGTATAGCGAATCTGGATCGCTGCCATCTTCTAGCAATGCTGCAATGATATCGCGAGTCTCTTCCTTTTGAATCTCAATTAATTCTTCTACTGATAGATATTCATCTTCGTGAGACATGTTTTGGCTCCAGATTAGTTACTTGATGGAAACACAATACCCGATACTGAGTATGCTGATCCGGTGAAATATGGCATGGATTGCGATGAAAAGCCACAAACAAACATCATACCACTGCGATTCTTATCGGTTATTTGAATCTAAATATTAAACCGACCACACAAAGAAACAAAAAATTAACAAAGAATGGCATTTTTTAATATTCAGAACATCCTAATTGACACTTAATGTGGTTATTTTCTCTTTCTATGCGTGTTTATGATGCTTTCTTGAATACACTCACGTGTAAAACGAAGAAGCATAACGAATAAATTCACTTTAATAATGCATAATTTAGAATAAAAATGCACGTTTTATGCACTGTGCGTGTATTCTTTCTCAACGGGAAAATTAGAATAAAAACGCACGCACTCTAATTTTAGTAAAATAGCATTTATATCTAATAATAAATTTCATAAGAATAAAAATAAAAATAAAAAACTCACAAAACCAGAAACACCAGAATATAAACAAAGCTTGATAACTTGCATCTTTCTAGGAAGCTTGTCATAACTAATGGCTGGAAAATTTGTAAGGATACAAAATGAGCAAGCTGTACGTTGGATCAGAAGTTGGTCAACTTCGACGAGTTCTATTAAATCGCCCTGAACGCGCCCTAACCCACTTAACTCCGTCAAACTGTCATGAGTTGCTATTTGATGACGTTCTTGCTGTAGAAGCGGCAGGTGAAGAGCACGATGCATTCGCACGTACGCTGCGCGAGCAAGACGTTGAAGTGCTTCTCCTCCACGATTTACTGGTCGAAACCCTCGCCGTTCCAGAAGCAAAACAATGGCTGCTGAACACTCAGATTTCTGACTTTCGCTACGGGCCAACATTTGCGCGAGACCTACGCCAATACTTTTCAGAAATGGATGATGAACATCTTGCCTGCATCTTTTTAGGTGGCTTAGCTTACTCAGAGCTACCGATCTCCTCATCTTCTATGCTTCCAAAAATGAAGCGTCCTCTCGACTTTGTTATTGAGCCGCTACCTAACCACCTATTTACGCGTGATACCTCGTGTTGGGTTTATGGCGGCGTTTCTCTTAATCCGATGATGATGCCTGCACGTCAACGTGAAACAAACCACCTACGTGCGATTTATCGTTGCCACCCAATTTTTGCTGGCCAAGATTTTATCAAATACTTCGGTGACGATGATCTGCATTATGATAACGCGAATGTCGAAGGCGGTGATGTGTTGGTTATTGGTAAAGGTGCAGTTCTTATCGGTATGTCTGAGCGTACGACTGCGCAAGGTGTAGAGAACCTTGCAGCGAGCCTATTTAAAGCAGGCCAAGCGACCGAAGTGATTGCAATTGATCTGCCTAAACACCGCTCATGTATGCATTTAGACACCGTGATGACCCATATGGATGTAGATACTTTCTCTGTCTACCCTGAGATCATGCGCAAAGATCTCGACACATGGCGCTTAACACCAAAAGGCAACGGTGAAATGCATGTTGAAGCCTCACATAACTATCTGCACGCGATTGAGTCCGCTCTTGGCTTAGATCAGCTGAAAATCATCACCACTGGTGGCGACAGCTATGAAGCGGAACGCGAACAATGGAATGACGCCAATAACGTTCTAACTGTAAAACCGGGCGTAGTAATTGGTTACGAACGCAACGTATACACCAACGAAAAATACGATAAAGCTGGCATCAAAGTACTGACAGTACCTGGTAACGAGCTTGGTCGTGGTCGCGGTGGCGCTCGCTGTATGAGCTGTCCAATAGAACGAGACGATATATAACTTACTCGTCCCTTTACATTAGGTGAATCAAAACTAAGGTTGATGTGAATACATCAACCTTTTTTAGCTTTAATTAAAAATAATTATTCACAATAAAAGCATTTATATGTTTTAATGAATTCTATTAATCTAATCACATGTACTAAGGGACGAGCTATGGCTTTCAATTTACGTAACCGCAACTTTTTGAAGCTATTGGACTTCTCAACCAAAGAAATCCAGTTTTTGCTCGAACTGTCTGCAGAGCTGAAAAAAGCTAAATATGCAGGAACAGAGCAGAAGACACTTCAAGGTAAAAACATCGCACTAATCTTTGAGAAATCTTCGACTCGTACCCGATGTGCGTTTGAAGTCGCTGCCTTTGACCAAGGTGCTCAAGTCTCTTACATCGGCCCTTCTGGCTCGCAGATCGGTCATAAGGAATCGATGAAAGACACCGCTCGCGTCCTTGGTCGTATGTATGACGGGATTGAATACCGAGGCTTTGGCCAATCCATTGTTGAAGAGCTTGGTACTTATGCTGGTGTTCCAGTGTGGAATGGTTTAACGGATGAGTTCCACCCAACCCAGATCCTTGCTGACTTCCTGACCATGCAAGAGCACGGCCGTGGTAAACAGCTACATGAAGTAACCTTCGCTTACCTAGGTGATGCGCGCAACAACATGGGTAACTCACTTATGGTGGGCGCAGCGAAAATGGGCATGGATATTCGCCTTGTCGCGCCAAAAGCGTTCTGGCCTGAAGAAGATCTCGTGGCAACTTGTCAAACTATCGCGCAACAAACCGGTGCAAAAATCACGTTAACAGAAAGCGTTGAGGAAGGTGTGAAAGGTTGTGACTTCCTATACACCGACGTTTGGGTGTCTATGGGTGAGTCTGCCGAGGCATGGGATGAGCGTGTAGCGTTAATGACACCTTATCAAATCAATATGAACGTGATTAAGCAAACGGGTAATCCACATGTGAAATTCATGCACTGCCTTCCAGCTTTCCACAATGATGAAACCACCGTCGGCAAAGAAGTCGCTGAAAAATACGGTATGAAAGGCCTTGAAGTAACAGAAGAGGTATTTGAATCGGAATACTCCATCGTATTCGACGAAGCTGAAAACCGTATGCATACCATCAAAGCCGTGATGGTTGCGACGCTAGGAAGCTAAACCAGCGCGCAAAAACAGCCGATAAAAACCATGATGTAATCGCTTGCGCTCACGAAAGTTAAGCGTATAATGCTCGGCAATTTGTCTGAGGATTAAGAAATGACCACGCTGATTGCTGACGTAAAAACGCGATTTGCTCTCGCTAAGCGACTACGCTTACGTGGTGTTATTTTCGTTAATTCTATTGAATTTTAAAACCTCCCCATTGGGGAGGTTTTTTTATGTCCAAAATTCCTTTCGGTTATTTGGATGTAGTCATCAATGTTATAGGGAAGAAGATCATGGCGAACTCGCTTTACCAGAAGCACATCATCTCTATTCCAGAGCTTTCACGCGAAGAACTGGAACTTATCGTAGAAACAGCAGGTAGCCTTAAAAAAGCACCTCGACCAGAACTGATTAAAAACAAAGTCGTTGCAAGTTGTTTCTTTGAACCATCAACACGTACACGTTTATCGTTTGAAACAGCGATTCAGCGCATTGGTGGTGACGTGATTGGCTTTGATAATGATGGTAATACCTCTCTGGCGAAAAAAGGCGAAACACTCGCAGATTCAGTACAAGTCATCTCTTCTTACGTCGATGCCTTTGTGATGCGTCATCCACAAGAAGGCGCCGCTCGCTTGGCCTCTGAATTTTCAAATGGCGTGCCAGTGATCAACGCGGGCGACGGTGCAAACCAACACCCAACTCAAACGCTACTCGACCTATACACCATCGCGGAAACACAAGGGCGTCTAGACAACCTGAACGTCGCATTCGTAGGTGATCTAAAATATGGCCGCACAGTGCACTCACTGACTCAAGCCTTAGCAAAGTTTAACAACATCCGCTTCTTCTTTGTTGCACCAGATGCGCTGGCAATGCCAGATTACATCTGCGAAGAACTAGATGAAGCTGGCATTCAATATAGCCTACACACAGACATGGAAAGTGTGATTCCTGAACTGGATATTCTGTACATGACACGCGTACAGAAAGAACGTTTTGACGAATCGGAATACGCACATATTAAGTCGGCTTACATCCTAACAGCGGCACTACTAGAAGGCGCGCGTGAGAACTTGAAAGTGCTGCACCCACTACCACGTGTGGATGAAATCACAACTGATGTTGATAAAACGCCTCATGCCTACTTCTTCCAGCAAGCTCAAAATGGCGTGTATGCTCGCCAAGCACTGCTGGCGCTTGTTCTAAACGAAACGCTGTAATCGAGGGGAAAAATCATGGCTAAAGAAACTCAATTGCAGGTAGAAGCAATCAAAAATGGTACGGTCATCGACCACATCCCTGCGCAAATCGGCATCAAAGTATTAAGACTGTTCGATATGCACAATTCATCACAACGCGTAACGATTGGACTGAACTTGCCATCATCAGCACTCGGTCATAAAGATCTACTCAAAATCGAAAATGTGTTTATCAATGAAGAGCAAGCGAGCAAGCTAGCGTTGTATGCTCCTCACGCGACCGTGAATCAAATCGAGAATTATGAAGTGGTGAAAAAGCTCGCGTTAGAGCTTCCTGAGCGCATCAATGATGTATTTGAATGCCCGAATTCAAACTGTATTTCTCATAATGAACCAGTAGAAAGCAGCTTTAGCGTGTTCGAGAAGAAACAAGAAATCCGCCTAAAGTGTAAATACTGCGAGAAAGTGTTCTCACGCGAGATCGTAACCGAGCGATAAACACGCCGCACGACTAGGCTGTGATACGTTTAAAATACCCTGCAATGTCAGGGTATTTTGCTCTTTACCTACCGAGGGTTTAGAGGCAAACTGAGAATCTTTATTCCCTACAACTGATGGAAAAAATCAAATGACGAAAGTACTTCACACTGAGTCTGCACCAGCAGCAATCGGTCCTTACGTTCAAGGCGTAGATCTAGGTAACATGGTTCTTACTTCAGGCCAAATCCCAGTAAACCCAGCGACAGGTGAAGTGTCTGCTGATATCGCAGAACAAGCTCGTCAGTCTCTAGAAAACGTAAAGGCTGTAGTTGAATCTTCAGGTCTTAAAGTATCTGATATTGTAAAGCTAACGGTTTTTGTTAAAGACCTAAATGACTTTGGCACAGTGAACGAAGTTTACGGCAAGTTCTTTGATGAGCACGGCGTAGCAAACTACCCTGCACGCTCTTGTGTAGAAGTGGCTCGCCTACCAAAAGATGTTGGCATCGAGATTGAAGCAATCGCTGTTCGCAAATAATTGCACTTGCTGACAAACATAAAAAAACGGGTAGCTCAGGCTACCCGCTTTTTATTGTCTTTTCGTGATGATATCGCAGTAAAACTTAAGCAGCGTTGCGCTGTTTGACTTCTTCATCTAACGATTCAAGCTTCTCTTTCATCTGTTCACGACAGATATTCGCTAACTCGCGAATGCCCTCTTTACCATAGCCTTCAGTGCTGATTGGAGGTAGCATTTCAACAATCACATGACCATTGTTCCAACGGTTCAGCTTAATTTTATTCGTCGAGCTACATACGATAGGAATGATTGGCACACCTGCACCAATTGCCGCATGAAAAGCACCTGTTTTGAATGGAAGCAAACCACGCCCACGAGAACGCGTGCCTTCTGGGAACATCCACACCGAAACATCACTTTCTTTCATGCTGCTCACGACCTGATCGATAGTACCTTTTGCTTTAGAACGATTCGCTCGGTCAATCAGAATGTTACCCGTAAGCCAGTAAAGCTGACCAAACAGTGGCATCCAAGCCAAGCTCTTTTTACCTACTGTCACAACTTTCGGAGTCACAGCCGCAGAAACAGTAAACATGTCCCAGTTGTTCTGGTGGTTAGCAATGTAAACATGTTGGCCGCGTGAATACGCATCTTCAGGGATACGCAACTCTAACTTAATCCCAAACACACGAGACATCTTGGCAAACAAACGGCCAAAAGTGAAAACGTGCTTAGGGTTTCTAGGGCTTAATAGGCAGTAACCACAACCACCAATAAACATAACAATCGCAAAGATAGCGACAGCAAATACACGTAACAGTGCAATCATTCTTGTTCTCCAGGAACCGGCTTTTGCCAGATACAGCTATTAATATCTCTCTTTCCATAAAGGGAAAATATGGTCATGAGAGTGATATAAAAAAGCCGAAACTCAGGTTTCGGCTCTCTTGATATCCAAGTTACCTGCGGTGCAGTTTAACTTGCCTAGCTCACTCGCTCAATATTTGCGCCAAGTGCAGCCAGTTTATTTTCGATTTTGTCGTAACCACGGTCGATATGGTAAATACGATCAACGACGGTTTCGCCTTTAGCAATGCAACCTGCAATAACCAAACTAGCCGAAGCTCGTAGATCGGTTGCCATCACTTGCGCACCGCTGAGTGACTCAACATCACCACAGATAACCGTATTGCCTTCGATCTCAGCTTTAGCGCCCATACGCATGAGTTCTGGTACGTGCATAAAGCGGTTTTCAAAGATAGTCTCAGTGATTACGCCGCCACCTTTCGCCATCATGTTCAGTAGCGTAAATTGAGCTTGCATATCCGTCGGGAAACCAGGATGTGGCGCAGTACGTACACTTACCGCTTTTAGCTCGCGGTCGGTCATATCAACGGAGATCCAATCTTCACCCGTTTCGACAAGCGCGCCAGCTTCTTCCAGCTTGGCGAGAACCGCTTCAAGCAAATGAGCATTAGTGTTGCGACATACCACTTTACCGCCAGATACTGCTGCTGCGACAAGGAATGTTCCCGTCTCAATACGGTCAGCAACCACGTTGTGTTTACAACCGCCTAGGCGCTCAACACCTTCAATCGTAATGGTATCTGTGCCAGCGCCAGAGATTTTTGCGCCAAGCTTATTTAGGAAATCAGCGGTATCGACGATTTCAGGCTCACGCGCAGCGTTATCTAGTGTTGTTGTGCCTTCCGCCAGCGCAGCGGCACACATGATGGTGATCGTCGCGCCTACGCTGACTTTATCCATCACGATGTGCGCGCCTTTTAGACGACCATCCACTTCTGCTTTCACATAACCATCTTCTAATGTAATGGTTGCGCCAAGCTGCTCTAAACCAGAAATATGCAGATCCACAGGACGAGCGCCAATAGCACAACCGCCTGGTAAAGAAACCTGACCTTGACCAAAGCGCGCCACCAAAGGACCCAAAGCCCAAATAGAAGCACGCATGGTTTTCACCAAGTCATAAGGCGCACAGTATTCTGTAATACTGCTTGGATCAACATGAACAGAGCCATTGCGGCTTACTTTCGCGCCTAAACGCTTAAGCAATTCCATGGTTGTATCGATATCACGAAGGTGTGGTACGTTTGCCACTTCTACTGGCTCTTCCGCCAAGATAGACGCAAATAAAATCGGCAGTGCTGCGTTTTTTGCACCTGAAATGGTCACTTCACCAACTAGTGGTTTATCTGACCCAATAACTCGAAACTTTTCCATCAATAAACCTTAAAGCGACATCAATTTCTTATCACGAGCCCACTCTTCTGGTGTGAACGCTTTGATTGATAATGCGTGAATGTCGTTACGCTGGATGTATTCCATCAGAGGAGCATAAATTAGCTGCTGCTTCTTAACGCGGCTCATTCCATCGAAACAAGCATCAACAGCAACCACTTCATAGTGGCTACCTTCACCTTTCACATGCACTTCTTGAAGGTTTAGTGCTTCTTCTAATAACTGTTGTACTTTTGCGCTATCCACAATTTACCCCTGATAATTCTGTATGTGTTTGGCCACTAAAGATTCAACATTGCTCAGTTGAAACAAAGTGCGCAGTTGCGCCGGCACGAAACTGAGCATTATATGACAGTTTTGCTTTTTTGCATGCTCTAATAAGTGGATTAACATCACCATTCCTGCAGAGTCGACGCGCTCTATCTCTTTTAGCGAGCATTCCAGCTCCGATTGAGCAGGTTGCCATTGCTGTGCATACGCCCACAATGAAGGCACTGTATCTCTATCAAGTGCCCCTGTTAGCTTAAGAATGTTTTGATCCAATTGCCACTGAGCGGGAGTCTGGGCCATTATTTCTTCGCCTCGAAGCGGATCGGTTCTGCGGCCAATTTTTCTAGGTCTTTAGCAACAGATAGAATACCTTCTTGACGAATTTTACTGTTCCATTCGGATTGTTTACTAGAAAGCAAACTAATGCCCTCTGCAATCATATCGAATGCTTCCCACTCACCAGACTGGTTGTCTTTACGCAGTTTAAACTCAAGTTTGATGTTTGGACGCGGAGTATCGATGATATCAACTTTAATGCTTGTAATACGCTTAGAGTCATCAATGCTAGGCTCAGGACCAAACTCAATTTTTTGGTCAGAGTATTGCGTCAACACTTGTGCATAAGACGCAATTAGGTACGCACGAAATGCATCGATAAACTCAAGTACATCTTCACGCTTAGCACCTTTTAAGTTTGGACCAAGAAGTTTTAACCCTGCATAGCGGTAGTTGACGTAAGGCATTAGCTCTTCTTCAACGATCACTTTAAGTAAATTTGGATCTTGTTTGATTTTCGGCTGTTCGGCTTTCAATCTTTCGAACGTGACTTCAGCTACCTGCTTCATCATCTTATAAGGTTCAGTTTTATCCACCTCTGCTGCTGTTGTTCCAAAGACGCTAAACACAGCACAAACTGAAAGTAGTAATCTCGCTAACATAGTTATTCCTTACTTGAGTCGTCTGAACCACCTACGCTGTATAGTACTTGACCAATTAAGTCTTCAAGCACAAGCGCCGATTTGGTGTCTTCGATGGTATCACCATCCACCAGCATGACTTCATCATCAAAAACGAAGCCAGGTACTAAACCAATGTATTGCTCACCAATCAGGCCAGATGTCAAAATTTGTACGCTCGACGTTTCTGGGAACTGATTGTATTTGCTATTGATAGATAGTGTTACAACTGGCAATAAGTTGTCTGGGTTAAGCGAAATACTACTTACTCGACCAATCACAACGCCCCCCACTTTTACGGGCGAACGAACTTTTAAACTGCCAATATTATCGAACTCGGCTTTGAGGGTATAAGTATCACCAGAGCCAATGCTTTTTACGTCAGCAACTTGAAAAATCATCACAAGAATCGCGCAAATTCCCGCTAATACAAAGCTGCCAACCCATAATTCAGTTTTACGTGTTTGTTGCATGATTAATTCCCAAACATCAATGCGGTCAGTACAAAGTCTAATCCTAGTACTGCTAAAGAAGAATGCACAACAGTGCGCGTAGTTGCTCGGCTGATCCCTTCCGATGTTGGAATAGCATCATAACCGTTAAATAGAGCGACCCAAGTAACCGTAATTGCAAACGCAAAACATTTGATCATACTGTTACCAATGTCTTGTCCTAGCTCAACAGAGGACTGCATCGCTGACCAAAAACTGCCGTAATCAACGCCTTTCCAGTCAACACCAACAAGCTGAGCGCCCCAAATTCCCACAGCCATGAAAATCATAGCCAGTAAAGGCATTGAGATAACCCCAGCCCAAAACCGTGGTGCAATCACTCGTTTCAATGGGTCTACCGCCATCATTTCAAGGCTAGACAGTTGTTCCGTTGCTTTCATTAGACCTATCTCTGCGGTTAACGCAGAACCGGCACGACCAGCAAACAAAAGTGCAGTAACAACGGGTCCTAATTCACGGAGTAACGAAAGCGCTACCATTTGCCCCAAACTGCCTTCTGCGCCGTAATCCACCAACACAACATAGCCTTGTAGACTCAAAACCATTCCAATGAACAGACCAGATACGACGATGATCGCCAGCGACTGAACACCAACAGAATAAAGTTGCTTAACAAGCAGAGGAAAGCTTCTGATCGGTTGTGGCTTAGAAAATAGCGCCCCAATCAACATGAAAGTCGCACGACCAAATGCTCCGCAAATAGAAAGCGTGCGTCGACCCAACGAGGCGACAAAGTGAATGAAGTTATCGACCATCAAATAAGTCCTTTTCGATACTTTGAGAAGGGAAACGAAACGGTACAGGACCGTCGGCATCACCTTGTAAGAACTGCTGGACACGAGGATCAGAGTTTTGAGTCAGCTCTTCTGGCGTACCATAGGCGATGATTTTTCCATCGGCCATCAGGTATACCCAGTCAGCAATACTCATGACTTCAGGTACGTCGTGAGAAACCACAATAGAGGTCAAACCTAACGCTTGGTTTAGATTGCTAATTAGCTCAACCAAAACGCCCATAGTGATTGGGTCTTGCCCCACAAACGGCTCATCGTACATGATCAAGTCAGGGTCAAGTGCGATTGCACGAGCCAAAGCAGCGCGTCTTGCCATACCACCTGAAAGCTCACTCGGCATTAATTGCGCCGCGCCGCGCAGACCGACAGCTTCGAGCTTGAGTAACACCATGGTGCGAATCAAATCTTCCGATAAATCGGTATGCTCTCTTAATGGAAAGGCGACATTATCAAAAACATTCAAATCAGTGAATAAAGCCCCTGACTGGAACAACATGCTCATTTTCTTTCGAGCGTGGTAGAGTTTTTTACGCGAGAGAGAGGGAATATTGTCGCCATCAAACCAGATCTCTCCTTGCTCGGGATACAACTGACCACCAATCAAACGCAGCAGTGTTGTTTTACCAATTCCCGATGGTCCCATAATGGCCGTCACTTTGCCCTCAGGAACATGCAGATCAATATCATCAAAGATCATGCGTTCTCCCCGTGAAAAAGTGAGGTTGTTCACGGTGACTAAATCGTTGTTCGACATATCATCTCTTCTACTGTAGGAGCGTTGCAACTCACGGAATCATCAAGCAGATACTCATCGGAGTTGAATTCTACGTTTAATAAAGTAACGTCGGTACATTTATTAGGCTGCAATCATAAGCACATTGGCGTTGAATTTAAAGCACTGTTCAATTAAATAAAGTCGAGTATATCCCTGCAATTTCTCATGGTTTATGACCGAATTAGCACGAAGTGTTTAAATCCTAGACCAGAATTGCTCATTTAAATGAGTGAGATTTACATACATTTTCGTTACTAACCTTTAATTTATTCTTCGTTTATCTTCCATTTTAGGCCGCAAAAGGTCAAAATTAGCGGTTATTCATTTTACTTATTTAATACTTAGGAATTCTCATGCTCGAAGCCGTTGCGTTGCTTATAGTCGGTCTTGTTTTGCTTGTTTGGAGTGCAGATAAACTTGTTTTTGGCTCTGCAGCGATAGCCCGCAACGTCGGTATTTCCCCGCTTGTCATCGGCATGACAATCCTCGCGATGGGCTCATCCGCCCCTGAGATGATGGTATCTGCAACCGCTGCTTGGGATGGCAAAACAGATACAGCGGTGGGTAACGTATTAGGCTCAAACATAGCGAACATTGCGTTAATCCTAGGTATTACAGCGCTGATCAAGCCTTTGTCGATTAGCTCCGCCGTCATCCGCCGAGAACTTCCACTCATGATAGCCGTAACCGTACTCGCTGGTATTCTGCTTTGGAATAGCCATCTCGGTTTTTATGAGGGTGTCTTATTGTTTGTACTCTTTGGGGCATTTTTATTTGCTATGTTGCAAATCAGCCGCAAAGAGCAAAAATCAGGTGATGTTTTTCTTGATGACCAAGAGTCAGAGATCCCTGAAGGCGTCAGTAACCCTAAAGCAATCATGTGGGTGGTTATTGGCTTGATACTGCTTCCTTTGGCAGCCAGCATGCTGGTTGATAACGCGGTAATTATTGCTAAACACTTTGGTATGAGCGACCTTGTTATCGGTCTAACTATTATCGCCATTGGCACTAGCCTGCCTGAACTGGCCGCATCACTTGCGGGAGTTTTAAAGGGTGAAGACGACATGGCTGTCGGTAACATTATCGGTTCGAATGTGTTTAACATTCTGGCGGTAATGGGGATTCCTGGCATCATTAATCCATCGGTGCTCAGTGAGTACGCGATGGGACGTGACTTCTGGGTCATGTTAGGCGTTTCATTGTTACTTGTCGCGATGTGTTTGGGTAAATCACGCAGTATTAACCGTATTGAAGGTGCCATCTTGTTTGTGTGCTTCTTAGGTTACCAAGTGTACTTATTCGCAAACATGACCGCTTAATTACCACGATCAATAAGTAGAGATCTGATATGTCCAATCAATTTGATTTTCGCGCTGCTGCTAAACAAGTTCTTGATATCGAAGTTGCTGCTCTGCAAGAGCTAGATACCTACTTTGATGATCAATTTGAAAAAGCGTGTGAACTTATCCTTTCCAACAACGGCAAAGTTGTCGTTATGGGTATTGGCAAGTCAGGCCATATTGGTAACAAGATTGCCGCCACTCTGGCAAGCACTGGGACTTCGGCGTTTTTCGTTCATCCAGGCGAAGCCGCACATGGTGACTTGGGTATGATTAGCCCTGGTGACATTGTGCTGGCAATTTCTAACTCTGGTGAATCAAACGAAATTCTGTCTCTATTTCCAGTATTAAAGCGCCTGAATATTAAGATCATCAGCATGACAGGTAAGCCAGAATCAAATATGGCCAAGCTGTCTGACTTACACCTGCAAATTACGGTACCTCAAGAAGCTTGTCCGTTAGGCCTGGCGCCAACTAGCAGTACGACTGCCACATTAGTGATGGGAGATGCATTAGCCGTAGCTCTGCTTCAAGCTCGTGGTTTTTCTGCCGAAGATTTTGCCCTATCTCACCCAGGTGGTGCACTGGGGAGAAAACTGCTACTTAAGTTGTCTGATATTATGCACTTTGGAGAAGCGTTACCTAAAGTTTCTCCTGACGCATTAATTCGCGATGCCCTGCTTGAAATTTCAGAAAAGGGGTTAGGCATGACAGCCATCGTCGATGAGCACGATGCTATGCTTGGTATATTCACCGATGGTGATTTACGTCGTACCTTAGACAAGCGTATCGATATTCATACGACGGCAATTGGCGAGGTCATGACGACAAACCCAACCACAGCACACCCTGATATGCTGGCGGTTGAAGGTTTGAACTTGATGCAGAATAAAAACATTAACGCTCTGATTTTATGTAAAGACGAAAAAATTGTGGGTGCACTGAACATGCACGATTTACTAAAAGCTGGCGTGATGTAATATCAGCACAAACATTTAAATCATTTATTAGACGAATAAAGGCAATGGTCAGGGAAGTACTGAGCTAAACGATAGGCCTTCATTATATGAGTTTTACTCGCCTTATTTATTTGCTCTTGATCTTCGTTGTAGCGTGGTGCGGTTATTACCTACTAACCCCTAAAGGCAACGACGCAATTCAAGTAGCACCAGATTCTGAACTGCCCATGTTCAGTGGTTCTGGATTAGAAAACATCACCTACGGTGAAGATGGTGTCCGCAGTTACATCATTCGCTCCACTAACTTAGACCATTATGCTAAGAGTGGAGATACTATTTTTAATAACCCGACTTTGATGGTTTACCGTGAAGGTAGCGTCATTGAATGGAAGGTGACTGCCACAAGAGCAGTGTTAGATGAAGACCAAGTTTTGACTTTATATGACAAAGTCTTAATGCAAAATCTTCTGCCTGGTGCGAGTTTTGATACCATGGCAACAGACAAATTGGTCATTAATCTAACCAATCGTGATTTTAAAGCTGACCAACAAGTGATGTTGGTTGGACCACAATTTGAAACTACTGGAGGCGCAATGCAAGGCAACTTAAAACAGCATACTGCGACTCTGACAGATGAAGTTCAAGGTCGATATGAAACCGTTACACCTTAGCCTACTGGCACTGGTATTGGCGGCGCCTCAAGCGCTGGCACTCAAGTCGGATACTCAACAGCCGGTTTACATAAACTCTGACACCCAACAGGTGGATATGAAGAGTAACCAGGTTGTTTTTGAAGGCGATGTATCTCTTAAGCAAGGGAGCATCAATATCGATGCTGATAGAATCGTGGTAACTCGCGATCCTAAAACCGAAGCAATTAAACAGATTCAAGCATTTGGTAAACCTGCGAAGTTTTCTCAGCTGATGGACGATGGTAAAACACTTAGTGGTCAAGCTACGGAGTTGGATTACCGTATTTCTACAGACGAACTGACCATGAAAGGTCAAGCGCAGCTGGCGCAAGACAACAACACCATCAAAGGTTCTTCGATTCGTTACCAAATTGGTAAACAAAAGCTAGTCGCAGATAGCTCTAAGGAAGAGCGCGTTACGACCATTTTGCAACCCAATCAGATAGAGAACTAATATGGCAGTACTGAGTGCGAAAAACTTGGCGAAAAGCTACAAAAAACGCAAAGTCGTCACTGATGTTAGCTTAGAAGTTGAATCTGGTCAGATTGTTGGGCTGCTCGGTCCAAACGGTGCGGGTAAAACCACCTCGTTTTACATGATTGTCGGCTTAGTACCTCGCGATGAAGGCACCATTACCATTGACGACAATGACATCAGTATTTTGCCGATGCATAGCCGTTCACGACTTGGCATTGGCTATCTTCCGCAAGAAGCGTCGATTTTCCGTAAGCTTTCAGTAGAAGATAACATCATGGCCGTACTTGAAACTCGTCAAGAAATGACGAGGGAAGAGCGCCAAGATAAACTGGAAGATTTGTTGGAAGAATTCCACATCCAGCACATCAGAACCAGTGCTGGTATGGCACTATCAGGGGGTGAGCGACGCAGGGTGGAAATCGCTCGCGCTTTAGCAGCCAACCCTCAATTCATTTTGTTGGATGAACCTTTCGCAGGTGTTGACCCAATATCGGTTAATGACATCAAGAAAATCATCGAGCATCTACGCGATCGCGGCCTCGGAGTGTTAATCACTGACCATAACGTGCGTGAAACACTGGACGTATGCGAAAAAGCCTATATCGTAAGCCAAGGGCACCTAATTGCATCGGGAACTCCGGCAGAAGTTCTCAATAATGAACAGGTGAAACAAGTTTATCTCGGCGAACAATTCCGTCTATGATTATATTAGGAACGGTAAGATTCTGAGCATTACAAGGTAAGTAACACTGAATGAAACCTTCATTACAACTCAAGCTAGGTCAACAGTTAGCCATGACGCCACAGTTGCAACAAGCGATTCGCTTACTGCAACTGTCGACACTCGATCTTCAAC
This sequence comes from Vibrio sp. Vb1980, assembly GCF_033338615.1. Taxonomy (NCBI): domain Bacteria; kingdom Pseudomonadati; phylum Pseudomonadota; class Gammaproteobacteria; order Vibrionales; family Vibrionaceae; genus Vibrio; species Vibrio sp. Vb1980. The sequence continues at coordinate 37,666 of NZ_JAWOSZ010000018.1, forward strand.
AGGAAATCCAAGAAGCCTTGGATTCAAACCCATTATTGGAAGTTGAAGAAGGCCAAGATGAGCCTCTAGCAAACGGTGAAGATAAATCAGCGGTCGAGGCTGCTGATAGCAACAGTGCTAACGAACCAGCAGACATTGACGTTCCAGACAGTTCAGACGTAATTGAGAAGTCAGAGATCAGCTCTGAACTTGAAATCGATACCACTTGGGATGACGTCTACAGCGCGAATACCGGTAGCACTGGCTTAGCTCTTGACGATGATATGCCCGTCTACCAAGGCGAAACCACGGAATCATTGCATGACTACCTAATGTGGCAGCTTGACCTGACACCATTCAGTGAAACCGATCGTACGATTGCATTAGCGATTATTGACGCTGTTGACGACTACGGTTACCTAACCCTATCTCCTGAAGAAATTCATGAGAGCTTCGATAACGAAGAGATTGAGTTAGACGAAGTAGAAGCCGTTCGTAAACGCATTCAACAATTCGATCCTCTTGGCGTTGCATCGCGTAACTTACAAGAATGTTTGTTACTGCAACTGACGACCTTCCCAGAAGACACGCCATGGCTTGCTGAAGCCAAAATGATACTTGCGGATCATATTGATCACCTAGGCAACCGTGACTACAAGCTCGTCATCAAAGAGACTAAGCTGAAAGAAGCCGATCTGCGTGAAGTCTTAAAGCTTATCCAACAGTTAGATCCTCGTCCAGGTAGTCGCATCACTCCTGATGATACCGAGTACGTAATTCCAGACGTATCCGTTTTTAAAGACAATGGCAAATGGACCGTTTCTATAAACCCGGATAGCGTGCCAAAATTAAAAGTAAATCAACAATATGCTCAATTAGGCAAAGGTAATAGCGCGGATAGCCAGTACATCCGCAGCAATTTGCAAGAGGCAAAATGGTTAATTAAGAGCTTAGAGAGTAGAAACGAGACGCTACTCAAAGTTGCAAGATGTATTGTTGAACATCAACAAGATTTCTTCGAGTATGGTGAGGAAGCCATGAAGCCAATGGTACTCAATGATGTCGCTTTGGCTGTGGACATGCATGAATCCACGATTTCTCGTGTAACAACGCAAAAATTTATGCATACACCACGTGGTATTTTTGAATTGAAGTACTTCTTCTCTAGCCATGTTAGTACTGACAACGGCGGAGAATGTTCGTCAACAGCAATTCGTGCACTCATTAAAAAACTGGTCGCAGCAGAGAATACTGCCAAACCACTGAGTGATAGCAAGATTGCTGCTCTTCTGGCTGACCAAGGGATTCAGGTCGCAAGACGTACGATAGCCAAATATCGCGAATCCTTGGGAATTGCCCCTTCAAGTCAGCGTAAACGCCTATTATAAGGCACTAACTGAAAAGGAAAGTCTATGCAAATCAATATTCAAGGCCATCACGTTGATCTTACCGATTCAATGCAAGACTATGTAAATTCTAAGTTTCAGAAGCTCGAAAGGTTCTTCGACCATATCAATCAAGTGCATGTTGTACTAAAAGTTGAAAAAATTACTCAAATCGCGGAAGCTACGCTTCACATAAATCAAGGCGAAATCCACGCATCAGCCGATGACGAAAATATGTATGCCGCGATCGATTCGCTGGTAGATAAATTGGTTCGCCAACTTAATAAGCACAAAGAAAAACTAAACAGTCATTAATCATGCAACTGAGCGAAATACTGTCATTGGACTGCACCAAAAGTGCGGTCCACTGCACGAGTAAAAAACGCGCCCTTGAAATGATCAGCCGTATCGTGGCTGATCAAACGGGCCAAGATTCTACCGAGCTGTTCGAATGCATGCTCAATAGAGAAAAAATGGGCAGTACCGGTATCGGAAACGGTATTGCGATCCCTCACGCGAGAATGCAATCAAGCGACAAGGCCATTGCTGTCTTACTGCAATGTGATGAAGCAATCGAATTTGATGCGATTGACAATCGACCTGTCGATCTTCTTTTTGCGCTCCTTGTACCAGAAGAACAGTGCAAAGAGCACCTCAAGACTCTATCCTCTATGGCAGAACGTCTGAGCGATAAGCAAGTATTAAAACTACTGCGTAATGCTCAGAGTGATGAAGAACTTTACGACATCATGATTCACCAATAAGCAGGACTAACTCCATGCGACTAATCGTTGTTAGCGGGCACTCAGGTGCCGGTAAAAGTATTGCGCTTCGTGTACTGGAAGACTTAGGTTACTACTGTGTTGATAACCTGCCAGTTAACTTGCTGGACGCATTTGTTCATTCTGTTGCTGACAGCAAACAGAATGTTGCAGTCAGCATTGATATTCGCAATATTCCTAAAAAGCTAAAAGAACTGACGAGTACACTAGAACAGTTAAAAACTGAGCTTGATGTGACCGTGCTTTTCTTGGACGCCAATAAAGAAACGCTACTCAAACGCTACAGCGAAACACGCCGAATTCACCCGTTATCTTTAGGTGGCACCTCCCTCTCGCTCGATCAAGCCATCGAACGTGAGAAACAAATTTTGACGCCACTCAAAGCGCATGCAGATCTGGTCCTAAATAGTAGTGGGCAGTCTTTGCATGAATTGAGTGAAACCGTGCGTATGCGCGTTGAAGGCAGAGATCGCAAAGGGCTCGTTATGGTATTTGAGTCTTTTGGTTTTAAATACGGCCTGCCTTCCGATGCCGATTACGTATTCGACGTTCGCTTCTTACCTAACCCACATTGGGAACCAGCACTACGCCCGCTTACAGGTCTGGATGCTCCTATCGCCGCATTTTTAGAGCAACACCAATCGGTGTTAAGTTTGAAATATCAAATTGAAAGCTTTATAGAGAATTGGTTACCTCTGCTTGAGAAAAACAACCGCAGCTACCTGACCGTTGCAATCGGTTGTACTGGTGGTAAGCACCGCTCGGTGTACTTAACTCAGCAAATCGGTGAATACTTCGCCAACAAAGGACACCAAGTACAAATTCGCCATACCTCACTAGAGAAAAACGCTAAGGAGTAGCCGTGGAGTTAAGTCGTAAAGTATTGATTCAAAACCGCCTTGGCTTACATGCTCGTGCAGCAGTCAAACTGGTCGAACTGGCACAGAGCTTTGAAGCGGTCATCACCATCGACAATGAAGAAGACAAAACCGCCACAGCAGACAGCGTAATGGGCCTGTTAATGCTAGAGTCCGCTCAAGGACAATACGTCACGATCCACGCAACGGGTGGGCAAGCGGAAGAAGCACTGGATGCCGTTTGCCACTTGATCGAAGATAAATTTGATGAAGGCGAGTAGTTTACTCGCTTTTTTCTTACCTCCCATTATCTTTCTCTTCCCTGACCTAATAAATAAATTTGCTTAGTATCATAAGTTGTTATTAAAAGGCGCCTAGAATTAAGTTATTATTCAACGCATTGTAAATATCAGGAATTGGGAGGAATGAATGGCAGAGCAAATTGAATTCGACCAAGCTCACCAAGCCCTCCAAGAAGTCACAGAAGCGCTAGAAAATGGCCGCTTCGTCCATGTTCGTCGTCAATTACAGGACATGGAACCTGAGGATATCGCTCACCTTTTAGAAGCCTCCCCACGTAAGAGCCGTGAAGTTCTTTGGCAACTCACCGACCCTGAAGATTATGGTGAAATCCTTGACGAGCTGAACGAAGACGTCAAAGACAGCCTCGTATCCAAAATGGCACCAGAAGCGCTTGCAGAAGCGACAGAAGGCATGGATACCGATGACGTGGCTTACGTACTGCGTAGCTTGCCTGACAACCTGTCACGCGAAGTCCTGTCGCAAATGGACTCATCTGACCGCCTACGGGTCGAAACCGCCCTATCCTACCCAGAAGACACCGCGGGTGGACTGATGAACACCGACGTCATCACAATTCGTGGTGACGTAGATGTGGACGTAGTTTTGCGTTATCTACGTATGAAAGGCGAGCTTCCAGAAGCTACGGATGCCCTGTATGTGATCGATGAAGAGAGTAAGCTCATCGGTGAACTGCCGATCACGACGCTTATTACCACTCAGCCAGACGTAAAAATCATTGATGTAATGGAAGACGCGGACGAGGCCATCACCGTCGATACTAGCGACTCAGATGTTGCGAGTCTGTTCGAACGCCGTAATTGGGTATCTGCACCTGTTGTTGATGAAAACTTGCATTTGGTCGGTCGTATCACCATCGATGACGTGGTTGACGTTATTCGTGAAGACGCGGAACACTCGATGATGAGTATGGCGGGTATGGACGATGACGAAGATACTTTCGCGCCTGTTGTAAAATCAGCTCGCAAACGCAGTATCTGGCTTGGCGCTAACGTATTAGCCGCCCTTGCTGCTGCTTCCGTTTCTAACATGTTTGAGGCCACATTAGACCAAATGGCCGCCATTGCGGTATTGATGACGATTGTTCCGTCCATGGGTGGTGTCGCTGGTAACCAAACCGTCGCACTAGTGATTCGTGGTCTTGCTCTTGGTCATATCGGTGACTCAAACAAACGCGAACTGTTAATGAAAGAAGCCTCGATCGGCTTACTTAACGGCATCATGTGGGCGCTGATTATTGGTGGTATTGTTGTTGCTTGGAAAGGTAACTGGATGCTCGGAGGAATCATTTCCGCCGCCATGCTGACCAACTTATTGGTCGCAGGTATTGCCGGAGTAACGATTCCAATCCTATTGAAAAAAATGAACATCGATCCCGCTTTAGCTGGTGGTATGGCATTAACAACAGTGACGGATGTGATTGGTTTATCTGTCTTCTTAGGGCTTGCCACAATACTGATTACCTAACAGCAAAAACGAAAAAGCCTGATGAACACATCAGGCTTTTTTGATTCTGAATTGCTAGAAAAGCTTATTCACCCGCCACTTTCATGGTATCCAGTAGGATAGAGCCCGTTTGGATTTGTGAGCGCGTTTCAATATCACTACCAACCGCTACAATCTTGGTGAACATGTCTTTTAGATTACCTGCGATGGTAATTTCTGATACTGGGTATTGGATCTCGCCGTTCTCAACCCAGAAGCCTGCGGCACCGCGAGAGTAATCACCCGTTACCACGTTCACACCTTGTCCCATAACCTCTGTCACTAGAAGACCAGTACCGAGCTCTTTAAGCATTTGCTCGAAGTTTTGGCCTGTCGACTTCACGTACCAGTTATGAATCCCACCAGCGTGACCTGTCGGCGTCATCTTCATTTTACGTGCGGCATAACTGGTTAACAGATAAGTTGCTAGCACACCGTCGGTAATGATCTCACGGTCTTGAGTGTACACACCTTCACTATCGAATGGACTTGATGCCAAACCACGCAATACATGCGGACGTTCTGAGATATTGAACCATTCAGGAAGCACTTGTTTGCCTAGATGGTCAAGTAAGAAAGAAGATTTTCGGTACAGGTTACCACCGCTGATCGCCATAACGAGATGGCCAATCAAGCCTGTCGCAACATCAGCCGCAAACATGATTGGGTATTGACCTGTTTTTAGACGCTGCGCATCTAAGCGGTTAACCGTATTCTCTGCCGCCTTACGACCCACCGTTTCTGGGGTCCATAAGTCATCACGATGACGTGCCACGGTGTAGCTGTAATCACGTTCCATCTCGCCGTTTTGACCAACGCCAATTACACAACAGCTAGTACTATGGCGGCTAGACGCATAACTAGCTAATAAGCCATGGCTATTGCCATACACTTTCACGCCGTAATGACTATCATAACTCGCGCCATCACTTTGTTTGATTGCACTGTTATAACTTAGCGCCTCTTTTTCTGCTGCAATCGCCACATTGGCAGCATAGTCTGGATCGGGTGCGTCAGGGTGGAAAAGATCAAGCTCAGGGATATCTTGCACCATGTATTCTTTCGCTGCAGGGCCTGCAAATGGGTCTTCAGATGTGTAATGTGCAATATCTAGCGCCGCTATAACGGTTTGCTCGATTGCCGCTTCACTTAAATCAGACGTGGAAGCACTGCCTTTGCGTTGACCTCGGTAAACGGTAATGCCCAGCGCACCATCGCTGTTGAACTCGACATTTTCTACTTCACCCATACGAGTTGAAACACTTAAACCAGTGCTTTTAGTAATTGCGACTTCGGCGGCGTCAGATTTTGCCGATGCAAGCTTTAAGGCTCTTGCGACGGCTTGCTCTAGCTCGGTACGTTGCTCAGCAACCTGCTGTTTAATATCCATTGTCTTTCACATCTTGTCTTTGATGAACAATAGGATAACAAGAATTTCGCTTTCTCCCCATGATTCTTGTTAAAATAGTCATAATATTAATCAAAACACAGGCAACTGAAATGGCACGTAAGAATCAAAAAGCGCCATGGGAACCAGAAGAAGAGATCATCTGGGTAAGTAAATCCGAGATGAAGCGAGACATGGAAGAACTGCAAAAGCTAGGTGAGGAGCTTGTCGGCCTCAAACCTTCAGTTCTAGAAAAGTTTCCATTGAGCGAAGATTTGCGAGAAGCAATTGCTGACGCGCAACGCTTTAAAAATGAAGCGCGTCGTCGCCAATTGCAACGTATCGGTAAATTGATGCGTTACGAAGATCCAGAGCCAATCCAAGCCGCACTGGATAAAATTCGTAATAAGCACTCTCAATTAACGGCGGTATTCCACAAACTTGAAGCGTTGCGTGATCGCGTAGTGGAAGAAGGTGACAAAGCCATTGATGACGTAATGGAAATGTACCCAGAAGCGGATCGTCAGCGTCTACGCCAACTTGCTCGCCAAGCAGCGAAAGAGAAAAAAGCTGGGAAACCAGCAAAAGCGTACCGCGAAATCTTTCAGATCCTTAAAGGTCTAAACGAAGAAGAGTTTTAATTCGAGGGCTCACGCAATGAGCATTCGATTTAAACGCAAAAAGCAGACGTCAATGTCTGCTTTTTTTATCTTTGGTTTTACAGTCAGCGTTACACTAAGCGATTAACGCGGTCTCCGCGATCGAAAGCGTTAATGTTCTCAATCAGGATTTCCGCTAAACGTTGGATAGATGAGTCGCTGCCCCATGCAACATGCGGTGTCAGTAACAAATTAGGTAAACTCATATTGGCAATCAGCGGATTGCTCTCATCAGCCGGTTCTTGTGTAAAAACATCAAAACCAGCCGCTGCAATTTCTTGCTGTTTTAAGGCATCCACCAGTGCGCTCTCATCCACCAAACCTCCACGCCCTGTATTAATCAAAATGGCGTTGGACTTCATTTGTTTCAACTCTGCTTGACCAATTAAATTCTGAGTATGATCGTTGAGCGGGCAATGCAAAGTCAGCGCATCGGAGCGTTTTAATACTTCCTCAAACGACACATAACCTGGTCTACATTCTGCCGCCCCTTTACGCTCAGAAAACAAGACGGTCATTCCTAACGCATGAGCCAGATTCGCCGTCGCTTGCCCTAGTGCCCCGCTACCAACAACACCTAACGTGCTACCACCAATATCCCCGATTGGGTGCGTAAAAAAACAAAACTGCTGGTTACGCTGCCACTCACCTGCGGCAATATCTTGGTGGTACCCAAATAAATTCCGTCTTAAAGCGAATAACATTGCCATCACGTGCTCGGGCACCGAACGCGTCGCGTAACCACGTACATTAGCAACCGCAATATCATGATTAGCACAGTAGTTCACATCGACGTTGTTAAAACCAGTTGCGGCAACCGCGATCATCCGTAATTTTGGTAGTTGCTCTAATACATGTTGGTCAAGCAGGACTTTATTGCTAATCACGATATCGGCATCTGCTAACCTTTCTATTACCTGCCCAGGCGCAGTTAGGTCGTACTCACGCCAGTGGTGCGGAAAGCTAGGTCGTGGGATCTCAATATGTTCTGGGATGGTCGCTCGATCTAAAAATACGATGCTTGGCAAAGACATAACAACTCCTTGTTCACGGCTGAAAGACAGGATACATCAACCACAGTAACGAAATAGCCAAAAATAGCGAACTAGAAAGAACCGCTGTTGAGTGCAATTGGCATTAAGGGTGTGGCAACGTTTTATAATCAGGCAATGTACGCTCTGGCGAAAAATAGTTAAAGATCATCGCCTCGGCTTCAGAATAAAAGTCACAGGGTACAAAAATACTGCTCAGCTGATCCGTAGCTGGATGATAAAAACTTAGCTCCGCAGCGTGCAACTCTAAACGCTCTGAAAACTGATACGCCTCTTCGCTTGCATAAAACTCATCACCCACAATCGCATGACCAATCGCCATCAAATGCACGCGTAACTGATGCGATCGACCAGTAATGGGCAGTAGTCGCACAACGGTTGTATGGGTGCCATCAGGGTGCACTTCACGCTTCACTACTTGGAATAAAGTTTGAGATGGTTTGCCGTCGTCAAAACATACTTTTTGTCGTGGACGATTTGGCCAATCACAAATTAATGGAAGATCAATATTCCCTTCTTGCGACTCAACATGCCCCCAAACACGTGCGTAATACACCTTGTGAGTGAGGCGATATTGGAACTGCTTTTTTAATGCTCGCTCCGCGGGTTTGTTTTTCGCCAGCAACATCAACCCTGATGTCGACATATCCAAGCGATGCACAACTTGAATTTCTGGATGCAACTCTTTGAGGCGGCTCCACATGCTGTCGTAATGCTCTGCAAGGCGACCAGGGACAGACAGCAGCCCTGATGGCTTATTCACTGCCAGAATGTCGTCATCCTCAAAAACGATATCAACCCAAGGGTCGGTGGGAGGGGTATATTCAAGCATTGCCATGGGAGATCTCTACAAAATAAAAACGCCGCGATTATATACCCAAATAGCACCCAGATGCAGGATTCTGAAGAAAAGTTCAACCCAATAAAACAAAGTCAATCCTTTAGCATAAAAACTAAAAATAGCACGTTGTAAATTTAGTTTGACAACAAGACGCATAACTGAATAGAGTGCTAGATGCACACAGCATGATATTCGCAAAGAATACTTAAAATAAATACATCAAAACACAGCATTTAAAAGACATTACCGTTGCGCAGTATAGGGCGAGCGCTCAGTTTGTCATGTACTGCGGTATGTATCTCTTTAGAAAGATACATAAGATAAAAAGGACAATAAGCAATGGACTCCGCCGTTATAGATAAACCCCAATCCAAACTTTCCTTATTTTTTCGTTCACTAGGCCCCGGCATATTAATGGCATCTGCTGCGGTCGGTGGCTCTCACCTCGTGGCATCAACCAAGGCTGGTGCGATTTATGGTTGGCAATTGGCTGCACTGATTCTGCTCGTAAACCTGTTTAAATACCCTTTTTTCCGAGCGGGCGTACAGTACACCATGGGGACAGGGCTCACCTTGGTTGAGGGCTACGCGAAATTAGGTCGGCCTTATCTATGGCTATTTCTATTTCTTAGCGTGGTATCGGCCGTCATCAATACCGCCGCTTTGTTGATGTTTAGCGCTAGCTTGCTGGGCTACTTCATTCCGTTTTCACTATCAATGGCATCACTCAGCATCATTGTGATTGTCACCTGCCTGATCATATTATTTGCTGGCCATTACAAAGCGCTCGATACGCTATCTAAGGTGATCATGTCGGTGTTAACCATCGCGACTTTACTCGCTGTTTCTATCGCCTTTGGTAACCCTGTTGAGCAAGTAGCCAACTTCGAGCCGCCGTCACCTTGGTCTATTGCGGCTATTGGTTTTATCGTCGTGACAATGGGGTGGATGCCTGCACCGATAGAGATCTCCTGTTTAACCTCAGCGTGGCTAAAACGCCAATCAAGCCAGCAAGAAGTAACATACCGCTCTGCTCTATTTGACTTTAATGTCGGTTATATTGGCACGGCGTTTCTTGCCATTATCTTTGTATCTCTAGGCTCTTTGATGCTTTATGGTTCTGGCGTTGCGCTTGAAAGCTCTGGCGTTGGCTTCTCCCACCAATTGGTTGGCTTATATGCGGCAACGATTGGCGAATGGTCTCGTTACTTAATCGCGGTAATTGCGTTTTTCTGTATCTTTGGCAGCACGATTACCGTTATTGATGGCTATTCGCGCGTTATTTCGGATTCTCAACGCCTACTGCGCTCACAACCAGACACTAACCCTAAAACCACTTCAGCGATCATGCTGGTAGTCTCCTTACTTGCATTAGGTATTGTGGTTTTCTGGGCTTCTGCGTTATTGCCTATGCTGAACTTTGCGATGATTCTCGCCTTTATGACCACGCCATTCTTTGCTCTGCTAAATTACACCTTAGTGAGCAAAACTGAGTTACCTGAGCCTTTGGCTGTTGGACCTAAACTAAAGTGGTTGTCGATTGCAGGCCTGATTTACTTGTTTGGCTTCTTGGCTGTATTTATCTGGTGGAAGTGGTTGATGTAAATGAGATAGCTATCAGTGATTAATGCATTCCGCATAAAGAAACTAAACCGTAAATAAAGAAAAAGGTCTTCAACTGAAGACCTTTTTTAATGAGCAATAAATACTTACTTAGTTGTGGCTCACCACAATCAAACGCAGCGAGTCGAGCTGAACCTGAGCTTGGTTGATATAACCAGTAAGCTCTTTAATTTGTGCGTCGATAGCTTCAATTTCTTCGTCACGAATATTTGGGTTCACCGCTTTCAGTGCTTGCAAACGCTCAAGTTCTGCATTCAAACTATGCTGCATATCTTGATGAGCTTGCTTGCGTACTTCTTCGACCTTCTCTTCAATAAGAACATCACCAGCTTCAATTAAGCGGTGTACGTCTTTCTGTACCGACGTAACCAACTTGCTACCTAAGTGACGGTTTACAGGGCTGAGCTGGCGGTTAAAGCTTTCAAACTCCACTTGAGCAGACAAATCATTACCACGCGAGTCCATCATTAAACGGATTGGCGTTTTCGGTAAGAAGCGCGCGATACCACTGCGTTTTGGCGCTTGCGCATCTACCGCGTAAATCAACTCAAGAAGAATAGTCCCGACTGGTAACGCTTTGTTTTTCAATAGAGATACCGCAGACGTCCCCACCCCTTCACTCATAAGAAGATCGATACCACCCTGGATCATTGGGTGTTCCCAACTGATAAAGTGCATATCTTCACGAGATAACGCTGTATCACGATCAAACGTGATCGTCGCTCCTTCGTATGGCAGACCTGGGTAGCTTGGCACCATCATGTGCTCAGATGGGGTCACAATCAGGGCGTTTTCACCTTTATCGTCTTGATTCAGGCCAATCGTGTCAAAAAGAGAAAGTGCGAAGGTGACCAGATTGGTATCGCCGTCAGTTGATTCAATTTTCTCAACGATTTGTTGTGCTTTTTCCCCGCCATTCGAATGCATTTCTAATAGGCGATCACGGCCTTGCTCCAATTGGGATTTCAGCTCTTTATTCATTTTTGCTGACGCTTCAATGATCTCATCTAGCGTGCTGGTATCACCAGAGGCAAGAATTTCAATCAGATCATCGGAGTACTTATCGTAAACAGCACGGCCTGTTGGGCAGGTTTCCGCAAAAGCGCTCAGGCCTTCATCGAACCAACGTGCTAGGATCGCTTGCGATGTGCCTTTCAGGTAAGGAACATGAATGTCGATATCGCGATTTTGACCGATACGGTCCAAACGACCAATACGTTGCTCAAGCAAGTCTGGGTTAAATGGCAAGTCGAACATGACAAGTTGGTTGGCAAACTGGAAGTTACGACCTTCAGAGCCGATTTCGCTACAGATAAGAACTTGTGCTCCACCTTCTTCTTGCGCAAAGTAAGCCGCCGCTTTGTCACGTTCAAGAATCGACATACCTTCGTGGAAAACGGTGGCGCGGATACCTTCACGCTCACGCAGTGCTTGCTCCAATTGCAGTGCGGTACTCGCACGAGAAGCAATCACGAGGATTTTCTCGCTGCGCTTCTCTTTTACTTTTTCAAGCAACCAATTCACACGCGAGTCAAACTGCCACCAGCTCGCGTCATCGCCTTCAAATTCTTGGAAAATTTCTTCCGGGTAAAGGTTCTTCATCGCACGTGCTTCAGAACTCATCTTACCGCCAATCATTCCAGCAACACGCATTGATGTAGTGTATTGCGGTGGAATATCCATTGGCATCAGATGCACGTTACGCGTAGGGAAGCCTTTGATGGCCGCGCGCGTGTTACGGAACAAAACACGCCCTGTACCATGACGATCCATCAAGTTATCGATCAGCTCTTGGCGTGCCGACGCTTTAGCTTCTTCGTCCGCTTCACTTTCAATAATACGGAAAAGTGGTTCTACGTCTTGTTCAGACAACAACTCAGTGATCTGGTTTTTTGCTTCATTAGGTAGCTTTTCACCGGAAAAGAGTGAAGTAATCGCATCTGCTACGGGCGCGTATTGCTCTTCTTCCTCAACGAATGCTTCGTAATCATAGAAGCGGTCTGGATCCAACAAACGCAGACGAGCAAAGTGACTCTCACGACCAAGCTGCTCTGGCGTTGCAGTCAGTAGCAACACACCTGGAGTACGTTCAGCCAAGCCTTCTACCACTTGGTATTCACGGCTCGGTTTATCTTGGCTCCATTCAAGGTGATGCGCTTCATCGACAACCAGTAGGTCCCATTCACCTTCCAGTGCTTGTTCAAAACGCTTGCGGCTCTTGCGTAGGAAATCCAAAGAACACAGCACATATTGCTGAGTATCAAATGGGTTTTCTGCATCCGCAAACGCTTCGATACAGCGCTCTTCGTCAAAGATAGAGAAATGCAGATTGAAACGACGCATCATCTCAACCAGCCATTGATGCTGCAGTGTTTCAGGCACCACAATCAAAATGCGTTCGGCACGACCAGACAGAACTTGTTGGTGGATGATCATACCCGCTTCAATGGTTTTACCCAAACCTACCTCATCCGCCAACAAGACGCGTGGCGCGTGACGACGGCCAACTTCGTGCGCGATGTAAAGCTGATGAGGGATCAAACCTGCACGCATACCGCATAGGCCACGCATTGGGCTCTTATGCTGCTCAAACTGGTTGGTTAGCGCACGGTAACGCAGAACAAAGTTGTCCATACGGTCGATTTGACCGGCGTACAACTTATCTTGAGGTTTGTTAAAACGAATTTGGTTGCTAAGGAAAATCTCACGCAGAACAACAGCGGTTTCTTGCGTGTCTTCACGAGTACCGAAATAGGTGTAAAGACCTTCATCTTCCAGTACTTCTTCTACTTTTAGAGACCAACCTTCTTGGCAATCGATGACATCCCCAACATTAAAGGTGACTCGGGTAACAGGTGCATCGTTACGTGCGTAAACTCGGTTTTCCTCTGACGCTGCAAACATCAATGTCACAGTACGAGCATCCATTGCTACAACGGTACCTAAACCTAAATCGCTTTCCGTATCGCTAATCCAGCGCTGCCCCAAAGCAAATGTCATGAATTGACTACCTCGTTATTAGTTCTTGATTCGTATTTCTTGTTGGTCTACTCATGCCCGTAGGCACGGATAATAGTTTAGATCTGATTCTGGCTTCTGCTATGCCGATAGCATTCGTCATTCCAGTATGAACTGAGTATTTTTTAAGCCAGCTCAACATGATAAATCGGACGTAGCCTATACGCAGAAAAAGGTCGCTAATCTTACTTGAAGCTGTGATTTAGGTCACGCCGAAACCGCACCAAGCAGAAACTTTTTTTCCCAAACTCTAAATGCAATCAAATTGTAAAATACTCATGCCAATTATTAAGTTGTAGAACGTAAATATTACGTATACTTCTAATGAGGGGCGTTTAAAACCATTGCATATGATTTAAGCGCGTTAGTACACGATTAGGATCAACACGGGTTTGCAGTAAGTTGTCTTGCTACTCGGTTGCACACTAGCCGACATCAGCCCGACAACCTCTATTGCAAGCAATCAGAGTTAGGTCACTTCACACCTATTTGGAAACGACCTAACAACTCGCATGCAGAGCCGTACTACGGCAAGGAGACGCTATGGGCGATACCGATCGGAAACTGTTTGTACTCGATACCAACATTCTTCTTCATGAACCCTTTGCCATCTTCTCTTTCCAAGAACACGATGTCGTTATCCCCATGACCGTGTTGGAAGAACTCGACCGAATCAAAGACAGTAAGCGCGACGTTGCAAGAGATGCGCGCGTGGCTATTCGCACCTTGGAAGATTTGTTTAAAGAAGCAACGCCAGATGAAATCTCTGAAGGCATTCCTGTTTCTAAAGACAACCCCGACCAAGGTACTATTTCCATTTTGGCGGATTTTGAACTGCAGGAAACTGTCAAAGCCTTCGCCGACAAAGCCGGTGACAACCGTATTCTCAACGCGGTGCTTTATCTGCAAAATAAACGTGCACCACGTGAAGTGGTACTGATCACGAAAGACATCAACATGCGTCTGCGAGCCAAAGGGGCTGGTGTACGCTTTGTTGAGGACTATAGAACCGACCAACTGATTGACGACATTCAATACCTAACCAAAGGCTTTCAATTGCGTGAAGGTGATTTCTGGAGCGGTATTGAGGAAGTAGAAAGCTATGCTCTGGGCGGAAAAACTTACCACAAACTCAGTCGCGAACCCTTCGACCCAACCTTTATCAACCAATACGTTATTGATGAAGACAGTGACTTTGCTGGTCGCGTAGAAACCATCAATGAAGACAAGCTAACGCTTCTCGACCTGAGCCGCGAACGTCTAATGCATCGTAAGGCTTGGGACATCACACCTAAAAATATCTACCAGGGAATGGCGTTAGATGCCTTACTCGATCCAGAAATTGACTTGGTGATTCTAACGGGTGCGGCGGGTAGTGGTAAGACATTACTGGCAATGGCAGCAGCATTGGAGCAAACCATTGAAAAAAGCATGTTCGATAAAATTATCGTAACACGTAACACGCCAGATATCGGTGAATCCATCGGCTTCTTACCCGGCTCCGAAGAGGAGAAAATGATGCCGTGGTTAGCGGCGGTGACCGATACCTTGGAAGCACTACATAAACACGATCACTGCACTGAAGGCTCATTGAAGTACATCTGCGATAAAGCCAACATTCAATTTAAATCGATCAACTTTATGCGTGGCCGTTCGATTCAAAATGCGTTTGTACTGCTTGATGAGTGTCAAAACCTCACTGCATCACAAATCAAAACCATCATTACCCGCTGTGGCGAAGGAACCAAAATCGTCTGCTCCGGTAACTTGGCGCAGATTGACTCTCATTACCTCACCCCAGTGACATCAGGATTGACGTACATGGTTGAGCGCTTCAAGAACTTTGAAGGCAGCGCAAATATTCACCTCAACGGCGTGGTTCGTAGCCGCTTGGCGGAATTTGCTGAAGAAAACCTGTAATTGACACCGACTCACAAAGCAAAAGAGCGCTCTAATGAGCGCTCTTTTTATAACGATTCGACTGAGTTACTCCGTGCCACCCACTGTCAGTGAGTCCAGCTTCAAGGTCGGCTGACCAACACCAACTGGCACACTTTGACCTGCTTTACCACATACGCCAACGCCCTTGTCGATACTTAGGTCGTTACCGACCATAGACACTTGCTGCATTGCTTCGATACCTGAGCCAATCAACGTCGCACCTTTAACAGGGCGCGTAATTTTACCGTTTTCAATCAAGTACGCTTCCGATGCAGAGAACACAAACTTACCCGAAGTAATGTCCACCTGGCCGCCACCAAAGTTTGGCGCATACAACCCTTTCTCGACCGTCGAGATAATTTCTTCTGGCGTATGTTCACCTGGAAGCATGTAGGTGTTGGTCATACGAGGCATTGGCAAGTGTGCATACGATTCACGACGACCGTTACCCGTTGGATTTACACCCATTAGCCGCGCGTTTAGCTTGTCTTGCATATAGCCTTTCAGCACACCATTCTCGATAAGCGTGTTGTACTGACCGTTTACCCCTTCATCATCCACATTCAGTGAACCACGAAGGTCTTTTAACGTGCCATCATCGACGATGGTACACAACGAAGACGTCACTTGTTGACCCATTTTGCCAGAGAAAACCGAAGATTCCTTCCGGTTAAAGTCACCTTCTAGGCCATGACCTACCGCTTCGTGTAGCAACACGCCAGGCCAGCCAGAACCCAATACCACTGGCATCATGCCAGCTGGTGCGGCTTCTGCTTCAAGGTTGATTAACGCCATGCGAATCGCTTCGTCTGCGTAATGAAAAGCTTGTTTCACACCATTGCTTTCCGTTAAAAAGAAATCGTAACCGAAACGGCCGCCGCCACCAGCACTACCGCGTTCACGTCGTTCACCTTTTTGTGCGAGCACGCTAATAGACAAACGCACCAAAGGACGAATATCGCCTGCATAAGTACCGTCTGTTGCCGCAACAAGCATCTGCTCATGCACACCGCTGATGCTGATCGAAACTTCTTTAATCAATGGTTCTTTAGTGCGGATGTAAGCATCTAGAGATTTGAGTAATTCTGTTTTTTGCTGCTTTTCCCATTCAGCTAGTGGATTCACAGCCGCGTAGTACGCTTGGTTTTCGGTGCGTTTAAACGCTTGGACTTTGCCATTTTGCCCTTGCTGAGCAATACCGCGCGCCGCCATTGCACTCTGCTTCAGGCCTTCAGGCTGGATTTGATCAGAGTAGGCAAAGCCGGTTTTCTCGCCAGTTACTGCACGGACACCAACACCACAATCAATGTTAAAAGAGCCATCTTTGATGATGCTGTCTTCTAGAACCAGAGACTCATGCCAGCTGGACTGAAAGTAAATGTCCGCATAATCGATCTGGCGCGTCGCAATGCTGGCAAGCGTGTCAGCAATGTCTTGTTCTGTCAGACCATTTGGGGCAAGGAGTGCCTGTTCTATTTGGTTTGTGCTCATAGTTAGCTCTTTTATTTCCGTCTCAATTCATTTTGAAAGCGACTGTGTTGAGTCAGCGGCATATTCTGCCTTACTTGTTGGCTTTGTGACAAATCTATCTCAGTCACCAATAAACCTACTTCATCCTGAAGCTGTTTATGGATACGTCCCCAAGGGTCAACGACCATTGAGTGTCCCCATGTTTTTCGTCCACATGGATGCGTTCCAGTTTGTCCGCTTGCCAAAATCCAACATTGTGTCTCAATCGCTCTAGCTCGCAATAATACTTCCCAGTGAGCTTGCCCCGTCACAGCGGTAAACGCAGCGGGCACCACAATGATATCCGCCCCTTCTTGACGCAATACTTTATAAAGTTCTGGGAAACGTAAATCATAACAAATACTCAATCCAACACTGCCGATATCAGTTTCCGCAACGACTATTTGATTACCCGCCATAAACGTATCCGACTCACGATAACTACCATAACCATCGGCTACGTCGACATCAAACATATGCAGTTTGTCATAGTGAGCAATGCATTTACCGTGCGGCGGCAATACCAGTGTTGTGGTGGTGACACCTTTTGCGGTTTGAATGGGCATGCTTCCGACAATTAGCGTTAACTGGTTCTTTCTAGCGATTTCACAGAGCCGCTGTTGAATCATGCCACTGCCAAGTGGCTCTGCATGTTGATGATAAGCTTCGCGACTGGAAAATAGCACTGTATTTTCAGGAGTAAGAACAAGTTTGGCACCTTGCTTGCTCGCTAAAGCACACTGTTTTTCAATGAAGTCCAAATTCGCGTTAATATCCGGACCCGAAGTCATTTGAATAATGCCAACACGTTCCATGTGTTTCCTCCCTATTCCATTATATTCGGTGAGTTATTTGGCCTGTTCACGCAGTTTTTCTGGCAGCTTGTATTCACCTTTACTTCGCGAAATTTCTTTCACCGTTGGTGAATCTAGTGGGCCTTTCACTTCATAATTGACTTGAGTGAAGACCTCAACCACCGGAGATATCACCGTAGAGATGGCCAAGACATACAAAGCAGTTTGAGGCGCAACGGCAAACGCGGTCAGCATTGGTAGGCCTGATGTGATGTCTGGTGTGAATTTCACTTCCGCATCAACCATTCTGCTGTTCATATTAGCGATGCCGCGGATTTGCATTTCCCCTGCTAACGCATCCATTACGATATCATTGGTGATAAACACACCGTCTTGGATTTTGCCCGTTCCCGTGATCGAGTTGAATGCCATGCCTTTATCGAATACGTCGGTAAAGTCGAGCTGCATCTTACGGATGATAGAATCCAAGCTAAACAAGCCTAACAAGCGTGCCGCACCACTAACTTCACTGATCACGCCTTTACCAAATTCCGCTGAGACGTTTCCTTGCAAGGTTTGTGTCTTCATTGACCAAGGTGCGCCGTCCCATTCCATATTGGCATTGATCTCAAATGGTGCTTGTTGAATGCCTGATGTAATACCAAAGCGCTCCATAAGATCGGTGTTGTTATCACCTTTCATTTTCATGGTTAAGTTGGAATGACTACTCTCTTTCGTCAGGTCCCACCAACCACTCATATCAATGCGGTTTTTGCCGCTACTAAAGGTGATATTTTTCCACTCCAAGCGGTTCTGGCGACGCTGCAAATCAACATTCACTTTGCCCACTTTGTAGCCTTGCAGCCAAAAATCATCAATGTTCAAAGTTAAGTTTGGCATCTCAGCGTGAAACTTGCGGTCAAAATTGGTAATCAAAGGTGCGTTTTGATCTTCACTCGCAAAGATTGAGCTGCGCTCTTTGGTCATCTCTTCAAACCCTGGGATGTAGAGATGCAAGTGCTCTAAAGAGACCGATAGATCATAGGGTTTCAGATAGTTAGCTTTCCCTTTAACCTCTTGACTGTCCACATCGAGTTGCCAACTCAAATTTTTCTTGCTTGCTGAAAAATCCACATCATGAAACTCAATCCCACCGAGCTGTAAGTTTGGCGTTTCAACTTCAATGCGTGTCGGCAATGGAATGGTCGGCGTTTTCATGCTTGCCAAAACAGACGATGAAGGCTTGCTCTCAGAGACCTGCGCAAGCTCAGCCCATTGGTCTAAATTCAGTTCTTCGACGCGCACCGAAGCATCGTGCCCGACAATAGGACTAATCCGGAAGCCACCTTTGCCAACCATTAAATGAGTCGCAGTCAGAACCGGGACATCGCCAGCGATATCTATCTCAGTTTGATACTTCACATTTGGGATCTGTAGTCTTGCTGAAATACTCTCTTGGTTGCCGGATGCTTGCAGTTTCGCTTGCCCAGACTCGCCAATTTGTTTCGCTAAAGGATTAGGATATTGACTAGCCAGACGATTTAGCTGCGCCAGCACTTCAAGCTGATAAGTGAAACCAACATCATTGAGTTGCAAGTCAATGTCCATTTGCCACGGCGCATGGCCAGAAACAAGGTTTAACCAACGCTCACCGACATAGGGTTTGAGAGGCTCGACATCCCAATCTCCTAGTGTATTAATTGTCACGTTGTAGCCTTGCTCCGCACTCTCTCCATGGAAATCAAGAGAGATAGGCTGTTGTAATAATTCGGCCGACAAACCCGATGTGGTAACCACATCATTGTCGAAGGTGATACGCCCTGTGGCGTTTTCAAGCGTCATTGGCGGCGCTTCAATATCAACACGATTTTCTGTTAAATCGGCATAACCCCAAGCGCGAGACTCTTTCTCAAAATCAAACGGTATATTGAGTTGAAACTCAGAGTAAACGGGACCACTCACTTGCAGCGCTGTCAATGCGGCACCGACTGAATCCACTAATGGCGTCGCCATCATGTAGTCACGGACTTCATTACCCGGCGCGCTTGCTTTCGCTTCAATCTCAATGTGCCCACCTTCTGCCAACTCAGGGATTCGCCCAGTGATACGCTTGGCATGAACGCCATTTAGTGTGGCTGATTTTGAATCCAAATACATGGCATCATTTTCAAACAGCAAGTCTAGCTGCAAATCCGTGATGGTTGGCCATGCCGTATCAAAGCTAAATTTTGCGTCTTTTAATCCAACCCAAGCTTGGAACATGCCATTATGTTCTTTGTAAGGAAAATCACCTAACTCGCCATACCACAACAATTTCGCTGTATTCACTTTTCCGCCCTGAATCGCGGTCGAAAGATAGTCGGTCAAGTCTTGTCCAAGTGCCAGAGTCGGTAGATAGCGCCATGTTTCACCCGCGTTGTAGAGATCCGCTTCGGCATAGAACGATAAAAATGGGCTTTGTTCTTTTGGAAAATCAAGACGGAATGCCCCCAAGACTTGAAGATCAGGCGTTGCTGCCGTCACTTTATCCGCCCACAAGCGCCAACCCGCATCATCTTGCTGCCAGATAATATCGACTTCACCTTGTTTGATATTCAGCGGAGCTTGGAATACATCGCCGTACGGAAAGACATCATCAATGACGGTGACTTTTGCTTTAGCTTGATTCACATCCCCCGATACGCTGCCCTGTACGTGATGAAACCCGGGTAGGAGCTCCCATTGTGTCATCGCGAGTTCATCCAGTTCAGCCGAGTAGCGTAAGGTGTCTAAACCACCGTTCATTGACAATCGGACATCTTCGACCCGACCTTTCGGTGCTAGTTTGTTAATAAGGTCACTGGTCGACTCTGACTCTGGAGCCAGCTTGATGAGCGGAATGAGTGCTTCGATGTCGAGCTGAGAGAGATTAAGCATCCAGCCGTTTGGTTGCCAATCAAACGCGACGTCTAGCTCTGGCCAAGGGGTATTATCGGTTCTGATCTGAAGTGAGTGGCCATTTACTTTCCAGCCTTGTTTATCTGGTCGAAGACTGAAAATTCCAGACTCAATAAACAGCTCATGATGTCCATCTTCATTCCACACCAACTCGGAAGGCAGCAATTCAACATAAGCATCATGCGGTTGGCTATGTTTGAGCGTCAGCCAAGTATTTAAGCTGACTTTACCCGATTCTGCTCCTGACTCTTCTTGCATGTAAGTGGTCAGCCAAGGTGTGACCGAGACATCTTGAGCACTCACGTAAAACTCACCAGATACATCGCGCAACGAGCCATGATCTTTAAAGTTAGCGCTTACTAATAATGAGTTCAGGCGAACATCGGCAATGCTAACCGTGCCTTCGGCTACGTGACGTTTCCCTTGATTGCTCCAACGAAGCTGCTCGATATCTAAACGGCGAGTTTCACCTGACACAGACTTATACCAAATCCGTGAATCGCTAATAGTGAAGTCTTCGAACTGACGTAAAAGAAGTGAGTCGAGTTGGTCAATGAGTTTCACTTCGCTCTTATCCACTTCGGGCTTCGGATCTTGACGATGAGAAGTCGGCAGAATGTCTACAGTGTGAATATCTAAAGCGAGGTTATGAATGGTAAGGTCTGCAACTACAGGTTTAAGTTGAAAAAGAGATTGAATAAGATCGAACTCAATCTGGACTTCTTCAACAGCGAAGCGTGCATCTTGCACGTTTGGTAGATTTGCCTCTAAGCCCAGTAACGCGATTGAGGGATGATTATTGCGCCACGTCCCTGCGACATTAGCAATAGAAACGTCAAAACCTGTGCCTTGCTTGACCCAGGTTTTGATCTCATCTTGGAAATGGTTAAGTTGCGGCAATGTGACGCGCAGCGTGGTCACTAATATGGCTAATAACACCAATACAGTAACTAAACTCCACGCACAAAAACGCCCAAAACGGTTAACACCAGAATTCACAAATGTTCCAAATTACATCATTACGACGTCAAACTGTTCCTGAATGTACAGGGGTTCAGCCTGAACTCGCACTTGCTTGCCAATAAATACTTCGAGCTCAGCCAGCGCATGAGACTCATCGCCCAATAGCGCTTCAGCAACAAACGGCGATGCGTACACGACAAAATTATCGGCGTCGTAAGCACGGTTCACACGAGTAATCTCGCGTAATATCTCAAAGCATACAGTTTCGACCGTTTTCACGCTGCCACGGCCTTCACAAGTAGGACAGCCAGAACACAAGATATGTTCAATACTTTCTCGTGTGCGCTTACGCGTCATTTCAACTAAGCCAAGCTGGGTAAAGCCGTTGATGTTGGTTTTTACTCGGTCTTTCGCCAGCGCCGTTTCCAGTGAGGTAAGTACTCGCTGACGATGCTCTTCGGATGCCATATCGATAAAATCAATAATGATGATACCGCCGAGGTTACGTAAACGTAGCTGACGCGCAATAGCTTGCGTTGCCTCTATATTGGTATTGAAGATAGTCTCTTCGAGATTACGACGACCAACAAATGCACCCGTGTTGATGTCGATGGTGGTCATGGCTTCGGTTTGATCGATGATCAAATAGCCGCCCGATTTTAGCTCGACCTTGCGCTCTAAAGAACGCTGAATTTCGTTTTCGGTGTCGTACATGTCAAAGATTGGCTTGTCACCTTCGTAAAGCTCAAGCTTATCTGTTAACTCCGGTACATACTCAGAAGTGAATTCTTTCAGGTTTTCATATTCAAGGCGGGAGTCGACCATGATCTTATCGAGCTCTGTGCCAACAAAGTCACGCAGAATGCGTTGAGCTAAGCCGAGTTCACCGTAAAGTGTTGAACGCGTTTTGTATTTTGAGCGACGCTCCATGACTTTTAGCCACAAACGCTTTAGAAATGCCGCATCTTGAGATAGCTCTTTTTCATCAGCGCCTTCTGCCGCGGTACGAATGATAAAACCACCGTGCTCATCGCAGTAATGGTTCACCACCTTTTTCAAACGCTCACGCTCTTTCTCACTTTCAATACGCTGCGAAACACCGACATGGCTGGCCCCCGGCATAAAAACAAGATAACGCGAAGGTAAGGTGATATCCGTCGTTAAACGCGCACCTTTCGTGCCGAGCGGATCTTTGACCACTTGCACAACAATGTCTTGTCCCTGGCGTACCAGTTCAGAGATATCACGGACTTGAAACTGCTGTTTTTCGTTTTCTGCCACACATTCGGTATGAGGAACAATATCTGACGCATGTAAAAACGCCGCTTTATCTAAACCAATGTCGACGAAAGCCGCCTGCATACCTGGTAACACTCGGCTTACTTTGCCTTTGTATATATTGCCCACAATACCGCGACGCGATTCGCGCTCGATATGTATTTCTTGTAGTACTCCACCTTCAATCATGGCCACACGAGTTTCACTCGGGGTCACGTTAAGCAGCAATTCTGCACTCATGTGCACACCTCAAAACAATTATAAAAATTCTTGAATTAGCTGATCGGTTTCGAACAAAGGTAAGCCTACTACAGCGTGATAACTGCCTTCGATTCGGGTGACAAATCGCCCTCCGAGTCCCTGAATACCATAACTTCCAGCTTTATCGCATGGCTCTCCTGACTGCCAATATTGTTCGATTTCTTCGTGAGTCAGTGGTTTGAACCACACGTCAGTGGTAACGACCACTGAATGTTGTTGTTCCGATGATACAACGCTCACCGCAGTCATCACTTGATGACGACGACCGGATAAGTCAGTAAGCATACGCTTTGAATCTTCAAAACTTTTTGGTTTTTCTAGCACACGGTCATCGCATACTACGACCGTATCAGAGCCCAATACAACGGAATCAGGCTTAGCCAACGCTAAGCCTGCCTGAGCTTTTTCCAAAGAAAGACGCAACACGTAATCTCGTGCTTGCTCATGAGCCTGTTTGGCTTCCTCAATATCAGGCAATACGATCTCAAAATCATAACCCAGTTGAGCAAGCAGCTCTTTTCTTCTCGGAGAACCCGATGCGAGAACGAGAGATAAGCTTTTCTTCACCGCTTTACCTTACGTGCCATGCACGACGAACTCGTCGCATTAATAAAAACATCCATGGCCAAAGTATACAGTTTATTGCCGCCGTCCACAGAGATAATGGATTAAATACTACGTCCTGGTTCAAATATTCCCCACAGAATATCAAAACTTCCAATAACGCAGTAAAAAAGGCAATTAAAATCGACTGTTGCCACAATGCCATGTTGCGAATCAACAGGAAATTCAGCGCCACAAGGTAGATAACGATCGACATCATCATGCCACGAATTCCAAGCGTTGAGCCGATCAAGATATCCCACAATAAGCCCAACACTAGCGCAGTTCCGACGTTCACTCGGTGCGGTAGTGCCAACACCCAATAACACGTGACAAGGAACAACCATGACGGACGTAACACATCTAACACACCTGGCCATGGAATGGTTTGCAGTACCAGCGCAACGAAGAAACTGACGCCAATCACCATTCGGCTACTCAATACATTATTGGCCATCGGTTACCTCTTGTTCTTGCTCTAACCCTTCATCTACATTGGACCGCAGTACTTTGTGTTGACGGTCTTCATTCGGCCAAATCAGCAGTAGGTAGCGTAAGCGATCAAACTCCACAACCGGCTCAGCCTTGATTGAAGCGAACTCTTGACGCGTATCGTGATCCACATTGGTAACCGTCGCGACTGGATATCCCTCAGGGTAAATGCCACCTAAACCGGATGTCACCAATAAATCACCAACCTGAATATCTGTGCTGGTTGGAATGTGTTCTAGTTGGATTTCATCCATTTCACCATTGCCCGATGCGATCACTCGGATATCATTGCGGATCACCTGGACAGGAATTGCATTTTTCGCGTCCGTTAGCAGCAGAACACGTGCGTTGTGCGCTGCGACAAACGTGACCTGACCAACGATGCCTTTCTCATTGATAACAGGCTGACCAACGTAAACACCATCAATACGGCCTTTATCGATCACCACTTGATGACGATAAGGTGAAGTATCCACCGCCATTACTTCTGTCACGACTTTCTTTTCATCACGGACAAATGAAGATCCTAACAACTTACGTAAGCGTTGGTTTTCTTCTTTATACTGGTCGAGCAAGATAAGCTCGCTTTTCAGGCGTAGCACTTCTCGCTTTAAGCTGCGATTGCCTTCAACCAATGCCTGATGAGAATTAAAACGTTCAAATACGCCATCGAACATACTACGAGGTAAATTCGCTGCGTACTGAATCGGTGCAACCATACTGTTTAGTAGGTATCGAACGTTGGAAAACGTATCTAGACGACTATCGGCCAGCATCAAGCTCGCCGACACGATGACAGCAAAAAACAGACGTAATTGCAGAGACGGACCTCTGCCGAAAATCGGTTTCATCTTGTTTTTGACCTGATTGCTTCCATGATTATTGAGCCTTACTTGGCACCTAAAAATACTTAACTAAATACTTTTAGGTATGGAGCATGTTTGAATTACAGAGAGAGCAGAAATGAAGGTGAAGCCCGACATGAGCTTCACCTAAACCTTTATTCTTCAGAGAACAGATCGCCACCGTGCATGTCGATCATTTCTAGAGCTTTACCGCCACCACGCGCAACACACGTTAGTGGATCTTCCGCGATAACCACAGGAATACCAGTTTCTTCCATTAGTAGACGGTCTAGGTCTTTAAGTAGTGCACCACCACCTGTTAGTACCATACCGTTTTCAGAAATGTCTGAAGCAAGCTCTGGTGGACACTGTTCTAGTGCAACCATGACTGCTGATACGATGCCAGATAGCGGCTCTTGAAGCGCTTCTAGGATCTCGTTTGAGTTCAAGCTAAAGCTGCGTGGCACACCCTCTGCAAGGTTACGACCGCGAACTTCAATCTCTTGAACTTCATCGCCAGGGTAAGCAGAGCCGATTTCGTGTTTGATCTTTTCAGCCGTTGCTTCACCAATTAAGCTGCCGTAGTTACGACGTACGTAGTTGATCACAGCTTCATCAAAGCGGTCACCACCGATACGTACAGACGATGAGTAAACCACACCGTTTAGAGAGATAACGGCAACTTCAGTTGTACCACCACCGATATCAACCACCATTGAACCTGTCGGCTCAGATACGCGTAAACCAGCACCAATTGCCGCCGCCATTGGCTCGTCGATTAGGTAAACTTCACGGGCACCAGCACCAAGTGCTGATTCACGAATTGCGCGACGCTCAACTTGGGTAGAACCACAAGGAACACAAACAAGAACACGTGGGCTTGGCTTTAGGATGCTGTTATCGTGCACTTGCTTGATAAAGTGCTGAAGCATTTTTTCGGTTACGTAGAAATCAGCGATTACGCCGTCTTTCATTGGGCGGATAGCGGAAATGTTGCCAGGTGTACGACCAAGCATCTGTTTTGCTGCGTGACCGACTGCAGCAACGCTTTTTGCAGAACCTACACGATCTTGACGAATAGCAACTACAGAAGGTTCATCAAGGACAATTCCTTGCCCTTTTACGTAAATTAGAGTGTTGGCTGTACCTAAATCGATAGATAGATCGTTAGAAAACATGCCACGAAGTTTCTTAAACATACTCTTCGCTCATCCTGCAAAAATATAGAAGACAAAAATTGCTCTAAATGTACCAATGCCTCGCTGTCACAGCAAGGTATTGGTACACAAACATGAGCAGAAAGCCTCAATTTCTTGCAGTTTCCTAACTTAAGGGCAAAAACCTAAGTTGTTACTGTCCGGTTAACCCTGGCTCACCACGGTAAATCACGCGATCGTTACCTCGATGAATACCAAAGGTGACGACGGAGGATGGGTTTTCTTCGGAGCCATCATTGTCCCAATCATATTTGAGCCATGGTAAACCATTTTCAGAGTCATCAAGATCTAACCAAACGCGCGTTTGCTGACGGTATGGTTCAGCTTGAGTTGCAGTAACAGATCGAGAAGAACCAGAAGACACTTCACCACCAGCTCCTAGTGTAACCGCTTTAGGATCAGCATCAGTACCTGTTGGCCAAATATGCCTTTCAGCAGCAGTGACACCTTTCACATCGGTTTGATTGTCATTAGGGTTGGCGATAAAGCGGCTACCATTCCAGTATTCGATTCTTAGAGGAATATGTAAGGTCGCACCCTGATTTCCACCAACATCATCTAGGCCTACACGACCAAAGCGGATATCAGGTTGCATAGAAAGAACTGGATTACCATACACCGATATAGGATCTGGCTCTGTTGCCACGCCAACCTTTATATCTGTCGCTTTTATGGTGTTGCCATTAAGATTAAAAGGTCCATCTTCGTAACCTGCGGCAGGAGTCTTTTTCATCCAACACAATCCTTCTGCCGAATTGCACTCTCCACTTAATGGGGGAGTCAGTGTGAAGCGTTGAATACTTCCCAATGCGTCTACCCAAGAAGGTGTTAAATTCCCCTGAGCATTAAACCGATTCAATGAATCACTCAACTCAAAAGATGCTACATGTTCTTTGTTGAAGTATTTATAATTTTCTACTGATTTTGGAAAATCCCCACCAGTCAATACCTCTACTTCATACCACATAGAATCGAAGTTTTGATTCATATAGTTAAAGCTTTGACTTCCAGCATAGTCCCAATTTTGCCCGCGCAACGTGTAGAACTTAGGATAGAAACGACCAAGTGTAATGGTCGCGGGCTGAATCAAGAATGAACTCTTACCAAGGTAGAGAGACGTATTTTCAACATCGCCTTTGGGCGCACTTATTGAAAATTCAAACGCACCTACCTCTGACACAGTTTGAGGAAATAACGTTTTAGCATCATCAGAAGCAATATGTTTATATGTGTCTGTGAGAAGCTCTGCTTTTTTTCCGCCAGCACTTATAGCGGGATACACAACTTCATTTGACACAACCATTTGTTCTTCTTCGTAGTTTTTAGCTGGTATATGACCTTTACCATCTTCACTATACTGCAAAGCAGTGATGCTCATAGTAAATTCCTCACCAGCTGAAACAAACCGACTATCACACCCAGAGTTAATACTGCTACACCGCCCACCTGCAGTTACTTGGAGGCGATGTGGATAACTCACAAATTTGCCAACACCCTCGGAATCTTGAATCCCCTCAACAGAAGCAATAAACGAAACTTGACCTACTTCAGGATAAGTAAACTTAAACTTAGCTTGCCCATTATCATTAAAGTATACATCCTTAAGGTAAGTACTCCCTTTCTCTGAAATAGTTTTGTCCGAGCTCCAAACCGGCGCAGTATCCCCCTCTCTCTTCATATAGTTTAACGTAACATCTGGCTGCACTATCGGAGCTACGGTATGCTTCATGCTCATATTAATATTACGTGTAGTATCGGTTGTTGAACTAGATGAGCAAAATTCAAAAAAGTTGCTATCTGAAGACTCCTTGTTAGCGATGACATCTTCAGCAACGATAGATAACGTATTGCGACGGAATTTAATCTTACAGTATTTGGCCGAAAGCTCACCACCATTAATTCGACAACGTGTATCCTCAAAACCGAACTGTGGAACCGAGCTGTGTGCAATACCCATAGTAACTTCACCCGCTCTAGAGCCTCGAATCTGAAGATTAGTAGACCCCTTAAAGCTAATTGGTGAACTTTGTTCCCAATTAGCAACATGATGCCCCGCACTGGGGGAAAGAGTTACGTGCAAATCTTCGGCATCGGTTATTGAGCCAGGATAAAGCGTATTACAGTCTTTATCCATACATGCCCTCAGAGTGACATCAGACGGCTGACATGTACTGCCAGAGCCGGAGTAATCAAACTCAAAATGATGGATACCTTCTGTAAGTGGCTGGAATTCGTCGGCACATATTTGGAAGTTATCAATTTCATGCACATTTTTTACCAAGCCAGTAGAACCCGCTACAGACACTCGAAATTCACTTGGAGCAGTCGATTGAGCAAAACCTTGCATGATATTGAAAGAATCAATAATGTCCTCCCAATCTAGGTTATAGCTTTTTAGTTTCCCTCTATCATCAACATCAACTTTGAGGTTACCTTGGTAGCTGGCTCTTTTGATAGAGACATAAACCCCGGCGTCTCGACCATCGATAGCCCGTGAATCAATAGTCATCCGATAACGGTGAATCTCGTCCTTTGACTCATCATCAAGCTTGCCAACGTTACTGTTCTTTTTAATAAAGCGATATCCACCGAACCATCCTTCAGGGAACGTACCTATACGATGGTTGTTCGTGTCAATATATTCACCAGGACCTTTTTTCTCACCCGATCCTCGTATTGTTATTGAATGATCATTCTGTCCAGGGCTACTATCAAGCGGATTTTTATCTTGATAATAACTGCCTTCATTAGAGAAGTTACCATACTCATCAATACCAAAAGCGATCCAACCTCCAGCAAACCCTTCGATGCCTCCGCCGTCAGGTTTCACGCCATAACCTAACGGCCCACCAAATGCACCAGTAGATGGTGGAACACTTGCATCCGAAAACACAATCGCTACCCCATCTGCACCAGTGTTGTTACGGTTACCATCGTACGCAAAATGGTCAAATTCAACTTCAATAATGTTGTTGCTTGATGGAAATATATAGTTGTATGCGCCAACTGCAGCTTGGCCCTGCACATTGTTGGTTATTCTCAAACGATTCTTGTGAATAAATGGTTTAGGCTCTGCACCACCCTGTCCATTATAATCACCGCTAAAGTAACCCATAGTTGCCCACTTTTGCTCAAGGTCAGATTCTTGAGCAAAGGCCTCAACATCAATACATTTTTTTGGATCAGGTAAAGTTGGTTCAGGCTCTGGCGGCGTAATGCCACAGTAATCATAAAAATCTCTATATTCTGAACTACTCACTAAATCAACAGGACATTTACCCTTCGATTGCTGTGCACTACATTTTGGATCGCTTAACCCACAATACGCAACGAGGTTTCCATCATAGGAATACGATGAATTCGCAGTACCGCAAAGGGTAGTATTATTAGAGAACTCAATGTACCTATTGCTTGGAAACTCTAAAGCCTTACTGTCCGCTAGGATTTTTGCTGCAGACAAAGCCATTCCTGCATTAAGAACACCTGCCGTGCCAAACACTGTTGAGTTCGTCACGCTCAGGTACTTTTTAGTGTTTACATCATCACCGATATAGGCGTTACTGATATTTGCCCCATTATTTTCACTTGATGCTGTACCACACACATAAGAATTACTAACTACCTCTAGATACCCCTTAACCTCAACATCACTTTTCACTCTTGAGCTATTGATCCGACCGCCATCGTTAGAACTGACGACTTCACCATCAACAAGGGAGTTTTGAACATCCACATAGCCTTTAGCTAAAACATCACCATCTATCTGACTACTTTCAACTAAAATGCCCTGATTGCTGCCTTGAGTATTATCTACATTGCCGCTCACGGAAGAATGGCTTACTTTGATATACCCTTTGCTTATAATACTGCCTGAAACATCTGAACCTTGCTGGATGACTACAGCGGGACTGCTATTACTATTTGTACTTACATAGCTGGCAACTTTAGTGTTAGTCAGTTCAATATAACCATCCGATGAGATTTGCTGGCTTACCTGATAATGATTAACCGTGACGGCCCCCTTAGCCGTAATATGACCACTCACAGACTTTGCGCTGGCACTGCCAGACGCATCAATATCTACCCCACCATTAGAGCTTGTGATACTGCCGTTAACCGAGCTATTGAAAGCTTCAATTTCTTGCTTCGCGATGAGATATGAGCCAACAAATGCATTATTAATACGAATACCACTATGACTGCTGTCAAGGTATCCATGGATAGCACCGTTTGAAACATCTACATAGTTTTTAGCGATAACATTTTGGCCGACATCGACATTGGTCAGCTTGACACCATCTTTGGTACTTCTTACCGTCCCTAGCACAGTCGAGTTAGATAGCTCTATATAGTTACCATTATCAATATGGCCATTAAGAGTCAGGTTAGAGGCAGCAAATGAATTTCCGTTGAGATCCAACGATAAAGAGTTGCTCGGGCTACCGATGGTATTATAACCGCCAAAACTCACGTATTTTTTTATACGCAGCCAACTGGTTTGGTTATTGGTTAAGATTTTATCGCCGGGATCAAGCGATAATCCCTTTGAGCAAGTGTAAATGGTTAAACTGTAGTTGTAACTGCCCTTCCCTGGACAAGGGCTATTTTTAGCATATATCTTTCCTTTCCAGCTATACCAAGGCGTGAGATCGAAAACAGTAGCAAAAGCATTTCCAGAAAAAAACAGCAATCCAGAAATTATAATTAGTATTCTTGTATTCATTTGTACTCCTTTACCCAAACCTCTTGCTGACGCTGTACCTGTATAACCCCAGAACCACACGTTGCCGTGGCCTGCACCTTAAAAAGAGATTCAGCGTCAGGGGTACCCTCATTGAAAGTACCTATATTTGTACATGCCATCGCATTAACCTTGCACCCACTTCCCACAGCTACCAGCGGAACGGCACCGCTGACCTCCCCACTACATACGGTCGCGATATCTGTTGTACTGGCATTTAACGGATACATCTTGGTCAATGCCCACTCATTTGCAGACTGAGCAACAAACCAAGCTTTTGTTCCCAAAAACTCTCTTGTTAATCCGCTTTGATTCGACCATGTCACTTTCATTAAAGAGGAAGCCAAAAAGCCCATCACGATAATGACGAACAGCACGATGATTAAGACATTGCCTTGAGGCTTTCTTCTATGGGACATTGAGTACCTGCACATCTTGTTGGTAAACACTGCGCTCACCGTCTTGAACAAATTCCAAATTGATATGGACAAGGCCACCGCGCTGAAGGGTTGCTTCTTTGTAGTGCATCTCACTCTTGGATGTATCGATATTTTTCGCAACCGTGATCGAGCGATTGTATCTAGAGTCTTGACGAGTCAACTCACCGCTATCACTATCAAAGCAATACGTAACCTGAGAATTATCTTTATAGATATAGTGACGGTCGGAGATTGAACTAGAAGCCAAGTAATCAGCCGCATCACTGAGAGTAAAAGGCTCTAGTGTTTTCCCATCTTCACCTACAACCCTATGAAGGCCCCCAACTTGAAACGATTGAGAAAGCTTAGGCTCAGTTAATTTTCTAATGTCATCGATCGAAGGGCACTTACCACCAAATTCCGTTGGAAATAAATCATTATATCGACTAGGGTTAATCACTAAGCAGCGATTGGTCCTTAATGTTTTTAACTTTGGATCATTACCAAGCAAGAACTGTAAATCTTGGTTGTGAGTAAGATAAAAACCAGAGAACTCGATAGGCACAAACGCCAAACAGTTGCTTGAGGGTTCATAAAAACTATTTGGTACAGCATGGCGGATTTCACGTGTCATCTTTTCTAAAACAAACTGAGCCTGCGTTTGTATTCGTTGGCGATCGATAGTATCAGCGTAACCTTTCATTCCTAACTGGACATACCCAGCTATCCCCAACATGATGAAGCTGCCGACCACAATCGTAACTATCATTTCCATTAAGGTGAAACCACGATCTTTCATCAGTAGTTCCCCTTAATAGCTGTTAAAGTAAGGGGCTGCGTGTTCCCCGCAAAAATCCTTAATGTTACTTTTTTGTATTCGGTTATTTCATCGGGAGCTTTATCCGTCAGATCATCATAGGCAACGCTAACTTCTAATCTAAAGTTTTTGTACTGCTCAGTACTGTCCGCACCAAGTACGTCACTGATATTCCCTCTAGAGGCACCATCACACTGAGAAGCTGTTGTAGATGTGCTCCAACACCCGATATAGTCATCGACATCATTGAAATCACTAGGCGTTGTTTCCAAGGAACCGTCTAGTTTTTTATCCGCACCTAATTTATTTACGTCAGTGCAGCTCA
The DNA here is from genome assembly GCF_033338615.1 of Vibrio sp. Vb1980. Lineage (NCBI taxonomy): Bacteria > Pseudomonadati > Pseudomonadota > Gammaproteobacteria > Vibrionales > Vibrionaceae > Vibrio > Vibrio sp. Vb1980. The sequence continues at coordinate 70,197 of NZ_JAWOSZ010000018.1, forward strand.
CTCCATTCTCACCACATCGAATGGTGCCGCCATCAAAATCACTGTTTTCATCAAAGCCTCGCGCCAATATCTGAGACATAAAACCTTGGCCTAATGCGGCGGCGCGGGTTTGATAATGAGGAATAGCTGAATCTCGAACTTGAGGGACAAGAAAAGAAGTAAACGCCACCATCGCAATACCCATTAAAACAATTGCGATGATCATTTCTATCAAAGTCATGCCACTAGATTTCTTCATGAGCATGTACCTTTAGAAACATAACCTTGAGAATTAATTTCAACTTGGCAGCGGCTTCGACCATGCTTATCTTCAATCAGGATTGAAACTCCACCACTCGCAGAATTTATAGGATTACCCAACAAATTAAACTCGATTGGATTAGTTACGGCATTGGTCAGTGAAAACTTTGCGGACTTATCGATAACCACGTCACTACGAGCATCTTGCGCACTACCTGTTAGTTCACAGGCAGCAACCGAACCAACACATGAGCTAGAAACTTGTAAACGAAAGTTATTATCAGTTTTTTTTTCAAAATTCGACTGCATACGATTCACCTGCACTTGGCGAATCACAGAAATCACGCGTTCTTGTAATGCATATGCAGAAAAACTGCCTGAGCCCATAAAACGGCTGGCTGCAAAAAGTGAAAGGATAGAGAGGAGAACAATCACGAGGATTAACTCCATTAAAGTGAACCCTAATGCAGAGCTGCGAATTTTCATAACCCAACCTTAGGCTTAGAACAAGCGAGATAAGTATACGATGAAATTATGAGAATAATGATAGATTTATAATTTTTCGATCCGAAGTGTGAACAGATGAACAAATAACCAATGTCTAGTGACTTTACTCTTTTGAACGACCAATCTCTTCTTCAATTCGATCGTACGTTTCTTTATTGCTCAGCGTCTCAGAAACATGCTCTGCGGTCTGCTTAGTATGCTCCCACTTAGCCTCATAAGTTTCTGGTTCAAAGCTGATAAATCTTGGTAATACCACATAACCGATCACACCTAAGATAATCAGCACAACGACAAACTCTATTGCACTAAAACCCGATGATTGACGCATATGAACTATTCCGAGATTAATCAAAGTAAAGAGAAAAAGGCCAGACTAGCTGGCCTTTTCAATTAGATTACGCGCCACAGCCTGAGCCTAACACAAGCTCAGTTGAAGCAGCAGCAGAACTTTGTGCTTGATTATATTTCACCACACATGTCGTTGTTTTATCAGCTGCTCCTTTGAAACTAAATGTAATACTCTCACTGCCCTTATCTGTCACGCTTGACACCTTTTTCCAGTCACCAGTGGTTACATCTAGACCATTAACCGCTTTCATAATACCTGTCTCATCTGCCGTAGGAAAACCATACGCAACCGTAATATCATCAACTTTAACATCATCACCTGCTGCTTTAGCTTCAATACCATCAATTGCAGCCTTACCATAAACAATGCCTGCCGCACCATCAATAGCGCCTTTTAGGCCTTGAAGTGAAGATTTACGAGCATCATCTTGTAGGTTAAGGAAACGTGGTGCTGCAGTGACCGCTAGAATACCTAGGATTACAATTACCACTACCAATTCGATAAGGGTGAAACCACCTTGTCTTTTCATTGTTTACTCTCTCTATGTAAGCATGCAGTACAACTGCAAAGTTTCGTTTAGGTCACGCGACCATTTTGGATATTGTCAAAACGGTTTGGGGCAGCAACGTTCACTAAAACTGACCGTGAAGTGGATACTATATCTACCGCTTGAGCAGAATGACGATTCGCCATTATTCAGTTCATGCTGCAATGAGAAAAACACATTATTGTTTACCCTCTATTACAGCGTCTTACTTATGGTAATGATTGCATTATACCGACTTTCATTACCAATTATAGTGATTAGGTGTCAAAAAATTCACTCCGCCGACATTTCGACGTCTATTTTCAGTTGATTAGCTGTTGAAATAACTACAATCGACTGACCATTTTCATAAGTATAGTGACAGACATAACGATCAGTTTTGATGGCTCCACTGATATCTATTAACTTATTGGTCATTATTTTACGTTGTGGATAATGGACTGCTAGCCAATAACCACAATCTAAAACACCTTGTTGAGTAAAGGGAGACACTAGCCCGCCCTCAGTCATGGTGAGATTAAAACCATCCATCAGCATATGTTTTGGCTCGCCTTGTACTAACCAAGCTTGACGATAACGCTGAACACTATCTTGCATCCAAACTCTCGCCAACTTCGCTCCGGTCACTTGCGCCTGCTCGGTAACAGGACGTAATTTGACCGCCAAGCCAACAGCAATGATGGTAGCAATTACCCCAAAAACGATTAGCGTCGCCCGACTTTGATTTTCAACCACCTATTAGCCGCCTTTGATGATGTCTAGCATTCCCCACATTGGCAGGAAGATACCCAGTGCTAGCACCATGACCATGCCTGCGACAATCACCAAAAGTAGCGGTTCTATTCTTGCGGTCAGTGTTTTTAGATCGTAATCAACTTCTCGATCGTAAAAATCCGACACTTCTAGCAGCAGCTCATCAATACGACCGGTTTCTTCCCCTACAGCAATCATCTGAATCACCAAAGGGGTAAAGATTTTACTGTTGATGGCTGTTACTGAGATGGTGCTACCCGCTTCAATCGCGGATTTCATCTCAAGAATTCGATTTTCTAAAAAGCGGTTCCCTAAGGCTTCCCCGGCTAAAGCTAAAGACTGGTTAAGTGGAACGCCTGACTTCAGCATCAACGAGAAGGTTCTGGCAAAACGGGAAAGCTGCGCGCGATTAACGATATCGCCCACAATTGGCAGCCGAAGCCGAAACTTATCGAACTTTTCCCGACCATCAGCCGTCGCCACCCAGGCTCTGAAAACCGCAAACGCGCCAATCATTGCCACAATCAACAACACCCAATAATTAACAAAGAAATTAGAAGTCGCGATCAAAATACGCGTCGGCAGTGGTAGCTCAACCCCAAAGCGCGTGAACATCGATGCAAACTCAGGGAGCACCAAGATATTCAATACAAACATGGCAATGGTGATAAAGATAATGACAAACGTCGGATAACGCATCGCCGCTTTAATGCGTTTGCGAGTCTCAAGTTCCTGTTCGTAGTAATTCGCCAGTTGCAATAGCGCTTGGTCAAGCCGACCCGTATTCTCACCGACGTTGATCATAGAAACAAATAGTGGGCTGAATACTTTGCTGTGTTGCTGCATCGCAGAAGACAAACCTCGGCCATTACTCAGTTCAGAAACGACATCTTCTAGCGCCTCTTTGAGCTGTTTGTTTTCGCAATTTTGCAACAAGCCACGCATAGAGCGCAGCAAAGGTACGCCAGCTTTAGTCAAACTAAACAACTGGCGAGAGAAAAGAATAATTACTTCCAACGGAATAGCAGGCACAAACAGCTTAGATAAGCTCACTTGGCTTTTTGCCGACTCTTTCTCTAAACGTACATTGAGCGGGATGACCCCTTTGTTCATCAATGCTTCCGCCGCAGCTTCTGAGTTCACTGCTTCGATTTTGCCGTTAGTGGATGAGCCGTCTAGCGTGCGGCCTTGATAACGAAAAGTTGGCATTCACTTACCTATATGAAAATGGGATCAGTCTTACCAGAAGCATCACCCTCACCTAGGGTCATCACTTCGTCCAAACTGACGGTGCCTTGTAGCGCCAGTTCCATTGCAGAAGCAAGCAGTGGCTTATAGTTTTCTGAGCGGCGCGCGGCTTGCGCAAAGCCAACCGCATCATTAGCGCGCAATTTATCCATCATCTCTTGCTCAAGTTCGAGCATTTCAAACACACCGATTCGGCCTCGATAACCAGTCAAGTTACAGTTTTGGCAACCTGCGCCTTTATAAAAAATGGTGCTAACTTGATTTGGGAAACGCCCAGCTAACCACTGCTGGCGAGACTCATCTAAGTGGTCTTCTGTTTTACAATCTGGGCAAACTCGGCGCACAAGACGCTGCGCCACCACGGCTCTGACTGCACTAGCAACCAAGTAACCCGGCGCACCCATATCGATCATACGTAACGCACTGTCGACAGCATCGTTGGTGTGGAGAGTGCTCAATACTAAGTGACCCGTTAGTGCAGCTCGCAGACCAATTTCTACCGTCTCTTGATCACGCATCTCACCAACAAGAATGATGTCTGGGTCTTGACGTAAAAAGGTTCTAAGAACACGCGAGAAAGTTAGATCGATCTTACTGTTAACCTGTACCTGAGTGATGCGAGGCAGACGATATTCAACCGGGTCCTCTGCTGTAATGATCTTTTTCCCAGGTTCGTTGAGCTCACTCAATGCGCCGTAAAGCGTGGTGGTTTTACCGGAACCAGTCGGCCCGGTAACCAAAATCATGCCATGCGGACGCGCCAACTGTCGACGTAAGCGAGCAAGCAAGTCTGGCGGCAAGCCTGACTCTTCTAACGGACGCAAACCAGCGGACTGGTTAAGCAGACGCATTACCACAGATTCTCCGTACTGCGTTGGTAACGTCGACATACGAATATCAATTGATTGGCCACGAACTTTGATATTGAATCGGCCATCTTGTGGCAAGCGCTTTTCAGAAATATCTAGCTGTGCCATCAACTTCAGTCGAAGAACCAAAGCCGATGCAATGTTTACTTCATTTAAGAGCGTTTCATGCAATACGCCATCAATACGCTGGCGCAAACGCAACACTTGATCGTCTGGCTCAATATGAATATCCGAAGCTCCAACCTGTACCGCATCCTCAAACATGGAATTAACCAGCTTTACAACGGTAACCTCTTCACTGTCGGCCTCATCAATACCGTAATCAAAGCTTTGTACATCTTTATGCTCTTCATGCAGCTGCTCAGCAAAGGAGGCGATCTCTTTAGTACGGCGGTAATAACGGTCAAAGCTTGAAATAAGCTGACGCTCCGAAGCCACAATGAACTCAAGGTTGTATTGGCCCAACAAGTTCATCAATGATTCTTGGATGAACAAGTCCGCAGGGTCACTCATAGCAACGCGCAGTGTGTCCCCATTTCGAGCAACGACCATCGCACGTAAGCGACGTGCGTGTACCTCAGGTAGAATCTGCACGGCTTCGGCATCCACAGGCGCACGACCAAGATCGATCAGTGGCAAACCAAGCTGCTGAGACAAGAAGTCCAACATTTGCTTTTCAGTAATAAAGCCAAGGTCAATTAACGCATCCCCTAACTTCTGCCCGGTAATGCGTTGTGCGTTTAGTGCTTGCTGGATTTGTTCTTCAGAGACGATACCTTCCTCAACCAGAAGATCGCCCAAGCGTTTTCTCAACTGAATTTTCATTGTGCGCTCTCCAACTCTTTCAAGATGTTCAAACGGTCACGGATAAATGCTTGCGATTGATTCGAAATGCCAACTTTACCCAGAGCTTGGTTGTAAGAGTTAATCGCGGCAGTAAAAGCCAGGGCGCGCTCTTGTTGAATAGCCAAACCTAACCACCAGCGCGCGTTTTCCGGCTCACGCTGAGTGAGGAGTTGATAGCTCTCAAGCGCAATGTCATTTTGCTTGTGTTTTTGTGCCAATGCAGCACGCATCGCCAAGTAATCTCGACTTGGTACTGGAGGCAAATGAACAAGCGGGCTCAGCGCCGCTTCAGGTTGATTAGCTTTCACTAACAACTTAGACAAGGCCAAGCGGAGTACTTGGTTGTTCGTATCTAGGTTGATGCCTTCTTGAATAATCTCATATGCTTTACGCGTGTCACCTTTACCAAAGTACAACGCTGATAACTTTTGACGCGTGTCTGCATTCATTGGCTCATAACGCAACGCCTCGGCATAAGCCGATAACGCCGTTTGCATATCGTTAGCATCCAGTGCTTTTTCCGCTCGGCTAACCGCTTTAAGAGATAATTGGCGGTGAGTAAGCTCAACCTGCTCAATGCGCATTGAACTGTTTTCTGATGTTGTGTGGGTTACGTGATCGTATTGCTCCTCGCTCGGCATCGTTGCTAACTGCGCGAGTAAAACTGCATCATCAGAGGCGATATTTATCTCAGATCTTGGCGTGAACCTATCAGTCTCTTGCATGTGAGGCTGTTGCGCTACCGGCTGTGTGGCTGGTTTGGTGTAAACCACTTGAGTTGTATCGGGCGTCATTTTACTCGTTGGCGAGTGAGTGCGCTCCGATGAAACAATTGGTGAGACATTCACAGACGACAGTGGCATAGCGTCGGTTTGAAACTGTGATAGCTCGCCTGAAGGGACAGGACCGCGAGAGACCGCCCAGCTACCAACCGCAAGGCTTAACGAAAAACCGGCGACAAGCCAAAGCCAAGGTTTACTGCGTGAGACACTTGGAATCTCCGCACGAGTAAGCTCTGACGGCGATGTTTTTTCAGCAAGTTCTGATAATGCTTTATTGATGGCACTCAAGGTTGACTCCATCCCCAAAATACGGGTGTTTTAAACTTAGGTTTACGGGCATCAAACGTATCGTGCATAGCGGCGTAAACGTGATGATTTTTCAATAGTGTGCAACGCTCATTAAATGCAGCAAGCAACGACTTGTGGCTAATTTGGTTTATCAAGCGCGGAATCCCCATGGATGAACGCCAAATCGCTTTTTTCTGTTCAATAGAAAAAATGTGCGCCCCATTGCCTGCTTTATCTAAACGATTATTGATGTAAGCCACGCCTTCATCGATAGAGAGAGGACGTAACTGGCAGCTAAACGTAATGCGTTGACGAAACTGCCTTAGCTCATGGTTAGCCAATCTTTCATCCAACTCAGGTTGTCCGAATAACACCAATTGAATGAGCTTATCTTGTTCCGTTTCTAGGTTGCCAAATAGACGCAATGTTTCTAAAGCTTGTGGGGAAAGAACTTGCGCTTCATCAACGATCAAGACGGTTTTCTTTCCCAAGGCATGTACTTGAATCAAGTGCTCTTGAATGAGGGAAACGATGCGCAGCGGATCATCGTTCTCGATACCTAACTCTCTGGCGACAGCAAACTGCAACTGTTCCCCATTCAACACTGGATTGGGTAAGTAAATAAGCTCAACTTCAGATTCAATCTGCTCGATCAGCTTACGGCATACCATGGTTTTTCCAGTGCCGACTTCTCCCGTCACCTTAATCACCCCTTCTCCCATTTGCACGGCAGCTAGGATGGTTTGGATCGCCTCATAGTGAGGGACTAACCCCAAGAACATTTCTGTATTTGGGGTTAACGAAAAAGGCTGAACTCGGAACCCAAAGTGTGACAAGTACATACTCGAATCACAAACCTATTGAAAAACAGAACCTTTCCCAGCGCTTATTGCGCATCTGGGAACCACTCTTGCAGCAGATCACGAGAGCGCTCTAGCTCTTTCTGCCAAGAGTTCACGCCAACTACGGTCGGTTTTAGCAAGATGACCAATTCTGTTTTCTCAGTTACGTTATTCACGTTGCGGAACAAATGCCCCAGTGCTGGTACATCGCCCAAAAATGGGACTTTAGAAACAAGCTCACGATTTTGCTGTTTCATCAACCCGCCGATAACCACAACATCGCCATCTTTAGCACGAATAACCGAGTCTGATTCACGAATAGAGCTTTTCGCTAATGGCAGTTGGATGTTTTGGAAATCTCCGCCCAAGTTCAATTGCTTCACTTCTTCCGTGACTTCAATAACTGCGGGGTGAACATGCAGGAACACATTGCCTTTGTTATCAATTTGCGGAGTTACATCGAGGGAAATACCCGAGAAGAATGGCGTCAGTTCCACTTCAGGAACTGCATTTGAGTTTTCACCGTTGCCTGCATTGCTCGATAGCTCGGTAACAAAGTACTCATCGGTACCCACTTTGATGACAGATTTTTGGTTGTTGGCAGCGGTAATACGAGGGCTCGAAAGGACGTTCAAGTCACCTTGCGTAGACATGAAGCTCAACACTGCATTGAAGTTACCATCCGAAATAGTCACGTTAGTTTGACCGCCCAATAGCGTGCCAATCGCATCCAATGGTGGTAATGTCGACGCAGGGCGGTTGACTACGATACTACCCGAGTTACCAATTGACGCCGATAAGTTTGACCAGTTGATGCCTTGTTGGTAGCCATCATTCAACGTCACTTCTAGGATTTTAGCTTCAAGAATGACCTGGCGCTGCATGCGCTCCTGCGATACACCTAAGAACTCGCGTACTTCGCGAATATCATCTGGAAATGCTCGAACCGTAATAACTCCCGCTTGTGGCGTTACAACCACACTTTGCCCTTTGCCTGAACCAATTAGATTCGCAACAGCTTGCTGCAGCATCGGCCAGAAATCACTTTCAGTGATGGTTTCAATGCGTGTACCGCCCGTAGATGTGGTCGAGCTATCGTTGTTGTTTCCATTGTTAGAGTCTGACGAGTCAGAACTGTCTGAGCTACCACCAGAATTAGACGTGCCAGCCGAGGTTACAGAGCCCGTAACAATGCTGGTTAATGAGCGACCAGAACGCTTGAACTGCAGGTAATCGACTGGAATGGTCACCGTACGCATACCTGCTGGGTAGATTTGAATAACTTTGCCAGACTTCACCACGTCATAGCCATACATATTCTGTACGACATTCAGGACTTCATCCAATGTCACATCTGACAAGTTGACGGTGATATTACCTTGTACCGATGGATGAATCGCCACGCTGTACTCAGTGCCTTTCACTAATGAGGCGAAAAAGCTTCTTGCATCGACCGCATTCGCCTGAATACGAAAACGCTTCGAGGTGCCTTGCTCTGATGCAACGTTCGAGTCTAAATTTGGCATCAAGTCTGCCTCAACAGAAGAAGGGATTTCTTCCAATGTGCGGCTGTTCGCTTGATTGATAGATTCATTGAGCGCTTCTTTAACTTCCACTGGATTCCGATGACCCATTGAACATCCCATTAAAGAAGCAATCGCTATTCCTACAACTAATTTGCGCATATCTGATCGGGCTCTGGTTATTATTGTTTTACGTTTAAATCAAAAAGCTCTAGGTCCCACTGACGGTTACCACGCTTTAAAGTTACAAATTCACTATTAATGCTCGCGACGCGATAACCCTTAAATAGCTCGCCTTTTTCGACAAGTTTGTTATCCATAATCGCGATACAATCAGTACTTGGCTTACACACAATACTGTTGAGCTTAGGCAGTCGATACCGTTTAACTTTTGGTTTCGCTGACGTTTCAACCGCTGGCTTTTCCCAACCAAGTGGGGCCGTTGGGTCTTGGTTTGCCCAAGCGGTTCCTGCCGCTGCCATAACAAGCAATGAGATGATGAGTTTGTTAACCACCAATAAACTCCTCTCTAGATCCTAGTGTGTAGACTTCTAACACAAGCTTCGCTTTCGGGTACTCTTCGACTTTATAACTAAAGCTGCGCCAGTAATAACTCGCAGGAAGGCTCTCCAATTTATTCAGATAATTAGCAATAGAAAAATAGTCACCAGTCAGTTCCATACGAACAGGATGCACGTAGTAACCAGAGTATTGCGATGCTTCTTTATCTTCCGTTATTGGCTCAGATGGCAAGGTTTGCAGAGACAAAAGGTGAATGCCACTTTGCTGCTCCAACACATTTTCAAGCAGCTCAGCCATTTGCGAAGGTGTAATAAGATGCTCGATGATCTCCGCTAATTGCATCGAAAGATGCTGACTCTCAGCTAACAGATTAGATATCGCGCGATCAATCTCAGCATTTGGATCTTTCTTAAGTTGCGCCTGAATACGTAGCGTATCGATTTCAATCTTTTGATTAGCTTGCTTTAAATTACTTAGTTGCCTCTCATTACTGATGATCTCGTTAAGCTTTGGCTCCAATACCAGCGTAAAGAGCAACATGATCACGACAACTAAACCGCACAATGCGGTGAGCACTTTTTCACGCGTACTCATTTCGCCAAAGCGCCCTTCTAATGAGAGCCAGAATTCGTTCATTTCTCTTTATCCTCGCGCGTTTTTAGTTCAAACGTCACAATATCCTTATCATTTCGACCTATTTTGACGTCGTCAAACGTTCGACCAACCAAGCTAATTTCGTTTTTAAATTGGCTAACCCAATTTGGCACTGAGCTCGGTTGTTTCGCTAGCCCCTTCAGGTCTAAGGTATGGGTATTGATTCGAATTTCGGACAAAGAAATTTCTTGGTTTCCTAGCTTCGCTAATGATTGCATCACGCCAGAGTAACCCGTGCGTTGCGAGTCATCGTATTTCCCGACAGCTTTAAGCGAGTCTCGCTTCGCCTTGACTTCACGCTCTAAGCGGGCTTTAGCTGCCAGCTTATTATTGTCAGGTTGATGTTTACGTAGCTTGACTTGATAACGTTCAAGCTCTGACTTCATGATATCGCCTTTACTTTTTACAATAGCAATCTCATCTTCCAAACCGCTGCTCTGCCAAGTGACATAACCGTAAGAAAATAGAATTGCAGCCGCCGCAACGCCCCAAGATAACGCGATATTTTTTAGCGTCAGGAGCTCTTTTTTCGGTTTTAAGTAATCGGGATATAAGTTGACGCGTCGAGTATTTGAAGTAGCCGCAGTGTCAGCCAAAACATGTCCTGATAGCTCATGTTCTGGTGGTAATAACGGTGAAACCTTAGTACTTAAACGGTAGTTCAGAGCCTGAACAAGCTCGCTCTCATCCTCTTCATCACAGCACACTTTCAATTGATGTAATTGCACGTGGCGTAACTGAGATGAAAGATAGTCAATCGAACGTTGCAGTTCTAACGACAGACTGTCCATCTGTAAATCGCTAGACGGAACCCCCGTTAACGGTGGCGTCACACTGCGAATAGAGCGGTGGAACGCAATAGTATTTTCGACAAAAGCGCTTATACGGAAATGACCACGCACACTGCGTTGTAATAATAGGAAGTTTCCTAGTTCACCCGCAGTCTCTCCCCAAATATCGTCTTCAGGAAGAATGGCTTCTAATGGTAACTGGGATCGACTGGCCAGTAACACAATCTTATCCAATATTTTTCGCGATAAGACGTATGCTTGCACTTTGGTTGAATTCGGTAACTCGACCGCATCGGCAATAATGTCGATGGCGCGCTCAGAGATCAGTTCTTTCAACAAAAACGGTAATGCGGCTGGCCATTCTTGACGCGGCATGACCGGTTTGTCGATTTGGTACATCTGGTAATAGTTATGAGAAAGAACAACCGTTAATGAATCATACGCACTCGCTGCAACGCTCAATGCTTGCTCAACGGCTTTTTCCCAATTGGACTCAGAAATATCAAATTGGTATGGACGACTACTTTTGATTGAAGATGATAAATAAACGGCGTCTGGCTGAATAACCAAAAAGCAGGAGCGACCACCACTAGATGATCGCTTAAGCTTGTCGAATAGTGCTTTGAAATCCATGATTATTATCTTTATTTTTTCCGCCAGCGATTTCGTCTTCCCAATTTAACTTGGGATTCTGATTGAGAATTCGGCAACGCTTGGGGACGAGGAAGAAACTGCTGCTCCGCAGAAAAGTAACGCCCTTGCCCACCATAAACCCCGAGCTCAATTAATGTGTTGAGCTCGTTCTGATTCTCAATTCCCACTGCTATAATTTTAGTTTTACTGTTTGCCGCCGCACCTAGCATACTGCGGACAAATAGCTGGTTTTCATGTCGTTGGTCGATTTTTGCTACTAAACTGCGATGAAGTTTAAGGTAACGAATGTCCACTTCTTTTAAATAGTGAGTGCTGACGATGGTACGCCCAGCCTGCCCAACCATTAAGTGGCACCCTAAACCGGCCAGCATTTTAGCGACTGGTCGCATAAAGTCTAAGTGTCTTACAAATTGTGCTTCAACAAACTCAAAACTGAGACACTTTCTCTGCTCACGTGACAACTGTAAGAGTTCATCACGAAACCATTTAAAGTACTCTCGGTTAGAAAATGGCGTTACATTCAAATTGAGCGCATACGATCTTGAGTTATCAAAATTATCCTTAAACTCTCTTAAGAATTTATTAATAACCGACTTATCCATTTGCGCTTCATAACCAACCTGTCTGATCGCAGAAATGAACCGAGACGCTTTAACAATCCCATTCTCAGGATCGCGAATCCGACATGTTAACTCTTCATATAATGACTTTTTATGCGTCGCGTCACTTATTGGGTGCACAGATTGTGCGTAGAGTATCACACTTTCTGGTGTAAGTGCTGTGTCAAATAACGTTCTCCATCTCACACTTCCGCGAGCTTCTTCATCGTGGTTCCATTTTTTGAAGCGACTCCAATTATTGTTATTTTGTAGTTGCGCACTACGCAAAGCAGTCTCGGCTTCATCAATGATTTGGCTGTGTCGCTCACCTTCTTTATAAGTGGTGATGCCAATATGGCACCAGTTGTCTGGATCAAGTGGCTCTGGCGGCATTAACTTTTCTAACTGGCGAATGCATTGCGAGGCAAGGTTAGCCACATCTTTCGCACTTTGGTGCGGTAGAAAAAGCGCAAAATCAGCATCGTAATAACGGGAAAATACAACATCTGGGTATCGTTGAACTAAATTGGACAATAAACTCCCAACTTCAACAATAAACTCATCCGTAATTTGCTTATCTTGCTCTTCTTCAACCAGTTTCCAGTCTTGAATACGCACTAGCAACACGGCGCCGCGAGCCCCGCTTTCTAGTAACGCCGATTCCAACTTGCTATCAAATAACACTCGGTTAGCGGTACCGGTTAGCTTATCAAGGAAGGTTTGAGTTCGAATAAAGGTATCAAATCGGCTTCGCTCTTGACGCGCATCTTGTAACTCTTCGATTAATACATCGAGCGCTTCACTGGCGGTGTAAGGCCATTCTTTTTTGTCACCTTTGGCATACTGCTCCACCCTACCAGCCAGGATCATTCTGCCTCGCTCTTCGAGCATTTCGGAGCCTTCTAATTGCTCCTTAAGCCATGCCACGCCGCGCATTAAGCAGAAGATGATCAATATAACGGCAAGCGTGATCGACCAAAGCGCCTGCATTGAGTAGCTGTAACCTAAGTAAGGGGGAATTGCTTTAAAGTGAATCGTGTAATCTTGATTGTGAGTCAGCTGGTACTCTGCCTCAAACAAGACTGACGCTTCCATTTGATGAGAAGTATCTTTGAAGCGATAAACAACGGCGTTGTTAGTCGACAACGTCATTTCGACAATATTGGAAGCCTGCAGCATTTTCGGCATCCAGCGCTGCATAGAATAAGCGGCGTCAGGATCTTCCATCTCCTTGTCGACCACCTCTACGATCCCTTCTAAATAATGGGTGAGATATTCCTGCCCAAGACGTTTAAAAGAGAGGGTGCCACCGACAAACAAGATAAACATGGCGCAGATAACGATCATGGTGACAAAGGCCACCAGCCGTGTGCTTAACTTAAGAGTTGGGGTATACCTCATGAATACCAAATTCCTTTTTTATTCATCATATACCTTATTGAAATATTTATACTTGATAAGAGTTCATCAAACAATCGGATTAGTCTGATAGTGAGAGGCTGGAGCATAAAGAAAATCACACTCATTGATAAGTTTTATTGTTACGCCTAACCTTGCCAAGATAAGCCTGTGAGATCATTAGATTGCGACAATAAAAAAGGCCGCTATTAGCGGCCTTTAGTGTGTTTTTCAACATTTTTCATTTTGTCTTTCGTTAGAACGGGATATCGTCGTCAAAATCCATTGGTGGCTCATTGTACTGCTGCTGTGATTGCTGCGGAGCCTGTTGTTGTGGTTGCTGTTGCTGAGGCGCATTGTACTGCTGCTGAGCTGGCTGTTGAGGCTGACCCCATCCACCTTGTTGCTGCTGTTGACCGCCCATTGGTGCGCCGCCACCTTGAGCACGACCGCCAAGCATTTGCATCACACCATTGAAGCCTTGAACAACGACTTCAGTTGAGTAGCGATCTTGGCCACTTTGATCTTGCCATTTGCGAGTTTGCAGTTGCCCTTCAATGTAAACTTGAGAGCCTTTACGCAAGTACTCACCTGCTACTTCCGCAAGTTTGCCGAACAACACAACACGGTGCCATTCCGTTTTTTCGCGCTGTTCGCCAGTCGCTTTATCACGCCATGAATCAGAAGTCGCAATAGTAATGTTTGCTACTGCACCGCCATTCGGCATGTAACGAATTTCAGGGTCGTTACCTAGATTCCCCACCAAAATAACTTTGTTAATTCCACGGCTGGCCATGATGTGCTCCGTTTCACTCTGGATATATAAAATTTTAGCGCATTAGAATAGCACGCTTTAATGTTTTGATTAAAGTCTAATACCATTGTGATCTATTGAGTCACCCTCTAGAACCCAAATCGTATTTCAACTTACGTGTGTAGCATTTTTGATTCGCGTTGCAGACATCGTTTCGTGAAGCTTTGAATTCGAACGCATTTATTCAGTAAAGCGATGGTTATGGCCTCTCTTTAATGCCAGTTTATGGCTTCTATTGAACCCAGGGAGATTGGAACACGTGAGAAAGTCGGCTTACGCAAGAAAGCTATTTCTGATCAGTATGGAAGATAATGCGCAAAAAAAAGTGGCGGCACTCGAAAAGTACGTTGATATGAGCATCCCGGTGATTTCAACCGCAGCACTCATGGAAGCCAAGCCACAACACCGTAATAAAATTCTACTGATCGACTTCAGTGAACATAAATCACTTGTTCAATCGATCAAAAACTTGCCTCTTGTATGGAAAAACTTTGAAACCGTTGTCTTCAACGTGCCTAAAAGACTAACCACGGACGAACTTCTTTCATTTGGTCAATTAAAAGGTGTGTTTTATTCCGAAGATACGCTAGAGCAAATTGGAGAAGGGTTAAAAGGCATTGTTAACGGTCAAAACTGGCTGCCGCGTAATGTAACCAGTCAACTTTTACACTATTACCGCAATGTCATTAATACTCATACTGCACCAGCTACGGTAGACCTAACCATTCGTGAGCTACAAGTACTGCGTTGCCTACAAGCTGGCGCCTCGAACAGTCAGATGGCCGAGGAGTTATTCGTCAGTGAATTCACCATCAAATCGCACTTATATCAGATATTCAAAAAGCTATCCGTAAAGAACAGAGTACAGGCAATCGCCTGGGCAGACCAAAACTTAATGTCATGATGCAATGTGAGCGGCTCTGATAACTGAAATGACGAGTCGCTCATCTTTTTTCCGCACCGAGTCTCACATTTTTTCCTACTTTATTCATGATTCATTGATACCTCTCGTGTTAAAGTTATGCGCAGATTCTTGATAAAAACGAGATAGGATATTCCCCCAATGATAAAAAAATGTCTGTTCCCTGCTGCAGGCTATGGCACACGCTTCCTACCGGCAACGAAATCTATGCCAAAAGAGATGATGCCAGTCGTGAACAAACCGCTTATTGAATACGGTGTCGAAGAAGCAATCCAAGCTGGTATGAACGGCATGTGTATTGTGACAGGTCGTGGCAAGCACTCGATCATGGACCACTTTGATAAGAACTACGAACTGGAACATCAGATTAGCGGTACCAACAAAGAAGAGCTGTTGGTAGATATCCGTGAAATCATTGAATCTGCAAACTTCACTTATATACGTCAACGCGAAATGAAAGGCTTGGGCCACGCGATTCTAACTGGACGAGAATTGGTAGGCGATGAGCCATTTGCTGTTGTTCTTGCTGATGATCTTTGTGTGAACGAGCAAGAGGGCGTACTGGCTCAGATGGTGGCACTATTTAAGCAGTTCCGCTGTTCTATCGTTGCAGTGCAAGAAGTACCAGCCGAAGAAACACACAAATACGGCGTTATCTCTGGTGAAATGATCAAAGACGACATCTACCGCGTAGACGACATGGTAGAAAAACCAGAGAAAGGCACGGCGCCTAGCAACCTTGCTATCATTGGCCGCTACATCCTGACTCCCGATATTTTTGAACTGATCGAAAACACCGAACCTGGTAAAGGTGGTGAAATTCAAATCACTGACGCGCTGCTGAAGCAAGCAAAAGCGGGCTGTGTGTTGGCTTACAAATTCAAGGGCAAACGCTTTGACTGTGGTAGCGTTGAAGGTTACATCGAAGCAACTAACTATTGTTTTGAAAACCTGTATCTAAAAGATGAAAAAACCTCTGAGCTAGGTAAGCACGCAACACAAAAAGCTGTATAAAGCATCGTCGTAGTACGAAATTACTGTATCGAAAGCCCAGCACAACGCTGGGCTTTTTACTTTACTGTTTTTTTATCCAGTAATTTTCTTTGCACATTTCTCACACTATGTAATACTTGCCCCACTTGGTTATACATAGAGCAAAAACGATGGATAAAATAGAAGTTCGCGGTGCCCGAACCCATAACCTTAAAGACATTAATCTTACAATCCCTCGCGATAAACTGATTGTCATTACTGGACTAAGTGGCTCCGGTAAATCCTCTCTCGCTTTCGATACATTGTATGCAGAAGGCCAACGACGCTACGTAGAGTCTCTCTCTGCCTACGCTCGTCAGTTTTTGTCTCTGATGGAAAAACCCGATGTCGACCACATTGAAGGATTATCACCTGCGATTTCTATTGAACAGAAATCTACTTCTCATAACCCGCGTTCAACCGTCGGTACAATTACCGAAGTCTACGACTACTTACGTCTATTGTATGCTCGTGTGGGCGAACCCCGCTGTCCAACGCACCATGCCCCTCTTGCTGCGCAAACCATCAGCCAAATGGTGGACAAAGTCCTAGAGATGCCGGAAGGCAGCAAAATGATGCTATTGGCGCCTATTGTCAAAGAACGTAAAGGTGAGCATGTTAAAACGCTTGAGAACTTAGCGGCTCAAGGCTTTATTCGTGCGCGTATTGATGGAGAAACTTGCGATCTTTCCGATCCTCCAACCCTTGAGCTACATAAAAAGCACACCATTGAAGTCGTGGTAGACCGCTTTAAAGTTCGTCCAGACTTACAACAGCGCTTGGCCGAATCTTTCGAGACAACACTCGAATTATCAGGCGGAATTGCGGTTGTCGCGCCAATGGATGGCGACGGTGAAGAGATTATTTTCTCCGCCAACTTCGCTTGTCCACAATGTGGTTACAGCATGCAAGAGTTAGAGCCGCGACTTTTCTCATTCAACAACCCTGCTGGTGCATGTGGCACTTGTGATGGCTTGGGTGTTCAACAATACTTCGATCCAAGCCGAGTCATTCAAGATGATTCATTAAGCTTGGCACAAGGTGCGATTCGCGGTTGGGATCAAAAGAACTACTACTACTTCCAAATGCTCACCTCATTGGCCGATCATTATGGTTTTGACCTCCATGCCCCTTTTAATTCTCTGCCAAAGAAAACGCAAGATGTCATTCTAAAGGGCTCAGGTCGTACTGAGATTGAGTTTAAATACATCAACGATCGTGGCGATATTCGCGTTAAGCGCCATCCATTCGAAGGTATTCTGAATACCCTAGAACGTCGCTATCGTGATACAGAATCCAACTCTGTCCGTGAAGAGCTTGCGAAATACATCTCCACTAAATCTTGTTCAAGCTGTGGCGGTACTCGTCTACGCCTCGAAGCACGTAACGTGTTTATTGCTGATACGACACTACCTGAGATTGTTGAACTCAGCATTGCTGATGCATTGGAGTTCTTCCATTCCTTGAAACTGGAAGGTCAACGAGCCCAAATCGCTGAAAAAGTGATGAAGGAAATCAACGACCGCCTGCAATTCTTAGTTAACGTCGGTTTGAACTACCTAAACTTATCACGCAGTGCAGAAACCTTATCAGGCGGTGAAGCTCAACGTATTCGTTTAGCAAGCCAAATTGGTGCAGGTCTTGTTGGTGTCATGTACGTCTTAGATGAACCGTCGATTGGCCTCCACCAGCGTGATAACGAACGACTCCTAAAAACACTGACTCATTTGCGCGATTTAGGTAATACCGTACTTGTGGTAGAACACGATGAAGATGCGATTCGCTGTGCAGATCATGTCATAGATATTGGTCCTGGTGCTGGCGTACATGGTGGTAATGTTGTTGCGGAAGGCACCATGGAAGAGATAGTCGCGAATCCGAATTCTCTGACAGGTCAGTACTTAAGTGGTGTTAAAGAAATCGCAGTACCGAAAGATCGCACGCCGCGAGATCCGAATAAAACGGTTGAGCTATTAGGCGCAACAGGTAATAACCTTAAAAACGTTAACCTTTCAATTCCTGTTGGGTTATTCAGCTGTATTACAGGAGTATCTGGCTCAGGTAAATCAACGCTGATTAATGATACTTTCTTTAAAATTGCGCATACCCAACTTAACGGAGCGACAACGGCTCAGCCTTCACCTTATAAATCGATTAAAGGTCTAGAGCACTTCGATAAAGTCATCGATATCGATCAAAGCCCAATTGGCCGTACACCTCGCTCTAACCCTGCAACCTATACGGGGATCTTTACCCCAATCCGTGAACTGTTTGCAGGCACACAGGAGTCGCGTTCTCGCGGTTACAAACCGGGCCGTTTTAGTTTTAACGTACGCGGTGGTCGTTGTGAGGCCTGTCAGGGTGACGGTGTTATCAAAGTAGAAATGCACTTCCTACCAGATGTTTATGTGCCATGTGATGTGTGTAAAGGTAAACGCTACAACCGTGAAACGCTCGAAGTACGTTACAAAGGTAAAACTATTGATGAAGTGCTAGAAATGACGGTCGAAGATGCACGCACCTTCTTCGATCCAGTTCCTGCCATCGCTCGCAAACTACAAACACTGATGGATGTCGGTTTGTCGTACATACGATTGGGTCAAGCGGCAACAACACTCTCCGGTGGTGAAGCACAGCGTGTGAAACTGGCGCGAGAGCTATCCAAACGTGATACAGGAAAAACCTTGTACATTTTGGATGAACCAACAACCGGCCTTCACTTCCATGATATCCAGCAGTTGCTCACTGTACTGCACAGACTTCGCGACCACGGAAATACTGTCGTGGTGATCGAGCATAACCTGGACGTCATTAAGACTGCGGACTGGATTATCGATCTTGGTCCTGAAGGGGGTCAGGGTGGCGGCGAGATAATCGCTCAAGGCACTCCGGAAGATGTGTCGCAAATCGAGGGTTCGCACACAGCTCACTTCCTCAAGCCTATGTTGAAGTAGAAAAAACAGGTAAAGTATCGAGACCAGCAAGTGCTGGTCTTTTTTCATTCAAAACAACGCAATAACTATGGCTACTATACATGTAAGTGGAACAAAGCTTTCTCCCGAAAAAGTACAGGTTCCCCTCAATCGCAAGTTTCTCATTGCCTTGGCAACACTATTTGTGTTGGCAATGCACTTTTTCATGCCCAACCCCGGCGGTTCGGGGCTTTCGCTTTCGTTCAATGCGACAACTTGGATTGCTTTTAGCTTTGCATTAGGCATTGGGTGTTACCAACTTGCGAATAATCGAGTACTACGTTACTCAAAACTAACCATCGGCTTGTTCATTAGTGCTCTTATCATGACGGTGCCCATTCTGTACCCAAATGCGAATAGCAGTTTGGCAGCCAATAAGCTCATTGGCCTGTGGTGTGGTGTCCTGTTCTTTATTGTCTTACAACAATTTCATTTCAGTAATAAACATCGCCAACGCCTATTATGGTTCATTGTCCTTGCGGTTGTTATCGAAGCCATTTTTGGTTTGACACAATATCTGTATCTCAAACCAGGCAATCCGTTTGGTTAC
The DNA here is from genome assembly GCF_033338615.1 of Vibrio sp. Vb1980. Classification (NCBI taxonomy): domain Bacteria; kingdom Pseudomonadati; phylum Pseudomonadota; class Gammaproteobacteria; order Vibrionales; family Vibrionaceae; genus Vibrio; species Vibrio sp. Vb1980. The sequence continues at coordinate 89,899 of NZ_JAWOSZ010000018.1, forward strand.
GACACGGTGGCCAATCGTCCTTATGGTATTTTCCAACAGCCCAATGTAATGGCCAGCTTTCTTGCGACAGGGTTGGTGATTGCCAGCTATTTACTTGCACGTCAGCCCTACAAATACGATCGTAAGTTAAGCGATGTTTACCTTCTCTATGCCGTACCAGTTTTAACTTTACCACTAATTGTGGCGTTGGCTTCACGCACTGGTTGGTTAGCCTCGGTCATCGCCGTGTTGTTGGTCATTCCATACATGTACCGCTTTGCAACCAAAGGGCGCTTTATCCGCTGGGTTGTGTCACTTGTAAGTGGGCTCTTACTCTCAGTCGTTGTCATGCATCTTGCCTTTCCTGATGGAGGTGGGTTAGCCGCAGAAAAAGTAAATATGGAGTCTCCTCGAGCGTATACTTTTCCGCAAACATTAGACATGGTGATTGAAAAGCCTTTTACTGGTTATGGATATGGCAAGTTTGAATCTGAGTACATGCTGTATACGGCTCGTCAACATGCCCTAAATGAGAATTACCCAGCTGGTTTGCCAGCCATGGATCATCCGCATAACGAGCTACTTTACTGGGGAGTAGAAGGTGGCTTACTGCCAATACTCGGCATCTTCTTAGCGATGGCACTGGTACTGTATCGAATCTATCAAGCCAAACGCGGAACTCGTCTTGCGTTGCTGGCCTTGTTTATACCTATCGTATTGCACTCACAACTGGAATACCCTTTCTACCACTCTCTCGTGCATTGGTTGATCTTCGTTATCCTACTGTACTGGGTCGATCAGCGCGTCTCTCGTTATCGACAAGTCGGCTTTAGTAATGTGACCAAAAGCTTGCTGCGTGTTTTTAGTTTGGTACTTCCCGTTGCGTTTACGTTTTACATGGTAAGCGCATTACATACGAACTATGTATTGACGAAGTTTGAGACCACTAGACCAACTAACCCTGATATTCTGAATCAAGTCAGTAACCCTGTGGTTTGGAAAGACAGGTTTGATTGGGATGTCTATAGCACGTTTTTAAACCTTGGGCTGTACCAACAAGACGCAACCTTGATTCAGCCTTATATCGATTGGTCGCTAAAAATCATCAAAGATAAGCCTCGCCCTGCATTTTATAATAATTTGATTTTGGCCTACCAAGGCTTAGATGACTCAAGTAAAGCGGAGCAAATTAGAGCTGAAGCGCAGTTTTTGTTCCCGAAGATTGATTTCAGTGACGTCAATTACCAACCACCTTCTCAAGCAATCTCTGCCTCACCAGCCCCCACTTCAGGTGAATAGTAATAAGTACAAAAAAGCGAAGGGATGACCTTCGCTTTTCTTCATCTCATTGTGCCGTCCTAAATAAGGTTGACACTTTCCACCCCCAAAATTGGAGAGTGTTATGAAATCAACAACTAAAAGAA
>NZ_JAWOSZ010000019.1:0-44948 GCF_033338615.1 Vibrio sp. Vb1980
AGCGTTCAATCTGAGCCATGATCAAACTCTTCAATTTAAGATTTTGTTCGGCTCAATGAATACTGAACATTACATAAAGTAATGTTTGAATTGACTGTGCTGAATCCGAAGATTCAATGGTCACTTCGTTTCATTGAAACCTTATTTGATACCGAGGTATCTAATTGGATTATCATCAACGAGTGCCCACACAGATTGATAGGTTCTTATTTTTAAAGAGCTTTTCTAACATTTTCAGCAACTTAGTTGCTCGTCGTTAGGGGTGCGTATCTTACTTCACACCGTGAGAGAGTCAAGCATTTTTTTCAAATTTCTTTTCTCTCAATTCCGACTCGCTGTGTGACTTTCGTCTCACTCCGTGTCGGTGGATGCGCAGTATAGGGAGTTGAGAAATTAGTACAAGCGTTTTTTGCAAAAAAACTTTCAACAGGTCATTAGTTAGCCAAAAGCGTGATATTTGCATATTTCTTCGTCACATTTGAGACATATCACAGCAATTGGTTGGAAAAACACCAACCATATACGTAAGATTCATGTGTCTATTCTGTTAATGGACAATCGATCTCTTTATCACTATGTGTAGTAATTAAAATGACGTCTAAAAAAAATCTGATTTTATGTGTTGGGCTGGCCGTCGTTGGGGGAATCGTCTTCTCTCAAGTCACCATCCCACCAGCCTTGAGTTTTCTCATTGGTGTTATCGCTACTGCTTTTTTATTTTCATTTTCTAGCCAGACACCTTCTATTCAATCAACGGACTCGGATCCATCGACTAAAACTCTGTATGTCGGCAACCTTCCTTATAAGGCCAATGAGAGTCACGTTCGCGATTTGTTTGCTGAATATGGACAGGTCTATGCAGTACGCTTAATGAAAGATAAGCGCACTGGAAAAAGAAGAGGGTTTGGTTTTGTCGTGATGGCTGCGGCAGATGCCAAGCCAGCTATCGCTAAACTTAATGAAAAGGAATATATGGAAAGAACGCTAAAAGTTAGAATTGCGAACGATCCTAAACACCCGGATGGTGGTAAACCAGAACAGGATTAAAACCTAGCTTCTTTAAACAAATGTTCAGTGCATCTTCCTGCCAAGGAGTTGCACTGGCATAAATCGACTTACTTCCCTCTTCCGTATCCTCAATTTCATCACTTAATAGTAATGCTTTTACTCGACGTGCAATGGCTGCACCCGAATCAATTAAAGTAACGTCCCCACCCAAAGCTTGATGAATTTCCTCTTTGATTAAAGGGAAGTGAGTACAACCGAGCACCGCAACGTCTACTTTATCGCGAAGCGGAAGCAGGATTTTTGTCAGTTCGTCTAGAGAAACGCTGTTGCCTCGCAACTTCTCTTCGGCCATATCCACCAAGCGAGTTGATCCCAACAGCTCAACTGGTTTGCCTTGCGCAAAGTCTCGTATTAACTCGTGAGTATATTGGCGTGTTACTGTCGCCGGAGTGGCGATCAGCCCTACCCCTTTTGATGCTAAAAGCGATGCGGGTTTAATCGCAGGGACAACACCAACAACGGGAATCGATAAATTTTCGCGTAAGGAAGGAAGCACTATGGTGCTCGCCGTGTTGCAAGCAATGACGACAATGTCGACTTGGTGTTCTTCGACTAAAGAAGAGACCAGTTGGTTAACTCGTGAAACGAGTACAGCCTGATCGAGTTCACCATAAGGGTAAGCCTGATTATCGAATAAGTATAAGTAGTCTAGCTGGGGCAATAGGCGATGTATCTCTTGGAATACAGAAAGGCCACCAACACCGGAGTCAAAAACTAGGACTTTTTTCTTACTTGCTACTCGCACGAGCCTTACCTAAAGAACAGAAACGTTGCGATCATACTGCGTAGATTTGTTTTGGCAATGCTTTAGCATGGTATCTTTGATGGCTGAATCTATCTCCAGATTCTACATCTCGCTTCGTCAACTCGATATGTCCTTGAAAAGATGGCGAAGACGTGACCAATGTGTGAAATTCACCATTTTCCCCACAGGGATCAATTTGACTTGGTAATGACTCTATTAGGGCTTTGTCATACCAGCGACCACACCATTCTGGAGGGAGAACTCTTCCGTCGATGGTGATTAACATAGTTTGAATACCACGCTCTATGATTTCCATCGCTAGTTTTTCGCTGCTCTCCCCTAATAGAGGAAAGACGCATTCCCAGCCAACAGGTTCAATATAGCTGCGTCGGTAATCGGCAATGCCATTACAAAACATATCACCAAATGCGACAGCTTCTATGTTCAGACCACTACTTTGTAATGCATTAACGATGGTCGATTGATAAATGTCGTTACTTGGAAAGATTTCAGGTAGCTCGATAGTAATGAGCGGAAGCGCAAGTAAGTCTGCTTGCATTTGTACGACTTCAAGCGGAGTTGCTTGGAAAGGGACTTCTTTCCCTACGTAAGTCGTGTACAAACCGACAACTTGATAATTTGGATTCTCGTTAAGGCGCTCAAGCGTTAATGTCGAATCTTTACCACTGGACCAACTGATCACCACTCGCTTGGGTTTCTTCATTCGATTTTCCACCACAAAATATTAAAAACCGCCCGAAGGCGGTTTGTGCTCATTCACGATTAGAATTCGTAGCCAACGTTGATATAGTACGCTCGCTCTGCAGCGGGGTAACCTTTTGCCATCTCATACTCTTCATCAAGTAGATTATCGATACGAGCGCTAATAGAGGTCGACTCATTCGGATAGTAAGTCACTGCCGTATCAACCAACGAGTAAGAAGAAAGCGTGATATCTTGTGAAGGCCAAGTGCTGTAATCCACATCTGGACGCTTACCGACGTACTGATAGCTAACCGACCAGTCCACTTTATCGAAGCTCACTAAAGCATTCCACTTATACATTTCTTTAGCGCGACGCTGCAACTGATGCCCTTTATCGTCTTCAGCATCTTTGTAATCTGCACTCAACTGGTGCTGCACAATCCCTGTATCAAACTCAGCAACAAGCTCCACACCTTGGATATGTGTTTCACCATCGACATTCAAATATTTGTACGTGGTTGGATGGTAATCGATAAGATTCGTGATTTTATAGTCATAACCCGTGACGGACCAAAAAACGCCTTGGACATCACCGCTGAATGCTAGCTCCCAAGCATCTGACTCTTCCGGCTTCAGATCTTTCTCACCGTATGTCGGGTCATACTGCTGATATAGGTTTGGAGCCTTAAACGCAGTACCAAAAGAGGCTTTAACCCCAAACTCTGGTACAAACTGGTAACCAGCCGCTAAACTGTAAGTGAACTCACTACCGTATTCTTCATTATCATCAAGGCGAGCACTGCCCTCGAGCATTGCTTTATCAATACTAGTGGTTGCCATACCAAACAGAGCGCCATTGGTACGATCAAACGTTTTATTCGCACTCTTGTCTTTATAAGACTCGTTGCGCCAATCAATACCACCAGCCAACGTCGTATTGTTGTTTAGCAAGTAACTGTTGGTCCACTGGACATTTTGCTGCTCAAGTTCATCTTCAGTACCTGAGTGTTTGCCTTTTGCTTGCTCATAGTTCCAAGACTTCTGTTTCTGTGCTGTTACTTGTAGTTCTGACATCACATTATCAGACTGATACTTACCGCCCAGAGTGACAGAAAGATCGTCTTTTTCTGCTTCGTAGTAACCGCGACTACCGTAGCTGCTGTCATATTGATAAACATTTTCGTAAGCACGTAGGTTACCAAATGCAGACCACTGGTCATTGAAGTTATGCACGTAACCTAGCAGACCATTCTTTGTATCAAAGCCATGGCGATCACCGTCATTAACTCCCGGTACAGGACGAACGTTATAACCATCATCACTTTCACTACCAAGCGCGATATTTAGCTGGCCGCTCTCTGTGACTTTAATACCAGATGCCACACTCAATTCTTGATAATCTAAACTACCTAAACCCGCACTTAACTTCGTTCCTTCTTCGTCAGCACGCGCAATGGTGATGATATTGATCACGCCACCAATCGCTTCTGAGCCGTAAAGTGACGCACGCGCACCACGCACGTACTCAATACGTTGAACGTAAGTAAGTGGGATTTGGTTAAAGTCCACAGCGCCCTTCGCTGCTCGTGCAAAACGTACGCCATCAACCAGTACTAAAACTTGGTCGGAACTGGTTCCACGAACAAATAAAGACGCTAACTGACCACGACCACCATTTTGTGAAACTTGAATTCCGGTAAGGCGACGCAATACATCTGGTAGGGTTTTCGCTTGAATGCGATCGATGTCTTGTCGAGTAACTACTTCGACATCTGCCAACGTACGGCTTTCGGCTTGCTCAAAACGGTTTGCCGTAACAACGATGGTTTCGTCAGTGGAGGTTTCCTGGGCCTGTAGATAAGAGACAGGTGAAAGCAGCGATGCCAAAGTGATCGCCAGTGCGGATTTTCTCATTGTATTGTCCTAAATCGCGTAATTCCTTCCGAGCCCTGTCGTCATGACAGTCCAGTGCTGTGGCTCAGTTGTTGGCAGGTATTCGGACTCAAGAGCACGGGTGTACCGCCTACTTGCTCGACTTCCCACATAAACTAATGCAGTGTCTGATGAGCGTTCGTTCTCTTTTACCGCTGCGCGTCAGTTCTGGATTTACACCAGATTCCCATTTCAGCCATCTAGATTGCTAGATAGCACCAACTTGAGGCAAATATTATTCAGCTATTGATTATTTGTCCAGCCAATATTGCCCTTAGAAGTTGTAACGTTTTGATTGATTTTGCTTTCTACTCTGCCTGTACGCACTATCTTTAAATCAATTCCAGTACAAAACTGGACATCCTATTGAGATTGAATAAAATCTGCGCTCTTAAATTGAATGCACCATAAAAGGTAAGATCATGGCTACTCTTGATGTAAACCCACAACGCTACCAAGAACAACTGGCAGAAAAAGTCGAACGTCTCACGGATATGTTCGCGCCATACAACATGCCAGAACTGGAAGTGTTTGAATCACCAGAGCAGCACTACCGCATGCGTGCTGAGTTCCGTGTTTGGCATGAAGGCGAAGATCTTTACTACATCATGTTCAACCAAGAAACTCGTGAGAAATACCGTGTTGACCAATTTCCTGCTGCAAGCCGTCTGATCAACGACCTGATGCCGCTATTGGTTGAAGCGATGAAAGACAACGACTCACTACGTCGTAAACTGTTCCAGGTGGATTTCCTATCGACACTAAGTGGTGAGATTCTGGTTTCACTCCTTTACCATCGCCAACTTGATGAAGAGTGGATTGAAAACGCGAAAGCCCTTAAACAGCGTTTAAATGATGAAGGCTTCAATCTAAACATCATTGGTCGTGCTCGTAAGATGAAGATTGTCCTAGACCGCGACTACGTGATCGAGAAGCTCGATGTAAATGGTCAAAGCTACATCTACCAACAAGTAGAGAACAGCTTCACTCAGCCGAACGGCAAAGTCGCAGAGAAGATGCTGGAATGGGCTGTCGACTGTACCCAAGAAAGCACTGGTGACCTACTAGAACTTTACTGTGGTAACGGTAACTTCTCGCTGGCGTTGGCACAGAATTTCGACCGCGTACTGGCAACTGAGCTAGCGAAGCCATCTGTGGTATCTGCACAGTACAACATCGCTGCCAATAAGATTGATAACGTACAAATCTTACGTCTATCAGCAGAGGAATTTACTCAAGCGATCGAAGGTAAGCGTGAATTCCGTCGTCTACAAGATGCAGGTGTGGATCTGAAGAGCTACAACTGCAACACGATTTTTGTCGATCCACCACGTGCTGGGATGGATGTCGATACTTGTAAAATGGTGCAAGGTTACGAGCGCATCATGTACATCTCTTGTAACCCTGAAACTCTAAAAGAGAACTTGGACATTCTATGCGAAACACACAACGTGACGCGTTTTGCTCTGTTTGACCAATTCCCTTATACCCACCACATGGAAGCAGGTGTACTGCTAGAGCGCATTAAGTAAGGGATTAAACGGCTTTTAATTGTAGCAAAAATCACTCTGGGTACGGCTTGGGGTACGGGAGCATCTAAAATGCTCGATTGCTATGATTGGATTTGATGTCAACGCCACCAGCTTTGCTCGTGGCGTTTTTGTTTCGGACATAACTAAAATCAGAAATCAGTACGCGCTCATTTTTATAACCAATCCGTTCTGAGAACTAAAACATCTAGGCTATTTTTTAGTTTGCTTGGTGTACTCCTGCTCGATGAGATACTCAATAAGTTTGTTTTTCTTCATATCAAGTGCTTTAGACAGGTGATCAATTTTCTTTTGCAGAGACTCCTCCATCTCAAAACTGTAGGCCTTAACCTTTTTAAGCTTGTTCTTCTCTCTATGCTTATATTGATTCCATGAAAGATTCAGTTTATGAACGTACACACTTTTGCCAACAATGTACTCCTCACCTGAGGTATTTATTGAAAACTGAGAGCTTTGGTCCCAAAAAAAGAACGATATCGCTAACGATGAGCTATGCGCTTTTGCACTAACAGGAATCTCAATGGGTAGAAAAATGCCGTCATTCTCTAGCCTACTTTCTGTCCATTGAGCCCTGTCTCTATTGTCTTCCAAAGTTAGTTTGAAGAATGCTGATTGCCTAAACTCAAGATATCTCCTCTTGAGAGCATACAACAATTCTTTCTGTGATTTTGCATCAACTTTATTTTCTGAAAACAAGTAATGTAAATAAAGAATAGTATGCATCTTTGACTTAGAGTTATTCTCACGAAAGCTCGGCACTGTAATAGTAGTGATACGACCTAAGTGACTGTTAGCGAAAACCGTCTTGAAATCCATGTTCAGATTCCTGTTTAACAGCTTAGTGTTATTGGTCTTGCAACGAAAACCGAGCAGCATGAAGTACCAGACAAAATAACATGTCTCGTAATCTCTAAAATCAATCCATTCATATTCACTCAAAGCGACATTACTTTCTGCAAAGCGGTTTCTTTTTTGCTTGAGATCTTCGACTTTACCCTTCCTAACCGCATCTTTCGCAATGTCTATTCTTAAGTCGATGTCATCCTGATTACTTACAATGTTTAGCTCAAAGCTCACATCAAAAAGAAACCTAGGGTCACTATCTACATTTATATTCTCGACAACACTAGCCATTTATTACTCAGTAATTTTAAAGTATTTATTAGGTATTTTTTAAATGTTTTTAAGGTGTTTTTCAAGTATAAATATGAAAGAAGATCCACCGCCAAATCTAGCTTTAGCAAGGTTATCATAGCCTTTTCATTGAGAAATCACGGAGATTAGACCTGTTCTTATGTGACAGCGTAAGCTCAGGCATGACGTGATTGGCAAAATGACATCGTTTGATGTCTGTTTTTTTTGAAAAGGAAAGAGGCGTTTCGCCAAACTGATGGGTAGTTTTTATCAGAGTAACTTTTGCAAGTTTTGAAGCCACTGGAAGCCTTGTTGAACAAAGATACGTGGCTGGAGGAATGGAGTGGAAGACTGTCGGTAATAATAGTATTTATATGAATCTTATCTAATTAATTACAACAACCTATCTACCTATTGAGAACACTAACCAATAGGAATGATAGAAATGAACAATTATCTTGAACATGCAGAAATACTCACCATCGATGATATGGACTTACCGGTATACTCCAAGAAAGGACCTCTAATACCTTCCTGCCTTTTAGCTATTAAAAACACTTTTGATAGGGCTCTAGAGCAATACTCTCGAACGTTGCTACTTCGTATCGATTTAAGATACCCCAAAAGTTTTTCAAGCGAGAAAGTATCAAGTAAGCAAATCACAAAATTTCAAGAGTCCTTCAAAGCGATGATGTGTGCTTACCTAAAACGTAAAACGCACAACCGCCACTCTAAGCCACGATTTATTTGGTGCAAAGAGGCCGTCACTTCAGAGAACCCTCACTATCACGTTGCCGTATTGCTAAATGGTGATGTTTTTCAAGGAATGGGACCTTACGATGATGTTACGGGAGAATACGTTTCTGGAATGATTGCTAAGGCTTGGGCAAGTGCGACAGGTCTTTCGGTTGAACAGGCAAATCGTGCAATTTATTTCGCTAAGAGCAGCACGTGTGAAATCAATAAGAGGTGCGATAAAGAGCTCTATGAGAATCAATACAATCAAGCCTTTTACCGTGTTAGTTACTTTGCTAAAAAAGAAAGCAAACTATCTGGGAACGGAAGAAGCTTCGGTTACAGTCGCTATTGAGTTTACAAAAAAAGAAAGGCCCCTGTGGCCTTTCAGTTGTTTAATCCGCATTTATAGTGACATAACCAGTAGACTCTCCGTACTTCAAATCCACTTCGGGATAAGGAAGCCATTTCACACCACTAGACTTGTTGTTACTGGAGGGCTTTTTGTAATCAGGGTTGCTCATGTTTTTGAGTAACTCTTCAGATTGGCTGTACTTATTCTTGTTGACGGTAATCTTTGGTGTTTCTGGTCTAGCGACTTCACAGTTACCTCGGTTAACTTCGATCCCGAAGACAGTCGAGTAGTCAAAGAGGGACGTTACATATATTTTCGTCTTTGGTCCCCATCGGGTGTTGATGTCTTTGTATTCGACTTTGTAGCCCTCAGCAGACGCAGTAAAGGTCATAAGCAGTGTTAGTGCTGCGGTAATTACAATAGGTTTCATGAGATATCCTTTATCTATTATTCAATGAGTTGATATTAAAAGGTGGTTGCGACAACTTATGTCGAAGAGAGGTTGGCTTTGAGAGATGTAACCGTAGTGGCTCTTATCTACCAGCCAAAGAGATAGCGTAAACTGCCTAAGCATGCCCCTAGTGCACCGCCTATAATTTTGCCCAGGTGCTTACCTGTCGTGCCAAACACACTTCCTATCTCTTCACCGTATTGCGCACCTTGAGTCGTCGTGTCGAAGATTGCCTCCCACAAACTAAGACTGGTTTTTTTGTTGTAATCACTGGCATCGTTGTCTTTCCAATTCTCATGTCGAGGGGAAAGCGTGCGATTCGCCAGTAAGACCCGTTTATTTTTTGGTAAACGTTCAACAATCAAATACAGCAACTTGGAAAGGTTATAGGGCCGTTGCTTGGCCAATCCATCACAGTGCCCCGCAACGTAGTAGACGGGTTTTAGATAAACCCCTGTTGCACGCAATACGCGTCGATGAACCGAGCGCACCATGGTTTCAAGATAAGTTTTAGACACGGGTGTCGGTGTATTGCTTTCGTAGTCCCAGGCTTGATTTCCTTTTAACGCATTATCGGCTTGATTAATGGCGATGATTAAACGGTGCTGTGCGTCTTCGCCTAATGCAGGAATAAGCACATCGTTAATCAAGGTGATAGGTGTACCTAAATCGCGTGAGCTACCATCAAGAATCACAAGTACCAAGTCAATCACGAAACGGTTCTGCTCATCTCTCGCTCTCAGCGTATTTTTCAATAAGCGGGCATGGCGCTTATCTTCTTCGATACCATCCCCCAGACCAGGACTATCCCAAAGAATAAGATTGTTCAGACGATATTGCGTAACACCCTGCGTGTGCGGCTCACAACTGATGCCCACCTCTGCAACACTCATGTCAAAGAGAGCGTTAATCGTTGAGCTTTTTCCTGCTCCGGTGGCTCCTGTAATGAGGATGTTGAGCTCGGTGGCTCTCATTTGTTTGAGGTTATCGAGTAACTTGGTGCGAGTACGCTCATTGAGGGATGCCTGGCGTATCTCACTTTCAAGCGTAGTAAAAAGATCGTGCTGTTCGGACATAAGCGCTCCTTAGTTAGCGTCCGGAAAAATTACAACTAGCTACCTCCTTATGACGAACAAATCATGAGGACAGAAAAATGAGACTAATTCGACTAAAAGAAGTGCTGGGTAATACAGGTTTGAGCCGTGCGTATATGTACAAGCTCATGGCAGAGGGTAAGTTCCCTAAATCGGTATCACTGGGTTTTCGCAGCGTGGCTTGGGTAGAAAGCGAGGTCCAAGACTGGATATTAGAAAGAGTGACAGAGCGAGATGAACAGTTGGGATTACCACAACCAGAAGTTTGATTGATTCTTTGGTGGAGATATAAAGCAGCAGGTTAAAGCTTGGCTAGATTGATAAAAGTTAATGAGAAATCTGAATGTCGTCGTAACACTCCCATTCGACGTACTGAAGAAAGTTTTGCTCCCACATTTGATACAGCTCATCGAAACCTGGAGAGCGAATGCTTTGCCATCCCGTGGCGACGGTAAAAGCGACTTGATTGCCAAAGTCAAAATCAATGCATCGCTCTAACTCCGGATAATAGCTCCCCATATACGCAAAATCGGTAATGTAGAGAATATCAACCGTTTTACCATTCACAATGTTGAGGCCAATCTCAACCGGATGATATCCCCCTTCTTCCGCGCTATAGCTTTTGTCTCGAAAATGGATAGAGAGGGCATGGCTGGTGGACTGTGTTGATTCCATTGAGGCATGACAATGTTGGTTTAATAACGCCAGAAGCTTATTAGAAACAGGCAGCACTGACGGCGTAAAATTCAGTATAGACATGGCTAGATCTCCTAAAAGTGGCCGAGGTTAAAATGTGATCATGAGTGGTGTTCATCGAAGGTTTGAATCATCGATAACTGAATGTCATCAAAGAGGGACTGAGTAAGGTGTCGAGAGAGCGCGTTCAGCCAAGTATCTAACAGCGCTTTCACTTGCGGGTGTGCGAGACTTGCAGCACCGCTATCTGGTTGATAACACCAAAGATTGAAGAGATGAAAGTAGAGTTCAGGCTCCATCTCACTCGGTTTATTTTCCGAATAAGAAAAACTCGCTAAACAGACGACCTGCCAATCTTCACTGGCCGAAGTCCGACGAAATTGTATTTCAATGGGGTGAAGCCCCTGCCCCGTCTGGTAATAGCGTCTTTGTCGACAGTTCAGGACCATACGCTGAGCTTGTGGAGGAATCGAATAACGTTGGATTATCAAAAGCAATGCTCGATGAAAGCTATCCTGCAATTCCAGTTCACCCGATGTTTTCTGGATCATAGTAGCCCCCTTTCTGCAAAAGAGATGGCGCTATCGCCAACCACGATATGATCAAGAACTCGAATGTCCACCAGCGCTAAAGCCTCTTTGAGCCTTTGCGTAATTTGTTTATCGGCTTGGGAAGGTGTGGCATCACCAGAAGGGTGATTGTGAGCAAAGATGAGTGCGGCGGCATTGACTTTTAAAGCCGCTTTGAGGACTTCTCGGGGATAAACACTTGCCGAATCAATTGTGCCAAAGAAGAGCTCTTCAAAAGCAATAAGGCGATGCTGATTATCTAGAAACATCACCGCAAACACCTCTCTTTCATGGTGTTTTAATTTGCAAGATAAATAGGTTTTTGTTGCTTCGGGATTGCAATATTGTTCGCCTCGGAGAGCCCGTGTGGCAAGGATTTCAGCGGCCGCGTCGAGCACCTTATCTGCTGTGACAGGACCATCAAAATAGTAGTTGTTTTCGTGCATAAAAAGCTCCTAAAAATGAAACCGTTGGGATATACACGAAGATAATATCTATCTGAAATTCCTTTCATTACTGCTACACATAATGAAATGGTCCAATTGAGATAAAAAGAGCTTCCCTGCTGATAACAATCGATATTCGCTTACGTTTAGTAGATACACTCAACTTTCAAAGGCAAGAGATGCATGTGAGCCTAATGACATAAATCAAATAAATAGCATTCAATAATCAGATAATACTAAAAGTGTTAATTAACCACACATTAAGAGCTTGATTGCAGTGCTATTTGTGAGTATAAGGTGATTCTAGTTCAAAAAATCAATCATTTAGATAACAATAAAGTCAATGAATATAAAACTAATTAGTAGTGCGATCAGTGTGGTTATGTTGTCAGGCTGTACAAGTATGATGCAGAGAAACGACTTCGATAGCTTCAATTCAAAACTTGATTCTGGTGACTTTTCGGGAGCATCTCAAGTAGCCTTAGAACATGCTGGCTACGATAACGATTCAGGTGAAACAAGCGACCTACTATGGACATTGCAAGCTGGTGCAAGCTTGAACTATGCAGGTGAATACGAATTATCCACCAAGCTGCTTGATGAAACAGAAACAATGATGAAAGAAGAAGATACGGAAAGTACTGCTTCTGAGGGAGTTGAGCTTATTGGTTCAATGGTTGGAAATGACGCCATGTTGGCTTACGAACAAGCGCATTACGACGGCATCATGACAAATACCATTAAAGCATGGAATTTTATATCACTTCATGACTATCAAAATGCTCGCGTTGAACTAAATAGAGCAGAAGAGCGACAGCGTAGAGCTGCTCAACATTTTGCAGATATCATTAAGGAGCGAAGCGAAGAACTGGAGTCTGAAGCTGGTGAGTCAAGCGCTTTGGTAAAGCAGACCATAGAATCGGATTTGACACAAAATACACTAAAAAAAGCAGGTATTGAGCAAGGCCAATGGAAACCTTATGAAGGCTACGTCAACCCTTTTACTACATACTCTTACGGTCTTCATTTACTCATCACAGGTAAATCTAAGTCAGACTTTGAAAAAGCTGCTAACTCTTTCAAGCGTGTACACTCTCTTACTGGTTCACCTGCTGCCAAAGCGGACTATCAATTGGCACGTAGTATGGTTAAAAATCCAAGCCAATCTAAGCTAAAAGATCAAGTTTGGGTGATTTTTGAAAATGGCAAATCGCCAGTGAAAGAAGAGCGTCGAATTGATCTGCCAATTTTCTTACTGTCTAACAATGTATCTTATGCTGGTATCGCAATTCCTACCTTGAAAAAACGCGGTACAACATTTGACAGCATTACAATTAATGGTTCAAAGACCAGCACTATTGCAGATATGGATAAGATAATTAGTGCCGAATTCGATCAGGAGTTTCCATATATTTTAGCTCGTGAAATCACCCGAGTAACATTAAAAACCATCGCTCAAAAACAAGTTAAAGATGAAAACGCTTTACTTGGTGATGCATTAGCCATTTTACAAATGGTGACTACTGGTGCTGATATTCGAACTTTCTCAGCCCTACCGAGTGAATATCAAGCAACTCGAATCAAAGCCAAACACAATACAGTTGAAATAAAGGCAGGATCTTTCACTATTCCAGTTGAGCTTAGTACAGAATCTAACAAACACATCATCTACGTGAAAGCGGTCTCTCCATTAATAGAACCATCCGTAAAAGTCGTAAATATTTAAGGATAAACATGAAAAAATTGACAATTGCAGCTGTTGTAGCTGCGATGAGCTTGGTTGGTTGTAAAACAACCACATCTTATATTGATGCTGCTGATACAACGACAAATGTGGTAGCAGCCCTCTCTTACGCTGATTTCTCGAAAGCAGCAAATGAAATGGCTGATGACATTATTTCTAATAAATTGATGACTCACCCTCAAGCAGATGTTGGTGGTCGATACATTATTTATGTAAGTGGCATTGAGAATGACACTATGCAGCGCTTAGACACTGATCAGCTAACCAAATCTTTAAGAGTAAAGTTACTTCAATCAGGAAAATTCTTAGTAACAACTGCATTCGGTGAGGACGATGCCACAAAAAAAATGCGTGATTTAAAAAATTCCAAAATGGTCAAACAGGCAAGTGTCAAAGGAGATAACCAAGTACTAGCCCCAGACTTTAGCCTATCAGGCAAAATCCTTCAGCGAGACTCAACTCTAGATAACGGAGATACACGAATTGAGTACTATTTCCAAATGTCACTAACCAATATAGAAAATGGTTTAGCGTATTGGGAAGGAGAGCGAGTAGTCGGCAAGGTAGCGGATGGCTCAAGTGTGAGCTGGTAGGTAGCGTCAAATGATGGGCAGTGAAAGCTGCCCATTACTTTTAGTTAGAGGGTTAGGTGATTAAAAATGAAATTAAACCAATTACTTACAGCAATGGTAATCGCTGGCTTGTCATTACCAACACATGCATCTCAAGAAGGTAATTTAGTAGATACAACAACGGTAGCAGAAATAACAGAAGAGGCTGCGGGCAAACAAACCGATAAAGATGTGGTCCAAGTTCAAAACGATGTTGATACCACTGATGCCATTGATGAAAAGCTTGATGCTTATGTGTCAAACGTAAAACGCACCTTATATAAACAGGGTAAGCAACATAGTGTATTTATTTATTCTGGTTCTGCTGAAATCATGGCAGATCGCAATGACCCTCGATGGGCAGAGTTTCGAGTAGCAGCATTAGATAAGGCCGTATTAGAGGCGCAAAAAGAATACTTACAAACACTAAATACCAGTGTCGAAAATAACATGCTTTACTCCATGACAAAAAATAGCGGCTTGCCGACCCCGACTGAAGAGGATTTTAAGAGTGACTCTCAGATGGCGAGCTTCTTAGATAAAGTGGTTGCGGTGCTAGAAGGTAAACTTGATGCAGAATTACAAGAAATGGGGATTGATCCAAAAGAGTTTGAAGCAGCCCCACCATCGATCAAGCGCGATCTATTTAAAGAGTCAGTGATCAAGCAGACTATAAGGTCTTCATACGGTGATTTGGCTGGAATGATGATTATCAAAACTTATGAAGAAATCAGAGATTCTGGTCAAGGGACAGTTGGGGTTGTTCTTGCTTTGTCTGCAAATAAACGAGATCAAGTTCGTGCAATGATCGATTCCGGCGGTCAAATTACACCACAGAAAGATAAAGCTAACCCTAAAATGACATCTATCTACGATATGTTCTATAACCAAAAAGACAGTCTATATCTGAAGGTAGGAACTCAAGTTAGCTATGACTCCGACGGCTATCCCATGTTGATTTCATACGGTCAAGCAGGCGTTACTTATACATCCTCACCAACGGAAAGAAAAATTGAACGTAAAGCAGCTAAGAGCTTTGCAACGAACAACGCTTGGGCGAGCTTGGCACAAACCTATAATCTGAATGGCGATTTCCAAGAGTCAACTTCAGAGGAAAACCGTGTCAGTAAAGCTGAGCAGTTCGATTTGATAACGGGTGCTGTTCGCAAAAAGTCCCCAGGCTTAACTAATGAATTAATCAAATCCGTTCAACAAAGTGCTTCAATGACATCAAGTGTACAAAATATGACTGGTGTAAGTACTGAGTTTGAATGGCGTCGTAAGCACCCTGTGATGGGGCATGAAATGGTGGGGACGGTACTCGTTTGGCATCCTAAGAAGATTGTGAGTGCAAAAAATATGGCAAGTGGAATGAGTGCTGAAAAGCTGGAGCAAGAAGCCCTGGGAGCAGAAACTCTCTCTGATAACATTAACTCGGCTGAATCGGAAGATATGTTTGATGTGGCGGATTTTTAACATGAATAAAAGGCTTATACTACTTTGCGCAGCAAGCTTATTCTCATGTTTATCTAGTGCTGCAAGTTATGAGAAAGTTATAACAAATGGGCAAGGAGAAACATTAGATCAGGCTATTGATGTCAGTTTAAGGCGTGCGGTAGAACAGGTCTCAGGTGTATCTATTGAAAGTGCCCGCACTTCACTCCTTACATCAATTAACGACGGAAAGACAAAACAGTTAAACGACTCTATGGCAGATGGCACTGCAACATACTCGCGAGGGAACGTTAAGTACAAAGTGCTACATGAAAAGTGTTCAAGTTATGGCTGTGAGGTAAAGTTAGAGGTTAAGGTTGAGGTTGACCCTAGAGAGAAAATAAAAGATCAAAATGCCAAAAGAAGAACAATCGCTGTTGGTAGTTTTTCTGGCCCAAAAGGCACTATTATCGGCAAAAAAGTCGAAGAACTTTTGGTGCAAGACCGAAAGTTCAAAGTACTATATGACAGACTCGACCCAACGTTACAGTATTTTGTAACTGGTCAGGTTGTTACTGCTAACACTAACAAAAGTGTCGTCGATAACTCACGTACCGTAGAGCTCACAGGGGAAAGCATTAAAGATGTGAAAACCTACTATAGCTCTAAAGTTTTGGTAAAATTTCAAATTCTCGATGTTGTCAATAATCAAGTGAAATGGTCAGCAACTATTCCAACCACTTCAAGTAGAAACAATTTGAATCTTCTGGTTGATATTGCTTCGAAAAAAATATTTAACCAACTAAAAGATAACATTTATCCGTTAGTGGTTTTAGTTGGCGATAATGGCTCTTTAGTTTTGAACTCGGGCGGCAATACAGTTAAGCAAGGACAATACTTTGATGTCTTCAATTTGGGTGAAAAATTTATCGATCCAGTGACAAAAGAGAGTTTAGGCCACGATGAAATCAAAGTTGCGACCATTGAAGTGACCAAAGTATTGCCTAAGTTTGCCTATGCAAAAGTAGTAAAAGGAAATATTGCAGAAATCGAAAATCATAGTATTGCACGTAAGTCCGCTTATACGAAGTCAAAACGAAAGCAAACAGAGCATGCGAAGCCAAAAGTCGTTAAGCCTAAAGAGGAAAAGAAAACTACAGGGATCATTCTCTAAATACAAACACACTTTAAATAATATTCAGCAGAAAGTGGGATGATAAGACAGGACCAATGTCAGCACTAATGGAAAGGCAAGGCTCTCAGACCTTGCCCTTCATTTAATCATGCCGCATACCACCCGTCAGCCAGCACTTCAGCTTGATCCAGAACCAGCTTAATTGCCTCTTCTGCTGCATCAGGTGGATATTTCCAGCGACGCAATAAACGGCGTACAAGGTTGCGCATCCGCGCACGCACGCTTTCTCGTTTCTGCCAATCTACAGTAGCCGATTTACGCAGTTGGTGCGTGAGTTCAATAGCGAGTTGGCGCAAGTTGTCATCGCCTAAGGTGCGCACAGATGCCTCGTTGGTGACCAATGCACGGTAAAACGCAATTTCATCAGTGGAAAGCCCCAGTTTTTCCATCATCTCAGCGTCAGCTTGCATCTCTTTCGCCCACTGTATCAGCTCTTCAATCACCTGCGCGGTTTCAATGTTGCGATTATGGTATTTCTGCAGAAGAGCCATCGCTCTATTTTCTAGCTACCTGTTTGATATCAAAAGTGAAGAACATCATTTCTTCGATTCTAAGAACTTAATTCATCTTCTGGATAACGACCCTGGGCCAATCACAAAAGAGTGGTTTAAAGATGAATGCATCGAATGTTGGGAAGCGCTTTATGTAGATGGCCCACGTTATGCTTATACCGAGCTTGTCTACCCTGACGACAGTGGTGTCATTTTTGAAGAATACGTACCACTAGACATGGTAAGTGAAGATGTATGGGATTCGCTTTATGAGCGCTATAAAAACAAACTGAAAGAACATGTAGAGTTCGCCCAATAACTCTTGTGTCTTACCTCTCATCAAACTAAGAAAATAACCGTCAATAATAGGAACCAAGAGAAAATGACCGCGACAATTTCAGTCAGTAAAAGTGCGATATTTGAGCTAATCATGGCTGGTTTAGAGGCTTATGCGATAAAGCACGAGGGCAGCAAATCAGTCTCCATAGAGACAGCGGCCCACCTTTGGGGATATGCGAATAAAGCCCACCCATTTAAATGTACGATAAATCATGTTTCTGTTGAAACATCAGCTAAAAGAAAATGCTCTTCAGTTGAATGGAACCCACTCTCTCTTTCAATAAAAAAAGATATCGCTAAAGTTTTCGGCGAGGATTATCAATACATTGGAACGGCTCATTCTCATCCCTACTTACGCGAAGAGGTCATTGACGCAGCAACGATTAGAAGCAATAAACTGTACGAGCTATCTTCTTCGGATCACTGGTGTGAGCTTGCGCGTCCTGAAATACAGGTTGCAGGAAGATCATACAGTGTGGCAATGATATTAACGGTCCACTCTATGCTAAAAGCCAACAATCGAATGGATGGGATTTATGGTGAAGCACCGCTTATTGAATTTTCACTAGGAAATATCAAATGCTGGTTATATGGTCGAGTATTTGAGCACAAACTTAAGTCATCTTTAACTGACGAAGAACAACACAGCTTTGAGCGCTATCAACTGGATATTAACGATTTCTCAGACGATGAAACTATCGCAGTACCTGTAGAAACCATCTTAGAAAGCAACATCGCTCTTGATGTATTATGTGAAAGTTTTGGTCGGCTGAAATTTGAAGGGAATAACTCAACATATCACTCGGCTGACGATGCTGAGGGCAGATGGTAAAGAAACGAAGCAGAAGTCTCGTGAAATAACCACCTCTAGCCACCTATCAAAACTAATTCGCCCCCGACTTCTGTTCTTCCTAATACTTGAAATCAGGTATTAGGAAGGTGATTGCTCCTTCCTAATACTTAAGCACTACGCATAATGGGGCTATATCATTAATTTCAGGCCTCTCACTTGAAGAGATCGAGTTCGGTGCGATTCCTACCATTATGTTTAGCTTGATAAAGAGCATCATCGGCACGTTTAAGAGTCTCGCTAATCGGCTCATCTTCTGCTGACCAATGAGACACTCCGATAGAAATCGTAACATGCCCTACGGCATCAAACTTGTTTAATGCAATAGATTTACGGATTCTCTCGGCAACGAGTTTAGCCTGATGTATGTCGGTTTTGACTAAGAAAACGATAAACTCTTCGCCACCAGAGCGGCAAACAATATCAACTTCTCGTGCCTGAGCCTTGATCATACTTGCCACACTGACTAATAAATCATCGCCGACATCATGACCAAAGCTATCATTCACTTTTTTAAAGTAATCAACATCCAAAACTAGCACAGAAAAGGGAGTTTTTTGTGCGAGCAAGGTATCAATCGCCTTACCTTGACCTCTGCGGTTCAGTAGCCCAGTCATGGGATCAGTTAAAGTATCTAGGTGCAGCTGATCAATAGTGCTGGATACAATATTGAACGTGCTGAGAAATGAACGTTTCAAGTATGACGCTTCAAAATACCAAGGCTTCACTTCATTTAAGTCTTGCTTGGTAGAGTTATGGCTTTCAAAACTTTTGACTACACTGGCTAATTGCCATAAAGGTTTCGATATAAAAATAGAAGAAACCCAAATAATCAAAAATATAAGAACACTAACTGGGAGTGACTCTATAAACATATGCCACATTTGATCGTCAAGCATAGACAAAACGCGCTCTTCTGGCTTCTCAGCAATAATCCCCCAGCCAGCATGTTTTACGGGCGCGTATCCAGAGAGCATGCCAACGCTCTGGGAGTTAACGATAGCTTTTCCCCCTTCCTCACCACGACTTACCGCTCTTATTGCTTCGTTATTAGTAATAACTTCTCCAATTCGTTGCGGATCAGGGTGATAAATCAACGTCTGATGCTTATCGACAACATACAAATATGACCCATCTTTGTAACTATGCTGCCCAAGAATTGTCCTTAATATATTTTTTTGATCGAGGTAGATGGTTCCCGCAACATAGCCTAAGTAATCGCCGTTTTCAGAAAAGATAGGATACGACATGCTTGTCAAATAGTTACCAGCAGGGGATACAAATGGATTCGTGATAAGTGGAGTTTTCGCGTTTAGAGACTGTAACGCGCTTTCTTCAGTTAATTGAACACCTTTCACTTCAATAGTTTCTGGTGAAACCGATATGATGACGCCGTCCGCATTAACAATTACGACAGAGTTGAAAGAGTCGGTTTGAGTTCGCAATCGATTTGCCTCTTGCTGCAATACAAGCGGTTCAAGCATTCTACGGCTGATTATAGGTGCGCTGTACTCTAGTTGGGATAAAGCATAATCAATAAAAGTATCCGTTATTTCCGCCATTTTAACGGCATATACACGGTTGGACTCTATGGTATTGTTAACTAGCAGCTCATGCTGAACTCTATATATGGAGTGAAAAGTATTAAGAAGAGTGACTAGTACACTGAACACACTCAGGCACAGAATTAACTTTCTCAGATTTAACTTATCCCTCATCTGTTTCATTTCCTCCATATACTCCATAAGTTAAATCATCCATTTTTTCATTAGATATAAAAGACATTGCCACTCACAGATCTATACTAACTCAAAGACTTAATCAGACCTTTGAATACTCTGTATGAAACATCACTCCTTACTTAGAGTTATCTTGAGCAAAACCCCATAGAGAGTAACTCCAAGACGTGACTAACCAACATACATTAAAACGCCAGAATAGCCCTAACAGTCTGTGATTGATGCTCGATGTAACATTTTTAACACTTTAGTGATGTGCCTCTAGATTGACATGCAATTTAATGATAATTTACTTATTTAAGTATAAACTTACTCATGGGCAGTACACAAATAATACTGTGGTCAGTATGAAAAGAGATATAAAATCCTCCACTAAGTTCGTTTTTACTTACTTTGTGTTTGCGTCGCTATGGGTTTGGTTCTCAGATAAAGCAGTAGAACTCCTATCGAGCAATACACAAGTCTATACCTTGGTTCAATCACTGAAGGGAATGTTATTTATAGTGGTCACATCTTTATTGCTGTGGGGACTGGTAAAAAAGAACAATCGAGAACTTGAACAAGCGAATGACATTGACTCTGTAACCGGTTTACACAGCCCTTTGGTATTTTTTCGCTACCTAGAACAAAAAATCCAAAGTGCCAAAGAAGATGAACACTACGTTCTTTTTCTTCTTGATATTGATAACTTTAAACCCATAGCCGATCACCTCGGTTTTACGAAAAGTAGTCAGTTTCTAAAGGATATCGCACAATCTATTGACTCTCATACGGTCTTTCCTCTTCTCTCATCACGAATACACTCTGATGGGTTTGCTTGTTTGGTACGAATGCATGATGAAAACCAAATAGCTCTGCACTTAGCTCGCGTTCAAAAGCAGTTTAATCAACATGCAAAAAATCATGAGATTGATGTGACATGCTCTATTGGTGTGGCCTTCTACCCGTATGATGGAGAGAGTGTCAAGCAACTCATGTCGTCGGCAAAATATGCTCTAGCTCAGGCAAAAAAAACAAAAAATACTATCCGATACCACGACAAAAAACTCGCTGAAGAAGATTTCCAAAAACAACGCATGATTATAGAGTTGCGTCATGCGATTCAAGAAGAGCAAATACAGATAGTCTTTCAACCAAAATATCGCCTAAAAGACAAGAGAATGACGGGAGTTGAAGTGCTATCTCGCTGGACCCACTCTCAATACGGAGATATACCTCCATCAGTATTTGTCACGCTGGCAGAAGAAAATAATCTTAGTAGCGCTTTAACGAAGCTAGTAATCAAGCAAGCATCAAAGCAACTTAAAGAAGCTCAGCTCCTAGGCCGTGTCATCCAAAGCGTATCTGTAAATATTTCAGCGACTGAGCTAAATAGCATTGAGGGTATTCATCAAATTGAGTATCAGCTAAATCAAGACACTGAACTTTCAAAGTACCTATGCCTTGAAATCACAGAGACAGCCACACTTAAGAATATAGAAAAATGTGCAAGCCTAGTAAAAAAAATGAAAAGGTCTGGTGTAGCGTTCTCTATCGATGACTTTGGGGTCGGTTATACCTCATTTGGAATTTTCAATAGACTCGACGTCGATGAAATCAAGATAGATCGTAGTTTCATCAAAGATATTGCGGTTGATTATCGTTCAAGAGCGATCACTTCAGGCATTATCGACATTGCAAAAGGGTTCGGAATTCAAGTCGTTGCGGAAGGAGTAGAAACCGCTCACCAGTTACGAATTCTTGAAGAGTTAGGCTGTGAACAAGCCCAAGGTTTCTATCTAAGCCACCCAATACCTGTTGAAGAATTAAAAGAGAAATTAAATATAACTTCGCAAGACAATAAAGTTGATTTCATTGCAGTGTCTAGCAGGCCCAAAAACTGAAGGAGCGTTTGTCCCAAACAGCATGCTGTGGAGGATTGCTGAACTGCCGACGACGAGCATCATTAATTGAGCGCGTTACTCAATACTGGTGTGATGCTAGACAACTTGTTCTATCGAGGAGAAACAGCTCCCCCTGAAACGGTTTTCAGTGCTTGATGTTTACTTTTGCTTTTTGTTTTTTTCTGCTTCAATTTTGCTAGTAGCTTAACTGCTTCAGCCCTAGTCAAGTGACGTTCATTTTTAAGCAGCTTCTCTAATTTTCTCTCTATACGACTGACCACAACTCAAATCACCTACGGCATCTTAGTTCATCAGTCAAACTACTAAAACTTTCGAGTAGATACCATACTCTTTGCAAATCGCTTTGTCCCATTGTGAGTTACGACACCAGCACATTCGCAGTACGACCTAGTTGTACTAACCTGTGGGTTTGTAAGGTCAAGCATGAGTTGCGACACTTTAGTTCAGTCTAAATCTTCTTTACTCGCGTTTTCTCGTAGTACATATTCTCATCGGCTTTAGTTATCGCTGACTCTAGGGAAAAGTCTGCTCCTTCAATAATATACTTACCTATTGACGTACCTACCTGCACCTTACCTTTGCCGATATTTATTGGACCAGCGAGTGCACTCTCAATTCTCGACATCACCTCTTCCGTGTAGTATTCCGCTTCTCTATTGCTACTCCCAACGCTCCCTAAAAATACGACAAACTCATCTCCGCCATACCTTGATACTAGGCCGGAAGCCCTCACACTACTTTTCATACGTTCACTTACTTCACGTAATATGTGATCGCCTACTGTATGGCCATGATCATCATTAATTTTTTTGAAATCGTTCAAGTCAATAAATAGAAAAGCAGAAAAAGTGTTTTCACTTATCCTCTTTTTTAGGTATCGTTGTACGCTTTCGATGAGTCCACGCCTGTTGAAAACTTTAGTTAATTCATCCATTTGAGCTTGCTGGCATGCCTTCTTTTCGAGTTCCTTTTGCTTTGTAATATCAGTCGAAATACCTAAGATAGCTACAACCTCATTAGAGGATTCGGGGCTATAAATTGGTGATTTCATCTCAAGATAAATCCGTTGCTTACCATTTGCATCATTAATGAAAACCTCTTCCCTAGTCGTTTCTCCCTTGATGACCTTAGCATCAATATGCTTTATGAACTCAACGGTATCCTCTGGTAAAAAATCCGAATCTCTTATTTGACCCAGTTTTTTCTTATCAATTCTCATTAACTGCAGGCTTAGGTTATTTGCATAGATATATCTGGATTGCGTATCTTTGATGAACACATATGTCTCGAGATGATCAAGAGATTCAATAAGATCATCAAGATTAACTCCCAGCCTTCCTAATTGAAGATACATTATGGCCTCCAGCATGCAGCAAAATATTTTATGTATATGATAATTTTTTGTTATTTTTATTGGTGTACTGTATTACATTTGAAAATATTGATTTTAGTAATACTAAAGAGGTATTAAACATACCACTCAATAGTACTAAAGCACCGTCAATGTGAGGGACTTTTTGGAGTAGTTATTTGATCTATATAACAGTCAACGTTTTGATGAAGGTTAACCCTAAGCTCGTTTAGTTGGAGAGATGATAGTGGATGCTGCCGATGGACAAGAGAAGGGAGCATACGAAAAATCTTAGCGAGTTATGTATTCTCTCTATCGTCTTCCAAAAGACTTCCCCATTCATGAAGCCCACATAGCCAAAGAGCCACGATTAAATTTCGCTCAGATAAAGAGTAACACCCCCTAACTAGTAAGAATAATCTCTAAGAATTTTACAAATGCTTAGGCAACTTCATCGACTCTAAAGGAATGACATTGCTTGTATCTAACGCTTGCAACTTTTCTCCCCATGCTTGCAGTACCACTAACTGCTCTTCAAGATAGTCGTGATGGTTATATACCCGCAACATACCTGGTAGCTGGTGACCAACCGTCTTTTCAATCGCCACGATATCCAGCCCCATTTCGCTACAACGGCTGATAAAGGTGCGGCGTAGATCGTGTGGCGAAAAACGCTCAAAATCTTCCGGTAAATTGCGTTTGATCAGAGCACGTACTGCTGCGGGTTCTTGAAGTTTGTCATCCATAAGCTGCGGCCAAACAAGTTTCCATTTGCTTGGTACATTCTCACGCTGCTCTTTAAGAAGTTTCAGTAGGTAATCACTTAATGGTACTTTTCGGCTCTCCTGACTCTTGGTGTGACGTTCTTTTGAACTGGCTGGCAACAACCATACCTTCTCTTGCAAATCTACCTCACTCCAACGCATTTCAAGCACAGCACTAATACGTTGCCCACACCCGAGCAAAAACTGCATTAGACGGACGTTTGAGGGCTCTGTACGCCAAGAAGGCAAGCTTGTTAGCAATGTTTTCAATTCTGAAAAGCTCAAATTGCGTTTTGTGACCTTAGAACCACCACCGACATCCTTGGATTTCAAATGTGGTGCAGGGTGTGCACCAATCATATTCAAAGCTAGCGCATGGTTGATCACCTGATTGATAATTCTATGGCATGCATTAATCGCACCCGCTTTTCGCTGTCCATTCTCATCAACCTTTGCATCAAATACTTTATTAAGATCATGAATTCTCAACTCTTCTAATTTGATGTGACCAAGAAATGGTTTGACATCCCGGCTATAGGTTGCCCTCGCTTGTTCTCCTCGTAGCTGCTTGGACAAACGCTTCTCGTCAAAACTGGCAAAAGCATCATCAAAAGTTTTTGCTTCCTCTTGCTCGCGCTGTTCACGTGCCAGTTCCTGTTTCGGATTTTTATTGTTTTCCAGCCAGCTACGGTAACGCCCCGCTTCTGTTCGAGCCTGTTCAAGTGTCATCCCCGTTTCCGGTTTCAACTTAACATACCGTCCCATGGTGATTTTTTCGTGTTTGTTACCAGCCTGAAAGCGAAAGATCCAAGTCATCGTGCCCGTTGGTCGAACGCGAATATTCAATCCTTCGATTTTCTTATCTGGAATTAAATATTCCTTGCCTTGTGGCTTCAATGCTTTCAGCGTGGCATTCGTACTAATTTTATCGACTGGCTTGATCATGACTGAAAAACCTCTGTATTTCTGGGTACAGCTCTGGGTACGGCGTGGGGTACGGGGAAAGACGAGTTTTCATTGTACGGCTAAAGACATCCTTGGACAAGGAACAATTAAAATCCGATTAAAAACAAAATATTAAAATGAAAAGTTGGATTTTAGAAGACGTTACAAGATTCAGAGTTCGATTTACCCACCATATGGAAGCGGGCGTGCTATTGGAACGCAAAATGTAACCCACGGCGTCAAATACAAAAAAAGCGAGCTCAATGGCTCGCTTTTTTTATTTGATTCGTTTGCTTATTCCGCAGAAGTCTTCTTACTGACAAAACCTAGCTTCTTACCAATCCATGCGAGTAAGATCATTGAAACCATGATCGCAAAGAAGTTTGAGCCTGCTTCTGGGTATTGCGCTTTAATAAACGCAGAGTGACCAAACGCACCTACGAAGAAGCACGCCAAGCCAACTAATGGGATATCTTCTGATACCGGATTATTTAGGTACTCTTGGTAAAGAGCTTGTACAGCCAGTACGAGTGCAATCAATGGGAAGATTGAAAAAGACACTTCACTCATGGTCAACCATGACAACAAAGCATCACCACACATACCTGCAACCAGTGCCAAAATCAGCGTTTTCTTTTCAGATTTATTTCCATTCGACATTATTCTATCCCGCCTTTTAATCGGTTACGTTCACGTTCTTTGCGATACCAATAGGCCCCTTTGGCTATCATTCGCAATTGCATGATCAATCGCTCGGCGAGTTCATCGCGCTCACGTCGATCTAAATCTAAAGCTTCAGCCCCCGAACTGAAAACCAAAGTCACAGACGCTTCTGCTTGAGTATACGCCTCTTCTCTGGTCACGCCGGTGCTCATTAAATACTCGGTTAATTCTGCCGCAAAATGCTGGATTTCTCGAGCAACAGCGGTACGAAATTCAGCAGAAGTGCCGGAGCGCTCACGCAACAACAAACGAAAAACGTTCGGACTACTTTCAATGAATTCCATAAAGGTTTCGACCGAGGTACGAATTACGCTACCTTCTTTCACAATACGTTGACGCGCCTGACGCATCAGTTGACGTAGTAGCAAACCGCCTTCATCGACCATGGTTAAGCCTAGCTCATCCATATCTTTGAAGTGACGGTAAAAAGAAGTCGGTGCAATCCCTGCCTCTCGGGCGACTTCTCGCAAGCTAAGGCTGGAAAAGCTGCGATCCGCACTTAACTGACTAAATGCCGCATCGATCAATGATCGACGTGTCTTCTCTTTTTGCTGTGCGCGGATTCCCATCGATTTCATTCTTAACTTGCTCTTTTTCTGTAGGGTACAAGAGCCTCAATATAACGCAATTTGCTCCTACGGAGAAAGATATGTTGCTTCGCTCGCTCTGAGCGCCGAGAACGTTACTATTGGCATGCATCTAATTGCAATGTTCTCGATGCAATTTATAGACATACAACATACCAAATCACCCTTTTGGTCGATTCTGCGTGATCACTTCCACTCTCTAACAGGCATTACGTGTACCAATAGAGTAAATGAGTTAAAATCGCGCTAAAGCAATGTTAAGCAAATATAACAAGGAAGGCATCATGGCGCATGTTAATCACTATGACGTGATCGTAATCGGTAGTGGCCCTGGCGGAGAAGGGGCTGCAATGGGATTAACCAAAGCGGGACTGAATGTTGCCATTGTCGAGAAAGAAAGCAGTGTCGGCGGCGGTTGTACTCACTGGGGTACCATTCCATCAAAAGCACTGCGTCATGCCGTTAGCCGCATCATCGAATTTAATAGCAACCCGCTATTTTGTCGAAACAACACCAGCGTTCATGCAACATTTTCTGACATTTTAGGTCATGCTAAATCGGTCATTGATAAGCAAACTCGACTTCGTCAGGGCTTTTATGACCGTAACTCATGCACACTTTTGTTCGGAACCGCGCGATTTATCGATAACTACTCAATTGCAGTGATGCAAAGCGACGGTACAGAAGAAATCTATTCTGCGGATAAGTTTGTCATCGCGACGGGTTCTCGCCCGTATCAGCCTAACGACGTAGATTTCTTGCATGAGCGCATCTACGACAGTGATTCCATTTTGAGCCTGAAACACGACCCTCGCCATATCATCATTTACGGTGCGGGCGTTATCGGTTGTGAATACGCTTCTATCTTCCGCGGCCTTGGAGTGAAAACCGACCTTATCAATACCCGCGACCGCTTGTTGGAGTTTTTGGATAACGAAGTGTCAGATGCGCTGTCTTACCACTTCTGGAACAGCGGTGTAGTAATTCGTAATGATGAGACCTATGAAAAAATCGAAGGCACAGAAGATGGCGTGATTATTCACCTACAATCTGGCAAGAAGATGAAGGCAGACTGCTTGTTGTATGCGAATGGTCGAACAGGTAACACCGATAAGTTGAATTTGGGTGCAGTGGGTCTGGAAGCGGACTCTCGCGGACAACTAAAAGTAAACCGTAACTACCAAACCGATATCGAACACATTTACGCTGTAGGCGATGTCATCGGTTACCCTAGCCTTGCAAGCGCTGCTTATGACCAAGGGCGATTTGTCGCACAAGCCATTACGAAAGGTCAGGCAGAAAACTACCTGATTGATGATATTCCAACGGGTATCTACACCATCCCAGAGATTAGCTCTGTGGGTAAAACCGAGCAAGAGCTAACAGCTGCGAAAGTACCGTATGAAGTAGGACGCTCTTCGTTCAAGCATCTAGCTCGTGCACAGATCGCAGGGAAAGACATCGGCAGCTTGAAGATATTGTTCCATCGTGAAACCAAAGAAATTTTAGGGATTCACTGCTTTGGCGAACGTGCTGCGGAAATTATCCACATCGGTCAAGCCATTATGGAGCAAAAAGGCTCAGCGAATACCATCGAGTATTTCGTCAATACCACCTTCAACTATCCAACAATGGCCGAAGCGTATCGTGTCGCTGCGTTGAATGGTTTGAACCGCTTGTTCTAATCTATGCTTCTTGATAGCAGACAGAAAAACAGCAGGCTTGGACCTGCTGTTTTTATATCAACATTGTGTTAGGAAGGTATCCTTGTGCCATTGGTAGAGAAAGATAACCCCTAAACCAATACCCCGCATCAACATAAAGCTCATCATTGCAAACCACAGCGCGTGATTTTCCCACTCGGCGAATAAGTAAAAGACAACGAAGAAACTGCTGGTCGCGACAAACATACTATTGCGCATGTCTTTGCCTTTGGTTGCACCGACAAAAATGCCATCCAATAGAAAGCACCACATCGACGCAAGTGGCATCACCACCAGCCAAGGTAGATACACCGCTGCTTGCTGTTGTACCACCTCAATTGAAGTGATCATGGCGATCAACTGCGATCCCGCCAAACCAAAGAGCGCGGTCAGTCCTAAGCAAATAACCAAACTCCAAAAGAAAGTGCCGACAAGCGATGCACTCAATTGTTGCCTATCTTTGGCACCAATCGCCTTCCCGACCATGGCCTCGATTGCGTAAGCAAAGCCATCCATGCCATACGAGATAATCATCAGGAAGCTCATCAGAACCGCATTTGCAGCGACAACCTCATCACCAAAGCTCGCACCTTGGAACGTCATAAAGCTAAAAGCCGCTTGCAGACACAAAGAGCGCAAGAAAATATCGCGATTCAATTTCACGAAGCGCCCTAAACCGTGTTGAGTGCTGGCTAGCAACTTTTGAGGTGATGGTAATTGCCTCTCTCGCCAGGTTTTCCAGACACACATGAGACCAAAACCCATACCTGAGTAGTCAGCAATCACCGATGCCAGCGCAGCGCCTTCTACTTTCCACTCCAAACCGATAACAAACAACAAATCGAGGACAATATTAGTCACGTTAGTGATGATCACCATCCACATTGGTGCTTTGGAATTTTGCGTTCCGAGCAACCATCCCAACAACACAAAGTTCATTAGTGCAGCGGGGGCACTCCACACACGGATAGAGAAATATTGCATACCGTAGCGTTTTACCTCTGCGCTGGCGTCACTCCAGCCAAAGATCAAATCAGCAATCGGGTTATGGGCAATAAGGAAGACTAACGCAAACAGCAGCGCCATAAGTGAGCCTTGCATAAACACCAAGGCAAGTTGCTTTCGGTCTTCACCGCCATAGGACTGCGCCGCCAACCCAGTAGTCGACATACGCAAAAAACCAAGCAGCCAAAACGTCACGCTGATCATGGTGCTGCCCAACGCAACACCACCCAAATACCAAGCGTGGTCTAGATGACCAATCACCGCAGCATCGACCAAACCGAGCAATGGAACAGTAATATTCGACAGCACCATAGGTATCGCTAAAGCTAAAACTTGGCGATGAACTTTTGGGTTAGATAAAGGAGAGAAGATTAAATTTGTCACAGGCACCTCATCAGTAAGATCGACGAGTGTACCTGAGCGCTTAACGACTAGCCAATTACCACTTGATGTGAACGAGGACTGGCGTGAGGCGATGCTTCAACATTGGAATCTTATTAAGCCAACGCTGCCAAGCTTTCCAACGAGAACAGAATCTATCGAATGGCGAGAAAGCTTTCACCCATTGTGCCCATGGTAACCATTGCAATATCTGTGCTGCAGGCGCTTCAAAGCCATGAGCATAACGATCAGAGCCAAGCTTTTGCCCCCACTTGGTCTCCGTTAAATCTCCTGCCAGCACCATACACAGTTCAGCAGAAACAAAATGTCGACCCAAGGTTTGAATAAATTTCGCGACTTGGCGCTCTGTGCAATCGAGCAGTGCCATTTCACATAAAATGAGTACTGGTGCTTGCTCTGGAATGGCTAACGTCTCTAGCCACGACATTTCATCCACACTGCCACAGCGATGTTCATAGCGTTCATTTTTGTGGAACAAGCGCTGACGCCATACCAAATTTTCCGTCACATCCAGCTCTATCCAATGGCAGCGTCCATTATCCAAACGATAAAAGCGGGTATCCAACCCCGCTCCGACATTGATTATCCAAGCATCGGGATACTGCTGTAAGAAGTGACTAACCTGCTGGTCACAAAGCTGAGTCAGCGTCACGTGCAGCAATTGCTTCTGCGCAATATCACCACTCAAACAATCCGGCGCCATCTTACAGCTCAAACACGCTTTAGCAGCTATCGGATCGTACACCAAGCCATTGTCGACCATGCTTTCACGGCTACGCAATAACAGTGGCTTTAATAAATGGTTAGGAACTTGATGTTTAGACTGAGACATGGGCATTTCCTGCGCCAGAGAGAAAACATAGACATTAATAAAGATGATAATGAATATCAATTACATTATCAAGCTTATAAATTGGTCAAAACAAACAATGTCAAGATGATGAGCAAGCTTTTGGAGGAAGTAGAAAAAGAGAAAAGACAAAACAGCCCAGATCAACTGGGCTGCTTAAATACACTTACATCCAATCGGTATTACGAATAATACCAACGGCTAAGCCTTCAATCGTAAGGTGCTGAGACGTTAAGTCCACTTGGATTGGGGCAAACTCTTCATTCTCAGCATGCAGTAATATGGTTGAACCTTTGCGCTCCAAACGCTTCACAGTCACATCATCATCAACACGCGCAACGACAACTTGACCGTCTCTCACGTCTTGGGTTTTATGCACCGCGAGCAGATCGCCATCCATAATCCCGATGTCTTTCATACTCTCGCCATTTACACGAAGTAAGAAATCCGCTTGCGGTTTGAACATCGCAGGATCGACTTGGTAGTGCGCCTCTACGTGCTCTTGAGCCAGAATTGGCTCACCCGCTGCAACTTGACCAATCAATGGCAAACCCTGCTCATCATTGGCTGCGTCTTCAAGCAGGATACGAATCCCACGAGAAGCGCCTGGAATAATTTCAATTGCTTGCTTACGAGCAAGCGCTTTTAGGTGTTCCTCTGCGGCATTCGCAGAGCGGAAGCCAAGCTCACGCGCAATCTCTGCACGAGTTGGTGGCATTCCGGTGTCATCGATTTTACTTTTAATCAAATCGAAGACTTGTTGTTGGCGTGGCGTTAACGGCTTCATGTCTCACCTGTCTTTTTATACAGTTAACTGTGAGTATATCCAGTAAATGCTCAAATGAAAACCCAATTGGTTGTTTTTTAATTTATTTGTGGAGAGCTTTCAGCTTACCGATTAAGTTCATTCTTTATTCGTTTAAAACACCGACTTTTCAGTTAATCAAGTCAAAGCAATAACTTAGGGGTTCGACTAATTTACAGCCAATAAAATTAAAAGGTTTGACCAGTTTCTGGTATCCTTGCAGCGCTTAAATTTTATCGCCTAGGCTTATTTCTATTGCCGTACTCATCTCTTTTTATAGAGAAGACATGCAAAGCGGAAACTGAAATAAGGTTAGGCCTGTTTGAATACCTATTGAGGCTGTGAACTTTATGTCTTCTGGACAATCATTTTCACGTTCATTACTAAAACTACCTTTATCGGTACTGGTAAAGGGCACCACAATCCCGTCGAACCCGATTGAAGATCTGAACATCGACCTAACTAAACCGATTGTATATGCCCTGCCGTTCCGCTCGAACGTGGATTTGCTGACACTGCAAAAACAAGCCATGAGCCTTGGTCTACCCGACCCGCTCAGCCCGCTGGAAATCAATGGCAAAACGCTGAACCGTTTCGTCTTTATCGCTGCGCGTCCAACTGTGATGAACAACGATAATGATGTCCCAACCGATTCTGTTTCTCTGTTCACTGACTTACTGGAACTGCACAAGCTGGATAGTGAGTTGGATGTTCAAATGATCCCTGCAACCGTGCTTTGGGGTCGTAAGCCAGGTAAAGAAGAGAACCAAAAGCCTTACCTTCAACCGATGAATGGTCCGCAAAAAGCCAAAGCAGTAATGGCGGCGGGACGCGACTGCTTAGTTCGCTTTAGTCCCGTGGTATCTCTGCGTTATATGGCAGACTCTCACGGTACCGACAGCGCAATTGCGCACAAACTGGCTCGCGTGGCGCGTATCCACTTCTCACGCCAGAAACTGGCTGCTTCAGGCCCAAACCTGCCACAACGACAAGTGTTGTTTGCTCGTTTACTAAAATCTCCAGCTATTGAACTGGCGATTGCTGACGAAGCCAAGAGCAAAAACATCTCGATTGATAAGGCACGTAAAGAAGCCCACGACATCATGGATGAAATCGCTGCCGACTTCTCCTATAGTCTGGTGAAAAACGGCGACCGCATCCTGAGTTGGTTATGGACAAAACTATACCAAGGTTTGCACATCAATAACGCCTCGACTGTGCGTCGTTTAGCGCAAGACGGCCACGAAATTGTGTACGTTCCTTGTCACCGTAGTCACATGGACTACCTGCTTTTGTCTTATGTTTTATACCATGAAGGCATGGTACCTCCGCACATTGCGGCAGGCATTAACTTGAACTTCTTCCCGGCCGGTCCTCTTTTCCGTCGTGGTGGGGCGTTCTTTATTCGTCGTAGTTTTAAAGGCAACAAACTGTACTCAACCATTTTCCGTGAGTATCTAGCTGAGCTGTTTGCCAAAGGCTATTCAGTCGAGTACTTCAGTGAGGGTGGTCGTTCACGTACAGGTCGCTTACTGCAAGCGAAAACGGGTATGCTGGCTATGACCATCCAAGCAATGCTACGTGGTCTAAACCGCCCAGTAACACTAGTGCCGGTCTACATCGGTTACGAGCACGTAATGGAAGTGGGCACTTACGCGAAAGAGCTGCGTGGCAAACGCAAAGAGAAAGAAAACGCAGGGCTTGTACTGCGTACTCTGCGTAAACTGCGTAACTTTGGTTTGGGCTATGTGAACTTCGGTGAGCCAATTCAGCTCAACCAATACTTGAACGAGCATGCTCCTGAGTGGACGAAAGACATCGACAGCATGGGTGGTAACAAACCACAATGGATGAATCCTGTGGTCAACGACCTTGCTAATAAGATGATGACGCACATCAATGATGCGGCGGCAGCAAACGCGTTGACCTTGTGTGCAACCGCACTGCTTGCTTCTCGTCAACGTGCACTTTCTCGTGACTCGCTGATCAATCAGATCGAGTGTTACTTAAAGCTACTCAAAAATAATCCGTACTCAAGCACCTCCACTATCCCTACCGAAAGTGCTGAGGAGTTGGTCGATCATGCAATTTCGCTTGATAAGTTCGTGATTGAAACCGATAGCATGGGTGACATCATTTCGCTGGACCGTAGCCAATCGATCCTGATGACTTACTATCGCAACAACATCATTCACTTGTTCGCTCTGCCGTCATTAATTGCCCAAATGCTCATTCGTCAGCGCAACCTTTCGGTAGCCAAGATTCAAGCGAATGTCGCGCAAATCTACCCATTCTTGAAGAAAGAGCTGTTCTTAAGTTACCAGGAAGACGAGTTAGATGAATTGGTCGTTAAAACACTGCATGAATTTGCCGATCAGAAAATGATTAGTCTTGATGGTGATAAGCTAGAGATCAATCAATCGAACAACCAGCCTTTGGTTCTGCTAGGTCGTACGATAACTGAAACGCTGCAACGCTACTCTATCGCGATGAACTTGCTTGTTGCTTACCCTGAGCTGGGTAAATCGGACCTAGAGCAGAAGAGCCAAGATATTGCTCAGCGCCTAGGGCGTTTGCACGGTATTAATGCGCCAGAATTCTTCGATAAAGGTGTGTTTACCGCGATGTTCAATACGCTCAAACAGCAAAAATACCTCGATAACGATGGTAACTGTGACACGAAGAAAACGCAGCAATTTGCACGGCTACTGTTCACTCTGCTTTATCCAGAAGTGAAACTGACGATCGAAGAGAGTATTCACCAACTTCGGTCGTAACCGTTTTACCTTCGTCCAATAAGAAAAAAGGCATCCAATCGGATGCCTTTTTCTATTTCTTCGCTTACCAAAATGCGACCAGTAACCCTATCGCTATCACCATGCCAACATAATTGTTGTTAAGGAAAGCCTTAAAGCACAACTCACGCTCACGGTGACGAATTAAGTGCTGCTGATAAACAAACAACGACGCTGCAATCAAAAGGGTCCAGTAGTAACTTTGTCCCAATTGGTAGAACTGCCCTAACCAAACCAACATCGCGAGTGTAATCAGTTGCAACACACCAATAATAAGCTTGTCATGACGACCAAACAGAATTGCCGTCGATTTAATGCCAATCTTTAGATCATCATCTCGGTCTACCATCGCATATTGAGTGTCGTACGCAATGGTCCACAAAGCGTTAATGAGGAACAAAAACCAAACAATCAATGGTAATTCCCCAGTTTGTGCAGCCCACGCCATTGGAATCGCCCAGCTAAAAGCCAAGCCTAAAAATAGCTGTGGAATATGAGTGTAACGCTTCATAAATGGATAGATGAACGCCAACACAATACCAGCGAAGGATAGCTGAATCGTCAGCGGGTTCATGGTCAGCACTAACAAAAACGAGCTGATACCCAAAACCAAAAATAATCCAATCGCTTCTTTTGCTGTCACTTTCCCTGATGGCAGTGGACGTTGCTTAGTACGCTTTACATGGCCGTCGACTTTGCGATCTGCAAAATCATTAATCACGCACCCCGCACTACGCATTAGGAAAACACCCAATACAAACACGATGAATACATCCCAACTTGGCATCCCTTGGGCTGAGATAATTAGCGCCCAAATCGTTGGCCACATCAGTAACAGTGAACCAATCGGGCGATCCATGCGCATCAGTTGCCAATATGCTTTGGCTTTTTCTGCGGACATTTACACTGTCTCCTTAGCGTAAACTGGTGAATTAGATAAGAATAACTCGGCGACTAGCATCGGTTTGTGATTCATCCACAACCTTGAGCGTCGTGCTAACAAACGTCCTTCTGGTACGGCTACCCATCCCATTTGCAAAGAGTCCCGCTCAACGTTATCTGCGCTAAACACAGTTAGTCCTAATGGGATATCCCCTTGTTGAGCCAAATCATACTGCTGATCAACTAAGGTTGAACGAGGAATCAATGTCCGCCCAATAACCCAGTTATTATTGTCACCGCACAAAATTACCTCTCTCAGTAAGCAATCTTGTTCGGACAATAACTGGCTTTCGTCCTGTTTTAATGTCGCTGCAGTGACGATCTGATTTTGTAGCAATTCTACCGTTAACGCTTGGCAGTGCTGTTTTAAACGACGTGACAAAGACCCTTGCTCTTCAAGCCAATGCTTGGCAAATTCATTTGGAAATTCGAATTCTTCGGGGTTTTGCCACTCTACTTCCAATAAAGAAGCAAGATAGAGTGATGTTGGCTGATTCATACTAGTATTCAATTGGAGGCTTTATGCGTACAATAAAGCAACAACTTACCGTCCATAGTAATGTATGTAACCGTAAGTTCCGTTATTTGTTATAGACGGCCCATTGTATCAAGACTGAAGCGATTCGAATATCGCGATCCAGAGAAAGAAAAGTTAGAAATATGTACAAACGTTATATAGCCCAAATTATTTTTGCGTTAACCATACTATTCGCCGCACCAAGTTGGGCTGAAACGGAAGAAGCTGGACCTAAGTTGGCATACTTTACCCTAGAGCCTGACCTCACTACTAACTTTTACACCAAAGGCAAAAAGTTAGGTTATGTGCAAGTGCGCATCGACATCATGGTAATGAGTCAACAAGATTTATCAGTTGTTGAGCATCACCAACCTTTGATTCGCGATGCAGTGATTGAATTATTGGGTAAGCAAACAGAAGATACGATTAAGTCCCTGTCTGGCCGAGAAGATCTGCGCAAAACCTTAGTGACGACCCTCAACGAAACGCTTTTGCCTGAAACAGGTAAAACCATCATTGCCGATTTGTTGTTTACAAAATACCTTTATCAATAAACCCAAATCCGTTTTGAACATAAAAAAGACCGCTCTTGAGCGGTCTTTTCATTTCATCTGCTTTAGGCTTGCTGTTGGTATTTCATCTTGCCTGAATCAAACAGCGCAATCGCCATCCCCGACAGTAGCCCAACTAAGTGAGCGGTGTTTGCAATCGCCATAAATGGCTGTACAAAACCAAGAACTAACCATACCAACATAAAGACGATAATTGGCTTGGGTAGTGTAAGGCCTAAATGTGGCAAGCGGTAACCCAATATCCACAAATAACCAAGCAGTGCATAGACCACGCCAGACAAGCCACCGAAGTTAGCCCCTTCAACATAGAACTGGCCTGCCCCTGAAAGCGCTGCCGACACCACAAAGAGTTGCAATAGCTTACCGGAACCGAGACGACGTTCGATGTCGCCCCCCAACTGCCACCACCATAGTAAGTTAAACACGATGTGAGTTACTGAAAAGTGCAGTAACGCATGACTTAGCCATCGCCACACTTGCCATTGTTGCCCCTCAAAAGCCGGGAAGTGCAACAACTTAAACACGCCATTGCCAAAGCCAAACATTTGTAACAAGTAGATGATGATACAGACTGTCATGATCAGCAAAGTCATGGGGCCAGCTTTCGCTTTGACCATGCTTATGATACTCGGGCTGGAATAATGAAATGTGCTCTTACGAGTATCGGCAACGTCCCACGAGGCGGCGCTGTATTTTGAATCAGACGGGTTAGCAAGGAACAGCTTAAGTTCGGCTTCCGCTTCTATTTCATGCTGGCTATCAGTCAGCCACAGCGCAAATTGCCCATCCCCTTCAGGCATCATTTCGATGTCAATTTGGCGAGAGGCCATATAATCAATAAAGGCTTGCGCCATACGTGGATTATTTAACGTTACCAATCTCTTCATTAACTTCTCACTATCGGTAGTTCTGCTCGATGCCAGGCTTCAAAGCCACCATCTACACTGTACACCTGTTCAAAGCCTTGGTTAACCAAATATTGCGCCGCACCTTGGCTACTAATACCGTGGTAACACATCACTAGAATAGGTTGTTCGAACTCCACTTCATCCATAAACGCAACGATCGTATCGTTAGTTAAGTGATACGCGGACTCCGCATGCGCAACGGCAAACGATTGAGGGTCACGGATATCTACAAGCTTCGCATCACCCTGCTCGAGCAGCGCTTGCGCACCTTGTACATCGATATGCTTAAACTGATCCATTTACTTTCTCATTGTCTTATTAATATACCCAAGCAACCTCGAACCTAACGTACTAATCAGCACCCGTGGTACAGCATAAAATCCATATTTGAAGCTGCTTGGGTATACTGCCGCTATTGTAACCTATCCAACGGCAAACTTAGACACATGGATAATCAGGGCTTTCAAAAGTGTACACATTCCAACCATTTGTGGATAAAGCTGTGAATTGCGTTGATAAAGTGTATTTGGATCTTTTGATCCACAATATGTAGTGATGATCCTGATCTAACTGTGTGTATATCTATAACTATCCCCAGATGGAAAAGTGCTTGAATCCCTTATTTTGTCCGGGTTTCGAACAGTTGATAAATAATTACTTCACAGAGTTATACACAGGTAGCACATAAAATCCGGATCGCAAACGCTATCGATTTTCGATCGACAATAAAAAAGCCGAGATCACATGATCTCGGCCTTCTATGAAAATCTTACTTTCAATTAGCAGTGGAAATTAAAATTCACCCACGGCCAATTTTAGTTTCTTCATTGCATTTTTTTCTAGCTGGCGAATACGCTCGGCGGAAACACCGAACTCATCAGCTAAGTCTTGCAATGTTGCTTTCTCATCATCTAACCAACGAGAACGCACGATGCGCTGACTACGCTCATCCAAACTCGCTAATGCATGACCCAAGCGATTGTTGGTGTGCATTTCCCAGTTGGCGGCTTCAATGTTGTCGGCCACATCAGACGATTTGTCTTCTAGGTATAGCATCGGCGCTGTGTAAGCGTTTGAACTGTCGTCTTCATCAGTTGGCATATCAAAGGTTGAATCCACCGCCGCTAAGCGTGATTCCATCTCGCGAACTTCAGAAGGCTCAACACCTAACTCGCGCGCAACGGTTTCCACTTCACCGTTGTTAAACCAACCCAAGCGCTTTTTCGACTTACGCAGGTTGAAGAACAATTTACGTTGCGCTTTAGTGGTCGCAATTTTCACGATACGCCAGTTACGTAGCACGTATTCGTGGATCTCTGCTTTGATCCAGTGGACAGCAAAAGAAACCAAGCGAACCCCTACTTCTGGGTTAAAACGCTTAACGGCTTTCATTAGACCGATGTTACCCTCTTGCACAAGATCCGCCATTGGCAAACCGTAGCCAGAGTAACCACGAGCAACGTGAACAACGAATCGTAGGTGCGAAAGAATTAGACCTTTTGCAGCCTCAATCTCACCTTTATAGTGTAATCGTTCTGCCAGCTCACGCTCTTCGTCTGCAGTCAGCATTGGGTAGCTGTTTACTGAGCGAATATAGCTATCAAGGCTATCTTGCGTGACTAGAGCCATCGGATACGCTTCTTTTGTCATTCAATTCCTCATCAATCTCTGATCTGGAGCATTACATTGCAATTTAGCTTCGATATCTTGAACTCAAAATGAACAAGTTTCAAGAAGGGGAAGCAATTATCCATAAACATTTGGTCTAAGCAAGGGTTCAAAATTAGCTAGTGCTAATGAAATCCAAGTAATAAGACCGCCATCACTTAAACTGGTTCAATTTCTTTTAAATGTCGTTGCGCAGAAAAACGCGCCGCAATACATCCCAAAAGACTCCCAATGATGATTAATAACAAAGATTCATCCCAATTTAGACCAATCAGGCGGAACTGGCTATCGTACAACGCAGCAAGGTCTTCCACCGCACTATTCATGACAATGGTCACTAAAGCCGTTACCAACCACGCAATAGTGGCACCTAACACGCCAAACCACATGCCTGTGTACAAGTAAGGGCGCAGAATGAAACTGTCCGTCGCACCGATCAGTTTCATGGTTTGAATCTCTTCTTTATTCGCCAACACATTAAATCGCAATGTATTGCCAACGATTAAAAATACCGCACCGAGCATCAGCACTGTCAGGGTAATGACAATAATACTCGCGAGAGTTTTGATGGCATCAAGACGCGCCAGCCAGTCTTCGTCAAGTCTCACGTCGGTCACATCTTGTTGCTCTCGAACGTCTTTGGCTAATGACTGAATATCACTTTTTAGCTCCGAATCTGGCGTAATCACCAACACTCCAGGAAGCGCATAGCCACTTAAAAGACTGATAGCTTGGTCGAACCCTGCATATTGGCTTAAATCAGATAGACCTTGTTGCGGTGAAATATATTCTACCTCTTTTACCAAAGGCCAAGTTTCAATTTGATCTTTGAGAACCATCACTCGTGCATCCGGCATGCCTTCAACTAAGTAAGCACTAACTTGTGAAGGAGAAGCGACATCTTCCGCTGCCCCCGCAACGTTTTTCCCCAATAGATACAAACAAGCTGGCATGGCAAGTGCCATGGAGATGACCGCTAAGGTCAGAATGTTGCCTAGTGGTCGTTGCCATAAGGCGCTAAAAGAGGATTTAGCTTGTTTTGCGTGGACAGAGAAAAAACCATCGGTATTCGCACGCTTGGCACTGCGGCCTTTCCCCTTCTTTTGGGAGTGCTTGTTACCTGCCATAGTCTTCTACCTCACTTAGGAAGCCTTGGTTCAATTCAAAATGACGATACTGTGGGCGAGTGTTTACTAACCCCACATCGTGCGTGGCAAGTAGGATAGTCACGCCCGCACGGTTAAATTCTTCAAATAGACGCAACACACGGTTGGATAATTCTGGGTCAAGGTTACCCGTAGGCTCATCAGCCACCAGCAACGTTGGTCGATTAACCACAGCACGGGCAATACCGACGCGCTGTTGTTCACCACCAGAAAGTTGACTAGGTAGACAACGAGCTTTATCGAGTAAGCCCGTTTTATCTAACGCCGCAGAAACACGGCGTTTGATTTCGTTTTCAGAAATCGATTCGATACGCATTGGCAGAGCGACATTGTCGTACACACTGCGATCCATCAATAGGCGATGATCTTGAAAAACAATCCCAATATTGCGGCGCAAAAAAGGGATGTCTTTGCCTGGAATACGCGTGATGTCGTGGCCATTAAAATGGATTTTGCCATCGGTTGGTCGCTCTATCGCGCAGATCAATTTCAGCAAGGTACTTTTACCAGCCCCGGAATGTCCGCCTAAAAACGCCATTTCACCGCGCCTCAGGTGAAAATCGACTTTTTGCAGTGCTTGTCGACCACCTCGGTAAGCTTTGCTTACTTGCTGAAATTTGATCACCGTTGATTTCCTCTAACTCTTTTTATTCTTCACGACTAAACAGTGCGTCAATAAACTCTTGAGTTTCAAATGGACGCAAGTCTTCGATACCTTCACCCACACCAATGTAACGAATTGGAATACCGAACTGATCAGCAATAGCGAAAATTACGCCGCCCTTGGCTGTACCATCCAGCTTAGTCAAAGTAATCCCGGTTAGAGGGGCAACATCACTGAAAAGTTTCGCTTGGCTAATGGCATTTTGTCCTGTACCTGCGTCAAGCGTTAGCATGATCTCATGTGGTGCAGAGTCATCAATTTTCTTCATCACACGTACAATCTTACGCAGCTCTTCCATTAGGTTCGCTTTGTTCTGTAGACGACCTGCTGTATCAGCAATCACCACATCCACACCACGTGCTTTTGCCGCTTCAATCGCATCATAGATAACAGAGGCACTGTCTGCGCCAGTATGTTGAGCAATCACAGGAACATTATTACGTTCACCCCACACTTGTAGCTGCTCAACCGCTGCGGCACGGAAAGTATCGCCCGCTGCAAGCATCACTTTTTTGCCTTGAGTTTGGAACTGCTTCGCTAGCTTACCGATGGTCGTGGTTTTACCCACGCCATTTACACCTACCATCAAGATGACGTAAGGCGTTTTGTTGCTATCGATTTCTAGTGGCTGTTCGACTTTAGAAAGAATCTCAGCCATTTCTTCTTTCAACAAACCATAAAGGGCTTCGCCGTCTTTCAGATCGCCACGTGTGGCTTTTTCTGTCAGGTTGTTGATGATTTTTGTTGTGGTATTCATGCCCACATCAGCAATAAGCAGTTGCTCTTCTAGCTCTTCAAATAAGTCCTCATCGATTTTCTTACCACTGAATAGACCGAAGAAGCCAGCACCAATATTTGCTTTTGTTCGGCTTAGGCTGCGTTTAAGACGAGCAAAAAAGCTTTCTGTTGGCTTTTCTTGTTCTTGAACACGAGGCGCGGCCGATACGACTTCTGGCTCCTCTGCTTCTGCTTCTGCTTCTGCTTCTGCTTCTGCTTCTGCTTCTGCTGGGGCAGCCTCTGATTGTTTCGCTTCTTCTTCAAGTTCTGGCGTAGCTTCCGCTTGCTCAGCAACCGCTTCGGTTTGCTGCTCTTCAGAAGGCGCTTCCACTGCTTCTTCTTTTACTGTTTCTTCAGTTTTTGGTTTTGGGCTTTGTTCTTCGTCACCAAAACCTAGCCACGAAAGTAATCCGCGCTTCTTTTTTTCCGTCATCTGGGGCTATCCTAGATTGTTCTTTTATCTATTAATGACTCTTTTTTGACAAGATTATTATCTGTCTAAAAAAGGCTAATGACAAAGTTCTGAAAACTTTCCGATTAGGTAATTCTAATCTTATTAGTGTTACACTCTGTCATCTTGAATATTCTGGGCTGTATCCAAGCTCCAAGCTCATTGCTTGGGCGATTAGATATAGTATCACTTTATTAGCGGTCAAAAAATCTATGGTAAGACGTCGCCAGCAAAACTCATCACAAAAAAAGCCAACAACGGGCTTTGTTCGCATTATTAGTGGCTTATGGAGAGGCAGAAAACTTCCTGTACACGATGCTGAAGGCTTACGCCCCACGACCGATCGCGTCAAAGAAACGCTGTTTAACTGGTTAGCTCAAGATGTACCACAGGCAAAATGTCTCGACTTGTTTGCTGGCTCTGGCGGCTTGGGATTTGAGTCAGCTTCGCGCCAAGCAGAGCAAGTGACCATGGTTGAGCTAAACCCACAAGCTTTCCAACAGTTACAAAAGAATGTTGCCTCTCTTAACGCGAACAACATCCAAGTGGTAAATACCGACGCACTGAGTTTTTTGAAGCAACCGGGTTCTGCTCATCATGTGGTGTTTATTGACCCACCGTTTCGCAAAGGCTTATTGGATGAGACCGTGGCTCTGCTAGAACAAAATGGCTGGCTCGCGGAAGATGCGATGATTTATATTGAAACAGAAAAAGAACTCAATATTGCCAACTTACCAGAAAACTGGCAATTACATCGAGAAAAAACAGCAGGCCAAGTGAGCTATCGTCTGTACGAACGTACCTCCGCATAACGCCTCGATTTAAAAGGATACTTAAATGAAAGCACTAATTATGCTGGCCAAAGCGGCTATCGCCTTTGTTTGGTTAGTATTAATCCTAAATATTTTTATGCCCTTTCCCGGCAATGCCGCGATTGCGCTTTACATCATGACCGCTTTTTTGTTCATCATGCACGGTTTACAAATGGCCATCTTCATTGGTGCATTTGGCGACAAAATAAAAATGAGCAGTTGGGAAAAATATTCAATCCTGATTTTTGGTATTTTTGCCCTACTCGATATTCGTCGTAAACACATGATGTAATCGCTCAGATACGAAAAAGCCGCTCTTGTGAGCGGCTTTTTTTCTGCGTTTCGTT
Organism: Vibrio sp. Vb1980; assembly: GCF_033338615.1. Classification (NCBI taxonomy): domain Bacteria; kingdom Pseudomonadati; phylum Pseudomonadota; class Gammaproteobacteria; order Vibrionales; family Vibrionaceae; genus Vibrio; species Vibrio sp. Vb1980. Next base: position 42,542 of record NZ_JAWOSZ010000019.1, read on the forward strand.
CGTCACCCAATGTAACTTTTTACACCATCCAAGAACATTTGAGTGGAGATCATCACCAGTAACAAGCCCATTAAGCGTTCTACCGCCTTCAAGCCACGTTCACCCAACAAGCGATTAAAGAAGCCATAAAACATCAGTATAAAAAATGTTGCGCCCCACGCAATTACGACTGATGCTGACATTTCCAACATTTTCTCTGGATGTTGCGAAGACAGTAAAAGCAAGGCTGCAATCACTGAAGGGCCTGCGATCATAGGAATGGCCATCGGAACAATAAAGGGCTCCTCGCCTGCTGCCAGTCCAGTGATGCTGCCAGCACTCGGGAAAATCATCTTAATCGCAATAAGAGATACCCCTAATAAAATATAATATTTTTCGTTGATTTTTCTCACTTTTTCTTCTCAGAAGACCTTTTAGAGTATTTACTTTACCCGCCAATATCCATAAGATACCCCCAATAAATATAATATTTAATATTTTTAGGGTGCATTATGATGGACAGATTCACCGTTATTTGCAGAGATAGAAAAGTCTCGCTAGATGGATTACGAACAATTACATTGCGAGTGATCAGTTTGAACGGTGCGCTACTGGAAACCTTCCTGCACTATCAGCTCAGCAGAAAGCACAGAGGGAAGACGTGGCACAGAGAAAATGCTCAAGCCATGGTTCTGCTCCTCAACTACTGGCAAACAACACAAGGAAAATTTGCCTCCCCTAGATTGATGTTTGAAGCATTTTCAGATGCGGTTCGCTATGGAACGATATTAGCCGATGGCTCAGATCCAACGGGACTACGTTGGCACCCACGTAGTGCAGCTCAAGCAAACAAGTTAATAAAACACATTACGGCATACTCGGATTGGCTGTTTCATGAAACGGGTGAGGAATCAGCATTGTTGAACCCACTCCGTAAGGCAACGCCATATGAAAAAATGCTGAACCTAGCTGCTTATCACCACAGAAAGAACAACTCCTTTCTGAAACATACCTTTGATGACTCAAAAGCTAACGAACAAGCGGAGTATGTGCGGTCGGTCGGAAGGCACAAGGAGCCACAAACAACAGAAGCGACATACACGTTCCCTAAAGATAAAACGTGGGAAGTAATTGAGGAAGGCTTCACTATCCGTGGTTCTAAAAAGGGCGATCCTGTGCATAAGCGCCTAGATTTGGCAAAAGTGCTGGCTTTTATGCTCATGCGCTTCTGTGGGCTCAGAATTTCCGAGCCTCTTAATATATATGTGTGTGATATCTCCGTTGATCCTGTTTTGACCAACAGACAACTAGATAAGAAAATACCTTTAGTCAAAGTCCATCATCCAGACAAAGGCCTTGCTCCAGACGAATGGCGTAAAAAATACAACAAGCCAACTGCGACCAGAATTGAGTACTTAAAAGCTGAGTACGCAATGCTGCCACGAGACGACAAAAGCTCTCCAAAATGTCTATACACAGGTTGGAAAAACCCTGTTTTAATCAATGGTCAATTTTACATGGTTGCGTACTTCAATAATGCGCAAGCAGCTGAAATATTCATGATTTACTGGCAGCTGTATTTGAAATATCAAGCTCCTAGAAATCAATCTCACCCCTTTGCTTTTTCCAATCTCAAGAATGGAAAACCATTATCCTACAAAGCAATGCAAGACGGCCTTAAACGGGCTGTGGAAAAGGTTGGGCTAGTAAGTAGGAAGAGTGAAGGTACTACGCCTCATGGCCTCCGCCATCTGTTTAAGGCCGAGCTGGAAGACCTTGGTTTAGATCAGCTATCCATCATGACCATGATGCATCACAAGAGCATCAAGTCCCAAGATCCCTACGGTCACAAAACACATGAAGAGATTCAAGCAGCAATGATTGAGGCTGAAAGAAAAGCATGCGCCTCAACAGCAGAAAAAACCAAGTTACTAGAAATGAAACAAGAAGAATTATCGCCAAACAAAGCTAGGCTTCTGGCACTCAAGGAGTCAGTATGAGTAAAAAATATAAAACACTGGAAGAAGCCTCTGCCGCTGCGATGGCTCTATTCAATAAACTTGGCATCGAGCCTACTTCTAGCTCATACAAAAAGCATTACAAGGAAGACCCAAGGCTCCCATCAAACCCAAATATTCACTATGACAGCTTCACCTCATGGCCTGAATTTTTGGGCAAAGAAGCGCCTGTAAAAAAATACGAGACACTGGAAGAAGCCTCTGCCGCTACGATGGCTCTATTCAATAAACTTGGCATCGAGCCTACTTTTAGCTCATACAAACAGCATTACAAGGAAGACCCAAGGCTCCCATCACACCCAAATAGTCACTATGGCAGCGTCATCTCATGGTCTGAATTTTTGGGCAAAGAAGCGCCTGTAAAAAAATACGAGACACTGGAAGAAGCCTCTGCCGCTACGATGGCTCTA
>NZ_JAWOSZ010000019.1:45048-88257 GCF_033338615.1 Vibrio sp. Vb1980
ATAAACTTGGCATCGAGCCTACTTTTAGCTCATACAAACAGCATTACAAGGAAGACCCAAGGCTCCCATCACACCCAGATAGGAACTATGACAGCTTCACCTCATGGCCTGAATTTTTGGGCAAAGAAGCGCCTGTAAAAAAATACGAAACACTGGAAGAAGCCTCGGCTGCTGCGATGGCTCTATTCAATAGACTTGGCATCGAGCCTACTTTTAGCTCATACAAACAGCATTACAAGGAAGACCCAAGGCTCCCTGTAGAGCCAAAAAAAAGTTATAACAACTTCACCTCATATCCTGAGTTCCTCGGCAAAACAAATTGTTACCCTACCGCAAAAGAAGCACTTAATCGTTTTAAGATACTGATTGGTGACGCCGAACCAACAATATTTGCGTATGCTGCAATTTGCTCAATGGACGAAAAACTACCAGTAGATCCAGTTAATAGCTATGGCTTACCTAATTGGTCGTCATTTTTATGTCAGCGGTTTTATAACACATGGCAGGAGGCATCTCAGGCCGCTCGTAGAATTGTGCCTGTGCAGGAGCAGACAAGAACTGGCTATAGCAGGTATTACAAACAAGACCCAGAGCTTCATTCAAATCCTGATAAACATTACCCAGATTTCCCGTGCTGGGATGTGTTCTTTGGCAGAGAGGTTGTAGAAAAATACACTCTAGCGGAAGCCAGAACGTTCTGCCGTGAACGAGAACTGTGGACGCGTACCGAATACACCCAAAACTACAAGAGCAACAAACGCTTACCGTCAAGCCCATCATCTCACTATGGCTTTGATTCATACAAAGATTTTCTTAACTTGCAGTATTGGTCACTGGAAGAAGTGAAGCAATATTGCCAAGAAAAACGAATTTCCAAAATTAGGGAATACAAAGAACACGCTCATCTGCATCCGAAGCTAAAAGTTAATCCAAATCAGATTGATGGCTATAAAAATTCGAAAGACATCCTGTGGGAGCCAGCAACATTCCAGCCTCTTTTAGATCTTGGCATGACTACATGGGTAGAACTTGCCGAAGATTATTGTAGTTCGCTTAAACGCAATGTTGGCGCAACCCAAGCTCGGATTGGGCACTACCTAATACGCTGCGTGCCATTTATCTCTAAAGTTGGTGCCGTGGATATGGTAGCGCCATTTTTTGAGCGTAGGTATGAAGTGCCCTCTATTGAAAACTACATAAACTCGCTGCCTAAAAGCCAACAAAAAAACTCTGAAAAGAACATGATTATTGGCTTCTTGAAGTATGTCTTCGATAAGTCATTTTATATCGAAGATGAAGATACTGGTGAGCGAACCCCTGTCGGCGGCTTTGGTCTGTACCATATCCCTTACTTGAACGTGGATATCGACACTGACACCGATAACAAAACGGGAACCAACAAGCCGGACTTGCCTTATGAATACGTCGTTAAGGCTCGCGAGCATTTGATACCTGAATTTGTAGAGGAAAATGGCAAACAAGTCCGTTGTGAATACTTTAATCAACTGAGTGTTGCTCAAGAGCTTAATAGCGCCGACTGGTATGAAGTTGATGAATCCATCATCGACAAGGATGACCCAAATTGCGTTTGGCGTACACGTGAAAAAACCAAAAAGGTTGAAGGAAAGCGACGCTGCAAGATAACAGTCTATGAAATGTGGTCACCAGTACGTGCTGTGGCGCTTTACTGCCTGCTGAACCTACCCACTCGCGGCCAGCAAATTCTTTGGCTCGACTCTGGAGAAGCCGATGAATTCAAGCTCGTCAATAAAGGTTTCAAATCAATTAATCTGGATGAGAAAATTCAGCTTGTACCCGATTTTGAGTGGGTCAAAAATGATAATCCGCTTGTTGGTATGCAAAAAAAGCCAAACCTAGGCGTATTGCATAAGATGGGTGACGAAATTGGTATGTTCACCAACACGAACAAAACGGGCAAACCATTTGTTTCGTCATACATTCCCACCCGCATTATTCCTTGGATTATCCGTTTAAGAGACTGGCAGTCTAAATACAATCCTTTGAAAGAACCAACACGTTGGATGGATGTTCATTTTTCTAAGAAGCAAAGGCCATCCGACGCTGTGTTAGCCAGACGTGGTACTCAGTGTTTTCTGTTCCGTAACCCAACGAACAGCAACCGCTCAGCGGATGCAGCAAGTTATCAGCCCTACAGTCAGAGCATCTTCGCTAATGCATTAGCCAAAGTCCTGTACGAAATTCAGGATGAATCGTTTCCTTTAGCGGAGAAAGTTAGCTCTCAGTACAATTCAAAATACACCCCTCACTGTATGCGAGTAACCTTGATTACTGCGCTGGTGCTATATGGGGATGTGCCTCTGCACGTTTTGATGAAGGTAGTTGGTCATGCACAAATCATCATGACCATGCATTACACGAAAGTTACGCACGCAGACATTGCTCATAAGGTCGGCGCAGGTGAGAAAAAAGCATTGGAACGGTCACAAGACCGTAAAAATGCCCTGCTTATGGAAGACAAAATCCATAATCACAAAGCCGAATTGCTAATCCCAGACGACTCAGCTCTGCACGACCCTGACTGGCCGAAAGCGTCTATTCAGTTTTTCGATTATGGACTCTGTCCATACGGAGGAACTCGCTGTCATGATGGTGGCGAAGAGCGAGAAGAAACCAAAAAAAACGCCAACCTCACTTACTTTAACCCCGTTCCCGCTGGATACTTAGGGCGTCAAAACTGCTTCCGATGCAGGCATTTTGTCACTGGTGCAGCCTACATTGGTGGTCTGGTCGCCAAAGGCAACGAAATCGCTGAGGCAAGACAGCACGTATTAAACAAGACGCTGGATATTAACGATCAAATCGAAAGACTGGATGAGCAGGTCTACGACTTTGAAGTAAGCGGGAAAGAAGCGCCTGCCGAAGTCAAAATGGAATACAAGCGACTCAACAATCTGCTTGAACAAGAGCAAACTCGTTGTGACATGCTGTCCTGTGACTTCTTGTCAGCATTCCAATTAACCGATAGTGCTATCGAGCTACTGAACAAACCTGTGTCCAATGGCGAGAGAGTACCGATGCTTATGAATACCGATAAGCTCTCGATTAGTGTTGATGAAGTTTCACACCACCAAGCTCTTGCTGAGGTGTGTGAAAACGCAGAAATCTTCATGTCTGCTAATGCCGATAGTGCCCTTCCTCGCCGCAGCCAAATGATGGACAAAATGCTAGAAGCAAACGGCATTCCCCCTCAGTTCTTCAGGCTCAATGAGAAGCAACAGTTGGCACTAGGTAACCACCTAACACAAACCATGCTAGCTCGCCTCGGCGGCTGGGGTGAGCTTAATAATGTCCTTGATGGTAAACGCCCACTGGATGTTCTAGGCCATACCAGTGATTCAGACCTAATTCCGCTATCTGAAGATGTTAAAGCCTTACTAGAAAACGTTAATAAATTAGAGGATCGTTCTCGTGAATACGCCTAATAATCAAATCAAAGTCGCTTATGAGGCGATCTGCGAACAAGCCAAGTCCAACAAGGCTCGAAAGAGCCTTGGGATTATTAATGATATTTGTCTGGAGCAATTGCAATCCGGTGAGATTAATTTCTCTATAGCAAATATCGGGGCGTACTCTGAGATGAAAGGTGGTCCCAGCACGCAGGCTATTCGCAATACGTCTGGGCAACTATATCGGGACTTGATTAACGTCTATGCCGAATCTGTAGCAAAGTCAGTCTCTCCGGCTATTCGAAACAAAGAACACGACTGGGTTAATGGTATCGAAAACCCGACTATACAGTGGTTAGTTCGTGATTTGATAGCTGCGAAGACAGCACTGACAGCAGAGGTAAACCAGCTAAAAAGCGACTTACACAACGCGGAAGTGCCAATTCAGGTGGTCAGTAAAAACGCCCTGAACCCTGAGTTGGATGCTCTGCCTAGCAAGGCCAGCTATACAGATAGTGAGATTAATGCTCTCAGGTCAGCTATCGACCCCAACCACCTAAGGCGCAAAGGACTGAGTATCGGTGAGCGCGGTGAAATTATCGGTTCAGACGGCAAACCTGTTTTTAAACCGGGATTTGTAAAAGCGATTGAAAAGACATTGGACGTTAATGGAGCTGAATAATGGCTAATGGGCAAGAGATAGCGAAGGAAAACATCGAAAAGTTCGAGAGTTGGCGTGCGTCTCTGACTGATGATGATTATCGTGAAATGGAATATCGCGGCAACCTTAAACGAAGTGCAATAGCCAAAGGATGTGGCTTTGCCAAATCCGTATTGCAGCAAAACCCAGCAGTAAAAAAGCTGCTTGGCGAACTTGAGTCAGATCTGCGCGTCCGTGGTGTGCTTCCATCGCTAAATGAGAAAAAGTCTAGCTCTGACAATGAACCACAGGAGTTAGACCAAGCGCAGATTAAGCGCGACAAACAAGGGGTTCACACACGTCGCCTAGAGCAACGAGTCGTCGAACTGGAGGCCGAAAACGCAGAGTTAAAGCGTAAGTTAGAGCGTTTTGATGCTTTGAGCTCAGCATTGGCCGATGTCGGGAGGCTGCCACGATGAAAATCAGCCGCTTCAATATTCGTGTAACTTCGGTCTGGAACACTAAGGATGAAATCATCACTTTCTGTGGTGTACCGCTAAAAGGCTCCAAACGAGCCTCTGCAAAGAAAGTCATTGTAGTTAAGGCCAACATCAAGTTGCTCCCTATGCTGCCCGTCAGAGGCCAGCACTGGCGTATATCGGGCACAAAAACAGAAGGACAGGTGCAACGTGGTGGTTTTATTCAAACTCAAGTGGATGTTCAGGCAACTCGACTGAGGGTAACCATGCCAGAAACTGGCGATAACTTTGTCGAATTTGTAGCTTCGGACAAGGAGTTTGTTGGTGTTGGCGATGTGTACGCAAGGAAACTCTGGGATAAGTTCCAAACTGGTATCTACAAAATCCTCGAATCTGGTGATGTAGAAATGCTGGAAATGGTACTGACCACAAAAACCGCCCAAACGATGGTCGAGGCATGGAAAAAGTACTCCAACTTGAAGCATCTTCACTGGTTTGCTGAACATGCCGTACCACCTAGCATCAGCTCTAACATTATGAAGTATCACGATGAAAGAGCTATTGAGCTGGTAAAAGCGAACCCATATATCCTCCAGTCATTCGGTATGGATTTTAGTGCTGTTGATGAGATGGTGAAAAGCCATTTTCAGATAGCAGAAAGCGACTCCCGCAGGCTGGTTGCGGCAGTTGAGGAGTCACTCTATAGGTTCACCAAGAAGGGGCATACGGTTGCTAGCCACAGTGATCTAAAAACCATCTTAAATCGAGTCCTAGACTGTTCTGAACTGGCTAAACAGGCGATGATGACATCACATGAGAACGGCGACTTTATTCTCGACGACGACGGCAATTACCACCCAACAGCTGCATTGGTGATGGAAAAGGTTGTAGCTCATCGCTTCCTACATCTAGCAGGTCAGAATGAAACATGGGATGGTCGGTTTGATGAGGCTCTTGCACATGGTATGGAAAACCTAGCATTTCCATTGTTAGAGCGGCAGGTTGATGCGGTTTGTTCGAGTCTTTTGAATCCCATTTCAGTGCTCACAGGCGGGGCCGGGACGGGCAAAACCACAGTCCTCCGAGTTATCCTCCGAGCCTATCAAAAACTCGGCTACAAGATTTATCCGATGGCACTCGCAGGCCGTGCAGCTAAGCGCATTAAGGAAGGTACAGGTTTCCACGCTAGCACCATTGCTGGATTCCTGAAAAATGTTGAGATATCGGATGATGAGCAGGCCATTATCGTTATCGATGAAGCGTCCATGGTTGACCTACACACCATGTATCGACTGGTAATGGCTCTGCATTGTAACGTTCGAATATTGCTGGTTGGCGACCCAGCACAGCTGTCACCAATCGGCTATGGCCTTATCCTGCATGATGTTGTTAAGACCTCATCCATTGCCGGAACAGAACTGAATATCGTTAAGCGTCAGAAGGGTTCAACGGGCATCCCTGAGTTCACCCTAGCGGTTCGGAATGGGCAAGCTCCCACATTCACCAGCCCCAATATCAGGTTCCATTTTGCCCAGCCTGAATCGTTGAACCAGAAAATCACAGAACTATATGCTCAAGATCCAAGTAACACTCAGATTGTAGGTGCTACATACAGCGCAAACCATGGCGGCATCAATACTCTGAACAATCTATGTCAGGAACAATGTAACCCGACAGGTGAGCGATTAGAGTTCGATTTGTTTGGTGACCGGATGTATCTAAACATCAGAGTAAATGACCCAATCATTTTCACCGAAAACGAATGGGATAACGATATTCAAAACGGCACCATGGGACGCTTAGTTAGCACTGGCGAGGAGTTTCAGTTCGGTATGGTTGAGCTGGATGATGGGCGTACAGTGGAACTGACAGAATCGCTAATCAACATCGTACAGCCAGCCTATGCTGTGAGCCTACACAAAGCTCAGGGTAGCCAGTTCCCGAGAGTGATCGTGGCACTAACAGGTTCAAGAATGATTGACCGCTCATGGATTTATACAGCCCTGACCCGAGCAGAAACGCACATTGAGATTGTTGGCACCCCACAGCAATTCGAGGATGCAATTCGACGGACTAGCGCAGCAGAGCAGCGTAAAACAACATTACATCGATTGTTGGCTGCATAACATCGCGCAGCGATATAAGGGCGGAAAAGCGGTTCAAGAGGCCGCCAAGCCTAGACCCCGCCCGAAACCCTACACTATTCATGGGGCAAAGTTACATGCGCAGCAATGCGCCCCCTGCCAAGCCCCTACCGACACACAACGCACACAATGTAAAAAGTTGGCTATATAGCCAAATAACGACGTCATTACCCTGCTACAATAGCCTTGTCATTGGATATTGCAGCACATCGCAAGGTGAGTGAATCTTAATAACTGGGGAGTTGCAGCTCCCCAGTTCTACCAAGAAGCTCAAACAGGAAGGTGATGCTGATGAAAAGGTCAGATTATCAAGTATCATTAATCAAATCCTTTGAGCCAATTACCTTGACTTAAGGAGATACTATTGAGAATTCTGTACATTGACCTACATGCGCTCCTGTATTCAATTGACTACTTGAACAAACACGAGGATGTGTTTAATTCGTTTAAGTCGCAAAAGCAATTTTGCTCCACAGACACCTTACTGGGAAATGTTGAACCAGACAGAGCAGGCGCTCAAAAGCTGGCGCAGGCCGCACATGAAGCAAATCTACTTCTATATCCGACAGGTACTTCTTACACTAGAGAGTTGCTAATAAAGCACAGGGTTTTCTTCGATTGGCAACTAGCACCATTTGTAGACTTATCTTGGAAAATGCGACTTGATGACAGCGATCCAGTTCGGCGTATGTTTGCTCATGCTAGTGCTTTGGGTGCGCAGTGGTACGTCTGTGGTGATATAGCGTCTGATGAACGTTTCAAGTCATTTCCGAATCGCTATCTAGTAAGTAAGTTTGATGAAGGTATCAGTGATGCTCTGATATCACAGATAATTGCTACTAAGGCTTGTTGACACACGTTTCGAGATGAGCAAAAAGAGACTGCCGAATGCTGGGAGTCGCCAAACTCCCAGCTCAGCCCAACTGATGCGGCAACATCTTTGGGATTAGTGACACGGTTATTGTAGCCACTTAATATTAGGTATGTTTCTCTTAACTCTCAAGTACTTCTTCTTTACCTTCTTTCGAAGTAACAATTTTTGCCACCGCTACAAGTCGACGTGTTACAGCTGAAATGTATAACCAGCCCTCTGTTTTATGTTCACATACGCCATTCATCAACTAAGTGAGTAGCGCCCATAAAAAAGCTCTGTTGTACTTACATATTGCTGGCTTACTGATGCTATGAAGGTGTAGATCGTTTTGGCTTTAAAACGTGTCCGAGGGCATGGATAGTCGAACCAAACCTCTTCACTAAGCTAACGGATGTTAGGCTAACGTTCGTTAGCTTAGTAACTTCATGTAACTCAAAAGTGCCCCATTCTTCGTTAGAGCAGATACTCCACACTGGTAGCTGACTCTCCTTTTCCCGTACTTTTGCTAATGGCATAACGTCTGGTTGAGTGATCTGTAGGTGACGGGGTTACGCAGAGGCGACGAGCTAATGGTGTGGTGGTGTGACCGTTTGGTAGTAACTATCACGATGCTAGGGAAATGGCTCAAATGCTTGGCAAGCGTGGTGTTGTATTGAAGACAATGAACAAAGAGTTAGTGATTAAATACATAGGTAAGGCTACTGAGGACATGCTTGTTGGTGGGCAGTTGACGTTACTAGCGCGCGTTGCTAGTGCTCAAGCTGGTCGTGATAAGAAAAGTTTCAAGATCGCTGAAAAGCTAGGTTGTGGGGTGTTAGTTAGTGCAGCGTGTAAAGAAGACGGTGGGATAATGCTAGGGACTCCATTCCCTACAGGTTGTGGATTAGTCCAAGTTATTGTCTTTGCTTGGGTCTGGGTTTGATACTGGAGTTTTAACACCTTTGATTTCTCTTACGTGGTACTTGGAATATTCACCACTCTCAATCTTCTTAACGAACTGACTTCTAGTCATGCTTTCGCCAGTGTAATTGTCACGAAACTTGGTATTTCTTCCGCTACTAGATTCTTGAGTAGTAGTTACACGCTTTCTTCCCATAATGTCACCTCTGGGTTGTTAATGTGATTTGCAAAATGCCTGTACATTCTACCAGCATTTAAGCGTGTTGTGTAATTTTTGCTCAATAAGATAGGGAGGCTTAATCACCTCCCTTTTTATATTTGGGGCTTATGGCTTCTTGTATTTTGCCAGTAACTCATTCTTACGGGTTTCAATCTCTCTCATGATGATTGACTGGACGTCATGAATAACAGATGGTGGTGCGCCTTTGAGCTTTAGATTGACAAAGTTGATGCACAACTCTGGGTTAATCAACTTCCTTTTGTTGTAGTCACTAAACTCGTAAGAGACCCTGCATTCACCCGAATAGGATTTATGGTCAATAGTGTAAGTGGCGACTACCTTAGTCGCTTTAATGTAAGGGTGAATGTGCTTCCACTTCACCGTAATAATCTTTTCTAAATCACCTGATACACGGAGTCTGTTGATGTCCTTCTCAAGAAGGTTGGTATCCTGTTTGAGGTGTTTTGTGTCCAAATCCTTATCTGGGGTGAAGCTGAAATCATCAATCTTCGTGTGGTAGAAGTCGTAGCCAGTGTGCTGAGAAGCAAGAGAGTTCAAGAAATTAATCCTGTTCTCGTTAGTAAAGTCATCGAAGAGAACTCGACCGCCTTGCTTTGGCTCGTCAATCACACCATCTTCAATAAGGGACTTTTCTACGATAGAGATGACTTTATCCGCTACTTCTTTAGTTTCAGGTGATGAGTGATTCAATTTAACACTCATGCTTATGGCTTTGTTGTCATCTGAGCTTTTCTTGATTTCAACCGAACCCTTGAAGAACTTCTCTGATTCATACCAATCATCAAGGATGTCCTTACGGCAGACCTCGAAATCAAGTATGAGGGAGTTAGAACTTGTTCCGTCTAGGGATGTGAAGTCATTAAAGTCGGAAATCTGATAATTTACGTAATCATTGGATTGAAGGTCATCGGTATCCATTAGCCCACTTACCAAATCAAGAAGGTCACTATCTTGCTTAACCTCATAGCTACGAAAGTTGACCTTATCTAGCTTCTCTTTGGTCTTGATACCGTTTAGTAACTCGTATGATTCTGCTGGACTAAGTAGTGACTTAATCAAGTTTGGCACAGTGTTGACCTTCTCAGAGGATGAACAGAATACACCACGTTCTCGCAGAATGTCATTGATTGTCGGAGCGGTACACTTGGTTTGGCTAACTAAGCCTTTCAGGTTCTCACCCCACGGTATGAAATTGGTGTCAGCCATTAACTTCACTCCTAAAGTTCTTGTTGTAGCTTCCAACGAATAGCTCGATTTCTGCTTCTGACTCAGAGGACATTTTGACCTCATCACGGATAGGGTCATGCTCTAGTGCGTTGTAGTTTTGGAAATAGATTTCATAATGGTTGGCAAACTCAGCACACAACTTACGTGCAAGTTTGTAGACCAGCACTAGAGATTCTTGTGTGAATGCAAAATCACATAGCATTACGAACTTCTTGCCTGAATCGGTTGATACAGATAGAGGAATGATTGGTGATGTGATGTACTCGACAGGCATTATCGGCGAGTGGTTTGTCTGGTTATCTGCTGCTACATTTAGTGATGTCGTTAAACAGAAGAACTCATAGGACGAGTATTTATTATTGATGAAATTCAGTGATTCATACAGGAAGTCCGCTCTTGCATTGTCAATCACATGGATGGTATTGAACTTCAAATCACCACCAATTCGACGCTTGGCTATGTCCTGCTTGATGTCGTCTTTTGTCCCACTGTTATCATTATTGATGTAAAATAGAACACCTACATCGTCCTTGCGAGAGCTGCCTTTGAACCCCTTGGTTAAATCTCTTTTAAGACGAGACTTGCCATAGCATTCCACGGTATGGGCTATGTCCCTGAAATGTGAACCAAAAGTTGTACTAACCTTATCATAAGGTTTAGACGAGTATTTTGTTGAAACCACTACACTTACGAGTGATTGCTTCTGCAATGGTGAATTATAGATAAAAAGCGAGTCAATCCCGTGGGTCTTTTTATTATGAGCAGGAGTACAACAAGGTAACTCCTTGTTTTTGCACATGTTTTTCCACCTGAATAAGGTAAGGAAGTCATTGACAATCCCTTCGCCTACTTCACCAACATACTTTGAAAACTCACCCATAACATTACGCATCTTTGAACAATAGTCACATTATTCTATTTTATTTCAATGTATTAGACTATTGACCTGAGTTAATTATGTGATGGTAATTCGTAAGGTTGTTGCGGATAGAGAGAAAGAAGAAAATAAGCCCTTTTACCCTCTACCAACCAGAATGATCTGCACCAGCAAGTTTGGACACGTCGTTAAGCGACATTTTGATTTTCAAAATTAGATAGAGCTTAGTTCAGTGGATGAGTGAATTTGGCCATCAGATTAGAGTATTTTCAATACCGCTGTTAATCCGTTAAATGCTAAATTAGCAAAGCCTCCACCAAGGTATTGTCCTGATGTGTGCTTGATCCGATCACGGCAAACACACCTTTGCCTCGTTATGAGATAGAGGGCTCATCTATAGTGTTTTTATCTAGTTGCCGCTCTAAGATGTTTCGTATTTTTGAAAGTTCTGCGTACCCCACGTCACCGCAAAAACCGCTCATCTCTGTTTTTATTAGATGCAATAATATTTGCACTTGCTCATCTGTCAGTTCCAGTTCCATTTTTGACTCCTTGCAGTACCAATAGCGTTGCTCATCATTCTAACAATCCTCGTTTTCGGATAACAACGAATGAAATGCTCTAACCGAGCTCAGGTTTGTCCAGATACGTTTTACTATCAATGATGTAGTCCATGTGCGATCTTTCCTATGTTCACGAAAAGCGCAACACCCCCTCAACGAAATATGGACTAACTGAGATTAGCATTCACTATCACTGATGATCGGGATTTGCATTAAACCAGATCGGGATTTGCATTAAAGTAGCTCCCAGATCAGGATTTGCATTAAACCAGATCAGGATTTGCATTAGCAGTCGAACTTAGTGAGTGGAATGAAATTTATATATCAAACGCGCAAATGTCTACTCTTGAGTTAGTGGCAGCCTTATCAACCACTTAGAACCTACGTTCGCGAAAAATACTCTAAAGATCAATCTCTACAACGATATGTCCAAAAACGTGTCACGCCACCCGTTCATCTACCCCCTATGGTTCTAGTAAATGGTACTTTTCATGGCGTTGTTACCAACAATACGTAACTATAACAGAGCCATAAAAGCCCAGAACCTAACAAATATCCGCACATTTAGATCAATACAAAATTAACCTAAAGCAGGTAAAAGTGACCATCTTGATGGTGTATAGTGGCGACTTTCTCGACCCTGTTAATTTGAGTGCTGTTCTATGGATACAATTTCCGCTGCTGTCATGCTTTTTTTGATTATGGACCCAATGGGAAATCTACCTGTTTTCTCATCGATTCTTCGTCATATTGAGAAGAAAAGGCGTCGTATTGTTCTTGCTAGAGAACTATTTATTGCACTCGCAATTATGTTGTTGTTTTTGTATGCCGGAGAGTCAATCCTGAACTTTCTGTCACTACAACGTGAAGCTATCTCTATTGCTGGTTCGATCATTCTGTTCTTAATATCGCTTAAGATGATATTTCCGTCTCATGACACAAACAGTCACACTGCGGCAGGTGATGAACCATTTATTGTGCCGCTTGCTATCCCTATGCTTGCTGGCCCATCTTTACTAGCTACCCTGATTTTATTTGCGCATCAAGACACAAGCCGAATGCTGGACTGGACAATAGCGGTAGTTTTAGCGTGGGGAGCCTCAGCCGTTATTTTAATGTTTGGTGAAGTGTTCGATCGGTTAGTCGGAGAACGAGGCCTGAAGGCCGTAGAACGATTGATGGGAATGTTGCTATTGATGATTGCGGTACAGATGTTCTTGAATGGTATCCATAGCTATTTAGATCATATTAGAGCGATTACGCCATAAGGGGTTCGGAGAAACTGTTTTTCTGGTGAGCAGAAATATTATGACAAAATGTTATGTATAACATTTTTGATTTACCCACCAATCCCTTTACATTCCTGCTCACCCACTCACTCACTCGGTAGATTATTATAGTTTTAGGGGTAGCTCTAATTATGAAGAGAATAATGCCACCAGAAATGCTGAGCGTTTCTGGCTGGACATGCAAAAAACTTAAGATGCTTTGTCCTGCAAACAGAAACAGCATCAAAATCAGTAAGGCAAACAGTAGTTCACGAATCAATACCTTACGACGACGCTTGGGATCGATATGTTTGAGAATAGACAACACAATCGGCAAGTTACCGAGAGGGTCCATGATTAGAAACAGCATGGTCGCTGCAGAAAGAATGTCCATATTCTGGCCTCACCTAAAAAATGGCGGCCAGTGTATAGCAAACTGACAACATGAGTATATGACTGAGGGCGAAAACACCATATTCACCCTCGATCTTAGCCGCCGTTTTAGTGATTACAAACTCGCGCCATATTGACCACAAACTTACCTTCAAGCTCACGAATTTTGTCGCGCTTGAGCAAAAATGCTAGTAATGCATCTAAGTCTAGATCATTCAGTTTACAGGTGTGAAAGCGAACGCTAGCGCCAAAGTGCTGTGTGAGGGCTTCGCGATCCATTGGCGTTTCTCTAAGTAGGTTTAGCAGCTCGTGAGCATGGATTTCACTCATTATTGACTCCAGTTATTAAGAACAATGCGTTCAGTTTACTGAAATCCTCAAGAGCTGCTTTGACTTAAATTAGTAAATGATTGAGGCAACAATGAGGGCATGAGCAAAAAAGTAACTGCCACTCACCCACAAATAGGCGTGTTTCATCGGTTTTCGATAACCGTGTATCGCGTATGCCAGCGCCGAATAGATCAGAACTAAGGTTCCGCTAAAGCCGATAGCATTGGCGTAACTCGGCACTTGTAACCAAACTTCACCGGCAGCCCAAGCAAGTTGAACCAGCATCATCCCCATGATCACAACGGGGAATACCAGAGAGTCGAGTTGAGGTAGCAACAAAAAGAACGCTACGATACTCGCTGCAAGCAGCAGGGCCAACAGCCACCAGACAATCTCACCATTAAGCTGCACCCAAAATGACTTGCTGTAGCATACCTGGGCAACCAGATAAGCCGTAAAATAGATTAGCTTACGAGTTTTAAACGAGTGCAGCGTATCTGCCACCATAGACACAATAAGCCCACCCGCAATCCAGTAGGTATATGTTGCGGATGCACCTTGAGTTAACACCAACACAAGAAGAAGTAGCAGAGTAAAGATTTTAAACACGAGGGATTGTGTCGGGTTAGCTTGCTTTGCTCCCAACACGGAATACACACCTGATAGCCCTATCGCCAGCCAACTCCACATGCAGTATACACCTTTTACTTAAACTCGCCGCTAGTCTAGGTAGACCAGTTTTGATGTAAAGACACAATCTACGAAAGTTGGATCTCGCTAGCGATTCGAAACATTTTGTAACCCTCAGCCTACGTAATAATAAAGCCGATGAGCCTGAATGATGCCACTAAACATTGGGGCCAAGCTTTGCTCATCAGCCGAACCCATCAAATCACACGACACAATAACCAACGCTTTCTAAAACTATTTAACTGAAAAACAGATAAGTGCTCCAGGTAAGCCGCCATTTCACAAACTGACGATTAAACCACCAGGATGTATGTAATGCAGGCAACAAGAATAAATAACAGACACAAAATAGAAAATAGTCTTAGTAGCGCTCTAAGAGAGGAGAAACCACTGATGACTAGGGGTAAAAACTAAGAAAACCGACCTTAATTCAGTAAAAAAAACATCAGACAATAAAAGTAAGTCAATGATAAATAAAACCATAATTTCAATAACAGATAAAAGTGCGGACTTCATAAACCATAAAATCACTAAACACTTTTGAAGCCCATATTTTCTCATAAGATAAGAAAATCTCACTCCATGCTTTCGATTTGACGATGCAACCTCATAGCACATTTTTTAATTTTCTCAATTTTTGAGAAATACAGACAAAATAAACACCCAACATACCATTCGAAACAAAAAACAATTACAAAGCCAACATCACAAACCATTTAACATTATAAAATCATATACTTAAAACAAAAAAGGATAGAAATAAAACAATGTGAACACTTTAAATACAGCACAAAAAACATAGTTTCATTAGTCAGAATCACGTAAAACCAGACAAGTTAAGTGTGGTTTTTGAAAAGATTAACGAGCATATGTTGATCAAACCCCAAAAACAGTGCTATATTAAATTCATCGAGTTCATCAAAGATTAAGGGGTAGTGTTATGATTTCATCTTCTCAAAAACAAGGGCTGGTTATGATTGCAGTGGTTGTGGGTTTAATGACACTGCCAATGATGTACTAACCCAATGATTTAAAATAAAAAAGGACGCAAATGCGTCCTTTTTTATTTATCTGTATAGCTCTACTGAATGTGCTTAGACAAAATATCCCAGTGCATATAGTAGAAACCAAGAGCGGCCAGCGTAATCAACGTCATTAGCAAAATTGCTGTACGCCAAATAAAGCGAGAGCTTCTTGGTGTCAGCTCTTTTTCACAAGCATCACATGCCGCCATAAAGCCTTTACGATCATCCAGCTTGTAATCGTCTTCGTGCACCACTTTGTTACGCACGGTTGCGATGAATCGAAGCTTTGCTATCACGTCATGCGGTAAACGTTCTTCACAACTATTAATAAGTTGGTGCAACCCTTTCCCTTCTGCATGGTACTGAGTACGCAAAAGTTTTTCGATCGTTCGGGTACGCATGACTACTTTTTCAATATCTGACATCGTAACCCTCCTTACCAGACCCTTCCTATGTTCATTATTTTTATTCTTCTATAAATTTAGAGCTTTTTCGAGCCGTTAAGTGCAATTTTACTTTCAATTTGTGCCCTTGAGCTCATATAGCCTAACAAGTGAAAGCCGCTTCGTTCAGCTTTAGTGACTTCGCTTGCAGATGAAGCGACGATTTCATCGTGCATCATTAAGATAAATCGTGAAGTGCGCCGAATAATCTCCATATCCCTTTCATTAGATTATGAATAAGTTACCTCAACTCATCGTTTCGTCAGCGAGTTCTGTAGAATGGGACCCGATAAAACATTGGAGGTTAATATGCCAATCTCACTTATTTTCGCCCTATTCGCCCTTATTGCCTTGGGCGCGTGGGTGTTTTTCCGTTTTTATAGTAAGCACTATGTGGGCGAAGACGCTCCAGAGCAAAGCGCGCAGGTAACGGTTTTAGATAAACAAGCGATAGACATACCAAACGCACCACCAGGTCAAGACGATCAAGAGTATTGGATTTACGTTCAACGTGGTTCTATCGGTCCAAAGCGTGAATTCCAAATTGGAGTGCATTACTACCATGCACTCAACCCTGGAGATAAGGGAACACTGACCTATCGCGGCAACAAGTTCCTTCACTTCGCTATCAAACGTTAAGGCAGTAACCAACGAGTCTTGGCAGAACGAGAAAAGAGATAGCTCATCGCCAAGGCTCCAGATCCACTTAGAACGATCCAGACTGGAATCACCCAAGCAGGATGTCCTGTGTACCAACCGAACTCTTTCATCGGCCATAAGAAAATAGGGTGAAGTAAGTAAATCCCCAAGCTGTGCTGACTGATCACACTGACCGCTTTTTGTACTTTTGGTGATAAGCCTTCACCAAAGTAACGCCCGATCATAAAAATCATCGAAGCCGCTAGAATCACATTCAGTGTTTTATAAGAGAGCCAGCGCCCAACCGTATACTTCTCCGCCTCTAAGCTATTTGTCACAACCATCGTAAAGGTCACTGCCAACGCCACGAGTCCTAGCCCAACAAATAAGGTCACCATAGAGCGATTCAAAGGTACCTTTTGAAATAAAGCATACCCCAGTGGAAGGTAACCCATATAAAGCCACATCTGATTACTCCAAGGGCCATCAATCTTGAACAAGAACAGAGTGCTGGTGAAAAGCCAAAATGCGAGATAGGTATACAAGACGTTGTCATCCACGTTGCGTACCATCCATTGAAACAGCGGAATCACAAAATACAGTGGTATAAAGTAATAGAAAAAGCCGAGATGGTAATACGTTGCGTGGAATGGGCTATTGCTTAATACCTCTTTTACGGTTTCAAAATCAAAGCCTTGAGAAGTCCAGCCTGAAAGGTATGCATAAAACATCGACCAAATAAGAAATGGAACTAAAACTTTGCCCAAACGCCTTTTGATATAATACTTACCGTCAAATGGTCGAGTGTCACTGAGCATTAGCGCTCCGGTGATCAAAATAAAAACTGGCACTGCCCAGCGGGTTACGCTATTCACGCCTACCGCTGTCAGCCATTGGTCAAATGGAATCACTCCTAACTCATTTCGATACGGTGCCAAGACGTGAATGGCGATCACTGCTACCGCTGCGAAGCAGCGCAATAAATCAAAAAACAGAACCCTTTCTCTCATACCTTTCCCTACTTTGAGTCGCTTATCGTTTATAGCATAGGGTAAATCTCAACCAGTGAAATAGTTAACAATCTGTTTTTGCTTATTTTTAACTCAACAATGACCTACAACGGGGATTTCATCACCACTCTAATCACTTAACGAGAACCAAAAACCAAGCATCAGTATTCACTCTCGATGCCAAACCGAAACAATCTGATTACAGCAAACGGCGCATAAGAAACAAAAATGGCTCCGATTTGGAGCCATTTATACCATCTACAGATAGCGATACTGGGGGTAGTTACGCAGTAGCAACATTAGCTTTTGGCAACTTAATTGAAATCAGCGTCGTCAGTGCCAAGAAAGCAAAAGAAACCCATAAGCACGCTGCAAGACCAGCCTCTTGGTAGATCCAACCCGATAATACCGTGCCAATCAAACGTCCCATCGCATTGGCCATGTAGTAAAAACCGACATCCAACGAGACGCCATCGCCTTTAGCGTAGCTCACTATCAAGTACGAGTGCAGCGAAGAGTTAATGGCAAACACAGCGCCAAAAATCATCAAACCTACCACAATCACCAATTCAGGCTGCCAACCGATTTGCACACCATAAGCAATACCAGCCGTAATTAACGCAAGAATTCCTGCCCATACTAATGCTGCACTACCATCAGGCACGCGACCTTGCGCTTTTCCAGTAATACGCGGCGCAAAGCCTTGCACAAACCCATAAGCAATGACCCACGTAGCGAGAAAGCTACCAACCCACAAGTGATCCCAGCCAAACACGCTACCAAGATAAATAGGCAAAGCAACGACAAACCACACATCACGCGCCCCAAACAAGAACATGCGTGCTGCGGATAAAATGTTTATCGATTCAGACTTGGAGAATATTTGGCGAAACTTAGGTTTACTCTTTGCTTTACCCATGTCCGCTTCTAGCCAGATCATGCTGCAAACAAACACTAATGTAAGTACACCCGCCATAATAAACATCGAGTTTTGAAAACCCACCCAAGACAGCAGCAAGCCACCAACAAAAAAGCCCGCTCCTTTGAGTGCATTCTTCGAGCCAGTCAAAATCGCTACCCATTTGTAGAGCGCACCTTGCTGTTCGTCTGGTACTAGCGTTTTAATCGCGCTCTTAGCACTCATTTTGTTCAGATCTTTGGCAATCCCCGACAGAGCTTGCGCTGCCATCACCCAAGGAATGGTCAGCCATGCATTTGGTACTGCGAGCATCAGCAACGCAAACACTTGCATCGCTAAACCAATGTTCATGGTTTTATTTAGGCCTAACCTTGCGCCCAACCAACCACCAACCAGGTTTGTCACCACACCAAAAAATTCATAGAAAAGAAACAGTGAGGCAATAGCTAACGTGGAATAACCTAAGTCATGAAAATAGAGCACCACCAGCATACGCAGTGCGCCATCGGTCACCGTAAAGTTCCAATAGTTAAACGTCACTAACATGTACTGACGAATACTTTTGCTTAATTGAGAAATCATATTGACCTCATATGTACAGCGATAGAAGCATTTAGATCATCATGTTCTAAATACTTCCTAACCTGTACAGCAACATTGACCAATATAATGTTGCTGTGATTTTCCAAAAATGCCCCAACATCAATAAAAAGCAAAATACACCTTAAAAACAATGCATTAGTTAATATTAATGGCATTTTTTGTAAACAGTCGTATCCTGAAGAAGCTCGAATTTAGCTTTTGGATCATGATGAACCAAAAGCTATTTAAGCTGATCAAGCGTCTTGAGCCACGCGTTCGATGTACTCAACTTGCACAGGTTTTGTAAATGCACCAGGGCGCAATGCCTGCACTTCTCGCACGATATCTTCTAACTGCCATTCCTTTTCTAGGAGTAGGTGAGCAGCGAACAAACCTGTGCGCCCCGAACCACCCATGCAATGCATCGCAACTTTGCCACCTTGAGCAAGAATCGCGTGCAGTTCCGGACTGGCTTGTTGCCACTTCGTCGCAAACTCTTCATTTGGTGCGCAGTCGTCTTCAATCTCGATCTGGAACCATTTCATTCCCAGTTGCTGAGTGGCTTCACCCAATGCAGAGACATTCTTCGCAGCTAATTCACTATCATCTAATGCAGTAACGACCGCTTGAACACCCTGCTCTTTCAACTGTTCTAACGACGCATGCAAATCGACACCTTTCGTTCCTGGGCACGGTGTTAAGATTAAAGCACCGGAGTCCAAATCTAATTGCCATGTAGGATGAGACATTGTGACCCCCTTTTAAGCCAAACCAACGTTACGAACCAGCTCTGCTGTGCGCGTTGCATAACCCATTTCGTTATCGTACCAAGCGTAAATCTTAACCATACGAGAACCCACAACCATGGTTGATTGCGCATCAACGATGGTTGAACGTTGGTCGCCTTTATAATCGATAGAAACTAAAGGACGCTCTTCGAAGCCAAGGATGCCTTTCAAATCACCTTCAGATGCTTCTTTTAACAGTGCATTCACTTCTTCTGCCGTGGTATCACGCTTCACATCAAAAATGATGTCTGTTAACGATGCGTTTGCTAGAGGTACGCGAACCGCATGACCATTAATTTTGTCTTTTAATTCTGGGAAAATTTCGACAATCGCCTTCGCGCTACCCGTAGTGGTTGGGATAAGGCTCATGCCGCATGCTCTTGCACGGCGTAGATCTTTGTGTGGCGCATCCAAAATAGTTTGCGTATTCGTCAGGTCGTGAATGGTCGTAAAAGAAGATTGTTCGATACCCAATTTCTCATGAATGACTTTAACCACAGGTGCGATACAGTTAGTCGTACACGAAGCCGCTGTCACGATACGATGTTTTTCAGGGTCGAAAATATGGTCGTTCACGCCCACCACAATGTTCGCGATACCTTCTTCTTTCACAGGTGCGCTTACCACGACACGTTTCACGCCTTGCTCTAGGTATTTATTCAGGAATGATGTTTTGCGATGTACGCCTGTCGCTTCAATCACAACATCACAATCAGACCAGTTCACCGCATCGATATCGCGTTGTTGAGTCGTGGCGACACGCTTGCCGTTGATGACGAGCTCACTGCCTTCGACCTGAACTCCATGATGCCAACGACCTTGCACTGAATCGAATTCTAATAAGTGACCAAGCGTAGCGGCGTCACCTGCGACATCGTTGATTAACACAAACTCCAATTCTGGCCAATCAAATGCCGCTCGCAGCGCTAAGCGACCAATTCGGCCAAAGCCATTAATTCCTACTTTAATTGTCATAGTTTACCCTCTAATCTTCTACCTTGAATCTCTATTCGCTGTTAACAGCAAGCCTCACGACTTTTATCGTGTAAGCGTGTGATGTCGTCTTGGTATTCCTGCTTCAAACAGTTTGATGCCACTAAGTCTTCAATTAACTTTCGCATCCAACCTGGTAATTGCTGTGATAACTCGTAATACACCCATTGCCCTTGGCGTTTATCCACCAAGATGCCACTGGATCGTAACTGAGCAAGATGACGAGAAACTTTCGGCTGGCTCTCTTGTAGAGCAAACGCCAAATCGCCAACGCAAGTTTCACCTTCACGGGCCACGAGCATTAAACAACGTACGCGTGTTTCATCGGATAACAGCTTAAAAAACTGATGTGGAAGCATAATGAACATACCTATATATGGATATGCGTATATGTTTATTTAATTAAGATATATCGTCAAGAGGAAACCGTCCATCGTCATAAAAGTTTCACATCTAACGAACAGCTTGATTGTAAAGAGAGAGATTCAAAGAGATAAAAGATAAGACAAGAAATTATGCAGTCGCGATGCTTTGACTCCAGCGAGCCGCTTCACCTAAGGAGAGCTTCACTTCCTCTAAAGGCAACCCCAATTGCATCGTGATTTTTTCAACCCCTGACCAATCGGCACGCTCGTAGCACTCTTCGAGGGAAATAAGTGCACCATAAACCCCTTTGCGATGTAATAGCGCTTGTTGTACTGAATGACTAAGCGGTAACTGCCTAACTAAAGATTCCACCGAAAGATCCAGCAGCGCATCTAGAATCGACAGCAAACCAACCATGAAACCTTGCTCGTTGAGGTGAGAGAATGGCTGATAGCGCGACATCAATTGGCAAAATTGAGCTCGTTGCAATGAAAGGTGATACAGCTCTCGAGGCTTGTTACTGGAGATATACGATGCCACAACCAAAGAGACAAACTGCTTAAGGTTATCCTGGCCAAGATAAATCAATGCCTGACGAAAAGAGCTGATTTCGACAGCCAAATTCGGCGCTTGCGTATTTACAAAACGCAATAATTTATATGACAACGCGACATCTTGCGTAATGATGGACTCGATACGAGTAAAGTCAGGCTCAGGAGCACAAACTTCACGAAACAGTTGCAATGCCAACACTTGCTCAGGACTGACGTATTTAGTCTGCGAGACGAGTGGCTTGCTAAAAAAATAACCTTGGAAAAATTTAAAGCCAGCCGCTTTCGCTTGCTCAAACTCTTCTGCGGTTTCAACACGTTCTGCTAAAAAGTGGTATTTGACGCGTTTGGCAAGGTGTGTTTTGACCAGTTCACAGGCCTTTTCGAGCCCCATCGCCATAATGTCGAGCTTCACAATATGCACATATGGCAAAAAACGACGCCATTCTGGTGTTAGGGTGAAGTCATCCAAAGCGATCAAGTAACCTTCTCGATAAAACTCACGAATCGCATCAAGAAGCTCATCCGTAGGTTGGCACGTTTCCAACACTTCGATGACAATTTTGTTTTTCGGCAAACTGCGCGGCAAACGTCGCACCAAGCTTTGATGAGGAAAGTTAATAAAGCATCTTGAAGAGGCAATCACTGGGTTAGTACCCAGTGATAGGAAGTTTTCGACGATCAGTCGGTATGTCGCTCGATTTGAATCAATATGTGAAGGGTATGCGTTACTCTCCCCGTCTCGAAACAACAATTCATAACCCAGCGTCTGTCTTTTTCGGTTAAAGATCGGCTGGCGAGCGACATACGTTGTATTCATGCTAAAGAAGGACCTATAAATGGCTTATGACTTTGCAGCTGCTAATAATGCACCACAACCCATGAACATTGAACCGAATACTTTGTTTATTTTTCCCATGATTTTATCGGAGCGAATAAAGCGTCCCATTTGTGCTGCCAAGCTCGTGTAACCCAACATTACACACGCATCAATCACGACCGTAGTGACGCCAAGCACCAACAGTTGCGTGATTTGGTCTTTTGCCGGGTCAATAAACTGCGGGAACAACGCCACCAGAAAAACAATCGATTTAGGGTTGGTGAGGTTAATTAACACTGCCTTGTACAACAGCGCCGTGCCTGACATCTCGTTGTGGTTTTCAGCTGCGACTAAGCTTGATGTATCGCGCCATTTCTGAATCCCCAACCAAACCAGATAAGCGGCACCAACCCATTTAATGACAGAAAATGCGGTTGCTGACTGCGCGACAAGCGCACCAATACCCGCCCCCACCAGCGCGATGTGGATAACTAAACCAATTTGTAAGCCAATAATGGCACCCAGTGATTTACGGGTACCGTAACTCAAACCATTACTGATTGAGTTCACCGTGCCAGAGCCCGGAGCCAAACTAAAAACGATTGCTGTTACTACATAAGCTAACCAGACATGGGTATCCATTGCATTTCCTCACTAATTCTTCGATGATACATCGCGTAAACAACGTATCTTCAGGTAATCAACTAATGGCGACTAACCATTCACCTTTGACTTATACTCAAGAGACATTATTTGAGCAAGCAATTGGTGGTCCGATCGCAGCACTTTGGCAAACTCGCCAAGAGGGCTTTGTTAAAGGGACTGAGAAAAAGAACATTTACTGGTGCAAGCTAACCAACCCAGAGCATAAAAAAGCCGTGCTCATCGTAAATGGACGCATTGAGTCTTCCTGGAAATACCAAGAGCTGTTTTACGATCTCTACCGCCAAGGTTTCGATGTCTATTCCTTTGACCACCGCGGACAAGGTTTATCAGATCGTTTATTATCTGACTCAGATATGGGTCACGTCTATGACTTTACTGATTATATTGATGATATGGACATCGTCGTAAAAAAACACGACCTTAGCGAATATCAACAATGCTTCATCATCGCGCACTCTATGGGCGGCGCGATCGCCACACGTTACCTGCAAACTCACCCAGAACACCCTTTTACTGGTTTGATTCTAAGTGCGCCCATGTTTGGCATTAACCTGCCATGGTACCTCTCACCAATAGCGATTCCGGTCACACAAATTATGTCAGCGGTATCGACTTTGCCACGCTATGCACCAGGACATCAGGCCTACTTCCCTAAGCCCTTTGAAGATAACCCACTTAGCCAAAGTTACGGCCGCTACCAATGGTTCCGAAACCTATATACGGAAAAACCGGAACTGCAAGTCGGTGGGCCAAGCACTCGCTGGGTTTGGCAAGGGCTCATGGCCGCTAAGCAGTGCTTTTTATTAACTCGCCAAGTCAAAATACCAGTAATCCTAATCCAAGCCGGAAACGATCGGATTGTTAGCAACCTCGCGCAAAAGCGTTTTATTGATAAATTGCGGAAAACCAACCCGCACGCGGAGCTGCTTTCTATCGAAGGCGCACAGCATGAAATCTTGTTCGAGACCGACAAGTATCGTAATCAAGCGCTCGATGCGATTTTCCGCTTTATGAATGACCCTAAATCGCCATCAAACGAACAAGCACAATAAGAACTCTAGGCGACCATTTCACGACTAAGATTAAAGAGGAAATGTCTACACATCGATTTACCCTCTTTTTCATCCTCATTTTGGCGTACACTGCTTGAACTTGGCTACTTTGACACAGTGTTTAACCGCATAGTGCTACGGGCCCAAGTTCCCCCGCATTCGGAGCAGTACGATCTAGTCAGTCTGCTGTACTCCGTTTGCAATTCACCTGTTCCACACTATCCAAACCGTTTACGAGGACTTCATGAGCACATCGCTACCTTGCAAAGAGATCACCAAAATCGTTGCCTCTGATCTGGATGGCACGTTACTCGCACCAAACCATCAGCTCAGTGCTTACTCAAAAGAGACGCTAAAAGCGCTGCATGAAAAGGGTTATACCTTTGTCTTTGCAACCGGCCGTCACCACGTAGACGTTGCGAGCATCCGTCGCCAAGTTGGCATTCCAGCTTATATGATCACGTCGAATGGTGCCCGAGTGCATGACCAGGAAGATCAGCTAATGTACAGCGAGAATGTCCCTGCGGAACTGGTACAAGGCGTGATCGACACGATCAAACATGATCAAGAAATACTTATTCACATGTATCAAAATGATAGCTGGTTGATGAACAAGGATGATGAAACGTTACGTGACTTCCACGATGAATTCACTTACGTCTTATTTGATGAAGACCACGCCCCAACTGACGGTATTGCGAAAGTTTTCTTCACGCATCCAGGAGAAGACCACGAACGTTTGGTCGTATTTGAAAACAAACTACGTGAGCAGTTTGGTGATAAGCTGAACATCGCATTTTCAACGCCTTGGTGTTTGGAAGTAATGAGCGCTGGCGTGTCTAAAGGCCATGCTCTTGAAGCGGTAGCGAAAAAACTCGACCTCACGTTAGAAAACTGCGTAGCATTTGGTGATGGCATGAATGACGTAGAAATGCTGTCGATGGCAGGTAAAGGGCTAGTTATGGGTACATCACACGAAAAAGTGATGAAAGCTCTACCAAATAATGAAGTGATTGGCAGCAATGCGGAAGATGCGGTTGCACACTACCTACAAGAACACTTGCTGTAAGCTTCAATACTCCAAATTATGAAGGGCTGCACATTCGCAGCCCTTTTCTTTTATCGCTGACTTGGCAGCTTCTCTTTGCCAAGAATCGCGTCCCATTCTTCTTCTGTCACGGGCATAATCGACAAGCGATTTCCACGTTTCACCAACGGCATGTTCTCAAGTTCTGGCATCGCTTTCATCACCGACAACGGAATCACTCGCGCCGTTTTACGTACAAACTCGACATCCACCATAATCCAACGCGGGTTGTCTGGGTCTGACTTTGGATCGTAATAATCGCTTTCGGGATCGAATTGGAAATGATCGGGATAGGCTTCTCTCACAACTTTAGCAATACCTGCCACGCCAACATGTTTACAAGAAGAGTGGTAAATCAGGACTAAATCGCCCACCTTCACTTGGTCACGCATCATATTGCGCGCCTGATAATTACGAACTCCCTCCCAACATGAAACCTTTTGGGTTCGAAGCGTGTCAATAGAAAAGGTATCTGGTTCAGTTTTAAATAACCAATATGCCATAATGCCATCCGATGCCGATTGAGTAACAATAATGAGGAAGATATAACATGAAGGCTTTGAAAAACCCAGTGGCGCTTGCCACCCTGCTGGTTCTGCAAGCATGTAGTTCACAGTCGCCACAATCTGGTGCCGCTGACCCAACCTCTCCACCAGCAACCTTAGATAAGCCTGAAACCATTCAACCTCAAACTTTTATGCTGCGCGGAAAAGTGATCGTCGGTCACGAGAGCCAATACATCATGCCTTGTGGCAGCGACAAGCAATATTGGTTGCAACTATCACCACAGCAAATGCAACAAGCAATTCAGTTAAATAACGAGCCTTACCAGACTATGTATGGCGAGGTTATCGGCCACCTCAACCCACCGGGCATCGATGGGTTTTCTGCTGATTTCGATGCTAACTTTGTCGTGGAACAAGTGAACTTCCTCACAACGGAAAACCCAAACCGTTGTCAGCAACCAAACAAACCAACTCGCGTGTTTGGTAATGAGCCTTCTTGGTCGGCAAGCTTTGAGGCTAATGGACTAACATTCCAGCAAATCGGCAAACAAACCACAAAATTAGCGATTAACAGCAGTCAGCTTCAACCTCGCCAGCGCACTTATCAACTGCAAGGTGGTGAGCTTCGCTTAACAGAAAACCTCTGCTCAGACACAATGAGCGATTCTTTGTATGGCTGGAAAGCAACACTAAAACATGATGGCGAGACGTATCAAGGTTGTGGTATGGCTGCAAACGTCGATGCAACGCTTGGCTGGGCTAATACCTATGTCGCGACCTCAACCCAATCACAAGGCTTTGAAGTACAAATGACCTTAAACCCAGACCACAGCGCCACAACAAAATATCGTTACGCCAATGGACAAGCACCATTAATCGAGCGTGGTTACTGGCAACAGTTAAGTCCGTCTCAGGTTCAAGTAGTCATGACGCATCATCAACAGCAAAGGCTAATGTCAGAACGACTGTTTACTCGAGAAGGCAATCAGCTCAAAGCGACCAAAGAAAAAGTCGGTAACTTAGTATACCCAATCGCCGATGGTGGTTTAGTCCTTTATCCTGCCATCGTTCGTGATGAAGGCATCATGCAACCAACCGAAAAACGCACCAACAACCCCATCGGTAGTGCTGACGTCCCTTCTAGTGCAGAGTTTGATTCAAAAGTAGATGCCGCGGTGCGCAACTACTTCTTTATCCATCAAACCACCCCCAACAATAACCAATACCGTTGGCTAACTTACGACCTCAACAGCGATGGTAACGAAGAGCTATTGGTACAGTTGGATTGGTGTGGTTCCGGAGGCTGTACATTGCTGATATTTGAACATCACGAAAAGGAATGGCGCTTTAATAGCCGCATTACACTAGTGCAAAGCCCGATTATGCTCGGCCAACAAACCTCTCATGGTTGGCGAGATCTGATTTTTAATGTCAGCGGTGGCGGAGCTAAAGCGGCTCAACACGTGATGCAATACACTGGGGTTAGCTACCCACTCAATCCAAGCATGGCGCCAACGGCAACGCCGAACCAAGTCAGTGGTGTGCGTCTGTTCTCTGATGGGATAAGCCCGGTGCGCGAAGGAGTTCGTCTGTAATGTCACAACCGTGTCCAACCTGCGGTTTTCAATTCAATTGTATGTGCTCGCTAATGCCGAAACTTACCAGTGAGCACAACATCCTGCTGTTAATGCATCCGAATGAACTGAAGCGTGATACTAATACCGGCCAGCTACTAGAGCAGTGCCAACTCAACATTGAGCGAGTAATCTGGGATCGCAAACAGCCACCAGCAGAATTACTCTCTCTATTAGCTGATCCGTCGCGGTATCCGGTGTTGCTCTTCCCCTGTGAAGAAAGTATCACACTCGAAGATGTGGTACTCCAAAGCCAGCAACAAACCAAAACTCCGCTGTTTATTATTTTGGATGCCACCTGGCAAGAGGCGCGCAAGATGATCAATAAGAGCCGTTGGTTAGAAGGTATCCCTACTATGGGATTGTCTGCGTCGGCGGACTCACAATATCAGCTGCGACGCAACCAACAACAAGGTAATTTGTGTACGTTTGAAGTCGCTGCACATTTGCTCGGGCAACTTGGAGAACAAAACAACCAACAACAAATGCAGCGCTTTTTTGCCCATTACCTCGCTCTGTTCCAAGCTGAAAAGAGTGGACACGCTCTTAAGCGTTAAACATTAAGCTCAGTAGAAGGACCAAACACAAAACGCAGCCTACGCTGCGTTTTTTACGACAAGAAGTTTCACGTGAAACATCATTAAAACAGTCGAGTCGGCTCGCCAAGATAGTAACCCTGCAAATAATCCACCCCCATGTCTTGTGCGATGGTACACACCTCCTGATTGTGGACGAACTCCGCCACCGTCTCCGCGTTAAACACCTGGCACAAACGCACCAACTGGGAAGCGATCTTGCGCTGTTTTAAGTCTTTATCAATATCACGAATCAAGCTGCCATCGAGCTTTATGACTTCTGGCTCCAACTTTAGGATTTCATCGATATTCGAATAGCCGGACCCAAAGTCATCAACAATGATACGCGCCCCTAAGCTTCTAAAATGACTGCACACTTCTATCATTCGGCCGTAGTCTTTGATCTGCTCAGATTCCAGCACTTCTAAACCAATTCGCCTTGGGTCATTTAGCTGGCTAATTTCATGCTCTAAAAGCATTAAAGTTTTATCACTGAGCAAATCTTGCGGCGATAAGTTTATAGAAAAGTCACCTTGCTTATCTCGCATATAATGCAACGTAGAATGAATCATGTGCCGACTTAGTCGAGTGTAAAGATGTGTATCAGAGATAATTGGCAGAAAACGCCCTGGCGCAATCACCGTTCCATCGGCTTCCAGAATACGAACCAAACATTCTTGGCTTGCCAATTTGTGGCTACCCGCATGCACAATAGGTTGGCTATAAGTGATGATATTCTGTTTGAGAATGGCTCTACTGACGCAACTTAGCCATCCAAGTTGCTCTTTACGCACATCCTCACTGACTTCAATATCTTTCGCATTACAGATATGGGTATTACTGCGTACACCGGAGCGCCTCGCTTCGATGCCTTTGAGTAAGAGCTCATCTACTGAAGCGGATGGAAAATCTCGACGACTCACTAAGCCGCCGCATAGCGAGATAGAAAGATAATCTATTTCACGTAGGCCAATTGGCTCAAAATTAGTTTGTTCTACCGCGTCAGCAAAACGCGTAAAGTGCTGTTTGATGGTCTCGCTGCTTTGATCAGCTTTAAATATGAACGCCCATTCACCAACCCCAATACTATAAAGCTGCAAAGCCGTTGGCATGCCGAAACGCTTTCGTAGTCGATTCGTAAAGTGCATTGAGAGATCTTTGAGTAATTGATCTCCCACTCGGTAGCCGTATTTTTCGTTGATATGACTAAAGTTAAGTAGCTTTAGAGTCAACAAATGCTCATCCAAATCGATGTTACTCAGCCGCTCTTGCAATGCGACCCGGTTTTGTAATCCCGTGCGACTGTCGCGTCGATAGCTTTCTTGTAACTTGCGCGTTTGGCGATCGAGTTGATATCCCATATGCGCGTTCATATGGTTGAGATCGCCGATCGCATTTCGAATCAAGCTAAACAGCGGTGAAATAGAGGAGCTAACGGGCGACTTAGGCAAGTTCAATGTTTGCACTTCGTCTCCCTCTCGCATCGCTAAATACGTCAGGCTGTGATGAAGAATTTCGGGCTGACCAATACCACCATGCAGCTCCCCCATACAGTAACTACCAAACGTCGTCGCAATATCTTTGAATGCTTGGACTTCGTCGCTGCTGTCAATAAAGTCTAACCGTGACGCGCAGTTAAAAATCATCACGACTTCAGGTTGGTGCATGGCTAACTCAACCACACCATGCCGCACTTGCTCGAGCGTTAACGAGGGATGGTTATAGCAAAATTGCACTTCGTCACCAAGACACCAGGGCCTGTCGAAGCTCATACTGCCATCAGCGTGTAGCTCCGTTACCGTACAAACTTCCTTTCGCCCTAAGCTTTCTCGATATAAAGGAAAGCTGAGCAGTTGACTCAGCGTCACGTCATGGCCATCCGCCAAGTAACGCTTGTATACGTCCAGCGCTTTCTTCTCACCTAAACAATACAAGCGCGTTCCTTTTGCATGAGTGACTTTGTGTGGCATGCCAATCGGGTTCCATTCCGAATACGCATCAGTCCATAGCTTCAAAGTATCACTGTGCAAAGCTACGGCAACCGCAGCGTTATCGTAAACTCGGTTTTGATATAGCACCCAGCAGCCATCGTCAATACTCTGCGCCAACCCTCCAGAAATCACGACTTCTTCACTGGCGAAGGTTTGAAACAAGGGATAGTCACGTCGTTCAATTTGCACAGCAAAGCTGAGGATCACCTGTGAATTATGCTGCATTAGAAGAGAGCGCTTGAGTTCCCCGCCATCAATGTCAGGGGAGTAAGAGTATGTTTGTACCGCAGAAGTCAGCGTGGTTTGCTCAAATTCAATCACACTCACTAGGCAACCAGAGGTAAATATCTCCCCTTCCAGAATTACATTACGCGTACTATGCCCCATAACATGAGCATTCGGCAGCGACGACAAAACGGCGTCTGCAAGTGTGGTCGTAAATTCGCGCGATTGCGTCGACAATATTTGTACTAAATATTGTTTATCTGAGGAAATTGGAAAAGTGACTAAAAAGTCATTCAGTTGACTGACATCGTGAACCAGTTTTGAAAAAGCTCGCATGGACCTACCACTGCCGTAACACTATCTTCACCACGACGTGTGGCGTTACTATTTTTATTTAATAGAGAATAATTTACGTGGCTTTGCGCTGCTTTTCTAGACACAAAATGAGATTAGAATGGATTAATGCGAAAGCAATTAAAAAAGTGTGAGTAACGGCTGCAAACTATTGATTTCAATATCAGGTAAAGTACGTGTTTTTGAATGGTTAATGACATTTTTATTCATATCATTAAACCAACAGGCTGCAAAACCAGCCAACTTTGCACCATGCACATCCGTGGTTAGGTGATCACCGACATGCAGAATATTCTCCGCAGGGATATCCAAGAATCGCTTCGCTTTAGTAAACATATCGGTTGCGGGTTTCGCCAATCCATCTGGTCCTGCTTTAAGTACCTGTTGGAAATAAGGCGTAAGACCGATGCGGTCTAAATCCACATTACCGTTGGTGATTGCCACCAACGGGATGTGCTGCGTGAGTTCCTCCAGTACATCGAGGCTTTGCTGCGGCACTTCAAAACGGTTACGCCAGTCCAACGCAACGTCTACTGCGGCTTTCGCAGCGGCATGTGCTGCGTCTTCGTCGTAGCCTACTTGGGAGAAGGCTTGCTGAAGTTGCACTAAACGCCATAAAGTGACATCGCTCTTCAGCTCGGGTTGTTGCTGCACAACTCGCTGTTTGAGAGCAAACCAATCCGCTTTGTTCATATGAGCAACCGCTGGATGATGGTGCTTGAGCCAAGATAGCAACTCACGCTCCATGCGAACGATCACAGGATAGTTGTCATAGAGGGTATCATCTAGGTCAAAGGTCATTGCCTTAATAGGCTCGATACGGCGATAAAATTTCATACTTCGGCTCACTCCCCGTTCTTTTTGCGTGCGCGTGGGTGGGCTTGGTCGTAGGCTTGCGCCAAATGTTGGAAATCCAAGTGCGTGTAGATTTGGGTCGTCGAAATGTTCTCGTGCCCTAAAAGCTCCTGCACCGCACGTAAGTTATTGCTTGATTCGAGCATATGTGTCGCAAATGAGTGACGCAATTTATGCGGACTAATATGGCTTGCGACAGACTGTTTCTGCCCCCATTCAGCCATGCGCTTTTGCACGCTACGATGCGAAATACGCGTTCCGAGCTTAGATACAAACAAGGCGGGCTCACCTGGAGCGGCTAAATCACCACGAACGCGTAGCCACTTCCCAACCCACTCGGTTGCCATCCCAGAGAACGGCACTTTACGTTCTTTATCGCCTTTACCAATAACACGAAGCTCACCACTACGCAGTTGTACGTCACGTACATCCACACCCACCAGTTCAGCCAAACGTAAGCCGGCGCCATACATCAGCTCCATCATGGCGCGATCGCGCACAGCCAACGGATCGTCCTCGTTGACTTCAAGTAATTGGCTCACTTCGTCAACATCGAGGTTTTTGGGCAACGGGCGTTTTTTGCGAGGTGCTGAAACCCCTTTGGCTGGGTTAGCCGACATCTCGCCACGCAGAATAAGGAAATCGAAAAAACTACGCAGCGATGAGAGTCGCGTTGCCAAACTGCTGGCTTTCATGCCTTCTCGCATGCCCTTACCTGCTAATTGGCGCACCCAACCAGCATCCACTTGAGACCAATCTTTGAGCCCCATTTCAGCTAAGTGCTGCGCCATAGTTTCTAGCTGCTGTTTGTAATTGCGCTGAGTATGTAGGCTAAGCCCCTTTTCGCTTCGTAAGAATTCATAGAAGCGCTCAAGAGGCTTTTGCAGACTATTTGGTAGAGGAGTGTTGGGAGTTGTCGTCATCGTAACTTTGCCATACCAGTGTTTGAGCGAGATGTGCCACTACTAATGATAGGTGACGCAAAAACAAGGTATCCATATCTGGCTGAAAATGGCCGCCATCTTCACTAGAAAAAGCAAGCACGCCCAGTGTTTGCTGTTTCACGAGCGGCAGTACCACATAGGACCCCATTTCCGGCACTTCCATGTTGCCAAACAAAGCTTCACGATCCACTTTGCGAAGACGTCCTAAGTACGCATCTTTGCCATTTAAGTGAGTGGTCGCAAAGCGTTGATAACTTTCCTTACTCAATTGAATCGATGCGTCGCATTGACTAAACAATCGAACAAACGCACGTAAGCCCAATGCTTTGGCTTTCTCTTCGATAGAATGAATGACTTGTTTAAAGTCACCACACTTTAGAATCTGCCCCTGCAAATCCATAAATTCGTAAAAGGTGCGATCATTGTTCGCCGCAAGCGACATTAGTGTAGTGATCTCTTCCTCTAACTCTTCAATGCGCTGACGTTGGCGATTCATTTGGATGTGTACCAAAGATACCGCGCCTAAGTCTGAGTGTGGGAAAGATAAACGATCCACAAGCTCCGGACGTTGCACAAAAAAGTCTGGATGATCTTTGAGGTACTCGGCCACTACTTCAGCCGTTAAGGCATCTGCTTCTACTTGAGACAAAGCGTTTCCTTTTTCTTCAACTAGCAAGACAATTGACCATCAAATACATGCGTTGTAGGTCCGGTCATAAACAACGGCTTGCCAGGGCCTTGCCATGCAATTCGCAATTCACCACCAGGTAGAGAAACCTTAACGTTTTCATCCAACAAGCCCTGCAGAATCCCAACCGCGACTGCCGCGCATGCACCACTACCACAAGCTTGTGTCTCTCCTGCGCCTCGCTCGTAAACTCGAAGACGAATATGGTCACGACTCATCACCTGCATAAAGCCAGCGTTGACGCGCTCTGGGAAACGCTCATGCGACTCAAGCAGCGGACCGAGAGTTTCCACTTCTGCCGTATCCACATCGTCGACCACGGTCACTACGTGCGGGTTACCCATGCTCACAGCACCACAAAACAAGGTATTGTCGCCTGCTCGCATGATGTAAGTTTTCTCTTTTTGCTTCGCTTTGAAAGGAATTTTGTTCGGTTCAAACTCTGGCACGCCCATGTTGACCGTCACTTCCCCATCATCTTCGATGTTGAGAATCATCTTTCCTTTCTTGGTGCTCACGCTGATGCTGTATTTATTGGTCAGCCCCTTCAAGCGAACAAAGCGGGCAAAACAGCGTGCACCGTTACCACACTGTTCAACTTCACTACCATCGGCATTAAAAATCCGATAATGGAAGTCGGTTTCGGGGTCGTACGGGGCCTCTACCACAAGCAATTGGTCAAAACCAACGCCAGTATGACGATCCGCCAAGCGGCGGATCAGGTCTTGCGAGAAAAACACGTTCTGGGTAATACAGTCGACGACCATGAAGTCGTTGCCCAAACCGTGCATTTTGGAAAAGTGGAAATGCATTTGTTGTGTGTTACTCCGGTAGAATCTGTTCCAGCTGCCACAAACTGGTCAGCTCCTCACGCTGGCGAACTAAGTGGCTTTGTTTACCGTCCACCATCACTTCTGCCGCTCGGGTACGAGTATTGTAGTTCGAAGACATCACAAAACCATAGGCACCTGCTGAACGAACCGCGAGTAGATCACCTTCTTGCAAAACGAGTGCGCGATCTTTACCCAAGAAGTCGCCGGTTTCACAAATAGGACCAACCAAGTCGTAAGTCTGAGCTTCACCCTTTCGCGGTGAAACTGGCACAATATCTTGCCATGCTTGGTATAGCGCAGGACGCATCAAGTCGTTCATTGCAGCGTCGATAATCGCAAAGTTTTTATGCTCAGTATGTTTTAAAAACTCAACACGCGTTAGCAAGATACCTGCGTTCGCAGCAATTGCACGGCCTGGCTCAAAGATCAGCTCCAAGTCTTGGTGATTTTCAAGACGACCAAGTAACGCTTTGGCGTAATCAGAAGGCTGAGGTGGTAATTCATCACGATAGACCACACCCAAACCGCCGCCGACATCAAGGTGACGAATGTTAATGCCTTGCGCTTTTAAATCATCAATCAGGGCTAATAAACGGTCTGTCGCGTCGATAAATGGGTCTATATTGGTCAGCTGAGAACCAATGTGGCAGTCGATGCCTTGCACATTCAAGTTCGGCAGGCTTTGCGCGAATTTATAAACATCTGGCGCACGATCAAACGCAATGCCGAATTTATTGTCGCGAAGACCAGTCGAAATGTAAGGGTGTGTTTTCGCGTCGACATCTGGATTGATACGCAGAGAAATTGGCGCAATCACACCAAGCTCACCCGCAACCTTGTTCAAACGTTCTAGCTCTGGCTCAGATTCAACGTTGAAACATTTGATACCTAGCTCAAGAGCGCGCTTCATCTCTGCCGGTGTTTTACCAACACCAGAGAAAACGACTTTTTTCGGATCACCGCCTGCGGCAATCACACGCTCAAGTTCACCGCCCGACACGATGTCAAAACCCGATCCCAAACGCGCTAGCGTGTT
Organism: Vibrio sp. Vb1980; assembly: GCF_033338615.1. Classification (NCBI taxonomy): domain Bacteria; kingdom Pseudomonadati; phylum Pseudomonadota; class Gammaproteobacteria; order Vibrionales; family Vibrionaceae; genus Vibrio; species Vibrio sp. Vb1980. The sequence continues at coordinate 79,685 of NZ_JAWOSZ010000019.1, forward strand.
CAATACGCCTAAGTTTGAGTTGGCTTTCACCGCGTAGCAAACCAGGTGAGGATGCTGACCCACAGCACTATCAAACGCCTTCCAATGGCGCTCTAGCGTGGCTCGAGAATATACGTAAAGAGGAGTGCCATATTGCTCTGCAAGAGCTTGAAGTGGGACGTCTTCGGCCCAAAGCTGGCCATCATCCTGATAGTTGAAGTAATCCAAAATTCGCTTCCCTTATTTTATTCGACTGCTGAACCCTAATTTCACCCTAAGGTGCGGTTATTTATTGTGATTGCTCATTCTGTTGAGTGTCATCTGGAATGTATAGTGAGCCAGACTGACCACACCCCGCTAAGGTCGCGGCAACCATCACAAACAACACAGTAACTAATTTTTTCATTTCGCATATCGTGATTATTGAATCAATGCCCCCTATAATCGCACCACACTCAGGAAAAGCAATAGGATAGACGGATGAACGATACTGAATTTCATCAACTGGTGGATGCGCAGATGCAAATCATCGAAGAATCCATCGATGATTCAGGCGCAGACATTGATTACGAAGTCACTGGCAACGTAATGACATTGGAATTTGAAGACCGCAGCCAAATCATCATTAATCGCCAAGAGCCGATGCAGGAGATCTGGCTAGCGTCCAAATCTGGTGGTTTCCACTTCAAGCTTATTGAAGGTAAATGGACCTGCTCAAAAACGGGTATGGAGCTATTTGAAATGGTGAAGCAAGAGTGTGAAAAGCACGCGGGCGAAGCCATTGATTGGGTATAATACTGGTCAATCGTCACCAAAACAAAAAGAGCACCGAAGTGCTCTTTTTGTTTATTGATAAGGGTTTAATTACGCGTTCACAGTTTTGGTCGGGCGACTCGGTGAACAACCGTCATTACGGTAAGGAATGATATACGCATTCCCCTCTTCAGGGTGAATAATTTGATAGTACTGAGGCAGGTTAAAATTAATAAACTTCGACGCGACGCGACTATCGTCTTTTACCGACGTGTAGAAACTGTTTACAGACGAAATCATTTCATCTTTGGAGCCACTAAATTGGTGATACACTTCTACTTGATTTGACTCATCCAACACATAAATATTGAAGCCATCTTCGTTATCTTCAAAGAAGAACTGCACCAGACCTTCACTGGCAAACCCATCCACCGCTTCCGGCATTTGATATTCTTGCTCACGATCGAGCATTAACAGCGGCGAGCCTTTGAGTTTGTTAGTAGAAATGCTGCGGTAGAAATCGATGGAATTTTCTAGCTTCTGCACCGACACACCACGACGTTCAAAGAACAACCCATAAGTCTGGTTACCAAGACGCATCGCTTTAAAGCGGCGACGTTTCTCTTGCTCTACTGGTTTCAAGCGTAAGTCGATACATTCAGCTAAAAGCTGGTAAACCATATTACGCATCACACCACGCATGTTCTTCGCATAGCAGAACACATCCACTGATTCTGGTGGCAACGCATCTTGGTGCATTTTGCCCAAAATGGTTTTCAGTGCATCCAGCATCGCCGTTTCCCCTTTGAAATGCAGCGTACGCACTTCATGCCAAGAGTTACGGTAAACAAGGTCAACACTGCCGACTAAATTTTTATGTTCTGGACCAAAGCTAAAAATATCGGTGTTCTTAACATCCACTTTCAACGAACGACCAGAAAGTTCAGACGTCGGATCATTTTCGAAGTTGATGAACATCGCAAGCTGGCTTATTTCACAAGGACTCGCTAGCGCCTGCATAGATGGACGACGCTTACGCAACGCAAAAGTATTTCGTAAGTCACTCACCATTTGGTAAAACTTATCAATATCTAGCTGCGCTTCACGTACCACGGCATGTAAACGAGTCGATTCAGTGATCAAGCCATTGAAGAATGCCCAAGCAACCAACTTACTCAAGTATTCATGATGCTCTAGATATGGTTGCCCCAAAATGCGGTGCGCAATAAGCGGTTGTTTATAGAGGTACCAACCAGACTTGTTTACCCCCCCTTTTTTCACTTCGATAAAGCTCAAGTCAGGCTCGTGCAGATCAGGTGAAATCTGTGGGTTTAGTAACGTTACTTTGCCCGGCAATACTTCAAAAGCAGCGTAGAGTTTACGGGCCAAAATACTGATGTCTTGCGGACTGATAGCAGAAGTGATGTCGTTACGACGCGCAAATTGAATCAAGTTACGGTAGCTTTGCATCAACGCATCCAGCAATGCATGATGTACCACCTTTACTTGTTCAACCTTCCAATTACGGCGGTCATCGAGCTCTGCAACGACACTGGCATCCCAATTCCATTTTGCAATCATATCGCTCAGTGCTTCACGACGCCAAGCTACTGAGCCAATATTCGGCTCACGAGATAGTTTTTCATGGGTTTTGAGATAGAAACAGCGACGCACCAAATCCAAACGTGTATCGTCTTGAATTCGCTCTAAGTAACGGGTTACTTTTTCCAACATTAAGTAGTACGCATCCATGCCATAGAGGTCAGGCTCATGGGCAAAGAAACGACGCTTAGTGTCGATACTTAACAATTGAGTATGCGGGTATTCCCACGAGTAAGCTTCTAGCAAGATGGCTTTTAATACCGATTTGTAGGGAGAGTCGATGCTTTTGTATAACTGCCACAAGTTCGAGCCGAAGTATTCTTCAGCAGGAATGCAGTTCAATTTACCAAAGTCGATCCATTCACTACAGTCGATGTAACCATCACTGCACAGTTGAGAAACGTACTCGTCGTAACACTCTTCCATTTCTGGCGGCACGATTTGCCATAACAAACGCTGTCCGGCAATACGCACCGCACTACGATAGAATTCATCTAGCAAAAGTAAGTGCTGAGATGAACCACAGTTATCACCTGTCATCTCCTCAGAATGATTGCTTCTAAAGCGCTCTTTATCCATTAAGAAAAAGTTCGCTTCCACGCCTTTGCTTTGTGCCCAATCCGTGATGAGTAAGCATTTATTGGTCAATAACTCGCGTTCGTCACAATCCATATCGGGCGAGATACACACCCAAATATCCAAATCACTGGAAGTACTTTGACCAATCGAGGAGGTACTGCCCATGGTGTATAAACCCAATATAGCGGGCTTTTCTACCGTCTTGAGCGGCTGACCAATGGCAAGTTGAATATCATCTATGAATTGTTGCTGAATGCTATTTAGTTCAAGCCCATGCACACCAAACGGGACATCGGCATCATAATAGCCAGGAATTACAGGATGGTTGTAGTTCAACAAGGCAGGAATCAAGTGGAAGACTTGCTGGCTTTGCGAATCCATAAGCGCCAACGCGCGATCAACTCGCTGCTGATTCAAATTATCTAGTCGCTGGATGATTTTTTGGGTGTAAGCCTGCAAGGGGAATTCCTTGGTTGAACAATCACGAAAATCTGCTGACGTTTTAAACCAAAATGGCTTAAAAACGTGATCAATTTAACACTTTTATTGGTGCGGGTAAAGCTTCACGCCCGCGTATCACTCTGGATACAAAACCATACTTTAGTCACAAAATTAATCGCGCGGTAGTGTCGCTCTTATTACCTATTACTAATAATAGTCCTTAGTCTAATTGAGAATCCAGTCACACTATTTTCATAACGTCATGTAATTCCATTCATAGCCTTCAGAGATAACGAACTAACAGTAAGCATTTCTTGATGAGAATGGTAGGATAAACCCAAATCCAAACAGCATTGAGAAGATCATGACACAATCCACACCGATTCGCATTGCAACTCGAAAAAGCCCTCTTGCTTTATGGCAAGCTTACTTTGTTAAAGACGCCCTTCAAGCCGCTCACCCTGGCTTGGAAGTCGAGTTAGTAACCATGGTGACCAAAGGTGACGTGATTTTAGATACACCACTAGCAAAAGTTGGCGGCAAAGGCTTGTTCGTAAAAGAGCTTGAAATCGCGATGCTAGAAGGACGTGCAGACCTCGCCGTTCACTCAATGAAAGACGTACCCGTCGATTTCCCAGAAGGCCTTGGCCTCGTGACCATTTGTGAGCGTGAAGATCCTCGTGATGCCTTCGTCTCTAATACCTATAGCCACATTGATGAGCTCCCTCAAGGTGCCGTGGTTGGTACTTGCAGTTTGCGCCGTCAATGCCAACTGAAAGAATATCGTCCGGACATCATCATCAAAGAGCTTCGCGGTAATGTGGGCACTCGCCTTGGTAAGTTAGATGCGGGTGAGTATGATGCAATCATTCTTGCTGCGGCTGGCCTCAAACGATTGAAGCTTGAAGAGCGCATTCGTAGCTTTATCGAACCAGAGCAATCACTACCAGCGGTAGGGCAAGGTGCTGTCGGTATTGAGTGCCGCCTTGACGATGAAAGACTGCTTAAGCTGCTTGAGCCACTTAACCACCAAGACACCGTAGACCGCGTTTTGTGTGAGCGCGCAATGAACCTTACGCTAGAAGGCGGCTGTCAGGTACCTATCGGCAGCTATGCCCTGCTAGACGGCGACAACATTTGGCTACGCGCATTAGTTGGCGAACCAGATGGCAGCGAAATTGTGCGTGGTGAAATTCGTGGCCATCGTAAAGATGGCGAAGCATTAGGAGTGCAGCTAGCCAATGAGCTGCTAGATAACGGCGCTCGTGAAATCCTAACTAAGCTGTACGCAGATCACGAATAACCATGGCAGTGTTGGTCACTCGGCCGGGAGAGCAAGGCAACGCGCTTTGCTCTCTGCTCGAAAGGCACGGCATTTCCGCATATCACCATCCTCTGATCGACATTGTCGCCGATCTCACGGACACGCACCTCTCTAAACATCTACATCAAGCTCAAATTGTTATCGCTGTTAGTCGACATGCAGTGCAATGTGCACAGCAAATCTTAGCCAGCAAGGGGATGTCATGGCCGAAACAAGCTATTTACCTTGCCGTTGGTCAAAAAACAGCACACTATTTAAGCAAATGTACCCAACAGAAAGTACACTATCCCCAAGTCAGTGATAGTGAACACTTATTGCGACTGCCAGAGCTCAACAATGTGGCACAACAACAAGTTCTTATCCTTCGTGGTAACGGCGGAAGAGAGCTGATCAAAGATGCATTGGTGAGGCGTGGCGCAAAAGTTCACTATAGTGAGACTTACAAGAGAGAATTCATCCCATTCGATCCAGTAAGCTGTATCTCACTATGGAAAAACCTACAAATTAACCAGATTATTGTCACCAGTGGTGAACAACTGGATTATTTGTGCAGCCAATTGACGTCGGAGCAATTGACTTGGCTTAATCAACAAGAGTTGTATATCCCCAGTCAGCGTATCGCTGACATCGCAATTCAAAGGGGGTTCACTCGCGTGAGATGCACGGGAAGCGCATCCAACCAAGAATTACTGGCGGCTCTCCAGCCCTAGCTACACAGGATATAGGCATGACAAGTAAAAATAACGACCAAAAAAATAACGATAAAAACCTTTCCGAAGAAACCTCATCGGCACCGCTAGTCGAAAAAACCACATCGCAGCAGGATGCGGACCTTAAAAAAGAGCAACCACAAGCGGCCGAGCCCCCAAAAACAGCAGAGCCAACCAAAGTCGAGTTTGAAGAAAAACAAGGTAAACGCGGTGTCAAACTAGGCACGGTCGCTATCATCTTATCGATTATTTTTGGCGGTGGCCTCGCGTACAAGCTGCATCAACAGCAAGCCGATTACCAAGCGCAGATCGCCCAACTAAAAAGTCAGCTAGAAAGCACTCAAGCTTCCATGAAGCAAGAGCTCAGCCGGGTACAAGAAGAAACCATCGAGAAAGCAACAAACGTGACACACAAAGCGGAAGTGGTACTTGGACAGCAACAGAAGAGCATTGAAAGCTTACAGCTCGCCGTTGCCGATGTGAAAGGTCGTCGACCAAACGACTGGCTATTGGCGGAAGCCGATTACCTCGTCAAATTAGCCGGCCGTAAATTGTTCTTAGAGCACGATGTAGAAAGCGCGACTCAACTGATGGAAAGTGCAGACCAACGCATTGCAGCGCTGAATGACCCTAGTCTCGTCAAACTACGTAAAGCAATGGCAAACGATATCACCAAACTTCGCACTATCCCGCTAATTGACCGTGATGGATTGGTACTACGCTTAACTGCCCTGCAACAGCAAGTAGACAAGCTCCCTCTCGCCAATGCACTGCTACCTGAAGCTGAAGCCGTAGAAAACACTGAAGTGTCTGAAGATATCGCAAACTGGCAAGATAACTTAATGACCTCTTTGAAGGACTTTTCAGAAAACTTCATTACCTTCCGCACGCGCGATGGTAACGTCATTCCACTGCTTTCTCCTGAGCAACACTTTTACCTGAAAGAAAACATCAAAGCCAAATTGGAAACGGCAATAAAAGCGGTGTACCAAGAACAAGGTGAAATTTACACCACATCTCTAAAAACAGCCGACAAATGGGCATTAGCTTTCTTCAACCAAGACGATAATTCCGTTAAAGAGTTCAACAAAACGGTTAACCTGCTAAGTCAGCAAAATATTCAAGTGGAATACCCAACAAAACTGCAAAGTCAGTCTCAACTATCAGATGTCATCCGTGAACGCCTACGTCGTGAAGTCACAACGATGACAGGCATGGAGGATAAGTAATGTTTCGTCTTATTTTCCTATTTGTTGTACTAGGCGCAGGACTATTTGTTGGCACCCAGTTTTCTGGTCAGCAAGGCTATGTACTCATCTCCATTGCCGAGAAAACGATCGAGATGAGCGTAACGACATTAGTGGTTTTCGTTATCGCAGCACTCGCAGGTCTTTTTCTGCTTGAGTACCTGATTAAGAAGTTAGTTTATGCTAGTTCTACAACATGGAACTACTTCAGTGTTCGCAAAATGCGCCATTCCCGCCGATACACCAATGAAGGCATTATTAAACTTCTAGAAGGTGACTGGAAAGGTGCTGAGAAAAAAGTAACTCGCTGGGCAAATCATCACGATATGCCGCTGCTTTGCTACTTAGTTGCCTCTGAAGCCGCACAAGGTCAAGGTGATAAAGCAAAACGAGATCACTATCTAGAGCTAGCGAGCCAACAAGAGAACGCCCATCTCGCAGTAGAGCTGACTCGAGCGAAACAATTTATCCGCGACAACGAGTTCGAGTCCGCTTTCGATACCTTGCAATCGTTAAAAAGTCAGTATGCGAGTAACTCTATTGTATTGAACTTGCTGAAAACAACGTACATGCAGCTAAAGTTGTGGCAACCTCTTATTGACCTCTTGCCACAACTAACCAAAGCAAAACTCATCTCGGACGAAGAACATGCAGAGCTGATTCAAAAGGCGCAGTGCGGCTTACTCCATGAAGTAGCGCAGCAACAGGGTAGCGAAGGGCTAATCTCCCATTGGAATAGCCTCTCACGTAAAGTGAAACAAGACACACACCTCGTTGCCTGTTTTGCTCGAGAACTCATCACACGAAAAGCTGATGCAGAAGCCTTTACCGTGCTAAAAGAAGCATTAAAAAAACAACCAGCCCCAGAGCTTTATCAACTACTGCCAGATCTAAATCTGCCAGATACCCACCCTGTCGTGGTCTTCTTAGAGGGAGTAGTGAAGAAAGAACCGGATAACGCCGCTGCCCATAGCGCATTAGCGCACTTCTATTTCCGTCAAGAGAAGTGGCAAGAAGCCCAGGATCACTTTGAGATCGCCTTAAAGCTTCGCTCTGACGTCTCTGACTATGCATTCCTAGCAGACACACTAGAGAAGCAAAATCTAACCAAAGCTGCTCACGAAGTCTCTCGTAAAGCTCTCACGCTCGTACAGAATGACTAACTTAAGATGACCTAACCAAGCCGACAGCTTACCTGTCGGCTTTTTTATTGCCTGCTATTAACCCTTCAGTCCTTAGTCATCAATATGTTTATCCAATTCATTGGCTCCCAAGTAGTTCTCAACTTCCTAGCAACTCACTATCGTTTCACTTTCCTCTTCTCTTTTGACTACTCTGATCCTGTCATTCCAGCAGAATCCAAAACAATTTTAAAAGATGCAGGAATACGTAACTTTAGCCTGTTGATGTATGGTTTTAAGACGTAGCTAGATTTAGGCAATAGAGCACACGCGTCGCTAGACTGAGTAAAACAAAAAGATACATCAGTGAAACAGTGGCTATTTGAGTATGCTTATTTGTTCGGTCTATCCGGTAAAATGGGCTAGAGAAGCAATGGTAGTGCTTTAAGAGAACGATAAGGCAATAGATGGTTCAACACCTTAACAAAGCATCTCCAACAACCTTATCGGGACAGCATGCAGTGATGAGGATGAACAGCTTTAGAAGCAACTGCACTTCTTAGCAAAAATCAAAACGTCACAACCAATACCAATACCGATACCGATACCGATACCGATACCGATATTACTTAGTCCAAAAGTAGATCGCATATGGAATTGATTTTTGGCAAGCACAGATAGAGTAATAAAGATGTGCGGAAATGAAAAAAGCCTCGCTATTTCTAGCGAGGCTTCTTAATAGTGGCGGAGAGATAGGGATTTGAACCCTAGATACGCTATTAACGTATGCCGGTTTTCAAGACCGGTGCTTTCAACC
>NZ_JAWOSZ010000020.1:0-81738 GCF_033338615.1 Vibrio sp. Vb1980
TAGCGAGGTGGCATTATAGAGATTGCGATCACATTGGCAAGCCCTTTTTCTCGTTTTTTTTGATTTTTTTATCGTTCGGATAAATTTGCATCAAAAGCGGTCAAAAGAGCACGTTATTTCTACAGTTCTCTAAATTTATCTGCGAAAAGAGCCACTTTTTCCCAATTGGTGTACTCCACCTCTTTGGTCGTATCGGTTTCGCCACCCGTCATCGACATAATGAACCTAATCATAGTTCTGTCGAACCAGCTATAACGTGGGTAATAAAGTGCACCAGCAAAAACACCGATTAGCGTTGGTTTCCAAGGCGACTTAATTAGGAACTTGCGAATGTAGGCACTACCTTCAGGTGTATCCTTTCCTTGGTCCTCTTTACGAGCGGTTAGGTTTACGCAGAAAAATGCCACTTTATTTTGCTCCAATTGATTGAGGTTTCGCTCAATAAACTGGTATAGCTTTTTATTAAGATGGCCATAGCGAATAGAGGCGCCTATCAATACTCTGTCGTATTGGCTGAAGTCAATCGTCTCGACATTATGTAAATCCACCAGCTCACAATCGAAATCTGGAAGTTGTTCATCTATATAGTGGAGAATTTTTTTAGTCTGCCCTTCGCGGGAAGAGTATAGAAATAATGCTTTTGCCACGATTTCCCCTTAGCTACGCCAAAACGTCGGCGTAAGTAGAATAAGTAAGGTAAAGATTTCCAAACGACCAAACAGCATAGAAACTATTAATACCCATTTTGCTTTGTCGTTAACATCACCAAAGTGAAGCGCCACTTCTCCCAAGCCAGGACCGAGGTTGTTCAGAGTCGCAGCCACCGCCGAGAACGCACTGAGCTCATCCATTCCTGTTGCAATCAACCCCAACATACAAACCACAAATACCAATGCGTATGCGGAGAAGAAACCCCAAACCGCATCGACAACACGTTGCGGTAGGGCACTGCCACCTACTTTGATGGTGTAAACCGCGCGTGGATGGACTAAACGTTTTAGTTCACGCGCACCTTGTAAGGTAAGAAGCAGGATACGGATCACTTTCATGCCGCCGCCTGTTGAACCAGCACAACCACCTATAAAGGAAGAGAACAATAACAGCACAGGTAAGAAGAGCGGCCAATCCGCAAAACCTGTTGTCGTAAAGCCCGCTGTTGTGGATATTGATACGGTTTGGAACAGAGCCTGATCGAAAGCATCGTATGTCGATGTGTAAGAGTGATGTTTCAGTAATAATAGAAAGCAAATGATAAATAGCAGCACTTGAATAAACAAGAAGGCGCGAAACTCAGGATCTTTCCAGTAATACTTGGGATGTACGCCACCTGATGCAAATGCAGCAAAGTGCAGTGTGTAATTACATGCAGATATAAGCAGAAAAACCACCGTAATCAGGTTAATCGCGTAACTATCAAAGTATCCGATGCTGGCATCGTGGGTAGAGAAGCCACCAATGGCAATGGTGGAAAAGCTGTGACTGATGGCGTCAAATGGCGTCATACCAGCTAACCAAAAAGCCGAAGCACAGGCGATAGTCAGGCTCAAATAGATGTACCAAAGCGCCTTAGCAGTTTCTGCTATGCGCGGCGTCACTTTAGTATCCTTGACTGGACCTGGGATCTCGGCGCGGTAAAGCTGCATACCACCGATGCCAAGTACTGGCAAAATCGCCACCGCTAATACGATGATTCCCATACCGCCGAACCACTGCAGTAACTGTCGATAGAATAGAATCGCTTTAGGTAACTCATCCAAACCAACAATAACGGTCGCCCCGGTCGTCGTGAGAGCAGAAAACGATTCAAAAAACGCATCTGTCACTGAGACGTTCGGATTGTCAGCAATGAGAAAGGGGATCGAGCCTGCACTGCCAAGTACTGTCCAGAATAAGACGACAATAAGAAAGCCATCTCGAGCTTTAAGCTCGTGCTTATACCTGCGGTTTGGGTACCAACAAACGGCCCCACAAAACAGCAGAACAAAAAATGTCGTGACAAAAGGCACACCAGCACCATCTCGATAGATCAGCGCAACGAGTGCTGGCGCAAGCATAGTGACACTAAAGAGTGCGAGCAGTAGCCCGACGATTCGAATAATTGAACGAAATTGCATGGATAAATTGACTAGCGAAGCTGTCCCTGTTGCTTCCTGTTTTTCATTATTGTCCGTCTAGCGGAGTGACAATTGCCTTTGCCCCGCTTTTATTGATGATTGCTTGGGTAAACGCGCTCACTTCTCGAAGCTCAATTTCCACCACTAATACGACCTGATCGCTGTATTCAGCCTCGACTTCTATCGCACCAAATTGCGGCATGATTGATTGTGCGATAGGCATAAACCCATAGTCTAACGTTAGTCTGAGCTTTGTGGTTATTTTTTTCTCAATAGTTTGAAGCAGCTTGAGCGCTTGTTGAACCCCACCCCCATACGCTTTAACCAAGCCGCCTGTACCTAACTTGATTCCACCAGAGTATCGCGTGACCACAGCCGTGATCTCCCCCACCCCAGATCCAGACAGCTGCGCCAGGATTGGTTTGCCTGCCGTCCCTGAAGGTTCTCCATCATCACTAAAGCCCCACTTCATCGAATCTTCTGGTCGACCAGCAACAAAGCCCCAACAGTTATGTCTAGCATCAGCGTGTTTAGCTTTGATTTGATCAACAAATGCTTTTGCAGCTTCGATACTTGGCGTGTGTGCCAAATAAGTAATGAAGACGCTCTTTTTAATTTCTTCTTCAAATTGAGCGGGCTCTGCTGGAATCAGATAAGGCTTGTCATTCATAGGATTATGGATTCATGTCTATTTGCCTGAAGTCTATCACGAGTGTGATTTACCCGTCGCATAAGATCTGCCACAGCGCACAATGTTAAACACTTGTTTAAAAAATGTATTGAAATTAAACAATCCACGATCCAAACTAACCTTACTGGTCAAACCAGAACAAAAATAAAACGACTTCCTCGATACCTATTTGCCGAGGTACACGGCGTCGTTGAAATAGGTATACAGACAATCCACGATTGTATGTCATGGAGATAGACAATGATTTACCAAGCCGAAACCCTACAGGTAAAGGAAATACAAGATGGTATTGCAGAGCTAAGCTTCTGCTCTCCAAAATCCGTCAACAAACTCGACCTAGCGACATTAGAATCGCTAGATAAAGCTCTTGATGCGCTCATTGCCCATCAAGGCCTCAAGGGGTTGTTGCTCACTTCAGATAAAGACGCATTCATTGTAGGCGCAGACATTACCGAGTTTTTAGGTCTGTTTGCTAAAACGGATGCCGAGCTCGACCAATGGCTGCAATTTGCTAATAGCATCTTTAACAAATTAGAAGACTTACCCGTTCCGACCATCTCAGTGATCAAAGGCCACGCTCTTGGTGGCGGTTGTGAATGTGTGCTAGCAACAGACATGCGTATTGGTGACAAAACCACCAGCATCGGCCTACCAGAAACGAAACTGGGAATCATGCCTGGCTTTGGTGGTTGTGTACGCTTGCCTCGCGTTATTGGCGCAGACAGCGCAATGGAAATCATCACCCAAGGTAAAGCATGCCGAGCTGATGAAGCATTGAAAATTGGCTTACTCGATGCTGTTGTAGAGACTGATGCTTTATACGAATCAGCACTACAAACTCTTAACTCTGCAATTAACGAGAAACTTGACTGGCAAGCACGCCGAGCACAGAAAACATCTCCGCTAACGCTGAGTAAGCTTGAATCAATGATGAGCTTCACCATGGCGAAGGGTCTGGTGGCACAAAAAGCAGGTCCTCACTACCCTGCCCCAATGACAGCCGTTATCACGATTGAAGAAGGTGCTCGCTTTGCACGTAATGAAGCGTTAGACATTGAACGTAAGCACTTCGTGAAATTGGCTAAATCGGAAGAAGCAAAATCACTCGTTGGCCTATTCCTTAATGATCAATACATCAAAGGCATTGCGAAAAAAGCAGCGAAGTCAGCAAGTAAAGACACGCAACGTGCAGCCGTATTAGGTGCAGGTATCATGGGTGGCGGCATTGCTTACCAATCAGCGCTAAAAGGTGTGCCAGTCTTGATGAAAGACATCGCACAAGCGTCGCTCGACCTAGGCATGACTGAAGCATCTAAGCTGCTGAATAAACGCTTATCTCGCGGTCGCATTGATGGCTTTAAGATGGCGGGTATTTTAGCGTCAATCACACCGAGCTTACATTACGCAGGTATTGAAAACTCTGATGTGGTTGTTGAAGCTGTCGTTGAAAACCCGAAAGTAAAAGCAGCAGTTTTAAGTGAAGTTGAATCCCATGTCGGTGACGACACCGTTATCACCTCAAACACCTCGACGATTCCTATCAACCTATTGGCAAAATCACTAAAACGCCCAGAAAACTTCTGTGGTATGCACTTCTTCAACCCAGTGCATCGTATGCCTCTTGTTGAGATCATCCGTGGTGAGCACACCTCTGATGAAACCATCAATCGTGTTGTGGCGTATGCTGCAAAAATGGGCAAATCACCAATTGTCGTTAATGACTGCCCAGGGTTCTTCGTTAACCGCGTATTGTTCCCATACTTTGGCGGCTTCAGCATGCTACTTCGTGATGGTGCTGACTTTACGAAAATCGACAAAGTCATGGAGCGTAAGTTTGGCTGGCCGATGGGACCGGCGTACTTGCTTGACGTAGTCGGCATTGATACCGCGCACCACGCACAAGCTGTGATGGCTGACGGTTTCCCTGAGCGTATGGGTAAACAAGGTCGTGATGCGATTGATGCACTGTTCGAAGCAGACAAATATGGTCAGAAAAATGGTAATGGCTTCTACAGCTACACCATAGATAAAAAAGGTAAGCCGAAGAAAACCTTCTCCGAAGCGATCTTACCGGTACTTGCTGACGTTTGTGCCGATAAGCAGGACTTTGACGATCAGACCATCATTCAACGTATGATGATTCCAATGATCAACGAAGTGGTGCTGTGCCTACAAGAAGGCATCATCGCGACTCCGCAGGAAGCAGATATGGCATTGGTTTATGGTCTTGGTTTCCCTCCATTCCGCGGTGGCGTATTCCGCTATCTAGACAGCGTGGGTATTGCTGAATACGTTGAAATGGCAAAACAACACGCCGAGCTAGGTGCGATGTACCAAGTACCGCAAATGCTGATTGATATGGCGGCGAAAGGTGAAAGCTTTTACGGTGCACAACAGCAAGGTTCTATCTAAGGAGGGATTCTAAAATGACTAATCAAACAAGAAATGTTGTCGTAGTCGATTGTCTACGTACTCCAATGGGTCGCTCTAAAGGTGGTGCTTTCCGTCATACACGAGCAGAAGATCTATCTGCGCGCCTAATGAAAGGCATTCTTGCGCGTAACCCACAAGTGAACCCAAGCGAGATTGAAGACATCTACTGGGGCTGTGTACAGCAAACACTAGAGCAAGGCTTTAACGTTGCACGTAATGCCGCGCTACTCGCGGGCCTGCCGATTGAAATTGGCGCCGTGACGGTGAACCGCTTGTGTGGTTCATCAATGCAAGCGCTTCACGACGGTACACGTGCCATCATGACTGGCGATGCTGAAATCTGCCTAATTGGTGGCGTTGAGCACATGGGGCATGTGCCAATGAACCACGGTGTAGACTTTCACCCAGGTATGTCAAAGAACGTAGCAAAAGCTGCGGGCATGATGGGCTTAACGGCTGAAATGCTTGGTAAATTACATGGCATTAGCCGTGAGCAACAAGACGAGTTTGCCGCTCGCTCTCACGCTCGTGCGCACGCAGCAACCGTAGAGGGTCGTTTTAAAAACGAAATTCTACCAATTGAAGGCCACGCCGCTGACGGCACCCTGTTCACTCTAGATTACGATGAAGTGATTCGCCCTGAAACATCCGTTGAAGGTCTATCTCAACTTCGCCCAGTGTTCGACCCTGCAAACGGTACAGTAACAGCCGGTACATCATCGGCTCTGTCCGATGGTGCATCAGCGATGTTGATCATGAGTGAAGAGAAAGCTAATGAACTTGGCTTGAAGATTCGTGCACGTATTAAAGGCATGGCCATTGCGGGCTGCGATCCTTCTATTATGGGTTACGGTCCTGTACCTGCGACGAAAAAAGCGCTCAAGCGTGCCGGTCTTTCAATTGAAGACATGGATGTGGTTGAGCTAAACGAAGCATTTGCCGCGCAGTCTCTGCCGTGTGCTAAAGACTTAGGCCTGCTTGATGTTATGGATGAGAAGGTCAACCTTAACGGTGGTGCGATAGCATTGGGTCATCCACTAGGCTGTTCTGGTTCACGTATCTCAACAACGTTGATCAACCTAATGGAAGCGAAAGACGCGAAATACGGTCTGGCCACCATGTGTATCGGTTTGGGTCAGGGCATTGCGACAGTATTTGAACGACCATAACAGTTCAAGACGTTGTTGTAGTGATCGAGCCAACAATCATAAGCAAATGAACTAGTACTAAAATTTTTAGTATTACACTTAAGGGCGACAATTGATGTCGCCCTTTTTGTTTTACATCAAACATGCATGAAGAGCATACATTAAATGCTCAAGTTTCATTTTATTCATAGACAAAGAAGACATACACTTAGACCAGTTGATATCTTGCTGCATGTGACCCAGAGTCATGCTACCGCACAATCGGAGAACCTTATGTTTAATGCTCTAGTTCTAAATCAAGAAGACAAACGTACTATCGCTAACATCGAGCAAATCGATGAAACACAACTGCCTGAAGGCGACGTTCTGATTGACGTTGATTACTCATCGTTAAACTACAAAGACGGCCTTGCGATCACAGGTAAAGGTAAAATCATCCGTAACTTCCCGATGGTGCCAGGTATTGACTTAGCAGGTACGGTAGTAAGCTCAGAAGACGACCGCTACCAAGCTGGTGACAAAGTTGTCCTTACTGGCTGGGGCGTGGGTGAAAACCACTGGGGTGGTATGTCTCAGCGTGCTCGTCTAAAAGCAGATTGGCTAGTACCACTACCAAAAGGTCTAGACAGCAAGAAAGCAATGATGGTTGGTACTGCTGGCTTCACTGGCATGCTATGTGTTCAAGCACTGCTTGATGCAGGCATCAAACCTGAAAATGGTGAAATCCTTGTAACTGGCGCAAGTGGCGGTGTAGGCTCAGTCGCAGTAACGCTTCTAGCACAGCTTGGCTACAAAGTTGCTGCAGTGACAGGTCGTGTAGAAAAAAATGGCCCGCTACTTGAAAAACTAGGTGCTAGCCGCATCATCGACCGTACTGAATTTGAAGAACCAGCACGTCCACTTGAAAAGCAAGTATGGGCAGGTGCGGTTGATACTGTAGGCAGCAAAGTACTGGCTAAAGTATTGGCGCAAATGGATTACAACAGTGCAGTTGCAGCTTGTGGTCTTGCAGGTGGTTTTGATCTACCAACCACAGTGATGCCGTTCATCCTACGTAATGTTCGCCTACAAGGTGTGGACTCAGTAATGTGCCCAACAGAGAAACGTATCGCTGCATGGGAAAAGCTGGTCGAGCTACTACCAGACAGCTACTTCGAGCAAGCGTGTACTGAAGTTGCTCTTGCTGAAGCACCGAAATATGCAGAAGACATCACCAACGGTCAAGTAACGGGTCGTGTGGTTATCAAGCTATAAACACTGACTCAGTGTAAACAGACGAAGAGCCGGCATTGCTGGCTCTTTTTTGTTAGCAGTTCAGTCCCATATCTTCGATACGTTTAGCTATCAGACGACTACACTCTTCACGCACAATCGTTCTTAACCATTCTTGAGCGGGAGAATGCTCGCAACGCGCATGCCAAATCATCGAGTATTCAAACGGCGTGAATTGGAATGGTAACGGTTTCACCACCAAGTCATAACGCTCGGCAACCAGATACGCCAAATCCGCTGGCACTGTGATGATAATTGGCAAGGTATCCATGATCGCCAATGCGGCTTCTAAATGGTACGCCCGCAGGACCATTTTACGCTTAGGTTTCTCCATCAAAGCTTGTTCGATCAGTGCCTTAACACCATCACTGATGGCGATCATGGCATGTGGATGACTCAGATAATCATCCAAGCTCATTTCTTTATTCGCTAATGGATGCTGTTTTGAAAGCATACACAGCACCCCCACTCGCCCCAACACTTCACTGCGTAGAGGCTCCACCGGGCCTGTCGGGCGACAAATCGCTAAGTCTGCACCTTCATAAGTGAGCTGATCTGATAAACGGTCGTGTTGCAGTGGTAAGAAGTTGAAAGACACGTTTGGCGCTTCTTGGTAAATTCTCGGCAAAGCGAACGGTAAGATCGTTTGCATGGCATAGTCGGTGGTCACGATGTTGAAAGTCTGTACGCATTGCAATGGGTCAAACTCAACCGGAGATAACAACTGACGTAAAGACTCTAATGGTTCGCCCAATGAGCGATCGATCTCTAACGCTTTCTGAGTTGGGATCAAATGCTGTCCCTGACGAGTAAACAGCGGGTCTCCCAATAAGTCGCGTAGACGACCAAGCACACGACTCATTGCCGATTGACTCAAGTTCAGACGTGTTGCCGCCTTACTGACACTGTTTTCTTCTATCAGTACTCGCAACGCAACCAGTAAATTTAAATCTCGGCGATAGATGTCTTCCAGTTCCACGAATTAGCCACTTATTTTGTATGTGTTTGGGTAAATTGTACTCTTTAGGCAAAAAAAATCCCGCCTTTCAGCGGGGAAGCCCAAGAAAAATGGGGATAGTGTCGGAATGAAGTGTCGGTAAAAAATAGGTGAGCGTTATTAAAAGCATTCTGATCCAAGCAAGAAGCGCTAATTTTCTTGCTCAGATGCGCCAGACCATCTGCGCATCTCGATCCAAATCCCAATAATAGTGGCAACCATGCCTACGAGAGGCGTCAAAGAGGTGTCAGCTGGCGTCCTAAGTACCAATGCACAGAACGAGATAAAACACAGCACTGAGTAAATCGTAAGTCTGTCTAACGCTGTTAACATTGCCTCCCCCTTGCCAGTTGTTACCAAATTGTTAATTTAAGGTAAAACAAAAAATTCGGTTTGCCAAGTGGTTATTGAATATTTTTTCAACGAAAGTAAAATTCAACGCTCAGTTAGTTACGAGAATCACACTATGAGCTTTAATCCTGAACTGGCAAACAAGACATTAGAGGCGCAAGGACTGCGCTGCCCAGAGCCAGTGATGATGGTCAGGAAGACAATTCGCAACATGCAAGATGGTGAGATTTTGCTGGTCAAAGCAGACGATCCATCCACGACTCGAGACATTCCGAGTTTCTGCCGCTTTATGGACCACCAATTAGTTGCGGCACAAACGGAGCAAGTTCCGTATCAGTACCTGATCAAGAAAGGATTGGAATAATCTGGTCGAACTAAAAACGGCAGCCAATATTGGCTGCCGTTTGTTTATTCGTCGTATTCGAGTGTGCGAACTTCTGATTGGAGCTTGTTAAGTTGTTTCTTCATTGCCCGCATCTCTTCATGC
The DNA here is from genome assembly GCF_033338615.1 of Vibrio sp. Vb1980. Classification (NCBI taxonomy): domain Bacteria; kingdom Pseudomonadati; phylum Pseudomonadota; class Gammaproteobacteria; order Vibrionales; family Vibrionaceae; genus Vibrio; species Vibrio sp. Vb1980. The sequence goes on from NZ_JAWOSZ010000020.1 coordinate 9,494, forward strand.
ATAGGAATGATGTGAGCGACACGAATCCACGCTTCTACTGTCAATCCAGTAAGGACGAACGATCCTGCTACAATCGGTAACCACATATCAGTTAGCACCATCGCTAGTAAACACAGCGCTAAACCAAAAGTGAATAAATAACTCTGACTCTTCGGGGACATCCCCATGTAACGTGTAAGCATAAACTTGCCCTCTCGCTATCATTCACACCATTAAACTACCATGACAAGTATGACACTTATATGTCATCCGTCACGCAACGGAACGATTTAGAGTCAGAGTTTGAACTCGCGCAGCACGCCACTAATGATTGATAACTCACATCATTTCACGTGCAAAAAATCAGAACAGTGCAGCCCCTATTGCCAGAGCAATAAACAAAAATGCGGTGATTTTACGGATCAGCCCTAAAGGCATCTTGTCGGCCGACAATTTACCAATCAGGACCACAGGTACATTCGCCAGCAGCATACCGATTGTGGTACCGATAATCACCAAACTTAACGCATCCGCGTATTGCGCCCCTAAGATGGAAGTGGCGATCTGAGTTTTATCGCCTATCTCCGCAACGAAGAACGCGATAAAGCTGGCAATAAATGGGCCTCGATTAGAAATCTGCTCGTCATCATCCAGTTTGTCCGGGATCAGAACCCAAGCCGCCATCGCGACAAAACTGACCACCAGCACCCACTTTAAAATCTCAGGTGATAGATAGTCTGCGACAACCACACCTAACCATGCAGCCAAAGCGTGGTTGGCAATAGTTGCCAAAAAGATTGCTGCAATAATTGGGATTGGTTTTCGGTAACGACTTGCAAGTAATAGAGATAGCAATTGGGTCTTATCGCCAATTTCTGCTAACGCTACAGTAGTAATTGAAATAGCTAAAACGCTCACGACATGCTCATTGGGGCAGGGATTATTATTTTTAACCGAAGACAAACCTCACGCCCCTACCCCGGTTCGTGATGATTTGTCTAAGGTCTTGCTAAACTTGAAAGGCTTCAAGTCTCGAACGCCATGGTGATTTTGCACCAATTATGTTGACGGACGAACCAGATGAAACAGAAACTTCATCAGGTAAGCTACTCCCCAAAGACAGGCGCAATTCTAGCCACCTTTGTTGCGCTTCTCAAGAGCCAAAGCAGGCAAAAACTCCCTTTTAGGAAAAATACAGCAGATAACGCGGTAAAAATTCATTAAAGGAGAAAATCGCCCACGAATTAATCAAGATTAGCTCTACTCCCATGCTCAATATCTGGTTATACTAGATTGTTAATTTATTCAACCGTAATTACTCTTTATCGCCGTTGTTAGAGTTGAAAAACTCGGCATAGATGACGAATTAACGAGTAACAAGAGAATCGCGCGAACCTGACTTATGCAAAAATACGATATCAAAACCTTCCAGGGAATGATCCTCGCGCTGCAGGATTATTGGGCTCAAAATGGTTGTACCATTGTTCAACCGCTAGATATGGAAGTGGGTGCGGGTACCTCTCACCCAATGACCTGTCTACGAGCGCTTGGCCCAGAGCCAATGTCGACAGCTTACGTACAACCTTCACGTCGTCCTACTGATGGCCGTTACGGTGAAAACCCTAACCGTCTTCAGCACTACTACCAATTCCAAGTAGCGCTAAAACCATCGCCTGACAATATTCAAGAGTTGTACCTTGGCTCCCTTGAAGTTCTTGGTATTGACCCTCTTGTACACGACATCCGTTTCGTAGAAGACAACTGGGAAAACCCAACACTAGGCGCATGGGGTCTGGGCTGGGAAGTTTGGCTAAACGGCATGGAAGTGACCCAGTTTACTTACTTCCAGCAAGTTGGTGGTCTTGAGTGTAAACCAGTAACTGGTGAAATCACTTACGGTATCGAACGTCTAGCAATGTACATCCAAGAAGTAGACTCTGTTTACGACCTAGTTTGGAACATCGCACCAGACGGCAGCAAAGTGACTTACGGTGATATCTTCCACCAAAACGAAGTAGAGCAATCAACTTACAACTTCGAGCACGCAGACGTTGAATTCCTATTTGGTTTCTTCGAACAGTGTGAAAAAGAGTGTAAAGAACTACTTGAGCTTGAAAAGCCACTGCCACTGCCTGCTTACGAACGCATTCTAAAAGCTGGCCACGCATTCAACCTACTAGATGCGCGTAAAGCGATCTCAGTAACTGAACGCCAACGTTACATCCTACGCATCCGCAACCTGACGAAAGCAGTTGCAGAAGCATACTACGCATCGCGTGAAGCTCTTGGCTTCCCAATGTGTAAGAAAGAACAAGCGTAAGGGGTAGAGTAACATGGCAAAAGAATTTCTAATCGAGCTAGGTACAGAAGAGCTACCACCAACGCAACTTCGCACTCTAGCTGAAGCATTCGCAGCAAACTTCGAAGCAGAACTAAAAGGCGCTGAGCTTGCTCACGAAGGCGTGAAATGGTTCGCGGCACCTCGTCGTCTTGCACTTAAAGTAGCAGCACTAGCAGACAGCCAGTCTGACAAAGTTGTTGAAAAGCGTGGTCCTGCAGTTTCTGCAGCGTTTGACGCGGAAGGCAACCCAACAAAAGCAGCTCAAGGCTGGGCACGCGGTTGTGGCATCACGGTTGACCAAGCAGAACGCATGGTTACAGACAAAGGCGAATGGCTACTGTTCAAACAAGAAGTGAAAGGTCAGCCAACGTCTGAGATCGTCGTTGAACTTGCAGCGAAAGCACTAGCAAACCTACCTATCGCAAAACCAATGCGCTGGGGTAACAAAACAACTCAGTTCATCCGTCCAGTTAAGACGCTAACCATGCTAATGGGCAGCGACCTAATCGAAGGCGAGATCCTTGGTGTTGCTTCTGACCGCACTATCCGTGGTCACCGCTTCATGGGTGAGCAAGAGTTTACTATCGATTCTGCTGAGCAATACCCTGCGATCCTAGAAGAGCGCGGTAAAGTAATGGCAGATTACGAAGCGCGTAAAGCAATCATCCTAGCTGACGCACAAAAAGCGGCAGCAGCGGTTGGCGGTATCGCTGACCTAGAAGATGACTTAGTAGAAGAAGTAACGTCTCTGATTGAATGGCCAGTAGTACTAACAGCGAAGTTTGAAGAAGAGTTCCTAAAAGTGCCTTCTGAAGCGTTGGTTTACACCATGAAGGGTGACCAGAAGTACTTCCCTGTTTACGATGAAAACAAGAAGCTACTACCTAACTTCATCTTCGTATCGAACATCGAATCAAAAGAGCCTCGTTACGTAATCGAAGGTAACGAGAAAGTGGTTCGTCCTCGTCTTGCTGACGCAGAATTCTTCTTCAACACAGACCGTAAGCGTCCGCTTATCGACCGTCTGCCTGAACTAGAGCAAGCGATCTTCCAAAAGCAACTGGGTACGATCAAAGACAAAACAGACCGCATCACAGAGCTTGCTGGCTACATTGCTGAGCAAATCGGTGCTGACGTTGAGAAATCAAAGCGTGCTGGTCTACTAGCAAAATGTGACCTAATGACCTCAATGGTATTCGAATTCACGGATACTCAAGGTGTTATGGGTATGCACTATGCTCGCCACGACGGTGAAGCAGAAGAAGTTGCAGTCGCACTGAACGAGCAATACATGCCTCGTTTCGCAGGTGATGAACTGCCATCTAACGGTGTTTCAACTGCAGTTGCAATGGCAGACAAGCTAGACACTATCGTAGGTATCTTCGGTATTGGTCAAGCGCCTAAAGGCAGCGACCCATTCGCACTACGCCGCGCATCTCTAGGTGTACTACGTATCATCGTTGAATACGGCTACAACCTAGATCTTGTTGACCTAGTAGCGAAAGCGAAGTCACTGTTTGGCGATCGCCTAACCAACGACAACGTTGAGCAAGACGTTATCGAGTTCATGCTTGGTCGTTTCCGTGCTTGGTACCAAGACGAAGGCTTCAGCGTAGACATCATTCAAGCAGTTCTAGCGCGTCGCCCGACGAAACCAGCAGACTTCGACCAACGAGTTAAAGCGGTTTCTCACTTCCGTGAACTAGAAGCAGCAGAGTCTCTAGCAGCAGCGAACAAACGTGTAGGTAATATCCTAGCGAAATTCGACGGCGAACTAGCAGCAGACATCGACCTAGCACTTCTACAAGAAGACGCAGAGAAAGCACTAGCAGAAAGCGTTGAAGTAATGACAGAAGCGCTAGAGCCAGCATTTGCTACTGGTAACTACCAAGAAGCCCTAAGCAAGCTAGCTGACCTACGTGAACCAGTTGATGCGTTCTTCGATAACGTAATGGTAATGGCAGACGACGAAGCACTTAAGAAGAACCGTCTGACACTACTGAACAACCTGCGTAACCTGTTCCTACAGATCGCAGACATTTCTTTGCTTCAAAAGTAATTCATTACTCTTCGAAGTGATTAAGAAATAAGTAAAAGGGAAGCAGATGCTTCCCTTTTTTGTTGCCTTCAAACCGATGAAGGTGACGCTTATTATTCATTTTGTGAACAAGACTAAAATTTGTAGGGTGAGACGCGTTTAACTTGTTGGTGTAGAGCTCGGATTGTAGAGGCACAGTTTTGCTATAACTGGACTGTTTATTCGGGGGAAGGACACAATGAAAAAAACAATTCTCGCACTCTCTATCGGTCTACTGAGCGCCTGCAGCCAGATTCCAGAAAATGCCATCGTATTAAGCGTTGGTGATGACACCGCTGTTTTTGAAGAAAACTCACAAGGCTTACTTGTCGCCGAGCAAAAACTCGAAAAAGGCAGTTACACCTTTACCATTGCTGACAGCAAGCAAAGCTGTGGCAGTAGCTTTGCCCTAGCAGAAGAAGGTCGCATCAAGTTCAATCGTCCATTAAAAATGGATAACTGCGCCACTGATGTACAAATGCCACTGCGCATCTTCAAAGCCAATACCTATCAATTTACGCTCAATCCAACCACCAATGAGCTAACTGTAAAAATCAAACCAAAACAGAGTCAGGACATCACCTACTCTTGCCCTGTCGCAACTGACGCGCCAAAAACCATCAATGTTGCTCAAACCTTTAATGATGGCACTGTCGTTCGCGATGCCTTAACCGGACAAGAAACCACAGTCGCCAATGGCAGCGTCACCATGCAGCCGAGTCCTATGAGCCAAGGTCTATTGCTGCTAGAAGAAGTTGAACAGCAAGCCGACAAACCGTTCAGTTGGGACAATGCGACGGTGTACTTCGTCATGACCGACCGCTTCTACAATGGCAACCCAGACAACGACAACAGCTACGGTCGCAGCAAAGACGGAAAATATGAGATTGGCACCTTCCACGGTGGTGACTTGGCGGGTCTGACGAAAAAACTCGATTACATCGAATCACTTGGTGTGAATGCTATCTGGATAACCTCGCCACTGGAACAAATCCACGGCTGGGTTGGCGGCGGCGATAAAGGCGACTTTAAGCACTACGGCTACCACGGCTACTACCACCAAGATTGGACCAAGCTTGATGCCAACATGGGTACCGAAGATGAACTCAGAACCTTCGTCGATACCGCCCACAAGAAAGGCATCCGCGTGATTTGGGATGTGGTCATGAACCACACAGGTTATGCGACATTAGCAGACATGCAGGAATTTGGCTTTGGTCAGCTTTACCTAGATGACCAAGAAGCCAAACAAGTCCTTGGTGAAAAATGGACCGACTGGCAGCCAAAATCAGGACAAAGCTGGCACAGCTTCAACGATTACATCAAATACGGTGATAGCGAAGCGTGGGATAAATGGTGGGGCAAAGATTGGATCCGCACCGACATTGGTGACTACGATGCTCCGGGCTACAACGATATCACCATGTCTTTGAACTACCTACCGGATCTCAAAACCGAATCGACTAAGAAAACCGGATTACCAAACTTCTTCCGCAATAAAGACACCAATGCGCAAGATGAGCTGCAAACCCCACGTGAACACCTGATTACCTGGTTATCCGATTGGGTACGTGACTACGGCATTGACGGCTTCCGTGTCGACACGGCCAAACACGTTGAAATGGAAGCGTGGGCAGAGTTGAAAGCCAGCACCACTCAAGCGCTTGCCCAGTGGAAGCAAAACAATCCAGACAAAGCACTAGATGACCTGCCATTTTGGATGACAGGTGAAGTGTGGGCTCACAGCGTAGTGAAGAGCCCGTATTTCGATAACGGCTTCGATTCCATCATCAACTTCGAGTTCCAATCTGATGTGGCACCAAAAGCGCTGAAGTGTTTCGCTCAACTTGATAATGATTACCGCCGCTATGCAGAGCGCATCAATACCGATCCTGAGTTCAATGTGTTGAGCTACCTGTCTTCACACGATACACAACTGTTTTGGTCAGCTCGCAGCCGCAGCTTTGATGACCAAGCACGTGCGGCAAATGCTCTGATGCTGGCTCCGGGTGCAGTACAGATCTATTACGGTGATGAGATAGCTCGTGATTTTGGCATTACTGGTTCAGACGCCCACCAAGGCACACGCTCAGATATGCCATGGGATAAGATTCATGGCGAGCGTGAAGATCTGCTGCAACATTGGCAAAAATTGGGTGAATTCCGTAAACGCCACCCAGCGGTTGCTCAAGGTAAGCACATCACTCGCAATCAAGAAGGTTACTACGCGTTCGAACGCCAATACCAAGACGACAAGGTACTGATTGTTTACACCGGTGAGTAAATCACACTCTCTCCACCAGCAAGGGAAGCATAAGCTTCCCTTTTTTATTGTTCTTTTTGCCATTTAGTCTCGTCCCTCTGGTCTGATGACGCACTTTTTTCTTTTTCCGCTTAATTCACACTTTGCGTTAATTACACATTGAGGTAAGGTCAAGGATTACTCGATAAGCCGATAAAACATCGGCATAAACATACACAAAGCAATCACAATGAATTAGGTATAAGTCAGCATGCAGTTCTCAAAGTTTGGTGAAAAATTTAATCAGTATTCAGGTATTACGCAGTTAATGGACGATTTGAATGATGGTCTGCGCACACCAGGTGCCATCATGCTCGGTGGAGGTAATCCTGCCGCCATTCCTGCCATGCTCGATTACTTTCACCAAGCCAGTGAGGAAATGCTCGCCAGTGGGGAGCTCGTCGCCGCCCTCGCCAACTACGATGGCCCGCAGGGTAAAGACGCGTTCGTCAAAGCGCTAGCTCAGTTATTCCGTGAAACTTACGGCTGGGATATTTCCGAAAAGAACATCAGCCTAACTAACGGCAGCCAAAGTGGCTTCTTCTACTTGTTCAACTTGTTGGCAGGTAAACAGCCAGATGGTTCGCATAAGAAAGTGCTACTGCCTATCGCGCCTGAATACATCGGTTATGGTGATGCAGGCATTGATGAAGATATCTTTATCTCTTACCACCCAGAAATCGAGCTGTTAGATAACGGTCTGTTTAAATACCACGTCGATTTTGAGCAACTAACCGTCGACGACTCTGTTGCGGCAATCTGCGCGTCTCGTCCAACCAACCCAACGGGTAATGTACTGACAGACGAAGAAGTACGTAAACTGGACAAGCTAGCACGTGAGAACAACATCCCGCTGATCATCGATAACGCCTACGGTCTACCTTTCCCGAACATCATCTTTGAAGATGTCGAACCGTTCTGGAATGAAAACACCATCCTATGCATGAGCCTATCTAAACTTGGCTTGCCAGGTGTGCGTTGTGGCATTGTGATTGCGAGTGAAGAAATCACTCAAGCGTTAACCAATATGAACGGCATCATCAGCCTAGCGCCGGGCAGTGTTGGTCCAGCGCTGGCAAACCATATAATTGGCAAAGGCGATCTGCTTAAACTGAGTTCAGAGGTGATTAAGCCGTTCTACAAGCAAAAATCACAACGTGCGGTTGAACTGCTCCAACAAGCAATTACCGATGAGCGATTCCGCATCCACAGGCCGGAAGGCGCTATCTTCTTGTGGTTATGGTTTGATGAACTGCCAATCACAACAATGGAACTGTACCAACGCTTGAAAGCGCGTGGCGTATTGATTGTCCCTGGTGAATATTTCTTTATTGGTCAGCAAGACGAGTGGGATCACGCGCACCAATGCCTGCGTATGAACTACGTTCAAGATGATGAGATGATGCAAAAAGGCATTGCGATTATCGCTGAAGAAGTGGAAAAGGCTTACCGCGAAGGTAAATAGATGGATTGAACTCAGCCGTTCTTCTCTTTGAAATTACGGCTTTAAAATAGCGGATTTGAAAACCCCAAACTAAAAAGAGCGCCCATATGGCGCTCTTTCTCATTCTATAACTGGGTGGTTAACTGATTAGTTGTTCTCAATCAGGTTGTTACCACCGATAGCAATCTTACGTGGTTGCATGGCTTCAGGGATTTCACGAACTAAATCGATATGAAGTAGACCGTTTTCCATTGATGCACCGACAACTTTTACGTAATCCGCTAGCTGGAATTTACGTTCAAAATCACGTTCTGCAATACCTTGGTAAACATAGTTTTTGCCTTCTTCGGCTTTACGTTCGCCCTTTACAATCAACATGTTTTCGTTTTGAGTCAGATCGAGCTGTTCTTCAGCAAAGCCAGCAACGGCCATAGTAATACGGTAGTTGTGCTCGTCTTTTTGCTCAATGTTGTATGGAGGGTAACCGCCAGAAGTATTTTTCGCTGTATTCGCTTCCATCAGGTTTAGCAGACGATCAAAGCCAATTGCATTACGGTATAGTGGTGAGAAATCTACATTACGCATAAATCTATCCTCTTAATTAAGCAATAGTCTTAGTTCAGATGAGTTTCATCCTACTGGCGTGTTTATGCAAAAAACAACGCCGAACTAAGAGATTCTTATCATTCCACTGGCCTTGGTTTGGCTCGGAGACATGATATTGAATCTAAAGGTTTAAGTTGTGTGCTAAAACGCCATATCCTCTTCTGAGCGATCTCGTTTTAGCGATTTCAGAGGGCTGGTCTTCTAGTCTCTAGCAAGCCAGTCACCCTCTTCGTAACTAGATATAAGGTCGTCAAAAATGACTTTCAAGGGAAAAAATAAAAAATTTTTAAAGCATCCACTATCCCCTTGAACAGCTTAGTTCCTCATCACTTCGCGATCTGTGATAAAAAGCCCGCCGTTCTGGGGGGCTCAATCTACACTTTACTTGCGGGAGGATTTACGCGCTTTTACAACGTCCTTTTCTGCCGCCTTTTCCTGCTTTAGTTTGCGCTTTTCTTTTAGACTCAACTGCGGTTGTTTCTTTTCTTTCTTACTCATGACTTCACCTCTATTTATTGGCACAACAGACAACCACACAGCATTTTCTGAGCTGGTGGCTGCGATTGATGAACAATTTCAGTAATCACAAAGCAGCGTCGCTGATTAAAAATTTCCACTTCGAGCGCATCATTTTTAGCTCGACCTAACAGTCGAGACCCCAAATAAGAATCGACCGCGAGCATACCTGTCATGGGTTGCCCCTTACGCGAGCTGACCAATGTCATGCGATATTGATAGGCGCGTTCAACATCCACTAAGCGAACCGTGTCCCCAACCGCAATACGAGCTCGGTTACGGCAATGGGCTTGTTGCTCGCAGATTTCAAATAGCGATAACAACCTTAGTGGTGATTGATAGGTTAAAAAGCGACTGGTTAACCACCAAGTTCGCAGCGCCAAGCAGTACGCTGAGAACCAGCGTTCAAACATGATTATTTCCTTCTTAATGCCTTGTCTTACAAATAAATTCAGTGCATTGAACCGGAAGTGCATCACTTCCGGCTTAGTTCAGGAAAGTCATCACCATTTTCTTAGTCTCCTTATTCATCAGCTCTTCAGCACTATAGCGAGCAGAAAAAAGAAAGCAAAAACGCTCAAGCGAACAAAATGGCGAGAAAAAAAGAAAACAGAAATAAAATGGCAGGCTTGATCGGGTTGTTGGCAGTTAGTACCAGAAAAACATCCGCTTTAGCAGAAAGTGGCGATTTTAGCTGGTGGTAAAACAAAAAAAGCAGCGATTTCTCGCTGCTTTTTACTATCACGAACAGTGTCGTTATACGTCTAGGTTCGCTACTTTCAGTGCGTTCTCTTCGATGAAGTTACGACGAGGTTCTACTTGGTCACCCATTAGCGTAGTGAACAGTTGATCTGCGCCTACCGCATCTTCAATCGTTACCTGCATCATACGACGAGTTTCTGGGTCCATGGTGGTTTCCCAAAGTTGGTCTGGGTTCATCTCACCTAGACCTTTGTAGCGCTGACGGCTTAAGCCACGCATTGACTCTTTCACTAACCAGTCAAGCGCTTCTGCAAAGTTTGCCACTGGCATAGTACGCTCACCACGTTTGATGTACGCGCCTTCTTCCAGAAGTCCATCAAGTGCTTCTGATAGATCAGCCAACTTGCCGTACTCTTTCGAGTTTAGGAAGTCGATGCTAATTGCATGTTCGTGCGTCACGCCGTGAGTACGAACCACAATCTTAGGCAAGTTTAAGCCTAGCTCTTCGTGCTGCTCAACTTCGTAGCTGTACTGGCTTGCACCCACTTCTTTCGCATTCAGCTGTTCAACAAGCTGCTTCGTCCACGCTTCCACAACTGATGCGTCATGGCATTGCTCTGGCGTTAGGCGAGGAGTGTAAATCAACTCGTTTACCAAAGCACTTGGGTAACGACGGCTCATACGTTCCGCCAGTTTAATACCCGCATTGTACTGTTGAACAAGCTTCTCTAGTGCTTCACCAGCCAATGCTGGTGCTTCTGCGTTTACGTGTAGCGATGCATTGTCCAGAGCCAATGATACTTGGTATTGGTTCATCGCTTCTTCATCTTTGATGTACTGCTCTTGTTTGCCTTTTTTCACTTTGTATAGTGGTGGCTGAGCGATGTACACATAGCCACGCTCAATAAGCTCTGGCATTTGACGGTAGAAGAAGGTCAACAGTAGCGTACGGATGTGCGAACCATCGACATCGGCATCGGTCATGATGATGATGTTGTGGTAACGAAGCTTGTCCGGGTTGTACTCGTCACGACCGATACCACAACCTAGTGCGGTGATCAGTGTTGCTACTTCTTGAGAAGATAGCATCTTGTCGAAACGTGCTTTTTCTACGTTAAGAATCTTACCTTTTAGCGGTAGGATCGCTTGGTTCTTACGGTTACGGCCTTGTTTTGCGGAGCCGCCTGCCGAATCACCCTCCACTATGTATAGTTCAGAGAGTGCCGGATCTTTTTCCTGACAATCTGCAAGTTTACCTGGAAGGCCAGCTAGGTCTAGTGCACCTTTACGGCGCGTCATTTCACGAGCTTTACGCGCTGCTTCACGAGCACGTGCTGCATCGATGATTTTCGAACAAACCATCTTCGCTTCTGTCGGGTTCTCAATCAAGAACTCAGACAGTTTTTCACCCATTGCAGACTCAACAGCTGATTTCACTTCAGAAGAAACCAGTTTGTCTTTTGTTTGGCTTGAGAACTTAGGATCAGGCACTTTCACCGAAACAACCGCAGTTAGACCTTCACGCGCATCGTCGCCTGAAGTCGCTGTTTTCGCTTTCTTCGAGAAACCTTCTTTATCCATAAAGCTGTTCAATGTACGTGTTAGCGCAGCACGGAAACCAGCAAGGTGAGTACCACCATCACGCTGTGGGATATTGTTGGTAAAGCAGAAGATGTTCTCTTGGAAACCATCGTTCCATTGCATCGCCACTTCAACTGAAATGCCGTCTTCACGCTCAGAGTTAAAGTGGAAGATTTTTTCGATGATTGGCGTTTTGTTGGTGTTTAGGTGATCAACGAACGCTTGAATACCACCTTCATACATGAAGTGATCATGTTTGTCCGCTTCACGTTCATCAACCAATTTGATCGACACACCAGAGTTCAGGAATGACAGTTCACGCAGGCGTTTCGCCAGAATGTCATAGTGGAACTCAGTGTTAGAGAACGTCTCGGCACTTGGCCAGAAACGAATTTGTGTACCGGTTTTATCCGTATCACCCACAACGGCTAGTGGCGCTTGAGGCTCACCATGGCGGTAGGTTTGCGTATGGATATGGCCACCACGATGAATCGTTAGCTCAACTTTCTCTGATAGTGCGTTTACTACTGAAACACCTACCCCGTGAAGACCACCCGATACTTTGTATGAGTTATCGTCGAACTTACCACCCGCGTGAAGAACCGTCATAATTACTTCTGCTGCAGAGACATTTTCCTCTGAGTGGATTTCTGTTGGAATGCCACGACCATCATCGCTAACGGAAACCGAGTTATCCTCATGAATTGTCACAACGATGTCTTTACAGTGACCTGCCAACGCTTCATCAATTGAGTTATCCACCACCTCGAAAACCATGTGGTGAAGGCCGGTGCCGTCGTCCGTATCGCCGATGTACATTCCTGGACGCTTACGTACCGCATCCAGACCCTTCAGTACCTTAATACTCGATGAATCGTAATTTTCAGACATGAGTTTCTCTCTTCTAGTTTGACTCTATCCTGCCATGTTCCACATGAAACAATTTACCGTTATCGTCCAACATATCGGCGATTTGGCTTTCAGTGATAGAGCTTACAAATACTTGTGCGCCCGTCTCTTTTAAGCAGTCAGCAAGACGCTTGCGACGTTGGCTATCTAATTCCGACGCGAAGTCATCAATTAGGTAAATGCATTGTTTACCGGCCATCTCTGTCAGGTGTTGCCCTTGCGCTACACGCAATGCACACACCATGAGTTTTAATTGACCGCGTGACAGAACATCTTCAACGGGCGTTCCGTTCACTTTAATGCGCAAATCAGCTTTGTTTGGGCCACTAAAGGTGTATCCCAATGCCTGATCACGCTCAAAATTCTTTTCTAGTATCTCGTGGTATGGAGTGTCTTTATCCCAGCCACGATAATACTTCAATTGGATCTCAAATTCTGGCAAAAATGTCTGACAGATAGTTTCTGCGACAGTTTTCATCTGCTCGATGTAACTTGCTCGCCATTGGCTGATGTTTTCAGCCAATCCTGCCATTTCCTGATCCCAATAACTGAGCTCACGATAACTATTGGCGGTTTTCAACAACGCGTTGCGCTGCTTGTTCAGGCGCTTGAACCTTCCCCATGCTTGATAAAAAGCGGGCTCGGTATGAAACACGCCCCAATCAATAAACGCACGACGATGTTTAGGGCCATCTGTCAGTAAATCAAACCCTTCTGGGTGTATCAACTGCAGAGGCAGAACTTGTGCCAACTGCGCTAATTTTTGTCCAGATTGACCGCCTATTTTAACCTCTGTTGAGCCATCACGCTGCTTATTAATGCCGATAGGTAGCTCAAATTGATCCGAGTTCAAAAAACGACCATGAACAAACAGTTCGTCACACTCATTTTGTATCACTCGTCCGGTGAGAGAGCTCTTGAATGAGCGGCCATGCCCGAGCAGATAAACCGCTTCTAAGACACTGGTTTTACCGCTGCCGTTCGGCCCGATAAGAAAGTTAAAGCCTGCTGATAACTCAATATCACAGGCTTTAATGTTTCGAAACTGCTGAATGATGAGACGAGAAAGAGGCATTCAGTTGGCTTATAGACGAATTGGCATCACCACGTACATGGCACTGTCATCGTCGGCATTTTCAATCAACGCGCTAGCGTTAGCATCCGACATCGACACACGTACATTTTCACAACGCAACGTGTTCAGAACATCAAGCACATAGCTTACGTTAAAGCCGATTTCGATGGCGTCACCTTCAAAGGTTACATCAAGCATCTCTTCCGCTTCTTCTTGTTCTGGGTTATTCGCGGTTATGCGCATTTCAGTATCAGCCAGATTCACTCGCACGCCACGGAATTTTTCGTTGGAAAGAATCGCAGCACGAGAGAAGGCTTGGCGCAACTCGTCACAACTTGCTATTAGTGTCTTATTGGTGCTCTGAGGCAATACACGGCGGTAGTCAGGGAAACGACCATCAACCAACTTAGAGGTAAAAGTAAAGTTATTCACCTCAGCACGAACATTGGAGCTACCGATCTGAAGTACTACGGGCTGCTCTGGCGCATCCATCAACTTTACTAATTCTTGCACACCTTTGCGTGGCACGATGATTTGCTTCTGCGCAAAGTCCGCACCTAGCTGAGTTTGCGATACCGCCATACGGTGGCCGTCTGTCGCCACGCTGCGTAGCGTGGTGCCGTCAATTTCAAACAACATGCCGTTGAGGTAGTAACGAACGTCTTGATTCGCCATCGAGAACTGAGTTTTGTCGATCAGCGTACGTAAATCAGCTTGGCTCAGTGATACTTCCACTTCGCTTTGCCAGTCTTCAATATTAGGGAAATCGTTCGCAGGAAGCGTTGCCAACGAGAAACGGCTGCGACCAGAGCGAACTTGTACGCGATCACCTTCTAATACAAATGTGATGATCGCATCGTCCGGTAAACCACGGCAGATATCGAGAAACTTACGCGAAGGAACGGTAATGCTGCCCGCTTCAAAATCACCTTCTAGCGTCACTTTGCTTACTAACTCTACTTCAAGATCGGTTGCCGTCATCGACAATACGTTCTCTTCTACTTTAAGAAGTAGGTTACCCAGGATTGGCAGAGTTGGTCGGCCACCTAAAGCGCCCGAAACCTGCTGTAGCGGTTTGATTAAATGACTACGTTCAATGGTAAATTTCATGCTTGGCTCTTTACGCTGTCAGCTCAATAAATGATTTGCTTAGAATACCGTTATTCTAACCGATTACGAAGACAGGGTGCGAATCAAGTTAGAGTAATCTTCTTTAATGTCGTGGCTCTCTTCACGCAGCTGCTCAATCTTGCGACAAGCATGAAGTACGGTCGTATGATCGCGGCCCCCAAACGCATCGCCAATTTCAGGCAAGCTATGGTTGGTTAGTTCTTTTGCTAACGCCATAGCCAGCTGACGAGGACGCGCTACAGAACGAGAACGACGCTTAGACAGCAAGTCCGCTACTTTAATCTTGTAGTATTCCGCCACGGTCTTTTGAATGTTATCGATCGTCACCAGCTTCTCTTGTAGAGCAAGCAGATCGCGCAGCGCTTCACGAACAAAATCAATCGTAATTGGACGACCAGTAAAGTTCGCGTTCGCGATAACACGGTTCAGTGCACCTTCGAGCTCACGAACGTTCGAACGCAGACGCTTGGCAATGAAGAATGCCACTTCATCAGCAAGGTGGATTTGGTGATCTTCAGCTTTTTTCATCAAGATCGCCACACGCGTTTCAAGCTCAGGTGGCTCGATCGCAACAGTAAGACCCCAACCAAAGCGAGATTTAAGACGATCTTCAACGCCATTAATTTCTTTAGGATAACGGTCAGACGTTAGAATGATCTGCTGATTACCTTCCAATAGTGCGTTGAAGGTATGGAAGAATTCTTCTTGTGAACGTTCTTTATTAGCAAAGAATTGGATGTCATCGATAAGGAGCGCATCCACGCTGCGGTAGTAGCGTTTGAATTCTTCAATCGCATTGTTTTGCAGCGCTTTTACCATGTCTTGCACAAAACGTTCTGAGTGCATGTAGACCACTTTTGCGTTCGGGTTGTTATCCACAATCGCGTTGCCCACCGCATGCAACAAGTGCGTTTTACCCAAGCCCGTGCCGCCGTATAGGAACAGCGGGTTGTATGCTGCACCAGGATTATCCGATACCTGACGCGCCGCAGCCAAACCCAGTTGGTTCGACTTACCTTCAACAAAGTTATCGAACTTGTGTTTTGGGTTCATGTTTGAGCGGTGATTGATAGCCGCAATCGCTTGAGCGTCGTCATCCCAGGTTTTGTGTACTGGCTTACGCGCCTGTAATTGCGCAGGTGCAGATGACTCGGCAGCCACATCTGCAGGCGTACGTGTCGGCGCTGGTTTTGGTGCAGAGACAGGTCGGCTCCCCACTTCAAAACGTAAGTTAGGAATATCGCCACCGCAGTATTCCTGCAGTAAGCGAGTAATATTGTTCAGATACTTATCACGCACCCAGTCCAACACAAAGCGGTTTGGCGCGAATAGAGTGAGAGTATTGTCATTGAGCTCCGCTTGTAGCGGACGAACCCACATGCTGAATTCTGTAGCTGGTAGCTCTTCTTGAAGCTGCTGCAAACATTGCAGCCAAAGCGAAGATGACACGGTGCCCCCACTGAGTAATTGAATTATCGGAAAAGACTGGCAATTTTACCTGTTGATAACCAAGATCGCCAGCGATTGATCGACGATCCAGTGAATAAGATCCAAGTTATTCACAATTATTTCTGCAAACTTGATGAGATCAACACACCTTGCCCCAAATTTGCCCACACAACGATCCACAATTGGGCAAAATTAACAAGATCGAGCGATTGGTGATAAGTCTGTGTATTATTTTATTCCCAATGCTGATTTTGTCGATCATTTCGCTAGGTTCAGTTCGCATTTTCGTCACATTTAACATTCTTCTTCTATTATCTAATAACTCACAGGTCTAGGTTATTGCTCTTGGTTATTTATTTAATTGAGCTAACTAACAGTAGTATTTCCAACCATAAAATTATGGAGATGTATTATGAAAAACTGGATTAAGGTTGCCGTTGCAGCCATTGCACTGTCGGCAGCAACCGTACAAGCCGCTACTGAAGTCAAAGTTGGTATGTCAGGTCGCTACTTCCCGTTTACTTTTGTAAAGCAAGACAAGCTACAAGGCTTTGAAGTCGACATGTGGGATGAAATCGGTAAACGTAACGATTACAAAATCGAATACGTAACAGCCAACTTCTCTGGTTTATTTGGTCTTTTAGAAACTGGTCGTATCGATACGATCTCCAACCAAATCACCATGACTGACGAGCGTAAAGCTAAATACCTATTTGCTGACCCTTACGTTGTAGATGGCGCACAAATTACCGTGCGTAAAGGCAACGACAGCATCAAAGGTGTTGACGATCTTGCGGGCAAGACCGTTGCGGTGAACCTAGGCTCTAACTTTGAGCAACTGCTGCGTCAATACGACAAAGACGGCAAGATCAACATTAAAACGTACGACACAGGTATCGAACATGACGTGGCGCTCGGTCGTGCAGACGCGTTTGTAATGGATCGTCTTTCTGCGTTAGAGCTGATTAAGAAAACTGGCCTTCCTCTGGAATTGGCAGGCGAACCGTTTGAGACCATTCAAAACGCATGGCCTTTCGTTGACAACGAGAAAGGTCGTAAGCTGCAAGAAGAAGTAAACAAAGCACTGGCTGAGATGCGCGCAGATGGTACAGTAGAGAAAATTTCCGTGAAGTGGTTTGGCGCTGACATCACGAAATAAGAACTCTTTGTACTTTAGGCCGCAAAGTGGTATCACTCTCGGACTAAAATAAACTTACGTAAAGGTGGAACTTGTTTTCCACCTTTTCTTTTCTCTAGCCTTTAGGTAAGCCGTATGGGATTTGACTTTAATTACATGTTGGAACTGCTGCCGATATTGCTGAAATATCTTGGCACAACCATGGAAATGGCGACATGGGGATTGGTGTTTTCGCTGATTTTATCCGTCATTTTAGCCAATATTCGCGTATTTAAACTGCCAGTTCTGGATCAATTAAGCCAACTGTACATCAGCTTCTTCCGTGGCACCCCACTGTTGGTTCAGCTTTTCCTGCTCTATTACGGCTTACCGCAAATTTTTCCATTGATGGTCGGTATCGACGCCTTTTCAGCAGCGGTTATCGGTTTAACGCTGCACTTTGCCGCTTATATGGCGGAAAGTATTCGTGCCGCCATTATTGGCATTGATCGCAGCCAAATGGAAGCGAGCTTATCGGTCGGTATGACGACATCCCAAGCAATGCGCCGAGTGATTTTACCTCAAGCAACGCGTGTCGCACTGCCTTCATTGATGAACTATTTCATCGATATGATCAAGTCAACGTCTCTTGCTTTCACGCTTGGTGTGGCCGAAATCATGGCGAAAGCACAGATGGAAGCCTCATCAAGTTTCCGTTTCTTTGAAGCTTTCCTTGCGGTTGCTCTTATTTACTGGGGCGTGGTGGTGATTCTGACTCGCGTACAAATCTGGGCAGAAGCAAAACTGAATAAGGCGTACGTACGATGATTAAGTTAGAAAATATTCACAAACGTTTTGGTGAGACTGAAGTGCTGAAAGGCATCGACCTCGATATTAAGCAAGGTGAGATCATCGTGATTATCGGCTCAAGTGGTACGGGTAAATCAACCTTGCTGCGTACGGTGAACTTCCTAGAACAAGCAGATGAAGGTCGTATCACGATAGATGACATCTCCGTTGATACTCAAAAACACACTAAAGCCGAAGTATTAGCGCTGCGTCGTCGAACTGGCTTTGTGTTCCAAAACTATGCCCTGTTTGCCCACATGAATGCGCGCCAGAACATTGCCGAAGGTCTAGTGACCGTTCGAGGTTGGAAAAAAGCCGATGCTCTCAAACGAGCGCAACAAATTCTGGATGACATCGGCCTTGGGGATAAAGGCGATAGTTATCCAGCGTCATTATCTGGCGGCCAACAACAACGTGTGGGTATCGGCCGAGCGATGGCGCTGCAACCAGAACTGCTGTTGTTTGACGAACCAACTTCTGCGCTGGATCCTGAATGGGTCGGTGAAGTTCTCTCATTAATGAAGAAGTTAGCTAATCAGCATCAAACCATGCTGGTGGTGACGCACGAGATGCAATTCGCGAAAGAAGTCGCTGATAGAGTGATCTTCATGGCGGAAGGCAATATCGTTGAGCAAGGTTCTCCACAGGATATCTTCGATAATCCACAAGATCCTCGTTTGAAAAAATTCCTTAACCAAGTAGGAATAGAGTAACGATCAAGCATCAGGATCGATTGATCCTTGAGATTTTACTCACACTACGTATAATCGCCCGGCCGGAATTTCGTACTCATTGAGTCATTGACACATTATGTGAGTGTGATTACAATTCCGCCTCTTTGTTGAGAGGCGTCGGTTGTCCTTCTCTATATAAAGAGCTTCTTTATATAAGAAAGCAAATACCCACGCCGGGTTTAACAAGAACCTAAAACTACTGATCAGTAAAGGTAATTATCATGAAACGCACTTTTCAACCTACAGTTCTAAAGCGCAAGCGTACTCACGGCTTCCGTGCTCGCATGGCAACTAAGAACGGTCGTAAAGTTATCAACGCACGTCGTGCAAAAGGCCGTGCGCGCCTATCAAAATAATCGCTAGTTTATTTTGAACACGTACGCGTTTAATCGGGAGTTACGTTTGTTAACTCCCGAGCATTATCAAAACGTCTTCCAGCAAGCTCATCGAGCTGGCTCGCCTCATTTCACCATCATTGCTCGCAATAACAAACTTTCTCACCCACGATTAGGTTTAGCGGTTCCCAAAAAGCAAATCAAAACGGCTGTCGGTCGTAACCGATTTAAGCGTTTGGCTCGTGAAAGCTTTCGTAACAATCAACATCAGCTTCCAAACAAAGATTTTGTTGTGATTGCGAAGAAAAGCGCGCAAGATTTAAGCAATGAGGAAATTTTTAAGTTGTTTGATAAGCTATGGCAACGCCTGTCTCGCCCTTCACGTGGATAGCCATTGGGCTCGTTTATCTGTATCGCTGGTTTATCAGCCCTTTGATTGGTCCTCGTTGCCGGTTCACACCAACCTGTTCCACTTACGCGCTAGAAGCTTTGAGAGCTCACGGTTTTGTAAAAGGATGTTGGTTATCAGGCAAACGTCTATTAAAATGCCACCCTTTGAATGAAGGGGGGTATGACCCCGTTCCACCAGTCCAAAAACAAGACAGAGATAACTAACGATGGATTCTCAACGTAATATCCTGCTCATCGGTTTGGCCCTGGTTTCTTTTTTGCTGTTTCAACAATGGCAAGTTGCAAAGAATCCAGAACCTCAAGCAGTTGAACAGGCTCAATCAAGCAGCACTCTACCTGCACCATCTTTTGCTGATGAACTTGACCCAGTTCCCGGTCAACAGCAAGCTTCTGCAAAAACTATCACAGTAACGACTGATGTTTTAACTCTGTCGATCGACACCGTTGGTGGCGATGTGGTACATGCCAACCTTAACGAATACTCTGCTGAGTTAGATTCATCAGATTCCTTTGTTCTGCTTAAAGACGCTCAAGGTCACCAATTTATCGCTCAAAGCGGTCTAGTGGGTCCTCAAGGTATCGACTTGAGCAGCACAAATCGCCCTCACTACAACGTAAGTGCAGACAGCTTCACAATGGCTGACGGTCAAGATGAACTTCGCGTTCCGATGACATTCACTGCAAACGGCATCGAATACACCAAAACTTACATCTTTAAACGCGGCAGCTACGCGCTTAATGTTGAATACGATGTAGTGAACAACTCAGGCAACAACGCAACATTTGGTATGTACGCTCACCTACGTCAAAACCTAATGGACGATGGTGGTAGCATCACAATGCCTACTTACCGTGGTGGCGCATACTCAACAGAAGATACGCGTTACAAGAAGTACAGCTTTGATGATATGCAGGATCGCAACCTGTCTCTTAACCTAGCCGATGGCCAAGGTTGGGCAGCAATGATTCAGCACTACTTTGCCGCAGCTTGGATCCCACGTAACGAACCAGGTACTAACCTATACACTCGTGTAATTGGCAACCTCGGCGACATCGGCGTTCGTATGCCGAACAAAACTATCGCAACAGGCGATCAGGCTAAGTTTGAAGCAACACTTTGGGTTGGTCCAAAACTGCAAGATGAAATGGCAGAAGTGGCACCTAACCTAGACCTAGTAGTGGACTACGGCTGGTTATGGTTCATTGCGAAGCCTCTTCATATGTTGCTTTCATTCATCCAGAGCTTTGTTGGCAACTGGGGTGTGGCAATCATCTGTCTGACCTTCATCGTTCGTGGTGCAATGTACCCACTAACAAAAGCGCAATACACGTCTATGGCGAAAATGCGCATGCTACAGCCTAAGCTGCAAGCAATGCGTGAGCGTATCGGTGATGACCGTCAGCGCATGAGCCAAGAAATGATGGAACTGTACAAGAAAGAGAAAGTGAACCCACTAGGTGGCTGTTTACCTCTTATCCTACAGATGCCTATCTTCATCGCGCTTTACTGGGCACTAATGGAATCGGTTGAGCTACGTCACTCTCCATTCTTCGGTTGGATTCATGACCTTTCAGCGCAGGACCCTTACTACATCCTGCCTCTACTGATGGGTGCGTCAATGTTCCTAATCCAGAAGATGAGCCCGACAACAGTAACGGATCCAATGCAGCAGAAGATCATGACCTTTATGCCGGTTATGTTTACCTTCTTCTTCTTGTTCTTCCCATCAGGTCTCGTTCTGTACTGGTTGGTGTCAAACATCGTAACGCTTATCCAGCAAACTCTGATCTACAAAGGATTAGAGAAAAAAGGCTTACACAGCAAGTAACCTTTTAGGAAATGATTGAGAAAGGCGGCCAAAAGGTCGCCTTTTTGTTTTTGGCTGATTACAATTCAGCTAATTAATTGTGATGGCTCCCTAGGTATCTTCCCTATAGCCCAGCTCAAAAGGCAAAATTATGACTACAGATACGATTGTCGCTCAAGCGACCGCGCCTGGTCGTGGCGGTGTCGGTATTATTCGTGTTTCTGGCCCTAAAGCCAACCAAGTGGCGTTAGAAGTCACTGGCAAAACACTAAAGCCCCGCTACGCAGAGTACCTGCCGTTTAAGTCAGAAGATGGCACTGTGCTTGATCAGGGCATCGCACTGTACTTCCCTAACCCGCACTCATTTACCGGTGAAGACGTACTTGAGCTGCAAGGCCATGGCGGCCCTGTCGTGATGGATATGCTGATAAAACGCATTCTAGGTATAGATGGTATTCGAGCTGCTCGCCCTGGTGAGTTCTCTGAACGCGCATTTCTGAACGATAAACTCGACCTCGCTCAAGCCGAAGCGATTGCAGACCTCATTGATGCCAGTTCTGAAGAAGCAGCAAAATCGGCGCTGCAATCCTTACAGGGCGCATTTTCAGGCCGTATTAATACCTTAGTTGAGTCGCTGATTCATTTGCGTATCTATGTTGAAGCAGCCATCGACTTCCCTGAAGAAGAGATCGACTTTTTGGCCGACGGTAAAGTGGCTGGTGACCTACAAGCCATCATCGACAACCTAGATGCGGTGCGCAAAGAAGCTAACCAAGGCGCTATTATGCGTGAAGGGATGAAAGTCGTGATTGCGGGTCGTCCAAATGCGGGCAAATCAAGCCTGCTGAACGCACTATCGGGTAAAGAGTCTGCAATCGTAACCGACATCGCAGGAACCACGCGTGATGTACTGCGTGAGCATATCCATATTGATGGCATGCCACTACACATCATTGATACAGCAGGTTTGCGTGATGCTTCCGATGAAGTAGAGAAAATCGGTATCGAACGCGCGTGGGATGAAATAGCCCAAGCAGACCGCGTGTTGTTCATGGTGGATGGCACGACAACCGATGCCACCGATCCGAAAGATATCTGGCCAGATTTTGTGGATCGCCTACCAGACAACATTGGTATAACTGTGATCCGTAATAAAGCGGATCAAACGGGTGAAGATATGGGGATCTGCCACGTCAATAACCCTACCCTTATCCGTTTGTCAGCGAAGACTGGTGCAGGGGTTGAAGCTCTGCGCGATCATCTCAAGGAGTGTATGGGCTTCTCTGGCAACAGTGAAGGTGGGTTTATGGCTCGTCGTCGTCATCTCGATGCATTAGAACGTGCCGCACAGCACCTTCAAATAGGCCAGGAGCAGCTTGAAGGCTATATGGCTGGTGAAATATTGGCTGAAGAGCTACGCATCACCCAACAACATCTCAATGAGATTACCGGTGAGTTCAGTTCTGACGACTTACTGGGACGAATCTTCTCTTCATTCTGTATCGGGAAGTAAATAATCGAACGCGCGGTGCTGAGCTTAACTCACACCGCGTTTCTTTTTGTACGGCAAGCCATCCATGAGCTTTAGCCGTCGCATTCAATAAGGAAGAAGTATGATCCACATTATTACAGGCAGCACGTTAGGTGGCGCAGAATACGTAGGGGATCACCTGAGTGATCTACTCAACGAGAATGGATTTGAAACAACGACCCACAACCAGCCTTCCCTCAGTGATATCGAAAATCAAGGTACGTGGTTGGTGATCACCTCTACACATGGAGCTGGTGAGTATCCTGATAATATCCAACCTTTTATCGCAGCATTACAAAATACACCGCCAAAAATGACTGATGTAAAATTTGCGGTGATTGCGATTGGTGACTCTAGCTACGATACGTTCTGTGCCGCTGGTCAACACGCTTATGATTTATTAGAGGATATTGGTGCAACCCCTCTCGCAGATTGCTTTAAAATCGATGTACTGAGCCATGATGTGCCAGAAGACGCCGCAGAGATGTGGTTAAAAGAGAATATCGAACGTTTTTAAACTCACGACTTTCCCTTCAACAGAGTCGAAATTCGGCTCTGTTTTCTCCCATGTGAATAACTCCCACCAAATTATTTTGTTTAACCGCTCAAAAACCAACCAAACAGACTGTGGATAACTACAATAAGATCCAGTGATTTTCCTTTAGTTATCCCAATAACAACTTTGATCAATTTTACCCCCTGTGCATAACCACCACTTTTGATCCCAGGTAATCCTCGATCTGATCCAATCATGATCACAAGATATGATCCAAAGAAGATCCATGATCTTGTTGATCATTTTTAGGTTATCCACAGAAACGGTCGATCCTAATAGTAGATCTAATAAAAGATCATATATATAGATCTTATATATATTTATCTTGAAGCTTAAAACGGATAAAACGAGAAAACGTTTTTCTCTCTGGCATAAAGCAGGTAAAATACGGCTCCTTTATCTGTCCATTAAATCCCTTTGAATACCTGAGGTCAGTTCATGCTTTATCACGAAAACTTTGACGTCATTGTTGTCGGTGGCGGACACGCAGGAACGGAAGCCGCGCTCGCATCTGCACGCACAGGACAAAAAACGCTTCTCCTTACCCATAACATCGATACATTAGGCCAGATGTCTTGTAATCCGGCGATCGGTGGTATTGGTAAAGGTCACTTAGTAAAAGAAGTAGATGCTATGGGCGGTTTGATGGCAGAAGCCATCGACCATGCAGGTATTCAGTTTCGTACACTAAATGCCTCCAAAGGTCCTGCAGTACGAGCAACTCGAGCTCAAGCCGATCGCGCTCTGTACAAAGCGTACGTTCGTAATGCATTAGAAAATGCGCCTAACTTAACGTTGTTCCAGCAATCAGTTGATGATCTGATTGTTGAACAAGATCGCGCAGTTGGTGTGGTAACTCAAATGGGACTTCGCTTCCATGCGAAAGCCGTTGTGCTAACCGTGGGTACCTTCCTTGGTGGTAAGATCCACATAGGTATGGAAAGCTCGTCTGGTGGTCGTGCCGGGGATCCACCATCGATCGCATTAGCGGATCGACTGCGTGAACTGCCGTTCCGTGTGGATCGTTTAAAAACAGGTACTCCACCGCGCATTGATGCTCGTACTGTTGATTTTTCAGTGCTAGAAGCTCAGCACGGTGATAACCCAACGCCTGTATTCTCGTTCATGGGCAAACGTGAACAGCATCCGCGTCAGATTCCATGTTTCATCACCCACACCAATGAACAAACTCACGATGTGATCCGTAGTAACTTGGATCGCAGTCCAATGTACGCAGGTGTGATTGAAGGTATTGGTCCGCGTTACTGTCCGTCTATTGAAGACAAAGTGATGCGTTTCGCTGACAAAAACAGCCACCAAATCTTTATTGAGCCAGAAGGCCTAACCACGCACGAGTTATACCCTAATGGTATCTCGACCAGCTTGCCATTTGATGTGCAAGTACAAATCGTGCGCTCAATGAAAGGGTTTGAAAATGCACACATCGTTCGCCCAGGTTATGCGATTGAATACGATTTCTTCGATCCACGTGATTTGAAGCAAACGTACGAGACGAAGTTCATCCATGGTTTGTTCTTTGCTGGCCAGATTAATGGTACGACTGGCTACGAAGAAGCCGCAGCGCAAGGCTTGATGGCCGGTCTAAACGCAAGCTTGTTTAGCCAAGACAAAGAAGGCTGGAGCCCACGTCGTGACCAAGCTTACATGGGCGTGTTGATTGATGACTTATCGACCATGGGTACCAAAGAGCCGTACCGCATGTTCACTTCTCGTGCGGAATACCGCCTGCTACTTCGTGAAGATAATGCCGATTTGCGTTTAACGGAAAAAGCGCGCGAGCTAGGCTTGATTGATGATGTTCGTTGGGCTCGCTTTAACGAGAAAATCAACAATATGGAAACGGAGCGTCAGCGTTTGAAAGCAACGTGGATGAATCCGAAGTCAGAGGGTGTTGATGAGCTGAACAAGCTGCTGAAAACCCCAATGGCCCGTGAAGCGAGTGGTGAGGATCTTCTGCGTCGTCCAGAGATCACTTATTCGCAACTGACGCAACTTGAAGCGTTTGCTCCTGCACTTGAAGATCAGCAAGCGGCTGAGCAAGTTGAAATTCAAGTGAAATACGATGGTTACATCAAGCGTCAGCAGGAAGAGATCGAAAAATCACTGCGTCACGAAAATACCAAGTTACCTGCTGATTTGGATTACCGCGATGTAAAAGGTTTATCAAACGAAGTCGTTGCTAAACTGAGCGAGGCCAAACCAGAGAGCATCGGTATTGCATCACGCATTTCTGGTATTACGCCTGCTGCAATTTCTATTCTACTTGTTCACTTGAAAAAGCATGGTTTGCTGAAGAAAGGTGAGGAAGAATAATGAGCGCATTGCGAACAAAGCTGGATTCACTGATCGCGAAAACCGATTTGGAAGTGTCAGAACAGCAACGAGAGCAGTTAGTTGGTTATGTCGAACTGCTCGACAAATGGAACAAAGCGTACAATTTAACATCGGTACGTGATCCGCTTGATATGTTAGTGAAACATATTCTTGATAGTATCGTTGTAAGCGCACACCTGCCCGGTGAGCGCTTCATTGATGTTGGTACTGGTCCGGGGTTACCGGGCATCCCTTTGGCAATCATGAACCCTGAGAAAACCTTCTTTTTGCTCGACAGTCTTGGCAAACGCATCCGTTTTATCAAGCAAGTTGTACACACATTAGGGCTGAAAAACGTGACACCAATTCAAAGTCGTGTCGAAGAATTCCAACCTGAAGAAAAATTTGATGGCGTTTTGAGTCGAGCTTTTGCTTCAATGATAGACATGGTGGAATGGTGCCACCATTTGCCGAAACAAGAGCACGGGGTGTTTCTAGCGCTGAAAGGACAGCACCCTAAAGATGAAATGGATCAGCTTCCTGAATGGTGCAGTGTGACAGAGATCATATCTTTGGCTGTTCCTGAGTTGGAAGGTGATCGTCATCTAGTAATCTTATCGCGCAAGGGAAATTAGCGAGGTAATCGTGGGTAAAATTGTAGCAATCGCCAACCAGAAAGGTGGGGTCGGCAAAACAACAACGTGCATTAACTTAGCGGCTTCGATGGCGGCAACAAAGCGCAAGGTTTTGGTGATCGATCTCGACCCGCAAGGCAATGCTACGATGGCCAGTGGCGTGGATAAGTATATGGTCGACGCCACCGCATACGATCTTTTGGTCGAAGATACACCGTTCGATCAAGTCGTTTGTACCCAAACAACAGGGAAGTATGATTTGATCGCGGCGAACGGCGACGTCACCGCGGCAGAAATCAAATTGATGGAAGTTTTCGCTCGTGAAGTGCGTCTAAAAAATGCATTGTCCTCAGTTCGCGATAACTATGATTTCATCTTTATTGATTGTCCTCCTTCTCTAAACCTTCTTACAATCAATGCGATGGCGGCAGCTGACTCTGTGCTGGTGCCGATGCAATGTGAATACTTTGCGTTAGAAGGTTTAACTGCTCTTATGGATACAATCAGCAAGTTAGCGGCTGTTGTGAATGAAAACCTCAAAATCGAAGGTTTATTGCGTACCATGTACGACCCACGCAACCGCTTATCGAATGAAGTATCCGATCAACTTAAAAAACACTTTGGCAATAAAGTTTACCGTACTGTCATTCCGCGTAATGTTCGTTTGGCTGAAGCGCCAAGTCACGGTAAGCCTGCAATGTACTACGATAAGTACTCCGCAGGTGCCAAAGCGTATCTTGCTCTAGCGGGCGAAATGCTCCGCCGCGAAGAAATCCCAGTTTAACTCTAACCTAAGGAATTCAATCCCATGTCTAAGCGTGGTCTCGGAAAAGGACTGGATGCGTTATTGTCGACCAGTTCGTTTGCTCGTGAAAAACAGCATATTGCATCGCATAGCCAAGAATTATCGGCAGACGGTGAGTTAACCGATTTAGCGATTGGTCAATTGCAGCCGGGCGTATACCAACCGCGTAAAGATATGGCGCCTGAAGCGCTAGAAGAACTAGCGGCTTCGATTCAATCACAAGGCATTATTCAACCAATCGTGGTTCGCCAGGTCGAAAATGGTCAGTTTGAGATCATCGCAGGTGAGCGCCGCTGGCGTGCTGCAAGGCAGGCGGGTTTAAAACGCGTGCCGTGTTTGGTGAAAAAAGTTGAAGATCGTGCCGCCATCGCCATGGCGTTGATTGAAAACATTCAACGTGAAGACTTGAATGTGATTGAGGAAGCCCAAGCGCTTGAGCGTCTACAAGATGAATTCACGCTGACACATCAGCAAGTGGCCGATGTTATTGGTAAATCAAGAACGACGGTGAGTAACCTATTACGTCTGAATCAGTTGGAAGTTGATGTAAAAGGTCTGGTTGCAGATAAAAAATTGGAAATGGGTCATGCTCGAGCTCTGTTAGCGTTAGAAGGCGAACAGCAAGTCGAAGTAGCTCAACAAGTGGCTAAGAAGCAAATGACTGTTCGCCAAACCGAACAGTTAGTAAAAAAGTGCTTAGCCCCACAAAATGAGCAAAAAGGGCAACAAGAGGATACCGAAGCCGAGCAAATGTCGCATAAATTGAGTCAGCTGCTTGATGCAAAAGTTTCTCTTACCCGTTCTGCAAACGGAAAAGCGAAATTGACGATAAGTCTTGATGAGCCTCACAAATTGGACCAACTAATTGCCAAGCTTGAGGCCTAGATGAGATAATTGATTTAGGTCAATTAATCTAATTAATCGAATTTTGTGCGAAAGTTGTCGTTTTGTAAACAAAACTGTAAGTTTTTGATGCAATCGAATTGCTTTACGTTGAACTGAACGTATAATTTTCGCCAATTTCCCAGCACAGAGAGTTAAGTGCGAAGTGGATATTACTAGAGGTACGAATACATGGTAGCTGCGTTAGCTAGACCAGGACGAGAGCTCGCAAGGCAATTGTTAATGATCCAGTCTGGCGCGGTTATTTTTGTGGCAGCAGGAATGGCGGTAGCCATAAATCCTGACTGGGGATTTTCAGCGCTGATTGGCGGAGGCATTTTTGTTGTTGCCAATGCAGTATTCGCGCTGTGTGCTTTCATGTTTAGTGGAGCTCGCGCTGCCAAGCGCATCGCTGCTTCCTTCTATACGGGTGAAGTACTGAAAATTCTCATCACGGTTGCACTGTTCTATGTTGCCTACATGTATATGCAGGTGGAACTTGTTCCCCTCAAACTAACCTATTTGCTGGTACTAGGTATTAATATCTGTGCACCAGTGCTATTCATTAACAACAAAAAATAGGATGAGTTATGGCTGCGCCAGGTGAAGCGCTAACATCGTCCGGTTACATTGCCCACCACCTTTCTAACCTATCGCTATACAAGTTGGGTTTAGTAGGGTCGGAGACAAGTTTCTGGAACGTACATATCGATAGCCTGTTTTTTTCTTGGTTTACTGGTTTAATCTTCCTCGGAATTTTTTACAAAGTAGCAAAGAGAACAACAGCGGGTGTACCGGGTAAGCTTCAGTGTGCTGTAGAAATGATCGTTGAATTTGTCGCCGATAACGTCAAAGACACGTTCCATGGACGCAACCCACTGATCGCGCCTTTAGCACTGACTATCTTTTGTTGGGTATTTTTGATGAACGTGATGGACTTAGTTCCTATCGACTTCTTACCATACCCAGCAGAGCATTGGCTAGGTATTCCTTACCTTAAGGTTGTACCGTCTGCTGATGTGAATATCACCATGGCTATGGCTCTAGGCGTTTTTGCATTGATGATTTACTACAGCATCAAAGTAAAAGGTCTAGGTGGATTCGCAAAAGAACTTGCACTACATCCATTCAATCACCCACTGATGATTCCGTTTAACCTACTAATTGAAGTGGTATCGCTATTAGCGAAACCTCTATCACTTGGTATGCGTCTATTCGGTAACATGTTCGCGGGTGAGGTTGTATTCATTCTTTGTGCGGCAATGCTACCATGGTACTTACAATGGATGGGTTCACTACCGTGGGCAATCTTCCATATCTTGGTTATTACGATTCAAGCCTTCGTATTCATGATGTTGACAATTGTTTACCTGTCAATGGCACACGAAGATCCTGATCATTAATTTTTTTAAAGCTTTTTATTTGGGCACTAAGCCAACAACTATAAATTGGAGATAGTAATGGAAACTTTACTGAGCTTTTCTGCAATCGCCGTAGGTATTATCGTCGGTCTTGCTTCTCTTGGTACAGCGATTGGTTTCGCACTGCTAGGTGGTAAATTCCTAGAAGGTGCTGCACGTCAACCAGAAATGGCTCCTATGCTACAAGTTAAGATGTTCATCATCGCGGGTCTACTTGATGCGGTTCCAATGATCGGTATCGTAATCGCGCTACTATTCACTTTCGCAAACCCATTCGTTGGTCAACTAGGTTAATCACCTTTAACTCGGGACGGGCGATTATCGCTTGTCACTGATTAACACTAAGTCCAAATAGAGGGGTAGCTGTTGTGAACATAAACGCAACTCTGCTAGGTCAAGCAATCTCGTTCGCACTATTTGTGTGGTTCTGCATGAAGTATGTATGGCCACCATTGATGCAAGCGATCGAAGAGCGTCAGAAGAAAATTGCTGATGGTCTTCAAGCAGCAGAACGTGCTGCGAAAGACTTGGATCTAGCACAAGCCAACGCTTCTGATCAATTGAAAGAAGCGAAGCGCACAGCAACTGAGATCATCGAACAAGCGAACAAACGTAAGTCTCAAATTCTTGATGAAGCTCGCGAGGAAGCTCAGGCAGAACGCCAGAAAATCCTAGCGCAAGCAGAAGCAGAACTTGAAGCTGAACGCAATCGTGCACGCGATGAGCTGCGCAAACAAGTTGCTACTCTGGCTGTAGCTGGTGCTGAGAAAATCCTTGAGCGTTCTATCGATAAAGATGCGCAAAAAGATATTCTCGACAACATTACTGCAAAACTTTAAGTCTGGGGGCGCATATGTCTGATTTGACTACTATCGCACGCCCCTATGCTAAAGCAGCCTTCGACTTTGCTTTAGAGAAAGACCAGTTGGACCAATGGGGCCAAATGTTATCTTTTGCTGCTGAAGTGGCCAAAAACGAACAAATGAACGAACTACTAACGGGTTCGGTTTCTGCTGACAAAATGGCAGAAATTTTTGTTGCAGTTTGCGGCGAACAAGTTGATGCGCACGGTCAAAACCTTTTGAAGGTAATGGCTGAGAATGGTCGTTTAGCGGCCCTTCCTGATGTTTGCACGGAGTTTTTTACTCTGAAAAAAGAACATGAGAAAGAAATTGATGTTGAAGTAATTTCAGCAACAGAGCTTTCTGATGAACAACTTGCAAACATTGGCAGCAAACTTGAAAAGCGTCTTGAACGCAAAGTGAAGCTGAATTGCAGTGTAGATGAGACCCTACTTGGTGGGGTGATTATTCGAGCCGGAGACCTAGTCATCGATGACTCAGCGCGTGGTCGTTTGAACCGCCTGAGCGATGCATTGCAGTCTTAATGGGGATTGGAGCATGCAACTTAATTCCACGGAAATTAGCGATCTGATCAAACAACGTATCGAATCTTTCGAAGTTGTTAGTGAAGCTCGCAACGAGGGTACTATCGTATCGGTAAGCGATGGTATCATCCGCATCCACGGCCTAGCGGACGTGATGCAAGGTGAAATGATTGAATTACCGGGTGGCCGTTATGCACTGGCACTTAACCTTGAGCGTGACTCGGTTGGTGCGGTTGTAATGGGCCCATATGCTGACCTTAAGGAAGGCATGAAAGTTACAGGTACTGGCCGCATTCTTGAAGTGCCAGTTGGTCCAGAACTACTAGGCCGCGTAGTAAACACGCTGGGTGAGCCTATCGATGGTAAAGGTCCAATCGAAGCGAAAATGACTTCGCCTGTAGAAGTGATCGCACCAGGTGTAATCGACCGTAAATCGGTAGACCAACCTGTGCAAACTGGTTATAAGTCAGTTGACTCAATGATCCCAATCGGTCGTGGTCAGCGTGAGCTTATCATCGGTGACCGTCAGATTGGTAAAACAGCACTGGCGATCGACGCGATCATCAACCAGAAAGACTCTGGTATTTTCTCTATCTACGTAGCAATCGGTCAGAAAGCATCGACTATCGCTAACGTTGTTCGCAAACTAGAAGAGCACGGCGCACTACAAAATACTATCGTTGTAGTTGCATCAGCTTCTGAATCTGCAGCGCTTCAATACCTAGCGCCTTACGCAGGTTGTGCGATGGGTGAATACTTCCGCGATCGCGGTGAAGACGCACTGATTGTTTACGATGATCTATCTAAGCAAGCGGTAGCTTACCGTCAGATCTCTCTACTACTTAAACGTCCACCAGGCCGTGAGGCATTCCCAGGTGACGTATTCTACTTACACTCGCGTCTACTAGAGCGTGCAGCTCGTGTAAACGAAGAGTACGTAGAGCGTTTCACTAACGGTGAAGTGAAAGGTAAGACTGGTTCTTTGACTGCTCTTCCTATCATCGAAACTCAAGCAGGTGACGTTTCAGCATTCGTACCGACTAACGTAATCTCGATTACCGATGGTCAGATCTTCCTACAAACTGAGCTATTCAACGCTGGTGTTCGTCCTGCTGTTGACCCTGGTATCTCAGTATCTCGTGTAGGTGGTTCAGCTCAGACGAAAATCATCAAGAAACTATCAGGTGGTATCCGTACAGCACTAGCTGCATACCGTGAACTAGCGGCATTTGCTCAGTTCTCTTCTGACCTTGATGACGCAACGAAGAAACAGCTAGACCATGGTCAAAAAGTTACAGAACTAATGAAGCAGAAGCAGTACGCTCCAATGTCTGTATTTGACCAAGCTCTAACTATCTTCGCGGCAGAGCGCGGTTACCTTGATGATGTAGAACTTAACAAAGTTCTAGATTTCGAGGCGGCTCTACTATCGTACGCTCGCGGTCAATACGCTGAACTAGCAGCTGAGATCGACAAGTCTGGCGCTTACAACGATGAAATCGAAGCTCAGTTGAAGAAACTGACTGACGACTTCAAAGCAACCCAAACTTGGTAATTAGGTCGGTGGCAGTTTCTGCCACCAACTAACGGAGAGTAACGATGGCCGGCGCAAAAGAGATACGTAATAAAATCGGTAGTGTTAAAAGCACTCAGAAAATTACGAAAGCGATGGAAATGGTAGCAGCTTCAAAAATGCGTCGTTCTCAAGATGCAATGGAAGCTTCTCGTCCATACGCTGAAACAATGCGTAAAGTGATCGGTCATGTGGCTAACGCAAACCTAGAGTACCGTCATCCGTACCTAGAAGAGCGTGAAGCTAAACGTGTTGGTTACATCATCGTTTCGACAGACCGTGGTCTGTGTGGTGGTTTGAACATTAACGTGTTCAAAAAAGCCGTTACAGACATGCAAGCATGGAGAGAGAAAGGTGCTGAGATTGAGCTAGCCGTTGTTGGCTCAAAAGCAACAGCTTTCTTTAAACATGGTGGCGCAAAAGTTGCGGCACAGGTTTCTGGTCTTGGAGATAATCCAAGCCTACAAGACCTAATCGGCTCTGTTGGCGTAATGCTGAAGAAATACGATGAAGGTGAACTGGACCGTCTATATGTAGTATTCAACAAGTTTGTTAATACTATGGTTCAGCAACCAACGATCGATCAATTGCTACCTTTGCCTAAATCGGACAGCGAAGAGATGCAGCGTGAGCATTCATGGGACTACATCTATGAGCCTGAACCAAAACCTCTACTGGATACGCTATTAGTGCGTTACGTAGAGTCTCAGGTATACCAAGGTGTGGTTGAGAACCTTGCTTGTGAGCAAGCGGCTCGAATGATTGCGATGAAGGCTGCAACGGATAACGCAACCAGTTTGATTGACGATTTGGAACTTGTGTACAACAAAGCCCGTCAGGCTGCGATTACACAAGAACTATCAGAAATCGTTGGTGGTGCAGCTGCGGTTTAAGCTTAGGTAAAACGAAATAGTTTAGAGGATTAACGATGGCTACAGGTAAGATCGTACAGATCATCGGTGCGGTAGTCGACGTAGAGTTCCCACAGAGCAATGTACCTAGTGTATATGACGCTCTAAACGTAACGGACTCAAAAGAGCGTCTAGTTCTTGAAGTTCAACAACAGCTAGGCGGTGGCGTAGTTCGTTGTATCGTAATGGGTAGCTCTGATGGTTTACGTCGTGGAGTAGAAGTGGTTAACACTGGCGCTCCAATTTCAGTACCAGTAGGTACTAAAACTCTAGGTCGTATCATGAACGTCCTAGGTGACGCGATTGACGAGCGTGGTGAAGTGGGTGCGGAAGAGGTTTACTCTATCCACCGTAGTGCACCAAGCTACGAAGAGCAATCAAACGAAATTGCACTTCTAGAAACGGGCGTTAAAGTAATCGACCTAATTTGTCCATTCGCTAAGGGTGGTAAAATCGGTCTATTCGGTGGTGCTGGTGTAGGTAAGACCGTTAACATGATGGAACTTATCAACAACATCGCACTACAGCACTCAGGTCTATCAGTATTTGCTGGTGTTGGTGAGCGTACTCGTGAAGGTAACGATTTCTACTACGAGATGCAGGAAGCGGGCGTTGTAAACGTTGAGAAGCCTGAAGAATCAAAAGTAGCGATGGTTTACGGTCAGATGAACGAGCCACCAGGTAACCGTCTACGTGTTGCACTGACTGGTCTAACAATGGCAGAGCGTTTCCGTGACGAAGGTCGTGACGTACTACTGTTCATTGATAACATCTACCGTTACACACTTGCAGGTACAGAGGTATCAGCACTACTAGGTCGTATGCCTTCTGCGGTAGGTTACCAGCCAACTCTTGCAGAAGAGATGGGTGTACTTCAGGAGCGTATCACGTCAACGAAATCAGGTTCTATCACGTCTGTACAGGCGGTATACGTACCAGCGGATGACTTGACTGACCCGTCTCCAGCAACAACGTTCGCGCACTTGGATGCAACGGTTGTACTTAACCGTAACATCGCTGCAATGGGTCTATACCCTGCGATCGACCCGCTAGATTCAACATCTCGTATGCTTGATCCACTAGTCGTTGGTCAAGATCACTACGAAGTTGCTCGTGGTGTTCAGCAGACTCTTCAGCGCTACAAAGAGCTGAAAGATATCATTGCTATCCTAGGTATGGACGAGCTATCTGAAGAAGATAAGCAAGTTGTATCTCGTGCACGTAAGATTGAGCGTTTCCTAACTCAGCCTTACCACGTAGCAGAAGTATTTACAGGTGACCCTGGTATTTACGTACCTCTAAAAGAGACTCTACGTGGCTTTAAAGGTCTACTAGCTGGTGAATACGACGACATTCCTGAGCAGGCATTTATGTACTGCGGTAGCATCGACGATGCTATTGAGAATGCGAAGAAGCTATAAGGCTAACTAGGAGGCGATATGGCAGCAATAACCTTTCACCTAGACGTAGTAAGCGCTGAGAAGAAAATCTTCTCTGGTCGTGTTGAAACGTTTCAGGTGACCGGTAGCGAAGGTGAACTTGGTATTTTCCATGGTCACACACCGCTGCTGACCGCTATCAAGCCTGGTATGGTGCGTATTGTGAAACAGCACGGCCACGAAGAAATTATTTATGTTTCTGGTGGTATGGTAGAGATTCAGCCTGGTACAGCGACTGTACTAGCTGATACAGCTATCCGTGGTGAAGAGCTAGACGCAGCGAAGGCAGAAGAAGCCAAACGCCGCGCTGAGGAGCAAATCCAGAATCAGCATGGTGACATGGACTTCGCACAAGCGGCCAGTGAACTGGCTAAAGCCATTGCTCAGCTACGAGTTATCGAGCTGACAAAAAAGCGTCGCTAAGCTCAATTAGCAACGTTGCATGAAAAAAGGCGGCCAATTGGTCGCCTTTTTGATTAATTTTAGTTGGAAATTTACCTTACTCCATTAACTATTTTAAAAGAGCTGTTTAAAATAACGGCCAATTAACATAAAACGTCAATAGGTTATCAATGAAATTCAGTGCTGTGATTCTTGCAGCGGGTAAAGGTACCCGTATGCATTCGAACATGCCTAAAGTGCTACACACTTTGGCAGGCAAGCCAATGGCAAAACATGTTATCGATACATGTACAGGTCTTGGCGCACAAAACATCCACTTGGTCTTTGGTCACGGTGGTGATCAAATGCAAACCACTCTTGCAGAAGAGCCTGTAAATTGGGTGCTTCAAGCGGAGCAGTTAGGGACAGGTCATGCGGTTGATCAAGCGTCTCCGAAGTTTGAAGACGATGAAAAAGTACTGGTGCTTTACGGTGATGTTCCACTGATTTCAGCTGAAACGATTGAAAACCTATTAGATGCACAGCCAACAGGCGGTATTGCACTACTAACAGTGATTCTAGATAACCCGACAGGCTACGGTCGTATTATCCGTAAGAATGGTCCTGTTGTGGCGATCGTTGAGCAAAAAGATGCAACAGAAGAACAAAAACAAATTAAAGAGATCAATACTGGCGTGATGGTTGCGACTGGTGGGGATCTTAAGCGTTGGTTGTCTGGCTTAAACAACAACAACGCACAAGGCGAATACTACCTAACTGACGTTATTGCAGCTGCACACGATGAAGGTCGTGCCGTTGAGGCAGTACACCCAGTCAATGCCATTGAGGTGGAAGGGGTCAATGACCGCGCACAGCTTGCTCGTCTAGAGCGTGCTTTCCAGTCAATGCAAGCTCAGAAGCTACTAGAGCAAGGTATCATGCTACGCGATCCAGCACGCTTTGATTTGCGTGGTGAGTTACAGTGCGGTATGGACTGTGAAATCGACGTGAATGTTATCATCGAAGGTAAAGTTTCACTGGGTGATAACGTGGTTATCGGTGCGGGTTGTGTACTGAAAGATTGTGAAATCGACGACAACACCATCGTTCGCCCTTACAGTGTGATTGAAGGTGCAACGGTTGGTGAAGAATGTACGGTTGGTCCATTTACTCGCCTTCGTCCTGGTGCTGAAATGCGTAACGATTCCCATGTGGGTAACTTCGTTGAAGTGAAAAATGCGCGCATCGGAGAAGGTTCAAAAGCGAACCACCTAACTTACTTAGGTGATGCAGAGATCGGCCAACGTACTAACATCGGTGCAGGTACTATCACTTGTAACTACGATGGTGCGAACAAGTTTAAAACCATCATCGGTAATGATGTTTTTGTTGGTTCTGATAGCCAGCTGGTGGCGCCTGTCACTATCGCTGATGGCGCAACCATCGGTGCAGGCACGACACTAACAAAAGATGTTGAAGAAGGTGAGTTAGTAATTACTCGCGTCAAAGAGCGCAAAATTACTGGCTGGCAGCGTCCTGTAAAACAGAAATAAACATTACCTGCACTCACTCTATCGCTATACTGTCAAAGCCGCTCAACAAGAGCGGCTTTGTTGTTTCTAGCTCAGGCTTCATCGTTAGTAGCTAGGAATAGCAATACGTTTTTCGAGCCAACGAACGGCTTGAGATACAAATAGGATGAGCAACAAGTACTCCAAAACGAGGAAGGTATAAATTTCTAGGGGTAAGTACTCATTCACCACCAGCTCATTAGCACGGCGAGTGAGATCGCTTAAACCAATCACGCTGACTAAAGAACTCATCTTGAGAATGTAGACAAATTGATTGCCCAGTGGAGGGAGGATTTGTCGAAACGCTTGGGGAAGAATTACCAAGCGCATCTTTTGCCAATAGCTTAAGCCCAAAGACTCAGCTGCTTCATGCTGGCCACGGCTGATAGCTTGTATCCCACCGCGAAACACTTCCGCCATAAACGCACTCTCAGCGATAGTCAGTGCAATAACACCCGCCCAAAAGTGATTGAGTGAGACATCCAATAGCGTAGGCATGCCGTAATACACCCAAAGTAGTAAGACTAAAACTGGCACTGAACGGATCACCTCGACATAAATACGGTTTATCCACTTCAGAGAGGTAGAGTCCGACAGAGCGGGTAACGCAACGATCAGGCCCAAGCTCATCGCAAATAACATACTGAGGAGTGATACCTGAATGGTGTCATTAAACCCAGCGATTAAAAACTTTAGATTGGTGAGCCCTTGATCCGTCGAAGGGTCAAGTACATACCAGCCCCATTGATAATCTGAACAACCAGTGAGTAATAGCAATGAAAATAGCCATAGAGTTCGAAACGTCACATTTACTCCCTGAATTAACTAAAAAACTTCCTTTGTTGCTGCTATGTTATCAGTAGAGCTCTAATAAAGGTTAATTATTAAACCGTATAAGGTCATTATTTTTAAGGGAATCAAAATGAGAAAGATTTTACTAGTGCTAGGAATGTGTTTGCTTACTGCGACTCAAGTCGCTCACGCTGAAAGCCGTCTTCAATCTATTTTAGACAATGGCGTACTCCGAGTTGGAACGACGGGAGATTGGAATCCGATGACGATGAAAGACCCCGCGACAAACAGTTATCGTGGCTTCGATATCGATGTAACAACAGAACTTGCTAAAGATCTCGGTGTAAAAGTGGAGTATGTTCCCACGGATTGGAAGACGCTAGTTAATGGCATTACCGCCAACAAATACGATATTACTGGCAGCGCATCTCTGAACATGTCGCGCGCGAAAGTAGCTGGATACAGCCAGCCATATTTCTACCTTGCCTTTGTACCTGTGGTGCAAAAGAAAGATCTCGCCAAATTCTCTGATTGGGCGGATTTTAATAAACCAGAAGTAAAAGTCGCGGCGACGTTAGGTACGGTACAAGAAAAAATGGTGAAAGAGTTCTTCCCGTCTGCTCAGCATATTGTTATTGAAGCGCCAGCGCGCGACTTCCAAGAACTACTAGCTCGCAGGGCCGATGTATAGGTGACGTCCAATGTGGAAGCTGCGACGTTGGTGGACAAGTTTAAACAGTTGGCGATAGTGCCAGTGACCGCACCGCGTAAACCAACCCCAATTGCTATGTTGTTGCCGCAAGACGATCAAGTATGGATTAATTACATCAATCACTGGGTTGAGTTGAAAAAGACTCAAGGCTTTTTTAAGCAGACTGCCAAGAAGTGGGGGTTGAAAAGCTTATAAACAGAAAGAGCCGCATTGCGCGGCTCTTTTTATTATTTGAACGATTAAAGTTCGTCTTCACTCACGACTCGGGCGTTGTCAGGAGTCGTAAAGTGCTTGGATAATTCGCGATTCGACAGAATGTATCCCATCCACAGCCCACCCATACAGATGATGATTGCGATGCCAGTAACCATCTGAGCTTGGCTTGCCATTGCGGCTACCAATGCACTTGAGAAGCTACTTACACAGATTTGCAGGCTGTTTTGCAGACCTGCTGCTGTTGCAGGGCTCTGTTGTGCACTGGCCAGTGCACGGTTTACCACGATTGGGTACAGTGCGCCGTTAGCAACGGCAATCAAACAGAATGGCGCAAGAATAGGCCAAATCGATGACAGCTCCCACTGTGAAGCAATGAAAATCATTAATGCCGCGACACTAAATAGGCCAATCAGTTGGCGCAGAACCTTTTCATCACCAAATTTTCGAACGCCTACTTTACCTAAGTAGCCACCAGCCATAAACGCGATAGTTTGTGGGATAAAGCTCAAACCAATATCTTTTGCTTCGTAGCCCAGTTGCGCCATGATTTCTGGCATCCCTGTTAGGTAAGCAAAGAATGCAGCTGAAGCCGTCGCAAACATAAACACGTTGCCAAGGTATTTTTTAGAACTCAGCAGCGCTTTGATGTCGGCAGACATACTGGTTTGTTTGATTTCTGCTTTCTCGTCTTTTTGTGCCATGGTCGCAAAGACCAAAAAGACACCAACCAGTGTTAGCGTAATAAAGATACTGTGCCAGCCGAAGTTATCTGCCAACACAACCCCTAATTGAGGTGCTAGTGCTGGTGATAGCGCGACGAGTGGCATGATTGTCGCAAAAATTTGTTGGCTACTGCTTGAGTAGCGTTTAATGACCATAGCCTGCCAGATCACGGCTGGTGCACACACACCGATAGCTTGGATAAAGCGCAGTGTGAGTAGTTGCCATACTTGATCACAGAAAGCCAAACCGAATGACGCGATAGTAAATAGCACCAACCCGGCTGCGAGTGTATTACGATGGCCAAATTTATCGGATGCCAATCCCCACATTAGTTGGCCAATCGCCATACCAACGAGGAATACCGTTAAAGAGAGAGCAATTTGCTCAGGGCCTGTTGCAAAGTCGATTTCCATCGCTTTGAATGCTGGCAGATACATATCCGTAGCAACGAAGCCAAGCATCGATAATGCTGCCAGGTAAATGAGCTGTAGTTTTGAGATTTTCATGATTCAACCAGTCAAATTATTTAATCATTTTTTTATCAACATCAGTTGGCGCCAACCCTGATTTATTTACCTTATTATTCTATTTTTCGATTTTGAGAAAATAAAACGCTAAAATTGTTGGTTATCAATCAAATTTTTTGAAAGGTTAAATCATGTTCTCTAAAGCGTCTTTGGAAATGCTGGATACGGTTGCCCGTTTAGGCAGTTTCACCGCTGCGGCTGAGGTATTGCATAAAGTCCCCTCAGCCATCAGCTATGGAGTAAGGCAGGTCGAGCAAGATTTAGATGTGGTGCTGTTTCGACGTTTACCAAGGAAAGTCGAGCTAACTCCAGCGGGTGAACTTTTTATGGCCGAGGCGCGCTCTTTGCTGCGTCAAATGGAAGAGGTGAAAGCACAAACGCGGCGAGCGGCTCAAGGATGGAAAAGCACGTTAAAGCTGACCTTAGATAACGTGGTGAAGTTAGAAAAACTCAAACCTTTGGTGGAAGATTTCTATCGCGAGTTTGAATTTGCTGAATTGCAGATCAATATGGAGGTCTTCAATGGTTCTTGGGAAGCCATAGCACAAGGTCGAGCCGACATTGTCGTTGGCGCGACATCTGCGGTTCCCGTTGGGGGAGATTTTGAAGTCAAAGATATGGGCGTATTAGATTGGGCATTTGTA
The DNA here is from genome assembly GCF_033338615.1 of Vibrio sp. Vb1980. Lineage (NCBI taxonomy): Bacteria > Pseudomonadati > Pseudomonadota > Gammaproteobacteria > Vibrionales > Vibrionaceae > Vibrio > Vibrio sp. Vb1980. The sequence continues at coordinate 49,900 of NZ_JAWOSZ010000020.1, forward strand.
ATGTCACCCGCTCATCCTTGCGTTCGACAACAAGTGCTTACTGAAGCGTTTGTGAGTCAATTTCCGGCGATCTGTCTTGATGATACTTCGAACGTGCTGCCAAAACGCCATACTGGCCATTATCCGCAACAGCGCCGATTATTATTGCCCAATTGGTATAGTGCGATTGAATGTTTAAAAAATGGGGTGGGCGTGGGTTACATGCCACGTCATATTGCAACACCCTTAATCAATGATGGTGCACTGGTGGAGAAGGTCATGCCGGATGATAAACCGCTCAGTCACTGCTGCTTAGTATGGCGCAAAGATGATAATCATAAATTGATCCAGTGGATGGTGGACTATCTTGGGTCGCCTAATCAGCTACATAAAGATTGGTTACAGTCATAAAAAACACCTCGCATTAGCGAGGTGTTTTCATTGATATGTTTAAAATGTGGCGTTTTATGACAGGAAGAACTTGTAAGACGGGTTGTCTGTCTCATCTTTGCATTGATAGCCAAGTTCACGTAAATGTGCAGAAAACTGAGCTAAATCTCCTTCATCTAACTCGAAACCACATAAAACGCGTCCGTAGTCTGCGCCGTGGTTACGGTAGTTGAACAAGCTAATATTCCAATGGGTACCAAGAGTGCTTAAGAATTTCAGCAAGGCACCAGGATACTCTGGGAATTCAAAGCTGTAGAGGCGCTCTTTAAGCGGCTTAGACGGCTTACCACCAATCATGTAGCGCACGTGCAGCTTCGCCATTTCATCATCAGACAAATCAACCACTGGGTAGCCACCATCACGTAAGTCGTGAATGATATGTTCTAGCTCTTCCTGACCGCCTTGCAAACGCACACCGACAAAGATATTTGCCAATGCGTCATCGTTGTAGCGGTAGTTAAACTCCGTTACGGCGCGGCCGCCAATGAGGTTACAGAACTCAAAGAAGGCACCTTGACGCTCAGGAATGGTGACGGCAAGCAAACCTTCACGTTTCTCACCAAGCTCGCAACGCTCAGAAACATAACGTAAGCCATGGAAGTTAGTGTTGGCACCAGACAGCACAGTACCTAAATTCTTACCTTGCAGTTTGTTTTGCTCAGCAAACTTCTTCAAACCCGCCAGAGCAAGCGCGCCAGAAGGCTCTGCAATCGCACGGGTGTCTTCAAAGATGTCTTTTACTGCTGCGCAGATTTCATCGCTAGAGACGGCAATATGGCCATCAATGTACTTTTGGCATAGACGGAAAGTCTCTTCGCCAATGCGTTTTACAGCGACGCCATCGGCAAACATGCTGACTTGGTCTAGTACTACTGGCTCACCAGCATCCAAAGCAGCTTTGAGGCATGACGAATCTTCTGGCTCAACTGCAATCACTTTGATTTCTGGCATGAGCTGCTTCACAAGTACCGCAACACCCGCAGCCAAACCGCCGCCACCGACAGGGACGAAGATGTAATCAAGGTGACCATTTTGCTGCAGCATTTCCATGCCGATGGTGCCTTGACCTGCAATCACCAGTGGATGATCGAAGGGAGGGACAAAGGTGTACCCGTTTAACTCGGATAGACGCTCTGCCTCGGCTTTTGCCTCATCAAAGTTACTGCCGTGCAACACTACATTGCCACCAAAGCTGCGTACCGCATCGACTTTGATGTCTGGTGTGGTTTTGGGCATTACGATGGTGGTCTTGATGCCTAGCTTAGTACCAGAGAGCGCCATGCCTTGAGCGTGGTTACCTGCCGATGCTGCAATGACACCAGCGGCTTTTTGTGCTTCGGATAAACTCGCCACCATGTTGTATGCACCGCGCAATTTGAACGAGTGTACGGGTTGGCGATCTTCACGCTTGATCTGCACGTTATTCCCGATACGTGCAGATAAACGAGGCATTTCTTGCAGTGGCGTCACTGTTGCTACTTCATAAACAGGTGCGCGAAGGATTTGGCGCAGATAATCTGCGCCAGTTTGGTTCACTTGTTTTTCGGGTTGAGCTTCCATCATTGCTAGCCCTCTAGCTTCGACTTGTCTCGTACTGCACCCTTGTCAGCACTGGTTGCCATACTCGCGTACGCTTTGAGTGCAAAGGAAACTTCACGTTGGCGGTCAACTGGTTTCCAGCCTAGTTCGTCTTGTTTTGCACGGCGCTCAGCAAGTTCTTGTTCAGACACTTGGAGTGAAATTGAACGGTTTGGAATATCAATTGCGATCATATCGCCTTCTTTTACCAGGCCAATTGCACCACCGTTTGCTGCTTCAGGAGAGGCGTGGCCGATAGACAGACCTGATGTGCCGCCAGAGAAACGGCCGTCAGTCAGAAGTGCACACTCTTTGCCAAGGCCCATCGATTTTAGATAAGTGGTTGGGTAAAGCATTTCTTGCATGCCCGGACCACCTTTAGGGCCTTCGTAACGGATAACAACCACGTCGCCTGCTTTTACTTTGCCACCCAAGATGCCTTCTACGGCGTCTTCTTGGCTTTCAAATACCACGGCTGGACCAGTGAACTTATGGATGCTCTCATCAACACCAGCAGTCTTAACGATACAACCATCTAATGCGATGTTGCCTGATAGAACGGCTAGGCCACCTTCTTGGCTAAAGGCATGATCGATAGTACGAATACAACCTTCCGCACGGTCGTCATCAAGGCGATCCCAGCGGCAGTCTTGTGAGAACGCTTGAGTGGTACGAATACCCGCAGGGCCTGCGCGGTAAAACTTAAGTACTTCTTCGTCTTCAGTTTGGATGATGTCGTATTTTGCTAGCTGCTCTTTCATCGAAAGGCCAAGTACGGTGCGCGCATCGTTGTGCAGTAGACCTGCTCGGTCTAGCTCACCAAGAATCGCCATTACGCCACCAGCGCGGTGTACGTCTTCCATGTGATATTTCTGGGTAGATGGTGCCACTTTACATAGGTGTGGTACTTGGCGTGATAGGCGATCGATATCTTCCATATCGAAATCCACTTCACCTTCTTGCGCTGCAGCCAACAGGTGCAAAATGGTGTTGGTTGAGCCACCCATTGCAATATCCAGTGCCATCGCATTTTCGAACGCATCAAACGTAGCGATGTTGCGTGGCAGTGCTGATTCGTCATCTTGCTCGTAGTAACGACGAGTCAGTTCAACGATACGACGGCCTGCATTAAGGAACAGTTGTTCACGGTCAGCGTGCGTTGCCAGCATAGAACCGTTGCCCGGCTGAGAAAGACCCAGTGCTTCTGTTAGACAGTTCATCGAGTTTGCAGTGAACATGCCTGAACACGATCCACACGTTGGACATGCGCTGCGTTCGATCTGCTCGCTTTGCTCATCAGACACTTTTGGGTCCGCGCCTTGGATCATCGCATCTACAAGGTCTAGTTTGATGATCTGATCAGAAAGCTTGGTTTTACCCGCTTCCATTGGACCACCAGAAACAAAGATAACCGGGATGTTGAGGCGCATAGATGCCATCAACATTCCCGGAGTGATTTTGTCACAGTTAGAGATACATACCATGGCATCGGCACAGTGCGCGTTGACCATGTACTCCACAGAGTCTGCGATCAGTTCGCGTGAAGGCAGTGAGTACAGCATGCCGCCGTGACCCATTGCGATACCATCATCAACCGCGATGGTGTTGAATTCTTTTGCGATGCCGCCGGCTTTTTCGATTTCACGCGCTACAAGCTGGCCCATGTCTTTCAGGTGTACGTGACCCGGAACAAATTGAGTAAACGAGTTTACAACGGCGATGATTGGTTTACCGAAGTCTTCTTCTTTCACACCCGTTGCACGCCACAGTGCTCGTGCACCCGCCATGTTACGACCATGTGTGGTGGTAGCTGATCTATATTTTGGCATTTCCTAATCCTTCTTACTTCTGTTCTGGGTACACATAGTCTAACCAGCCCCACTTATCTTCCGTGGTGCCGTCAAATAGGCCAAAGTAGGCTGCTTGTAGTTCTTTAGTGATAGGGCCGCGCTTACCAGTGCCCACTTCAATCTTGTCGATGGTTGCCACAGGCACAACTTCTGCTGCGGTACCGGTCATGAATACTTCATCCGCAAGGTAAAGAGCTTCACGAGCAATGTTCGCTTCACGTACTTCGTAGCCTTTATCGCGAGCAATGGTCATGATCGAGTCACGAGTGATGCCCGGTAGAATCGCGCTAGTTGCTGGTGGTGTGGTGATTACGCCATCTTTGATAACAAAGATGTTTTCACCAGCCCCTTCCGATAGGTAACCATCTACGCTTAGCGCAATACCTTCGTCGTAACCGTGACGACGCGCTTCACCACCAACCAGTAGTGAAGATAGGTAGTTACCGCCTGCTTTAGCCGCAGTTGGGATGGTGTTTGGCGCAGCGCGGTTCCAGCTTGAAATCATCGCATCGACACCTTTTTCTAGCGCTTCTTCGCCTAAGTAAGAGCCCCAAGGGAATGCTGCAATGATTAGATCCATCTCAGTGCCAACTGGTGGACATACGCCTAAGCCAACATTACCGACAAAACCCAATGGACGAATGTAAGCGCTGTCGAGTTTGTTTTGGCGCAGTGTTTCGCGGGTCGCTTCCATGATTTCCTCTACAGAGAAAGGGATCGGAAAGCGGTAAATCTTGGCGGAATCTTTTAAACGTTGTGCATGCTCACGGTGACGGAAGACTATTGGGCCTTTTGGTGTGTTGTAACAGCGCACGCCTTCAAACACGGATGTGCCATAGTGCATTGCGTGAGTCAGAACGTGAACGTTCGCCTCTGCCCATGGAACCATCTCACCATTAAACCAAATGAAATCTGCAGTTTTCGTTGCCATTTGTTGCCTTCCTTATGCACTTACGTGTTGTTGTAAGTTGTGATTTGGCAGTTCATCGTTGCGGATTTTTAGCACCTCAACCTTACGAACGTCCCACAACTTCTCTATTTGATTGATCAAAAACGAGATTGGTCGATCGCTGTCGACGATGATCTCGACGCTGGCTACTTTGCTTTCGTGGTTTTGCGTAGCAGCGACTTGTTTGATCACGAAGCCTCGGTGACGAATCACACGTAGAACGCGCTCCAACAGTACCGGTTTGTCATCGGCTTTGATGTCGAGTAAATATCTGTCCATGCGATTGTCTCCTATGTATTTTCCAACATATCACTGTTTGATGCGCCAGGTGGCACCAATGGCCACACGTTTTCTTCTTCATCAATCAAAACGTGAAGCATGTAAGAAGTTTCACTCGCTAGCATCTCTTTGAGAGCAGGTTCGACTTCTTCTTTCTTGGTGATGGTTTTGCCCGGGATATCGAACGCTTTTGCTAACATCACGAAATCTGGGTTGTCATCAAGAATGGTTTCACTGTGGCGACCGTCAAAGAATAATGACTGCCATTGGCGAACCATGCCAAGACGTTGGTTATTAAGAAGGACAATCTTCACTGGAATCTGACGACGCTTCAGCGTGCCCAATTCCTGAACGTTCATCATAAATGAACCGTCACCTGTAATAAGGATAGACTGATCATCAGGACGTGCGACTGCAGCACCCATCGCTGCTGGCAAGCCAAAGCCCATGGTGCCAAGGCCAGCAGAAGTGATAAAATTTTGTGGTTCGCGTGGCTGGATATGTTGCGCTGCCCACATCTGATGCTGACCGACGTCGGTCGAGACAATTGAGCTATCTGGCATCATGTCAGACAGTTGTTTAAGCAATAGCGGTGCGTAGATTAACTCGCCTGGGTGGTCGTAACGCCACTTAAAGCCGCTGCGCAGACTTTCACTGTGATGAACCCACGGTGATATATCTTGAGTCAGCTCTAGCTGAGGAAGAATGGTGTTGATGTCGCCACGTAATGGTGCGTTGGCGTGGCGCAGTTTATGAATCTCCGCAGCATCAATGTCGATGTGAATCACTTTCGCATTTGGTGCAAACGTATCGAGCTTACCCGTCACACGGTCATCAAAACGCGCGCCAACCACAATCAATAGATCGGCTTCTTGAACCACTAGGTTAGCGGCTTTGGTGCCATGCATACCCAACATACCAAGATAGTGGGGATCATGGCGTTCAATGGTACCGAGGCCTTTTAATGTGCTAACTGCAGGCATTGGGTTTAAGCGAAGAAATTCGCGTACTGCATCGGTTGCTTTCGCAAGTTGCACGCCACCACCAACATACAACACTGGGCGAGTAGATGCTGCCAGCACATCTTGCGCACGTTTGATATCTTCAGCGCTGACATCTTCGATTGCTGGTGCTATGTATGGAGGAAGAAGGTCTGTGGGTGCTTGAGCGAGTTGAACGTCTTTGGCGATATCGACAATGACTGGACCCGGACGACCGGTTTTTGCGACCTCAAAGGCTTCGGCAAGTGTCGGAGCTAGATCTTCAATTTCGGTCACGAGATAGCTGTGCTTAGTACAGGCTAGGGACATTCCGATCACATCCATTTCTTGGAATGCATCGGTACCGATATGAGAGCTAGCAACCTGGCCTGTGATGGCAACTAGAGGTACGGAGTCAAGGAAAGCGTCGGCAAGGCCGGTAACAAGGTTAGTGGCTCCTGGGCCAGAAGTTGCCATGCACACAGCAACGTCTTGAGTGGAACGAGCCATCCCGATAGCTGCCATAGCGGCCCCTTGCTCGTGACGGCATAGGATGTGTTCCACCCCACCGTCATACAAAGCATCATAGATTGGCATGATGGCCCCGCCGGGGTAGCCAAAAACGGTTTCGATGCCTTGCTGTCTTAAAGCGGCTACGACAAGTTGTGCACCAGTCATCGTAAACCTCCTTTGCTACGTTGTGGCTCGTAGCGATTGCCATATTTATTGCACTTCATGTGCACTCCCATTCTTCCCGTTAAACTGTCCGAGGGTTAGACAGATGACAACTTGTAGTTGTAAAAAAACCCCCGGACTTTTCAGTGCGGGGGTTTTTTGTAATTTGTGGTTACCTTTCGCCCACAATACCCCGCGCGGTGCCAATAATGACCACGATAATCAGGGCTAGCAGTGCGTTGATATGAGCGAAAAGGTTCATCTGTCTGTCGTTCTTTTTTCGTTAAAAAATGTTGTGTAATGTTCTACGAAATTGTTTGCGTCATTAGTGGTATCACACAATTCCGCTGCATGACAAGCAAAAAGTCATTCTTTTTTCACATTAACTCTCAATTGGGACGCGGTATATAACATAACCAACTAGATAAAACATTTGTTTACAGAGTGTTCAAAAAAATTGAGGAACGTATGGGGCTGGCAATCATTCATAGTCGAGCAAGCGTCGGGGTGCAAGCGCCATCGGTTAGTGTAGAAGTTCATATCAGCAACGGCATGCCAGGGTTTACCTTAGTAGGCTTGCCAGAGACAACGGTAAAAGAGTCCAAAGATCGCGTACGCAGTGCGATCATTAATTCTAACTTTCAATTTCCTGCTAAGCGGATCACCGTGAACTTGGCTCCGGCAGATCTACCCAAGGAGGGAGGGCGTTTTGATCTTCCTATTGCATTGGGGATTTTGGCCGCTTCGGAGCAAATCGCGACAGATAAGCTCAAAAACTACGAATTTGTGGGTGAGTTAGCACTATCTGGTGGTCTGAGACCTGTAAAAGGTGTGCTGCCTGCTGCGCTGGAAGCCAGTAAGATTCAACGTCATTTGGTCGTCCCACATGTGAATGGCGATCAGGCGGCGCTGGTGGGGAAGGAACAACATAAATCGGCCCAATCATTACTGGAAGTATGTGCCGAGCTTTGTGGTCAACATCGACTGAATCTTTTTCAAACGCCTAAGCGAAAAACGATCGAAAAACATGGTCGAGACTTACAAGATATTATTGGCCAACAACAAGGTAAGCGAGCACTGGAGATTGCTGCCGCTGGAAACCACAACTTACTTTTCCTTGGCCCGCCAGGTACTGGAAAAACGATGTTGGCTTCGCGTTTGTGTGACTTATTACCGGAAATGAGTGACGAAGAAGCAATGGAAACCGCTTCGGTGGCATCGTTGACTCAGAGTGAAATTAATGAGCATAACTGGAAGTCGCGTCCGTTTCGTTCTCCGCATCATTCAAGTTCAATGGCGGCATTAGTCGGCGGTGGTTCGGTACCCAGACCAGGGGAGATCTCTTTAGCCCACAACGGGTTATTGTTTCTCGATGAAATGCCCGAATTTGATCGTAAAGTTCTAGACTCGTTACGCGAACCGCTCGAATCTGGTGAGATAATTATCTCTCGAGCGCAAGGTAAAACACGCTTTCCGGCTCGCTTCCAATTAGTTGGAGCCTTGAACCCAAGCCCGACAGGATATTACGAAGGCAATCAAGCGCGCACCAATCCACAAGCTATTTTGCGCTACCTTGGTCGATTATCTGGACCACTGTTAGATCGCTTTGATATGTCTTTAGAAATCCCAGCTTTGCCCAAAGGGACATTAGCAGAAGGTGGTGATCGCGGTGAGCCGACTGCTATCGTAAAAGCGCGTGTGAGCCATGCGCGTAACAATATGCTAAACCGCAGTGGTAAGGTCAATGCACTGCTAGGTAGTCGAGAAATTGAGGCGTTTTGTCCCTTGCATAAGAGTGATGCTGAGTTTCTTGAAACCGCTTTGCATCGTTTAGGACTCTCGATTCGTGCATATCATCGTATTATCAAAGTGGCGCGAACAATCGCCGATCTGGATGGGGCGGAGCAAATTGAACGAACTCACTTGGCCGAGGCACTTGGGTATCGAGCGATGGACCGTTTACTGAAACAGCTTACGGCGCAAGCGGTATAGACAGCAAAGTGTCATCGCAACAAGTGTTGTAAGCACCTTGTTGCGATGAAGGGCGTTAGAAGGTGTAGTTGAGACCAAGCGACAATAGGTACTCTTTCTCTTCATAAAACGTGATATTCGAGTCAGTTTGGCTATAGCCGGCTAAAGAAATGAACGACCAGTCTTGCCAGTCAAATACGTTTTGATATTCGTAGGCCGCAAATAGGCTGATGGTGTCGTCATTTCGTGTTTTAGCAAAAGTTTGGCTAGCGGCTTGATAGTCTTTCCATGCATAACCCGCGGTGAGGGCCAATCGATGGCGGTTGATAAATTTAAACCAGCTGATGTCAAACCCGTACGAATCAAATGATTCCGCCTTACCGTCGGCATCTTGATTGATGTAGGTGAAAGCGGGTTGCAACATAGACGTTTGGTTGAGTGGAATGCGATAGTCGCCTTTGACATAGTAAAGGTTAGCATCGCGAGCAAGTGAGCGGTCTGTCACTTCCTCCTGCTCGATGTCTTTATCAGCATAAGCAAGATCAAGGTTGAAGTTCTTATCAATCAACCCTTTGATCTGAAAGCGATACGCATTGCCGTCAACATCCGTCTCTTTACGTGCGGTTCCTACTTGATAAGGGTTGCGCCAAGTTTCGCCTTTGAGTACCGTCGGCAGATAGGAAACATCGAGCACGGTGCCAGATTGTAGCTCGTGTTGATAGCCCAACTGAAAAGCGAGTGTACCTACCGCGACATCTGAGCGTGTGGTACCGGCGTAAACTTGGTGGTTGAGTCGGCTACCAAAGGTGTATGTCACACTCCCTAGCGGTGCAGCGATAACGGAACTGTCACGATCGGCACGCTTATCGAGAGAATCGATGGTGTTACTATTTTCTGTATTGAAATTGGATTCTGATGATATGAATCCGGCATTCAGCGAAATTTCACCGCCAAAACCTGCGGTTTCAGCGAGTTGAGCCTGAGCAGAACTGACGACAAAGGCCAAAGGCAAGAGAAGTAGCCTTGGTTTCATTCGTTATCTCCTTGTTGTCGAATGAGTGGTGCACATATTGGTTGCGGTAACAAATCTGACCATTCCCACGCATGTTCCAATGTGGCAAAGGCGCAGTATAATTACACGCTGTTTTATTCTTCACACATTATCACTGTTGTTTGACTATCATGTTGGCATATTTGTTATTTTTTTTTAACGCTTCTTTTGTGATTCTCAATTCTGCGGTTTGTTCACTCGCAATTTGTGTTATCGCTGTATTTAAAATATTGCTTCCTGGCGTAAAGCTAAAAGCACTAGCGACCGTTTGTGCCAATAAGGTGATGTGGTTATGGGCTACCGTTAATGCGTGCATTCTGGCGGTATCTAACCGTGTTGAGTGGGATGTTCAGGGCGGTGAAGCGCTTAAAAAAGACGGGTGGTATCTGCTGATCAGTAATCATCTCAGTTGGACAGATATTGTTGTGCTTTGCTGCGTGTTTAAAGACCGTATTCCCATGCCGAAGTTTTTCCTCAAGCAACAACTGCTGTATGTGCCTTTCATCGGGATGGCGTGTTGGGCGCTCGATATGCCATTTATGCGTCGCTATTCGCGAGAGTATCTGATCCGCAATCCTCATAAGCGAGGTCAAGATTTAGAGACGACACGTCGCTCGTGCGCTAAATTCAAACACACTCCAACCACAGTGGTTAACTATGTCGAAGGAACCCGATTTACCGAAGAAAAGCAGCGTAAGAGTAAAGCAAACTATCAATATTTGCTGCAACCAAAGTCGGGCGGGATTGCGTACACGTTAGCGGCGATGGGGGAGCAGTTCGAGAGCATTATCGACGTTACGTTGGCGTACCCAGAAAATACGCATAAACCGTTCAAGGATTTATTGATGGGCCGCATGAGCAAGGTGGTTGTGCGTGTAAATGTGTTACCCGTTGATGAAAGAGTGCTTGGTGATTACTTCAACGATAAGCCCTATAAGCGGCAATTTCAGCAATGGCTGAGTGATGTGTGGCAAGAAAAAGATCGGTTACTACAAGAGATTTACAAATAAACAAAAGGGGAGCGATGTGCTCCCCTTTTGATTGATATCAATGTGCTTATTTTAGTGTCAGCAAGTAGTTCACCAGAGAGAAGTACTCATCCATCGTTTTGATGCTTTGTGCTTGAACTAGGTATTTGTTGTTAACGATAACCGCAGGAACGCCGGTTAGACCGCTGTTTTCAAATTGCTTGTCCATACGGCGAACCATTGAATCAACCGCGAAGCCTTTGAATGCAGAATCGAATTTTTTCGCATCTACACCTTCATCAAGGAAGATTTGACGAAGTTCTTCATCATTACGTGGTGCTTTCTTTAGATTGTGGATGCGGTTAAACATCACTGGCACCATTTTGTCTTCCACTTTTAGTGCAACCATCGTTGCGTAGGCTTTGCTCATTGATGGGCCCATGTTGCCACCCATGAAAGAAACGTGGTTTTTTAATAGCTTAGTACCTTCTGGCAACTGCTTTTTCAGTTGCTGGATAACTGGTTCAAAGCTATTGCAGTGCGGGCAGTAGAAAGAGAAAAACTCCGTCACAAGAGGTTTTTTTGATGCCTCAAGATCCAATACTTTGTAATGTTCACCTTCTTTGAATTGCGCTGCATGTGCCGACAGGCTTAACATCAGCATAGAAAACAGTGCGAACAGTTTTTTCATCGAAATATCTCCATTTTTGAATTTTTGGCCTGACTTACCATTGAGGCATTAAAGACAGCGGTGCTTCTTCTAAAGCGGCGATCTGCTCTTTAAATGCAAGGACCTGACCTTCCCAGTATTTTGGCTCATTAAACCATGGAAAAGCGAGAGGAAATGCAGGGTCATGCCAACGTTTTGCTAGCCATGCCATATAGTGCACCATTCGTAGACCGCGAAGTGGCTCGATTAGTTTCAATTCTGCAGGATTAAAGTCGCAAAACTCTTGGTAAGCCTCTAAAACAATATCCAACTGCATCAGTTTGTCTTGGCGTTCACCGTTCAATAGCATCCATAAGTCTTGTACTGCAGGGCCGTTACGAGCGTCATCCAAATCAACAAACATAGGGCCATCTCGCCACAAAATATTGCCTGGGTGGCAATCGCCATGCAAACGAATGATATTGAAGCCTTCTTGCCAGTGGCTTTCAATTGATTTGATCAGCATATCCAAGTCATTGAAGAAGCTGTTCTCCAAGTGCATTGGAATCATATTGGCGTTTTGCAGAATCTCTCTTGGTTGATACAGGTATTCTTGTAAGCCAATAGTAGGACGATGTTGGAAGGCTTGGCGGCTGCCGACTTTATGGATTCGGCCAAGGAAACGCCCTACACCTTCGAGCTGATCTAAATTGTCAACCTCGTATTGGCGACCACCCACGCTATCAAACAGCGCAAAAGCATAGCCTTGATAGTGATGCAGGGTTTCACCGTTGATGCGCACAGGTGGTGCGACGGGGATCTCATTGCCAATCAGCTCTAAAGTAAAGTCGTGTTCCTCTTGGATCTGTTCATTGCTCCAACGTTCAGGACGGTAAAACTTGACGACATAACGACGACGCTCTTCGTCAGTGAATTGATAAACACGGTTTTCGTAGCTATTGAGGGGAAGAAAGCCTGATTCTGCGCGAACGCCGATGCTTTCTAACGCGTACCACATAAAGTCTGGGGTAAGGGCGTCAAAGTTAAACATACTTTGGGACATATAAACAAAAAGGCTCATTACTGAGCCTTTTTCCGTTAGTCACTGAAGTAGCGCTATAGTTTTTTAATAAAACGGCTTTCTACTTCAATAGTGAATTCGTTGCTCTTATCGGTGAGTATAAACTGAATTGTCGTAATCGCAGAGTTTAGCTTGTCAGGATCGGCACCAAGACTCATTGGCAGGTTTAATACCTCACCTGGCTGGACCTGAATTGTCTGCTTACCATACCAGCTTACATCGGATAGCCCTTCAACATCCAACGAGTACTCTTGCACTTGCTGAGTTTTGTTGATCACTTTGAGGGTGTAGGTGTTTTCTACTTCGCCCGAGCTATTAACGCGGAACAGTTGGTTACGGTCGCGAATAACACTCATGCCGGCTGGGTCTACCGCTGCAATTTGGGCAAAGAAAAGACCGACCATGACGAGTAGTACGGCACCATAGCCTAGCAGCTTCGGACGCATGACTTTGGTACTCTTACCCGATAAGCGGTGCTCGGTGGTGTAACTAATTAGGCCTTTCTCGTAGCCCATGCGATCCATGGTGTTGTCACACGCATCAATACAGGCGCCACAGTTGATACATTCATACTGCAAGCCGTCACGAATATCGATACCTGTTGGGCACACCTGCACACACAAGTCACAATCAATACAATCACCCAAACCAAGTTGCTTTGGATCGGCTTTGCGCGGACGTGGGCCACGTTTTTCCCCACGTTTTGCATCGTAGCCAACGATGAAGGTGTCTTTATCAAACATGGCAGACTGGAAGCGCGCGTAAGGACACATGTGAATACACATGATGGAACGCATCCAGCCAGCATTACCATAAGTACAAATGGCAAAGAACATTACCCAAAAGACGGGCCAGAAGTTGGCGTTAAAGGTGAAAAAGTCGATAACCAATTGCTTCATTGGCACGAAGTAGCCAACAAAAGTAAAACCAGTGGCGAGTGCAATGGCAAACCAAGCTATATGTTTGACGGTTTTACGCATCGCTAAATTCGCCGTCAGCTTATTGGAGTCTTGTTTGCGGCGTTTATTGGCACTACCTTCCAGCTTCTCTTCAAACCAGATATACATGAAGGTCCAGACGGTTTGTGGGCAGAGATAGCCACACCAAACCCGACCCAAGAAGGTGGTAATAAAGAACAACCCAAACGCCGCGATCACAAACAGCAAGGCGAGTAGGGTAAGATCTTGTGGGTACAGGGTGGTACCGAAAAAGTTGAACTGTTGGTTGCCAATATCAAGCAAGATCGCTTGACGTTCACCGTAGGGAATCCACGGTATCAAAGCGAAGAGAAGCAGTAAGAACCAACCACCGTAACGACGCAGTTTCTGGTAAGTCCCTTTGCTTTCGCGTACATAGATGCGATTACTTGGGTTGAATCGATCCCCGTTTCCTTTGTGGGTTTTGGGATTATAGGTTTTAGGAGTCACATCTTTGATATCGATCTTGTCCTGACTCATGCACTCATCCTTCTTAGGCTTTTATAATGTACGGCGTCATTTCTATTGATGTCGCTCGATGACATTGCTGCTCGTTCCGTCATAAAGATGACCGAACATAATTATTTTAGTAAATACTGATGAACGGCGATTATACAATCAATAACAATTCCGTTTCTTTAACGCAGTCAATGTTTAACAACAAAAATCAGTACAGTTAACCTGATAATTGGCTGAACAGTTATAACCAATTGTGGGACTAAAAACTTTGGTTATAAAAAAGCGACTCACAGAGAGAGTCGCTTAAAGAATACTGGCTGTTGAGCTGGTTATTTGATGATGCCACGAGCGCGTAGGATCGCCGTTTTAAAATCGTCCTCTTGGTCTTTTTTGAGTCCAGGGATCATTTCATCTTTGCTGCTATTACGCATTTTAAGGTGGTAGATCAGTACATCGTCGGTCAGATCTTCTAGCTTTCCTTCATAGCCTGCTTCTTTTGCTAGCTTAACGATGAACTGCAATAGATTCAGCTCTTGATCTTTATGCCATTCAGGTTCTAGTAGCTCAAGCAGTTCTTCAATGCGATGACACTTCATTTCTTTCTCCACAGAATTTATAGGTGTAATTAGCAGTAAAGGTACCAAATTGCTTTGCGAAGACCAAATAGGAAAAACTATCTCTTTCTCTGTAGTTTGTTTTATGTCTTTGAAGTTTTATGAGTCGCGTGCAAAGAAAAAAGCGCAGCTGGCGCCGCGCTTTTGATTAAGCTGCTTTGATAACTTTGGCCGGAACACTCGACATCATTGCTGTCTTCTCAACCAATGTCATTGCTGGCGCAACTTGCTTTGCCTTTGGTGCAGTAGTAAAGCCACTGCGGCGGCGCATTGCACTAGTATTAGTGTGTGCGAACCTGACTGTTGTTGGGCGCATTAATTTACCTAACTGTCAGGCATATCCATTGCCGATGTAATGGCCTGAATCATTATGAGCTAGGCTCCAACAAGATTGAAGAATCACTCTTCTGGCTCTCGCCAATCCAGTTAATGAGTCAGGAATACCGATATGCATGCATATCAAGTGTAAGATTAGCATCCTTGTAATAATTGGTCGATAGTTGAGCAATTGAATTGTTTAGATTTTGTCATTTTGTCGCGATGTTCGAGGCAATTTTTGTTTGATCCCACGATCAGCAGTAGTAGTATGAGATCTCGATGAAGGAGGTGCCTATGTCATTTTTGAAGAAGACACTTGCCAGTTTTGGGATTGGGAGCGCGAAGGTCGACTCAATCTTAAACCAAGACGTGCTATACCCAGGTCAAAGTGTGGATGTGTCGATCCATGTATATGGTGGTGCGACTGAACAAGCGATCGACAACATTGATTTAAAACTCTGTTGCCGCTACATCGCCGAAGCCCCTGATGACCGTGGTGCGCGAGAAGGACACAGCATGCGCCGAGTACCTCAAACTCATGTGCTTGCTAAGTGGAGTCTCCCTTACGCATTTACCATCCATTCCGGCGAAGAGCGTACCTTCGATGTTAAGCTCGATGTGCCTTGGAACACGCCTGTCACCATTGGTGATGCCAAAGTATGGTTAGAAACCGGCTTAGACGTTGCTGCTGCTTTGGATCCGACTGATAAAGACATCCTCACCGTTCGACCTGATCCACTGATGGATGCGGTACTATCTGCATTTGAAGCGCAAGGTTTACGAATTCGCCAGGTGGAATGCGAGGAAGTGAAAGGATTCGATCTACCATTTGTGCAAGAGTTTGAACTGGTGCCAACCGACGGACCTTACCACGGCGTGTGGCGCGAATTAGAATTTGTTGCCCACCGCAGTGAGCAAGAGCTCAAGTTGTGGTTTGAAGTTGACCGCACACGCAAGGGGCAAGGTGGCATGCTCGCGAGCTTACTGGGTAGTGGCAAACTCAAGCGAGAGCTGACCATTCCTGCCACGACTAAGCCAGATCAAGTTGGCGAACTGGTACTCAATTATCTCGATCAAACTACTGCCGTTCATGAGTCTTAATTTAAGCTTACACGTGTAAGCCTAATGTGCCATACTAGAGCAAATTTCAAACTCTAGTATAGGCGCATTGATGCCCGAGCTGCAGAAACCTCAATACAGTCAACGTGAAGAACTGGCCAATACCATCACCCACGGTATAGGGATGATTTTTGGTATTGTTGGCTTGATACTGCTGTTAGTTAAAGCCATAGACCATCAAGCTGACACTTTAACGCTTACCAGTATGGCGATTTATGGTGCGAGTATTATCGTGCTATTTTTGGCCTCGACGCTCTATCATGCGATCCCTCATCCCAAAGCGAAACGTTGGCTAAAAACCTTCGACCATTGTGCTATTTATCTTTTGATAGCAGGCAGCTATACCCCTTTCTTGTTAGTCAGCTTAAGAACACCTCTAGCATTTGGGTTGATGATCGTTATTTGGAGCATTGCGTTGATCGGCATCATCATGAAAGTTGCGTTCGTCTATCGATTTAAAAAGCTTTCTTTGATGACGTATTTGGTGATGGGATGGTTATCGTTGATTGTGATTTATCAATTAGCTATTAACTTGGATGTCGGCGGACTTACACTGCTTGCCGCTGGTGGAATTGTGTATTCACTGGGGGTGATTTTCTACGTTGCGAAGCGCATTCCCTTTAACCATGCGATCTGGCACGGCTTTGTTTTGGCTGGCTGCGTGTGCCATTTCTTTGCGATTTATTACTTTGTTGAGCCTATCTAGCCGATAGGCTCAACAAAGAATATTAAACACGTATTAGCGAGTTTTTACCTCTAGCACTTTGGCAGAAAACTGGTATTGCTGTGATTGCGGTACAGCCAATTTAATGCTCTTACCTTGTTCCGCTTGCTGTGGTCGCAGGTAGGTATCCGCCATGCGCTTGATGGATTGCCAAACCGTCACGTTTTCTTTTGCCAGTTGCTGACCAGACATATCAAACACTTGCACCTCAACTTCCACTTGAATGACAGATTGAGAGCTTTGGTTAGTGATTGATGTAGGCAAAATAAGCTCACCGCTTTGATAGCTTGCTGAACCAATCAATATATCCACACCTGAATCTGATAGCTGCATGGTTGGCTTTTTGGCGTTTACCACCACGGTCGTGCCAACGGTTTTCGTTACCACTGGAATTGTCGCAATCGCAGGAGCTGCGATTGTTTCAACTACGCTTGCTGTTGTTTGTGTCTCCGTCGCTTGCTGCGCCGGTTTTTTCATGACGTATTCCCAGGTAAAGTCATCGTTCAACTTCACTTCTCGACCATCGGCTAAAGTGATGACCTCGGCGGCGTATGTGGATGAGGCGGCAAGTAGGGTCGCCAGAGTAATCCATGTTTTCATTGTTATACCTTTTAATTAGAGTCTGCTTAGCGGCGCCAAAACGCAGGAAAGAACAGTACAAGAATAGTCAGAATTTCCAAGCGGCCCATTAACATCCCAAAGCTTAAGAGCCATTTGGCAGTATCGGGCAGAGGCGCGAAGTTGCCTGTCGGGCCAATCACACTGCCCATACCAGGGCCAACATTGGCAACGGCGGTGATTGAGCCAGAAATACTGGTCACAGGGTCGAGGCCAAGAGCACTTAAACAACCCGCGATAAAGATAATGGTGATAAAAAACATCAAGCCAAATGCCACCACTGAGCGAACAATATCATCATTCACCGGTCGCTGGTTATAACGCTGTACAAACACCCCTGAAGGGTGAATCAACTTCATCATTTGTTTGTTTAGCAGCGTCATCGCAATTTGGAAGCGGAAGATTTTGATCCCGCCAGACGTTGATCCTGAGCATGCTCCCGCCATCATTAAGAATGCGAAAAGAGTAGTGGGTAATGCGCCCCATGCGGTGAAGTCTTCTAAGCCAAAGCCAGTTGTGGTGACGACAGAGACAATATTAAACATCGACACTCGCAGGGCATCCAAAATGGTGTACCCATCTCGAATCACTAACCAAGCTGAAATCACTAAGCTTGAGAATACGAACAGGTACGCAAATCCTCTAACTTGAGCGTCGTTAACCAACACATCAATACGGCGTTTACGTAACGCGGCGATAAAGAGCAAAAACGGCAAACCACCTAAGAACATAAAGGTAGTGGCCACCCAGTGTGCGCCATTAGAGAAGTGGTTCATTGACCCATCAGATGTAGAGTATCCACCCGTCGATAGCGTAGTAAAGGCATGGTTGATTGCTTCGAACAGGTTCATGCCAGTGACCAAGTAGCCCAAAATACATAAGCCCGTTAGCATTAAATAAACCGCTACGATGTTTTTGGCGACCGTTTTCGCTCTTGGACTACTTTTATCCGACCAATCTGATGATTCGGTTTGGAATAGCTTCATACCACCGACATTCAGCATAGGTAACACTGCTACCGCCATCACGATAAAACCAATGCCACCAAGCCACTGTAAAATAGAGCGCCACAGCAAGATGCTCGGCGCCATGTTGTCTAGGCCACTGAGCACCGTTGAGCCCGTAGTGGTGATACCCGACATCGTTTCGAAGTAGGCGTCGGTGAAGCTGATGTGGTTGATAAACACAAATGGCAAGGCGGCAAACGCACTCGCGATGGTCCAAACCAAACTGGTGATGAGGAACATATCGCGTACGCTGAGTTTGAACTTGGCGGTTCGACCTATCGTTAGGCAGATGAAGGCGGCAAGGTGCGTGATCACAACGGCTTGGGCGAAATCGAGGAATCCCCCCGTACCGGTAAAGAAAGCGACCAAAGTCGGCACGTACATAAACAGGGCCAGTTTGGATAAAACCAGCCCGATAACAAACAGTACGGGACGTAAGTTGACCATAGGAAAATCCTAGAGGAAAAATGGACTCGGTTGGAATAGCGCTTCGACGTCTGATACGTATTTTTTGTTGACCAGGAACATCACCACATGATCATCCTGCTCGATGACCGTACGGTCGTGGGCAATAAGAACTTCTTCGCCACGAACGATAGCACCAATGGTGGTCCCAGGTGGAAGCTTTATATCTCCAATCGCACGTCCAACCACTTTAGATGTACTTTCATCACCGTGAGCGACGGCTTCAATCGCTTCCGCAGCGCCGCGGCGAAGTGAGGATACGTTTACGATATCAGCGCGACGAACGTGCGTTAGCAAGGCTGAAATAGTGGCTTGCTGAGGTGAGATTGCTACATCAATTACGCCGCCTTGTACCAGGTCTACATAAGCGCCACGTTGGATCAGCACCATCACTTTTTTAGCGCCCATGCGTTTTGCCAACATTGCAGACATGATGTTGGTTTCATCTTCGTTGGTCAGCGCGATGAAGACGTCGACTTGGTCGATGTTCTCTTCCGAGAGAAGCTCTTGGTCTGCCGCATCACCGCAGAACACGATGGTGTTTTCTAGTTGCTCAGAGAGCTTTTCTGCACGCTGGTAGTTACGCTCAATCAGCTTCACGCTGTAAGTTTGCTCTAGGCGTTTTGCCAAGCTTGCGCCGATGTTACCCCCGCCAACAATCATGATGCGGCGGTACGGTTTTTCTAGGCGCTGAAGCTCACTCATCACTGAGCGAATATGATTACTTGCTGCAACGAAGAACACTTCATCGTCGGCTTCAATAATCGTGGTGCCTTGTGGGCGAATCGGGCGACCCTGGCGGAAAATAGCTGCCACACGGGTATCAATGTGCGGCATGTGCTCACGCAAAGCAGATAGCGCATTACCCACCAACGGGCCACCATAGTAGGCTTTCACCGCCACTAGGCTGACTTTCTGTTCAGCAAAGCTCACCACTTGCAGCGCGCCTGGGTATTGGATCAGACGTTCGATGTAGCTCGTAACGAGTTCTTCTGGTGCGATAAGGTGATCAACAGGAATAGCACCAGATTTAAACAGGGCTTCTTTTTCGGCTAGATATTCTGGAGAGCGAATACGCGCAACGCGGTTTGGGGTATTGAATAGAGTGAACGCGACCTGACAGGCGGCCATGTTGGTTTCATCAGTGTTGGTTACTGCGACGAGCATATCGGCGTCTTGCGCGCCAGCTTCGTGTAGCACGTCTGGATGGCTCGCATGGCCATTGACCACACGTAGGTCGTATTTGTCCTGCAATTCACGCAGTCGGTCGGCATTATTGTCGACGATGGTGATGTCGTTGTTTTCACCCACTAGGTTTTCTGCCAGTGTGCCGCCAACCTGACCTGCACCAAGAATAATGATCTTCATACTCTTTTCTCGTATCTGAAAAAGGCGATTGAAATCACTTCAATCGCCCTATTTAGCATGCTGTTACGCGTGTGTTTTAGTTAGCACTGCGTAGTAGAAACCATCCATATCTTCTTCGCCTGGTAGAATTTGACGACCAGGCTGGTCGGGATCAGAATCCAGCAGTTGCGCATCCGCGGTACGTGCTAAAAACGCTTTTACTTGCTCCACGTTTTCTTGCGGTGTGATTGAACAAGTCGCGTAAACCATGGTGCCGCCGGGCTTCAGTTGCGTCCACATGGCATCAAAAATTTCACTTTGCAGCTCTGCTAATGCGGTGATGTCGTCTGCACGACGTAGCCATTTGATGTCTGGGTGACGACGAATCACGCCAGTCGCAGAACATGGGGCATCCAGCAAAATGCGATCAAATTGCTCGCCTTGCCACCATTCTTGTGGATTACGCGCATCACCGCAAACCACTTTTG
The DNA here is from genome assembly GCF_033338615.1 of Vibrio sp. Vb1980. Taxonomy (NCBI): domain Bacteria; kingdom Pseudomonadati; phylum Pseudomonadota; class Gammaproteobacteria; order Vibrionales; family Vibrionaceae; genus Vibrio; species Vibrio sp. Vb1980. The sequence goes on from NZ_JAWOSZ010000020.1 coordinate 70,496, forward strand.
CCTGAAGGTTGAGACGCTTCAGGTTTTCATGCACACGTTTCAAGCGTGTGTCGTCGCAGTCAATCGCGACCACTTCACTGCCTGACGTGCGCTCTAGAATGTGCGCCGTCTTGCCACCTGGCGCTGCACAGCAATCTAAAATCAGTTCGCCGTCTTGTGGTTTTAGATAGTTGATCGAGAGCTGCGCCGCCGCATCTTGGACCGAAACCCAACCTTTTTCAAAACCAGGTAGCTTCATCACGTCACATGGTGCGGCCAATTTTATGGCGTCCATTGCTTCTGTGTGTGGCGTGCTATCAATGTTTTCATTTTTGAGCAGCGCAAGGTATTCATCACGAGTGTGGTGTTGATGGTTCACACGCAGCCACATTGGTGCTTTTTGGTTGTTCGCTTCAACAATGCTTTCCCATTGCTGTGGGTAGGCCTCTTGCAGCAGTTTTAGTAACCAGCTTGGGTGACCGTACTTGCCAGCGTTGTTGCTGACGGCCATTTGGTCGAGTTCTTCTTGGTTGCGCTGGTAGTTACGCAATACCGCGTTAATCAAACCACGCAGACGAGGACCTTTCAGCTCTTTAGTGCCTTCAACCGTTTCACCGACAGCTGCGTGCGCAGGAATGCGCATGAAGCTCAGTTGGTAAATACCAACCAGAATTAGGTGATGGAATACACGTTGTTTGCCTTTTAGCGGCTTATCCATCAATTGGTTTGCGATCATTTCTAGGCGAGGTAGGTAACGTAGCGCACCGTAACAGATCTCTTGTAACAGAGCGTGGTCACGAGGTCGTACCGTTTGTTGAGCCGCTGGAAGAGCGCTTGAAAGTGAGTGGCCCTTGTCGACGACAAGATACAGGACGTTAGCAGCCGCAGCGCGAACATTCATGATGAGTACCTTAAAGTAAAGGAGGGCATCTCTGCCCTCTAAAAGTTCGTATAATCGGGGATAATAACCCCTAGTATGGCTTAAACCAGCAGAGTGCCAACTTCAAACCAAGCCGCACGCGAATTCAGAATATCCTGAACTGACATGGCTTTTTTGCCAGGAACTTGCAGTTGCTCTAGCACCAGTACGCCGTTGCCTGTCGCAACATAAATACCGGTTTTATCTGCTTGTACGATGGTGCCGGCTGGCTTATCACTGGTTTGCTCTGCCACACGGCTTTGCCATACTTTGATGCTGTTTTCTGCCGCCTCAAAGTGGCTCATTGGCCATGGGTTAAATGCACGAACGCAGCGCTCAATGTGCGCCGCATCGTCGTTCCAGTTGATGCGTGCTTCTTCTTTGCTGAGCTTTTTCGCATAGTTCGCTAGCTCATCGTCTTGCTTCACTGGCACTGCTTTACCCGCAGCAATGTCTACTAGGCAGTCAATCAGGGCTTCTGGACCAAGCTCAGCCAATTTTTCGTACATTGAAGCGCTGGTATCTGTCGCTTCGATTGGCAGAGTTGCAATCTTCAGCATATCACCAGTGTCGAGACCGATGTCCATCTGCATGATGGTCACGCCAGTTTCTGCATCGCCCGCCCAAATAGAGCGTTGGATTGGAGCCGCACCACGCCAACGAGGTAGGATAGAACCATGTACGTTGATACAACCCAGTTTAGGGGTATCAAGAACCGCTTGTGGCAGCAGCATACCGTACGCCACGACAACCATGAGGTCGGCGTTCAGATCGGCAAGTTCTTGTTTCGCTTCGTCGGACTTAAAGCTTTCAGGTTGGTAAACCGGGATATTGTGTTCTAGCGCCAGTTGTTTTACCGGTGGCGCAGCCAATTTTTTGCCACGACCCGCTGGACGATCTGGGTTTGTGTAAACCGCGATGACTTCATGCTCCGAAGACAACAACGCCGCCAAGTGACGGGCGGCGAAATCCGGAGTACCTGCAAAGACAATTCGTAAAGACTGACTCAAGGTAGACTTCCTTCTAATTGGTATGGTTCGAGATTAAGCGTTTTGCTGCTTCTCGTTAAAGCGTTTGATTTTCGCTAGCTTGTCCTGAATGCGTTTGCGTTTCAGTGGCGATAGGTAATCCACGAACAGCTTACCTTGTAAGTGATCAAGCTCGTGTTGAACACAAATCGCTAGCAGGTCGTCGGCTTCAAAGGTGAACTCTTTGCCATCACGATCCAGTGCTTTTACGGTAACTTCTGCAGCGCGAGGCACAAGTGCGCGCGCACCTGGTACCGACAGACAGCCTTCTTCGATGCCATCTTCGCCACGCTTTTCCAGAATCTCAGGGTTGATTAGCACCATCGGCTCATCGCGAGTTTCTGAAATATCAATCACTACGATACGTTTGTGGATATCAACCTGCGTTGCAGCAAGGCCAATACCTTCTTCGTCGTACATGGTTTCAATCATGTCATCGACGATTTTTTGAATCTCAGGGGTCACCGCTTCAACAGGCTTTGCGACTGTGCGCAGGCGATCATCCGGGAATGTTAATACTTGTAATACAGACATATTCACTCGAAATATTGAACTGTGCCGAAACAGCACAAACCTTGTTGGCTCAATTCTAGACATTTTATAGCCTAAATGACAGCATCCTTGCACCAATTTCCATTCTGGTTCCTGCTTAATAGACCAAGGACGAGGGTCATGAATCGAATTTTCCGCAACGTTGCCAGTGTTACGTTGCCGTTACTTTTCTCTTTCAACGCTGTAGCAAATGTGGATGCGAACCCACTGACTGTTAAAGATGATGCGCCACAAACGTATGTAGTCGTGAAGGGCGATACGCTATGGGATATTTCGGCCATGTACTTAGATAGCCCGTGGTTGTGGCCTCGTTTATGGCAAGTAAACCCGGAAATCGATAACCCTCATTTAATTTATCCCGGAGATAAGCTGTCTTTGGTGTGGATTAACGGTCAGCCCGTGTTGAGCCTAAAACCGGTTAAGAAGCTTAGCCCGAAAGCTCGCATCACAGAAAAGAAAGCCGTACCAACGGTCGCGGAAGGTTTGGTGATGCCTTACCTTAAATCGGATCGGTTGCTAGATAAAGATTCGTTGAACAGAGCAGCAAAAGTGATGGGTAGCAGCAAAGGCAGTAAGTATCTGACTGCAGAAGATGTGCTGTATATCAATGGCAATCAGACCGCGACAGGTTGGGCTATTTACCGACCAGTAGCTACCTTTTCGCGTGGCGATGTGTCCGAAGAGATTACCGCGCTGCGTTTGATTGCCAAAGGCGAGCTCGTTGAAGCTTCGAGTGATTATTCAGGTTTGAAGCTTACATCGCAAATGCAAGAAATCCTACGTAACGATATCGCGTTGCCAAATCAATCGGTTGAGAATACTGACTTCACGACTACGTTCTATCCGCTGCCGTCGCCACAAGGCAGTTCTGCAAAGTTACTAGGCAATATCGAAGGTATTCGCTTTAGTTCAACTAACCAAGTCGTGGTGATTGATAAAGGCACGTCAGACAATCTGAAGCAAGGCAGTGTGTTTGATTTAAAAGAAGACGCGCACCCAGTTTACAAAGACGGCGATGAGTTCAAGAAAGAGTTTGGCGTGCTTGATCAGAAAATCACCTTGCCTCAAAGCAAAGTTGGTGAGTTGCTGGTCATTCGTCCTTATGAGTACTTTAGCTTGGCACTGATCACTAACAGTACGAAGCCCATTAACCAAGATATTTCGGTGGTGTCACCGTTGGCGGACGAATTAACCATCGATGAATCGACGAAATAACGATGATCTCGCTGCCTGGTTAAAACTGAGTTGTTTACCAGGCATTGGCGGCGTCAAAATGAATAAGCTACTGGCAAGAGACACGCCACGTAACATCGTAAACTTCTCTCCCGAACAGCTACAACAACTTGGGTTAACAACTAAGCAAATTCAAGCTTGGGCTTCAACAGATAAAGAAGTCGATGCTTGTTTAAGCTGGCTTGAGGCTTCTACAAATCATCATATCCTGACACTGACTGACCCGCGTTATCCACCTCAACTCAAACAAATCGTTGCACCGCCACCTCTACTTTTTGTTCAAGGAAACCCTACTTGTCTCTCTCAGCCACAAATCGCGATGGTTGGCAGTCGAAATGCGAGTATTGATGGATTACAGCATGCACGTCAGTTTGCTGCAGAGTTTGTTCAGCACGATTTTATTGTCACCAGTGGTCTCGCTTTAGGCATTGATGGTCATGCGCATGATGGTGCGTTGCAAGCGGGTGGTAAGACGATTGCGGTGCTAGGATCTGGTTTAGCAAATATTTATCCAGCACGTCATCGTAGTTTAGCGCAACGTGTTATTGAACACGGGGCTTTGGTGTCTGAGTTTCGGCCTAATGCCAAGCCGCGCCCAGAAAACTTCCCGCGTCGTAATCGTATTATTAGTGGATTATCGCTTGGTGTACTGGTCGTCGAGGCGGCGAAAAAGAGCGGCTCGTTAATTACAGCTCGTTACGCGCTTGAGCAAGGTCGAGAAGTATTTGCGCTGCCAGCGTCAATCAATGCCCCCAATGCCTGCGGTGGAAACCAGTTGATACGTCATGGCGCTTGCCTCGTAGAAAAGACGAAAGATGTCTTAGATGAAATACAGTCCTTGCTTGATTGGTCTATTAATCAGAGTACCGATTTATTTTCTACGTTAAATGATGAAGAAGAATTGCCATTTCCTCAGCTGTTAGCTAACGTAGGAAGTGAAGCTACACCGGTTGATATTCTTGCAAACAGGACCAATATACCTGTCCAAGAAGTCATGATGCAGCTCTTAGAGTTAGAACTCTCTGGGCATGTCGTTGCGGTTTCAGGTGGCTATATTCGAAAGGGGAGGGGCTAGCTATGATGATGGATATACTGATGTATCTATTCGAAACCTACATCCATAGCGATGCAGAGTTACAGGTCGAACAAGACGAGTTGGAAGAAGAATTGCTCCGTGCAGGCTTCCAACAAAAAGATATCTACAAAGCCCTTGTCTGGTTAGAAGAGCTTGCCGCATTGCAGCAAAGTGACACCTCTTCTGCAATCTCGACTTGCATGGCTTCGTCATCAACTCGTATCTACACAGCGAAAGAGATGCAGCGTTTAGATTTGGAATGCCGAGGATTTCTATTGTTTCTCGAGCAAATCAATGTGTTAACCACAGAAACTCGCGAAATGGTGATTGACCGAGTGATGGGATTAGAAACGAGTGAGTTTGAGCTTGAAGACCTCAAATGGATCATTCTGATGGTGCTGTTTAATGTGCCTGGCAACGAAAACGCTTACACGCTAATGGAAGAGCTGTTGTACACCAAGGAACAAGGGATTCTTCACTAACCATCTGGGCAAGTTCGAGTTTAACTAGAATAAACGCGAGCTTGTCTTTTTGTGTGTTTTTCACGAAACGGTAAGTATGAGTAGTAAAATCGACAACACCCTTTTCTCTGCCCATGAACACGCTTTGGAGCACGAGCCGTGTCCAAAATGTGGTGGTGAGCTAGCTCTCAAGCACGGAAAACATGGCCCATTTCTCGGCTGTAGCCACTACCCAAGCTGTGATTACATCAAAGCCCTGCACAACAATGATGGACACATCGTGAAAGAGTTGGGTGTGCCTTGTCCTGAGTGTGGCAATGAGTTGGTACTCCGCCAAGGGCGCTACGGCATGTTTGTTGGTTGCAGTAACTATCCGGCGTGCCATCATATTGAGTCGATTAATCAACCAGAGCCAGAAAAACAGTCGCAAGAGCATCAAGCGTGTCCTGAATGTAGCAAAGGACATTTGGTTGAGCGTAAAACCCGATTTGGCAAAACATTCTACGCGTGTGATAACTACCCTAAATGCAAATTTGCTGTGAACCTTGCTCCGGTCAAGGGGCGATGCGAAGAGTGTGGTTTTACTCTGTTGGTGGAGAAGAAACTTGCCAGTGGTGTGAAATTGCAATGTGCTAATCGTAAGTGTCAGCACACCCAGCAAGGGTAAATGAATCAAAGGAATTGAAAAGGGTCGCATCGTGCGACCCTTTTTTGTTTTTTTGCTGCCAAACGTTAGTGTTGAGGCTGTTTAGCGAACGCTTGCACGGCTGGGAAAGCTATTGGGTCTAAGATGTCTGCCAGAGCGCACAACCTACGGTGCAATTCTCCTGGGTAGTCGCCACACACGTTGATATGTCCCATCTTGCGACCTGCACGTTTCTCTTTGCCATACCAATGAATGTGGCAACCATCCATTGATAACAATGCTTCTGGTAGTGTGTCTTCACCAAGAATATTAATCATTGAGGTTTCACGAACCAATTTCGTACTACCTAATGGTAAGCCGCACACTGCGCGCAGATGGTTTTCAAACTGACACGTTTCTGCACCTTGCTGTGTCCAGTGACCAGAGTTGTGCACGCGTGGAGCAATCTCATTCACTAAAAGTGCCCCATCGACATCAAAGAACTCAAGCGCTAATACGCCAACGTAATCTAGGCTATCTGCGACTGCCGTGAACATTTGCTTTGCTTGTTCCTGTAACCCTGGCGCATCAATCGCAGTAGAAAGACTCAATACACCGTTGGTGTGGACGTTCTCTGCCAGAGGATACACTTCCACACTGCCATCTTTGCTTCGAGCACCAACCAGTGATACTTCGCGGTTAAAAGGAACAAACTCTTCAGCAACAATCGCTTGAGTTGGTGTTGCCGCGATGCACTCCGACATCTCAGTCCAAATGTCGTCGACTTGAGAAGCTTCTTTTAAGCGCCATTGGCCTTTACCATCGTAACCACCTAATGCACTTTTCAGAACCATTGGCATACCAACGTGTTCAATTGCGCGGTCAAAGTCTTCACGAGTTTCAATGACGTAGTATTTCGCGTTGCGCACGCCGGCATCATCAAGCAGTGCTTTTTCAATACGGCGATCACCACCTGCTTTGATGGCTTGCGTACTTGGTAGGAACTTGCCGCTCGCTTCGCAAACCTTGAGCACGTCATGTGGAATATGCTCGAACTCGGCAGTAATCACATCAACTTGCGTAATCGCATTTTCCAAGCCATGGCCAAGTACCTGTTGAGTTAAAGGGTGAACGACATCACCGCTGCTGACATCGTAAGCTGAAATTTGAATATTCAGTGGCGCACCAGCCAGAGACATCATACGAGCCAACTGACCCGCACCAAGAACCAGTACATGCATCTGATTAATCCTCTGCAGGGTTTGGATTTGCGAGAACTGTTTCCGTTTGCTCATTACGGAATGCTTCTACCTTCGCCATGATGTTTTCATCATGAGTGCCTAGGATTTGCGCAGCTAGGATACCGGCGTTTGCTGCGCCCGCTTCGCCAATCGCCAATGTACCAACCGCAATTCCCTTTGGCATCTGTACAATAGAAAGCAGTGAATCCATACCTTTCAGTGCACGAGACTGAACGGGAACCCCAAGCACTGGCAAACTAGTAAACGCCGCCGCCATACCTGGTAGGTGGGCTGCACCACCTGCGCCTGCGATGATAACTTTGATGCCGCGTTCTTTTGCGCCACTAGCGTAGTCAGCCAGTAATTGAGGAGTTCGGTGTGCTGACACGACTTTTGTTTCGTAAGGCACGCCAAATTGATCTAGCATGTCCGCTGCTAGTTTCATGGTTGGCCAATCGGATTTAGAACCCATGATGATACCGACTTTCATCTCAAACTCCTTTAAGCTGCAAAAATTAGGTGAGCTATAAATTTGTGCGCATTATACGGGGATTTTTATCTCAAGCAAACGTTTGCGTCTTGTTGTTGGCGCTATTGATACATTTTATAAAAAAATTGCTTTAGTGTCTGAGAATGAATATTTGTACACTTAGTGAAAACAACACAGTCAAACAAATAGGAAGTAATCGGTGGATAACTTTGAACAAGTGCTCAACGCACTCAAGCAAGGCGAAGTGATTGCCTATCCAACAGAAGGGGTTTTTGGTGTCGGATGTGATCCAGATAACCCAGAAGCAATTCAAAAGCTATTAGAGCTCAAGCAGCGTCCGGTAGAAAAAGGGCTGATTCTCATCGCGGCAAGTTATGATCAGCTCTTGCCTTATATTGATGAATCTCAGTTGACTGAAGAACAATTACAGACTGTTCATGCCACTTGGCCAGGCCCATACACTTGGATCATGCCAGCGAGCGATAAAGTATCCAACTGGGTTTCAGGGCAGTTTGATTCAATTGCGGTTCGTGTGACTGATCATCCTTTGGTGCAAAAAATGTGTAATGCATTCGGAAAGCCGTTAACCTCTACCAGCGCGAATCTTTCCGGCTTACCACCGTGTATGACCACGGAAGAAGTCGAAGAGCAGTTGGGTGATAAGCTGGTCGCCATTCTTCGTGGCGAGACCAGCGGTCGTGATAAACCCAGCGAGATTCGTGACGCCAAAACTTCACAAATATTAAGACAGGGTTAACCCTGCTAGCCAGCCATCATTAGGTTTCACGTAATAGGTAATAACGTATGTCAGCGATCGATAAGCACGCCGTAAAGCAGTTCTTGATGTCACTTCAGGACTTCATTTGTCAGCAGTTAGAACAAGAAGATGGAAAGGCCGTCTTTGTCGAAGATGCATGGCAACGTGAAAAAGGAGAGCGTCTGGGGGGCGGTGGTCGCTCACGTGTTTTGCGTGATGGCCTTGTTTTCGAGCAGGGAGGCGTGAACTTCTCGCATGTGGAAGGGAAAGAAATGCCAGCATCTGCGACAGCGCATCGCCCAGAGCTAGCGGGTCGTCGTTTTGAAGCGATGGGTGTTTCTTTGGTTATTCACCCTAAAAACCCTTACGTACCGACTTCACACGCCAATGTCCGATTCTTTATTGCAGAAAAAGATGGCGAAGACCCAATTTGGTGGTTTGGTGGTGGTTTTGACCTAACGCCGTTCTATCCATTTGAAGAAGATTGCCAATCATGGCACGACACTGCAAAACTGCTTTGTGCGCCATTTGGTGACGATGTTTACCAAGAGCATAAAGCATGGTGTGACAAATACTTCTTCCTACCACATCGTAATGAAACTCGCGGCGTTGGCGGTTTGTTCTTTGATGATCTAAACCAGTGGGAATTTGATAAGTGTTTTGCTTACATCAAAGCAGTCGGTGAAGGCTATTGCCAGGCTTACTTGCCGATCGTTTCTCGTCGTAAAGAGATCGAGTATGGTGAGCGTGAGCGTGAATTCCAACTATATCGTCGCGGCCGTTACGTAGAGTTCAACTTAGTGTATGACCGTGGTACCTTATTTGGTTTACAAAGTGGTGGGCGTACTGAGTCGATTCTGATGTCAATGCCGCCGCTCGCTCGCTGGGAGTACTGCTACGAGCCAGAAGCGGGATCGCCAGAAGCTGAACTTTACGAGCGATACCTAACGCCACGAGAGTGGTAAGCACGGAATCTCCTTTTCTATATAGATAGATAGTGATAGGGTCATCTGTAATCAGGTGGCCCTGTTTTCTCTATATCTAAGTAAGGAACAAAGGTAAGGAAATGACCCAGCAAATCGATCGCTATGCCGTGTTTGGTAATCCTATCGGACACAGTAAGTCGCCATTCATTCACACCTTGTTTGCTCGTCAAACTAATCAATCTTTGGTGTACACCGCAGAAAGTGCACCTGTTGATGGTTTTATTGACGCGGCGAAGGTGTTTTTTGCTGAAGGTGGCAAGGGGTGTAACATCACTATGCCATTTAAAGAAGATGCTTATCAATTTGCTAGTCGATTGACAGAACGGGCTCAGTTAGCAGGCGCGGTAAATACCCTCAAGAAGTTAGACGATGGTGAAATCATCGGTGACAACACTGATGGTGCAGGTTTAGTGCAAGATCTGCTTCAGCATCAGGTTGTATTGGAAGGCGCGCGAATCCTAATTATTGGCGCTGGTGGTGCAGCTCGTGGTGTTATTAAGCCACTACTTGATCAAAAGCCGACCTCTTTAACCATTACCAACCGTACCTTTAGTAAAGCACAGGAGCTTGCAGAGCTGTTTGTCTCTCACGGTCCTATCCTCGCCAAAGAGATAGCAAGTATTGATGAAGAGTATGATGTCATCATTAACTCCACATCCGCTTCTCTTAGTGGTGAACTGCCGACTATTTCATCCTCCATCTTTGCCGCTAACAGTACAAGCTATGACATGATTTATGGCAAAGGGGTGACGAGCTTTAACTTATGGGCAAAAGAGAATGGTGCCGCTCATGCGTATGACGGTCTTGGAATGTTAGTTGGGCAGGCTGCGGAAAGCTTTATGCTCTGGCGTGGCTTACGTCCTGGTGCCAAACAAATTCTCAGAGAACTAAGAAAGAATCTTGAAGGTCAATAAGCGATGAATCAATCCATCTTATTCCCAGATATTCAATCATGGGATGAAGTATCACAATCGGTAAACTTTTCGGCGCAACAATCAGGCGCACTAATAGAGTGCTTTGTGACGAAACAAAAGTTAGAAAAGCTCAGTGGTTCACTGATTGAAACTGAGCAAGCGGCAATTAAAGTGTTTACTGATTACCGATTCGACCTAGAAGAAATGGCTGAAGAGCTAATAGAAGATGAAGCCTTCAACGAAGAAGGCCATATCATCATCGGTTAACAGGGTTTTAGTTCAAGTCTTTTACTTCATTTAAGTAGTCGTTTTTGTTCTGCACATAGTTGTTGGCAGACTTTTGCAAGAAAGCTCGTTCTTTTTCTGATAGAGGGCGAGCTTGTTTTACTGGGCTTCCAACATATAAGTAGCCACTTTCTAATACTTTCCCAGGTGGCACTAAACTGCCTGCTCCGATCATCACCTCTGACTCAATTACAACAGCATCTAAAACAATAGCTCCCATACCAACCAAAACACGATCGTGGATCTCACAACCGTGCAGCATCACTTTGTGGCCAATCGTAACGTCATTACCAATAATCAATGGGTAGCCGTTTGGGTTTTCGGCGTTCTTATGGGTGACATGCAAAACACTGCCATCTTGAATATTCGTTCGATCACCAATGTGAATGTGGTTTACATCACCTCGCGCTGCTACCAGTGGCCAAATGCTAGAATCATCGCCAATTCGGATATCACCGACTAAAACAGAGGTTGGGTCAACGTAAACACGCTCACCAAGTTCAGGCTTTATACCTTTGTAGCTTCTCATTGAGCTCATCTTTTTTCCTTATTCAGGGCGATTACAGGATGTATGGAGGTAGAATAGTAGTGAAAACTCGCCTTTTAGAATAAAAAACACCCAAACGATAAAAAAATCAAAAAAAACGAGAAAAAGGGCTTGCCAATGTGATCGCAATCTCTATAATGCCACCTCGCTG